>JASLHI010000035.1 GCA_030149815.1 Aquirhabdus sp. | reverse complement strand
AAAAGCTGCCAAAATTAGCGGCTAATTAATATTTTTTATGACACAAGACAGGGGGCACAATTTTGAGCCATTATTTTCAACTACGCAAGTGAAGAAAACCTTCATTAACTGTATTGAATAACTGAACAGTATGAGAATCGCTTAAAGATCGAATCCAAGTAAACTGACGTTTTGCTAATTGACGCGTTGCATATAATGCGCGATTCTGCATTTCTAGTATGTTTTTATTGATATTAACAGTCAATTGATATTCTGTGAGCAAATCATTTTCGGCGACAAACGGTAGTTGATTTTCTATTTGATCTAAATATTCCCAAACCTGACGATAACCCACAGAGCGCATAGAAGGAAACTCAGCAGTCAATAATGGGCGTTGACGTAATGTTTTGACTTCTTCTACGAAACCAGACTGCCACATTTGCTGCAAACGTAATGCAATACGCTCATGAAGCAAAGCACGATCAGGTACTAATGCATAAATTGTAAAATCGTCCGAGGTTTCCTGAACAACTTGTTCATCATGGAAATCACTAATCGCCCGACCACTAATCCGATAGACTTCTAAAGCACGCATCACGCGTTGACGGTCACTTGGCAAAAACCGTTGCGCTGCACGAGGATCAACTGCAGCTAATTGCTGATGAATCCAATCCCAACCATATTGCTCTGCCTGAGCTGAAATCTCTGCACGGACATCCGCATTAGCTGCGGGCATTGCAGCCATACCAGAGAATAAGCTACGAAAATAAAGCATCGTCCCGCCAACGAGCAACGGAATTTTCCCCCGCTCGCGAATCTCACCAATCAGTCGATGCGCATCCTCTACAAAATTAGCCGCTGAATAAATATCCTCTGGTTCGATAATATCAACCAAATGATGTGGGTATTGTAGTAACTCTTGAGCTGTCGGCTTCGCTGTACCAATATCAAGTCCACGATAAACTAATGCGGAGTCTACTGAAATAATTTCATAACGCCCCGTATTATATAACTCACATGCCAAAGCAGTTTTGCCACTCGCTGTTGGCCCCATGATGCACATTGCTGGTGGATGCTCAGATTTTTTATGTTGAAGAGTCAATCAATCGCCTCGTGCAAATAATTTATCAAGCTGTGATAGCGGAAATGCACGCCATGTGGGTCGACCGTGGTTACATTGGCTCGCAAATGGCGTCTGCTCCATTTGGCGTAACAACGCGTTCATTTCAGCAAGGCTAAGCTGTCGATGGGCACGTACCGCCCCATGACACGCCATCGTCCCTAGAATGCGATCACGGGCGCGAATCAAGCCGCCATTATGCGCATTGACCTGCGACTCCTGATCATCTGTATTTAATTCAGATAAATCAATATCTGATAAAAGCTGCTGCACCAAACTCGAGATATTCCCTCGCGCTAATAAAGCAGGCACCGCACGAACCACAACCGTTTGCTCACCTTGCCGATCTACTTCTAAACCTAAGCGATTTAAGCTGTCTTGGATTTGTTCAGCACGATGTGCTTGTTGTGCAGTGACATCAACCGCTAATGGTACTAATAACGGTTGTGTTTGCCATTGTGCGGATTGATTAGCATCCCATGCGACTTTTAATTGCTCCAACAAAATTCGCTCATGTGCAGCGTGCATATCGACCATGATTAAACCATCACGATTCTGCGCCAAAATATAAATGCCATGCAATTGAGCTAACGCTAATCCAAGTGGATATTCATCAGCCTCTTGCTTTACAGGTGTATTCGAATTGCGACTTTCTTCTGGACGTAATGCTTGAAAATATTGCCCTAAAGCAGTCTTCACACCTTGATTTTGATAAGAAGATTCTGAATACGGCTGATGAGTATATGCGCTAAGTTTGGTCTGATCTTGTAATGAACTGGAATCTATAAACGACTGTGTCTGCCCGATATGCGCATCTGGCGTTTGATTTGAATCATATTGATGCAGACCTAGTACTGATTGTATTTGCTCAGGCTGACGTTGACTCGGATGAAGGGCATCAGCAAGCTCCGCTGGTGCAGTTTGAAACTGAGACAAAACTTGTTTGGCATGATGTCGAACAAACTCATGCACTTCTCTTTGTGCAACAAACCGAACTTCATGCTTCGTTGGATGAACATTGACATCCACTCGCTCTGGATCAATCTCCAAAAACAATAAAAACGCGGGATGTTTATGGCCATGTAATACGGACTCATAAGCCATGCGTAGCGCATGACTCACACTGCGATCTTTGACCACTCGACCATTCACATAAAGATACTGTAAATCAGCCTGCGCACGTGCTTCAGCAGGATGACCCAGCCAACCAGCCAACCTTAAATCCAAGCTTTGTGCATCAATCCAATGCGCCGTATCAGCAAATCGTCCACCCAAAATCCTACGCACTCGTTGCAGACGTAATTCGCCACTATCTGCAATTGGCAACTCTAGCTTTCGTTGATCTTGATGAATCAGCACAAATGCCACATCAAAATGCACCAATGCCATACGCTTAATAACTTCTTCGATATGACTATATTCCGTCGCCACACTTTTTAGAAATTTACGCCGCGCAGGTACGTTATAAAACAAATCCCTTATGACGACTCGCGTACCACGCACATGAGCAACTGGTTTTGGCTTGATCGAGTCTTTCAATGAAGATGATGGCACTTCATGATCAATTGCTGTATCTACAGCGACTTCAAAACCTAAACCATCATCGGTCTGGCTACTTGATAAACTAAAACGAGAAATAGCAGCAATTGAAGCCAATGCTTCACCACGAAATCCTAGCGTGGCAATCGCTGCAAGCTGCTCAGCTGTAGAAATTTTACTCGTCGCATGACGTAAAACAGCCAACACCAAATCATCAGGATGGATCCCAGAACCATTATCCAACACTTCAATAAGTGATGAACCACCTTGCTGAATCCGCACTTCAATGCGCGTTGCACCTGCATCCAAAGCATTTTCAACTAACTCTTTGACAACAGATGCAGGACGTTCAACCACCTCACCTGCAGCAATTTGGTTAGCAAGCGCCGCAGGCAACTTCTGAATTCGTTTATGACTCAATGCATCAGACACTGGCAGTAATTCTGATGAAGACTCTTGCAAAAAATCATTCATAGCGGCTCAGCCAAAATCATTTCTAATTGAGTCAATGCTGCAATTCCAACTGGACTTAACGCTTCAATTTTTAAATGTCGCGTGACATCATCTGCTGCAGTCTGCAACGTCAATTGCAAATCAGCATCTGGAATGACAGGCTCACCTTTTTGTGGCCACTCAATTAAAAATAACGCCTGATGATCCTCAAAATAATCCCGAATACCCATGAGCTCTAACTCAAAAGGATCATTCAAGCGATAAAGATCAAAATGAAATACAGACTGTCCTGCAATTTGATAAGGCTCTACCAAAGTATAGGTTGGGCTTTTGACTGCACCCACATGACCTTTTGCCTGTAACCATGCCCGAGTAAAAGTTGTTTTACCCGCACCTAATCCGCCAACGAGATAAACAATCCCTGATACACACACTTGCGCAAGATGAGCAGCAACTCGCCTTGTTGCAGCTTCATTGGCAAGCTCGATATAGCGAATTGTTGGGGTATCCATTTCACTAGGATGTACTAAAGGAGTTGTCATACCACTCTATCAAGAAGGATTAAGTCAATAATGATGGATTGTATCATGCGCTCATTTTTCAACTGCCATAGATTTTTCAATCCTTCATTTTAAAATCAAATAAATCATGAAAAACAAAGAAAATTTGAAACGAAACTTGGTTCTGAATAAATGATCAAAACAGTGAAATAGCAACACCCAACCAAATCACTCGCCCAACCCAACAATTATTCAGAAAAGCCCAAAATGTATGAACAGGTAAACGATCACGTGTACGCAAATATTGATTCACAAACAAAACCAATGCAATAAAAAGCCCAATAAATGCGCAAATAGGTAAATGCAGTAAGCAAAAAACTACTGCCATTACCACAAGAAAAACTGCTTGTAAAATACAAATGATCAATAAATCATATTTTGCAAAAAGAATCGCTGTAGACTTAATCCCAGCTTTAAGATCATCAGGTCGATCAGTCATCGCATATTGCGTATCGTACGCAACCGTCCAACTCAAATTCGCAGCATACAACAACCAACAGACCAGATCTGGCGTTTGACCTTGAGCGACATAAGCCATCGGAATTGCCCACGAAAATGCGGCTCCCAAAACAAACTGCGGCAGATAAGTCCAACGCTTCATAAACGGATACAGCGTCGCCAAAAATAACGCACCAAATGCCCAATACAACGTCTGAATCGGCAAAAATATTAATAACGCCGCACTCATTAAAAGCAATACGACAAACAATACCAATGCTGATTTTGCTGAGACTTTTCCACTTGCAAGCGGTCGATTCTTAGTTCGCTCAACTTGACCATCCACATGTCGATCAGCGAAATCGTTAATTACACACCCTGCGGAACGCATCAAAACAACACCGCAAATAAAAATCAATACAATTGACCATGACGTATGGTGTGTGCTCGTTTGTTGACCAGCCAACCAAACCGCCCATAGCGTCGGCCAAAGCAGCAACTCAATACCAACAGGACGATCTAGACGAGTTAATTGCACATACGCGTAAAGACGCTCACGCCATGATAAATGTGGTGATTGCACAGAAAGATTCATCAGATATTAACTCGCAAAACCATTATGAATGGCGCCAAAAGTAGATAACCCTAGTCGAATTATACGTCTTTTTCACAATTTAAAGATTCTACAAACGCAGGCAAAAAGGTTTCTTGTACTAATAGATATTTTTTATGCCAGACATAAGTCGTACGACGCGTCCACCCCTCAGAAAGTTGAGCAAGCTCCCTAGCTTGTCGCTGCTCGAATTTTGGAATGATTTGCACGCCACCACGTTCAAATAAGAGAGAACCCAAAGAACGATTTTTTAATAACTTTAAGCGACGACCCGATCCAGATAAGGTCTTGAGAGGCATCACACTACGCGCATGTACCCAAGGTTTTTGTGAATTACCAAATAATAAAACCTCACGAACCCAAACACGCTGCCCTGGATAGATATGTAATCGCTTTACTTCATCGGAATTTGGGTGTTGCAATGACTCATGCAAGCGTACAACACTAAACTTTCCATCTGCATAATGGCGCAGCTGTTGCGTTAACGATCCCTGAGCAAGAAGCCACGGTACTAAAGGTAATTCCGCGGTCAGTCGTCTATGATGCTGATGTTTAACACTAAACCACCGCAAAGTACGTCTTCGTTTTTCAGATTGAAACGAAGACGATTGTTTTGATCTCAATTTATAAACCTTATCGAGCAGTAGGCTGTTGTACAAAAAACGTCGTGGTCATAGATTTTAAGATACGTCCTTTTTCAGAGACCACCCGTGCTTCAAATTGATGCTGTCCACGATCAAGGGTATTTGGAGGAATCTTTTGATCAGATGTTTTACCATCGATTAAAAGCACTAAATGATCACCGTTCTGCAAATTCGGTTTTACTTCTACATTTGCTGAGAATGCATCAGCTGAACGATGATATGTCTGATCTGCTTTAGGTGAAATAATCCGAATCGTATAATTCACATTTGCTGCGGTATTTTTCTGAGAATCCTCATCATTTAAAGTCTTAGCAATAACATCTGGACTTAGCGCAGGGACCGTCTCAAGCGGAGCGACATTCACTAATTGAGCGGACTTATCAGGAACATCAGTAAAACTTACATTACCATCTGCATCTACTTTTTTATAAACAGCCGCTTGGGCAATCGAACCAATCATGGTCGTTGTCGAAAAAAAACTCAACAGTACCACACCTATAACCAAACGTGGCTTAACTGTCATTTTATTAGAAATTCTCATTGAGCAAGTCCTATGCGGATGGATGAAGATATTGTAAACCACAAAACAATATATTTAAGTATGAATATGATGAAGATTTAAATCTTTACGAAGAACGGAAACATGCATTAGTCATAATAAAAAAGGTCTGCATTGCAGACCTTTTTTACTCACTAACTTCTAAAAATTAGCAGCTGTAATACATTTCGAACTCAACTGGGTGAGTCGTTGTGTTCAAGCGACGTACATCTTCCATTTTTAGGTCAATGTATGCATCAAGCATTTCTTTAGTGAACACACCACCTTTCAGCAAGAACTCATGGTCAGCTTTCAATGCATCAAGAGCCATTTCAAGTGAGTGAGCTACTGTTGGGATCAATGCTTCTTCTTCTGGTGGCAGGTCATACAGATTTTTATCTGCTGCTGCACCTGGATGGATCTTGTTCTGGATACCATCAAGACCAGCCATCAACAACGCAGCGAATGCCAAGTATGGGTTAGCAACTGGATCTGGGAAACGTGCTTCGATACGACGACCTTTAGGGTTCGATACGTATGGGATACGGATTGACGCAGAACGGTTACGTGCTGAGTAAGCCAACATAATCGGCGCTTCGTAGTGTGGTACAAGACGCTTATAACTGTTGGTCGATGGATTGGTGATCGCGTTCAATGCACGAGCGTGCTTGATGATACCACCGATGAACAACAATGCAGTTTCTGACAAGCCAGCATAGTCATCACCAGCAAAGGTGTTTACGCCGTTTTTGCTGATTGACATGTGAACATGCATACCTGAACCGTTGTCGCCAACGAGTGGTTTAGGCATGAAAGTCGCTGATTTGCCATGTTCGTGTGCAACGTTCAATACTGCATATTTCAGTACTTGAACTTCATCTGCTTTACGAACCAATGTGTTAAATGTCACACCGATTTCTGATTGGCAAGATGCAACTTCGTGATGCTGAACTTCAACACGACCTTCACCAAGCATCGCTTCAATCGCTTCACACATTGCAACACGGATGTCTTGTGCACTATCAACTGGTGGAACTGGGAAGTAGCCACCTTTAACGCGTGGACGGTGGCCTGAGTTACCACCTTCGTATGAATTACTTGTTGACCATGCAGCTTCTTCTGCATAGATCGTGTGGCGTGCACCTGACATGTCGATGTCAAATTTCACTTCATCAAAAATAAAGAATTCTGGTTCTGGACCGAAGAATGCTGTATCACCAATACCTGTAGATTTCAGGTATTCTTCTGCGCGACGTGCGATAGAACGTGGATCACGCTCGTAACCTTGCATTGTTGATGGCTCGATAACATCACAAGTCACAACAACAGTTGGTGCAGAAAAGAACGGGTCCATGAAAGCTGTTTCTGGATCAGGCAACAGAATCATGTCTGATGCTTCAATGCCTTTCCAACCAGCAACTGAAGAACCGTCAAACATTTTACCGTCTACAAAAGTGCCTTCATCTACAGTGTGTGCTGGAAAGCTCACATGTTGCTCTTTACCACGTGTATCAGTAAAACGGAAATCTACCCATTCCGCTTCGTGTTCTTTAATCAAATTGAGAACTTTGTTGCTCATGCTTGCTATGCTCCAGCGCTAGAAAAATCAATAAAAAATCAATGCAACAACATTAACATTAGTGGTGAAACAGGTGTCAGATACTGTTCTTCCTCAGATACAGTTCCTCCACTACAACATCAACACTTTTCACAAAGAAGTGAGCTTTTTTAAGCAAAAAACATACCAAAAATACACTTTTGGTGCGCCTTCACTTTTCCTCAGTCCATTGATATCAAGTGCAGCTTACATCTAACTCAATTTATTCATTATACCGCACGACTTTCATGCATATAATTTCAAACTTTACCATCAAGCCGACATACCAAAAACGCACCAAAAAGTTTCACTTTAATTAATTCTGCAATTATTGCACCACAATGATGCAAAATTAAAAAACTAAATGCTACTCTGGCAAATTAGGCATATGTCAGTTTACCTAAATATCTCTTTATTTTGCAGCGTAACGAGTTGACATTTTTTCAAGAGAAATAGGATTGATCTTGCTTGCGTGACCTGCAGTACCAAACTGCTGATAACGATCAATACAAACATCACGCATTGCCGTAACTGTTTGAGCAAAGAATTTACGTGGATCAAATTCTGCTGGATGCTCAGCCATGAAACGGCGAATTGCACCAGTAGAAGCCAAACGTAAGTCAGTATCAATATTTACCTTACGAACACCATGCTTAATCGCTTCAACGATTTGTTCAACAGGCACACCGTAAGTTTCTTTAATATCACCACCAAACTCATTGATAATTTGCAGCCACTCTTGCGGTACAGAACTTGAGCCATGCATCACTAAATGAGTATTGGGAATTTTAGCGTGAATTTCTTTAATACGATCAATTGCTAAAATATCGCCTGTTGGTGGACGAGTAAACTTATAAGCACCATGACTCGTACCAATCGCAATCGCTAATGCATCAACATTGGTATCTTTTACAAATTGTGCAGCTTCTTCAACTGTTGTGAGTAATTGTGAGTGATCTAAAACACCTTCAGCCCCCACACCATCCTCTTCGCCAGCCATACCTGTTTCCAAGCTACCAAGGCAACCTATCTCACCCTCAACAGAAACGCCACATGCATGAGCCAGCTTGACCACCTCACGGGTCACATTAACGTTATATTCATAATTAGTAGGAGTTTTACCATCCACTCCCAATGAACCATCCATCATCACAGAGCTAAAACCCAACTGGATTGAACGTTGACAGATTTCTGGGCTTGTTCCGTGATCTTGATGCATCACAACTGGAATATGTGGCCATTCTTCAATTGCAGCTAAAATCAAATGACGTAAAAATGGTGCACCCGCATATTTACGTGCGCCTGCGCTCGCTTGCACAATGACAGGAGAATCAGTCTTATCCGCCGCTTCCATAATAGCGCGCATTTGTTCAAGATTATTGACGTTGAAAGCTGGAACGCCATAGCCATGTTCAGCAGCATGATCAAGCAATTGGCGTAACGAAATAAGTGCCATAACTGAGACTCTTTATAAAAACGATGTGAATATGGTATGTAAACCATCAGTCAAAAAACAATTTGCAGATTCTAACCTACTTATCTCTATTTTGGATGAGCTTTTGACTGATTTTATATCAACAACACCATCTGTGTTACAACAAAAAACCGCAGCATAAAAAAAACCTCGCAAAATGCGAGGTTTTTTATCATTAAAACAGAATAATCTGAATTATGATTTTGCTTTGTCAGCAACAGCTTGAGCAGTAGTTGCAGTTGCTTGAGCAGCAGATGCAACAGCACCTTTAGCAGCATCAGCAGTTGCAGTTACGCCAGATGCAGCAGCAGTTTTAGCAGCATCAGCAGTTGCAGTTACACCAGATGCAGCAGCAGCAGTTGTTGCAGCTACGCCAGATGCAGCAGCGTTAACTGTAGAGTTTGCAGCGTCTTTTGCTTTGTCACAAGCAGTCAAAGCCAATGGTAGAGCCAATGCAGCAACAACTAGGATCGAAGTTTTCATAAGTGTTTTCCTATATAGATATATAAAGTAAGTCACGAAGACCTGTTACCAGAATAACATAGCATATGTGACAGAAAAAATACTATGTAACAAAAAGTACTACGATCTGGATAATAAAACTAGACTTTTTATCCAAATTGTCAGACACGTTTACGATTCGCATCGTGTGAGCAATATCGCAACTGCTGGCAACACCTTCCCTTCAACAAATTCAAGGAATGCACCGCCACCTGTAGAAATATAGCTAATGTGTTCCGCAACATGATATTTATCAATCGCAGCTAACGTATCACCGCCACCAGCAATTGAGAATCCTTTATTTGCCGCAATCGCTCGCGCCAAAGTTTCGGTTCCATAGCCAAACGCATCAACTTCAAATACGCCCACAGGCCCATTCCATAGAATGGTCTTGGCTTGCTCAATATATTGTGCAAATTGCGCGCCAGTATCAGAACCGATATCCAAAATCATATCCGTATCACTAATCTCAGTTACTTTCTTTGTCACTGGTGTGCTATTTGCGACAAAATCCATAAAGTCGCCACTCAAATTACTCGCATCAATCACTACAACATCGGTTGGTAATGGCACATTTACTTTTGCGGCAATGCTTTTTGCAGTTTCGAGCAAATCAGGTTCGTATAATGATTTACCAACATTGTAACCAGCAGCAGCGAGGAAAGTATTTGCAATACCACCGCCCACGATGATCTGATCACAAATTCCAGCCAATGAAGTAAGAACATCCAACTTAGTGGATACTTTAGAACCTGCAACAATAGCAACCATTGGCTTCTCTGGCGATTGCATTGCACGACCCAACGCATCTAATTCAGCGGCAAGTAGCGGACCTGCACAAGCAACTTTTGCAAATCGAGCAACACCTTCGGTTGATCCTTCAGCACGGTGCGCGGTACCAAACGCATCCATCACAAACACATCACAAAGTGCAGCATATTTCTGAGCTAATTCAGGATTATTTTTCTTTTCACCAGCATTAAAACGCACATTCTCCAGCAAAATAACTTGACCAGCGGTCACTTCCACGCCATCTAAATACTCGGTCACCAATGGCACTTCTTGACCTAAAGCTTTTGATAAATACTCAGCAACAGGTGTCAATGAGTTTTCGGCGCTATGCACGCCTTCTGTTGGGCGACCTAAATGTGAGCACACGATAACTGCCGCACCTTGAGCTAAGGCAGCTTTGATTGTCGGCAGAGCGGCACGTAAACGAGCATCACTAGTAATTTGACCATTTTTCACAGGAACATTGAGATCTTCACGGATCAACACACGTTTACCAGCTAAATCTAATTCTGTCATTCGTTTAAAATTCATACTACTCATCGCCAAACAATCTCGAGGGGTCACAAATTGGAGTGCGCATTGTAAAGGAATTTTTCATCGGAGCGTATTTCTAATTTTTTTTAAAGTTTGATAGACGTACACAGCCTCTTAATCGTGTATCGTTAAAAAAACATATTGTACTGAGTTGACTATGGATAATCTGATTACAAATCCTTATTTTAATGTTGCATTACGCAGTCTTGCTGTTTATCTATTTATGTTACTTGCCATAAGACTGACTGGAAAAAAAGAATTATCGCAACTGAATACATCTGATGTCGTACTGATTTTACTCATCAGTAATGCCGTACAAAATGCGATGGTTGGCACAAACACAAGCCTATCCACAGGACTTATGGCAGCAGGAGTTTTGTTTATTGCAAACTTTTGTCTTAAGAAAATGATGTATAAGAATAAAAAATTTCGAGACTTTATTTCTGAACGACCAGAAATACTGATTCACAATGGTATTCTAGATAACAAGAATTTAGAAAAATTAGGAATTGATGAGGATGAGATTCAAGAATCCATGCGTGAACATGGTGTTGAAAAACTTGCAGATGTCAAACTTGCAATGCTAGAAATTGATGGAAATATTAGTATCATCGCCGAAACCAATGGTCATCTGACCCAAACTCATTACAGGCGTCGCAAACAACATAAAACCCTAGGAAGCAGAAATTGACTTTCTAGGGTTCTTAAAATAAATCAAGCTAAATCAATATAAACCTTAGCCTGCAGGTGCGTGATAGAGCAAAAAGAGCTTGGTGAGATTCTCAGGAATCTCTTCAGCCATTTCTTCCATCAAATCTGGATTATTACGAACAGTCTCGAGATCAGGCTCGCCTTCGATACCGCTAAATACCATCATCGGTAAAGTTAGCATAATGACATCTTCTTCTTCGTCAGCTTCTTCAAACCAAGCTTCGTCATTTAAGAATAGCGCGTCAACAAAACCTACAGCCCAATCACCCAAACTTGAATCTACAGAAACTTCTTCGATCTCAACAGGGAAACCAATATGCTCTTCATTTAGCAGAGTTTGTAAAATATCATTCCGCCATAAATCCACTTGTTCGAGGATTTCTTTAGGAATATCTTTTTCATGCTCATCAAATAAATGTTTACGCCAATCTTTTAAATTAGGGCCAACAACGGTTGCACACAAAAAGCCATGCGTCGCCGCAAAATCAAGACCAAACTCATTCGTTTCGCCATCTAAGTAGTCAGCCAGCAGATCTAGATCAAGCTCAAGGACCGCCATGAGACACACTCCATACACAATAAGATTGCGCTACTCTAACAAATTTGGACGATGACAGGCGAAATTAAAAATGGTGTTTGTGTGAAAAGAATTCAAAACAGCACGAGAACTGCAGATAATTGGTAGAACACTTGCATTTTTTATTAGAGATCATGTAAATGCCGACATCATAAGTCCGCATAAATTCGGCATTTACATAGAACTATATCAATTTACTCAACTGACTACCTCGGAATGACCGAAACGTCAATCATCCTCCAAATCAAAATCATATTCTTTTAAATGAGCTTGTAAGCGCTTTTCTTGCAAAATATCATCAATTAAACGTCGTTTCATTAATGATGCCTTGCTGGTATTCAGTGACTTATTCAACACTTCATTGTTAGGCAATAATTCTTCATCTACAAAGGCCTCATCAAGTTCAAAATCTTGATTTCCTGCACTGGTCATCGCGCTCTCCATGAACAATTATTTTTTTAAAAAACTATTCAATACAAATAGTTCATCGAATCTATATAAACACTTAATATGACAGTGTCAAGACAAAATCTAACGCAAATATAGAAAATATATCAATTTAAGCAAATATTTGGGGAGATTTAGGTCAAATTAACTAAATTCAATATATTTCATAGAAAACGATACAGAAAAATCAGATTAAAAAATTAGGTCGCAAGTTGGAGCATTAGATTTTCCATCACCAATTGCGAATTCACATTCTGACTTTGCTCAGCAATAAGGGACACAATTCTTTGATCTAGCGCTAGCAATGATTCCAGCGATAACCGACTCTTAATTTGATTAAAGTGATTAAGATCCAAATCCGTTTGAATCAATCCATAACCTACATGCAACGCGATAACGTCACGCAAGGTTTGTCGTACTAAATCCAGCCAATTTAGAAGTGGTAATTGTTTTAGCCAATATGTTGTCGCATCCAACACTGTCCGTCGCCCAGTTAAAATCGCAAGCCACGTCGCAAGCCATTGCCCGCGTAATTGGTATTGAGTTGTTGTCGCTAGATTGACTGCCGCTAATGGTGCGCCACCCGATAAAGCCAGCAACAGCTTGGCTTGTTCAGCATTCACCGCCGCCTCATCGCGGACAAACTCAATTGCAGTTTCTGGGGCAATACGTCCAAGCGGAATTTGTTGCACACGGCTTCGAATCGTTGCAGGTAGCTGTAAGAACTGGTCAGCAACCAAGAGGATCATAACGTGAGGAGCTGGTTCCTCTAAAGTCTTTAGTAGTGCATTTGCTGCCGCAGTGTTGAGCATCTCTGCTGGTTCAAAAATGACTACACGCCAACCCTGCCCCGTTTGCTGCACAAAGGGCATCAGATCACGGATCTGATCAATTTTAATCTGTCGACTTTGCTTACCTTTACTATCCACTTCACGTGAAATACGCAGCAAACTAGGATGATTCCCAACTTTGAGCCATGCACAACTTGCGCACTGCCCACAAGCACCATCAGTTGTCGGCGTATCGCACAACAACCAACCCGCAACATGCTCAGCAAAACGACGCTTCCCTGTGCCTGCTGCACCTGTTAACAAGACACCGTGCGGTAAATTAGGCATTCTGCCAGTCAATCTATTCCACGCATCACGTTGCCATGGCAAGAGTGGCAGAAAATGAGATTGCTCATGCTCAACTGAAGCAGATGGCTCATCATCTTTAAGCTTTGCTGGAGTTTTTGCCATAAATCTAGTCTCTTAGATAAAGGCTTCTGCGCCTAATGCACGTAATCGAAGTAAGTCTTCAGGTGTATCTACACCTGCTGGCAAAGAGACCAGCGCGTCAGCAATAGCAATCCGACGACCTTGTTCAAGCACACGCAATTGCTCTAAGCTTTCAATTTGCTCTAGAACACCCATAGGCCAAGTCACATAATCTTGTAACAATGCAACGCGGTATGCATATAGACCCAAATGACGACGTGCCATTTCAGGAACATGTGTAATGCCTTCTTTAAAACCATCACGATCAAACGGCACACTCGCACGACTAAAATATAGCGCCTCACCCGTCTGGCTGCGCACCACTTTCACAATGCTACTGCGAGTGAACTCATCTAAATTTACAATCGGCTCACATAAAGTTGCCATCGCACATTGAAGGTGCGTATCTAATAAGTCTGCAACCTGCTCAACAAGTACTGGAGGCAATAACGGTTCATCACCTTGAATATTCACGATCGTATCATCAGCAGCCCAGCCTTTGCTTCTGGCAACCTCAGCCAAACGATCTGTACCTGATGGATGACCAGCCGATGTCATCACAACATCAACATTTGCATCACGACACACTTGAGCAATACGTTCATCATCGGTCGCCACACAAAGGCTATCAATCCCTTTGACTTTACGCGCTTGATCAACCACACGCAGTACCATCGGTTTACCACATAAATCTAATAATGGTTTACCAGGTAAACGTGTGCTGGCATAACGCGAAGGAATCACAATATGACGCATAAAAATCTCTCAGCAATCTGTAAATTTTTAAATACAACAAAACAATCAACGATGAGTTTGACGACGCTCTGTTAAGACACCTAATTCAGCAAGCTGTGTATAAAGCAATGAATAACATTCTGACGATAAAGATGCTTCCACAGGCAAAATCCATACATTCGAATGGATGAGACCTTTTAATCTTGGAGCATCTTTTGCTGTCGTAATGATCGGTAAATCATCATTAAACTGAACATCATTGACTTGATAAGGATGGTGATCAGCAAATGGATGTTCAATTACATCAAAACCAAGATCTCGTAAGCTGTTAAAAAATCGTGATGGATTGCCAATACCTGCAACTGCATGCACTCGCTGCGGAGGTAATGGAGGCAAAACATGACGATCAGAAGTTAAAGATAGTGGCTCTAACTCACCCGAAACCAAATGCATTCGATAAGGCGAACTTTGCCCTTCGCTTTTTGCTTGACCATGCTCAATAACCGTTGCAGTTTCAAGACGATCTGAACTTTCTCGTAAAAAACCAACAGGCAACAACCACCCAGAGCCCAAACCACGATCAACATCCAAGACAATCCATTCTAACTGTCTACCCAATGCTAAATGCTGTAAACCGTCATCACTTAAAATAAGATCTAGTGGATGTCCTTTTTGTTCTGCATCAGCAAGTAATAATTCAATCGCGGCCTGACGATTTGCACCAACTGCAAGCGCAACACCCGTTTTCTGGACAATCAATAACGGCTCATCACCAACATCTTTAGCCAGATCATTAGCTTGGACAAGGTGAGGAAACATTGCCTGATTCCCACCGTATCCCCGACTAATCACGCCTATATTGAGATTTTGTTCTTGAGTCAAGTAACGGACTAACTCAATCAGTAATGGTGTCTTTCCACTACCACCCACGGTGATATTGCCAATGACCATGACGGGAACAGGTGATTCATAAATTTTTCTAATATTCAAACGATATAAAGTACGCTGAAGACCTGTGACCAAAGCATACAGCAACGACAAAGGTAACAACCATAACAACCATCCTGATTGCTTTGCCCATGCGTTTGGAAATGCAGTTCGTAAATCGATCACACAGCACCTTTTCGTGACTTATTCATGAATGATTTAACTAACATTATTCAATATCAACAAAATCGCGTTGATGCAGCTGCGCATACAAACCATTGAGCGCTAGCAACTCAGTATGGGTTCCATGCTCAATAATCTGCCCTTTATCCATGACAACAATACGATCAGACTGTTCAATCGTAGACAAGCGGTGTGCGATCACAAGCGTTGTTCGCCCAACCATTGCATGGCTCAAAGCTTGTTGAATGTAATGCTCTGATT
This sequence comes from Aquirhabdus sp., assembly GCA_030149815.1. Lineage (GTDB taxonomy): Bacteria > Pseudomonadota > Gammaproteobacteria > Pseudomonadales > Moraxellaceae > Aquirhabdus. The sequence continues at coordinate 18,357 of JASLHI010000035.1, read as the reverse complement.
CATTGTCCAGCGCACTCGTTGCTTCATCCAAGATCAAAATTGGCGCATCTTTCAACAATGCTCGCGCAATCGCCAGTCGTTGACGCTGACCGCCTGAAAGTGACATTCCGCTTGCACCAATCAATGTGTCAAATCCATTGGGTAGTGCATCAACAAACTGCTCTGCAAATGCATCTCTTGCAGCGGCACGAACCTCTGCATCTGATTTAGTCGCAAGCTGCCCATATGCAATATTTTCACGAACCGTTTGATCGAACAAAATCACTTGCTGACCGACTGTGGCAATCTGACTGCGCAAACTCGCTAGCGTGAATTGATCAATAGGCACACCATCCAATAAAATCTGACCGCTGGTAATATTCTGGAAGCGCATCAATAAATTAACTAGTGTCGTTTTACCTGCACCTGATCGCCCCACCAAAGCAACGGTTTCACCCGCCTTAATCGTCAGATTAATATTGGATAACGCATCAGGTTTCTCTGGATATGCAAAACTTACATTCTCAAAAGTAATTTGACCTGTTAACGGTTGAACCACTTGACCAAAATCTTCTTCTGGCGGTGTATCAATCATGGTAAATACGGAATGAGCCGCAGAAACACCACGCTGAATTTTTTCATTCACATCGGTTAATGCACGTAGCGGCTTACTAATCAAACCTGCAGCGGTGATATATGCAACAAAATCACCTGCACTCGTCGAGGTTAATATCTCAGGACGTAATGCAAGCCACACCACAATACCCATCGCAATCGCCATCAAAAACTGAATTAGTGGCGTATTAATACTGCTAGTGATCACCATTTTTAGGCTTTTTTTCAAATTATTGGTTGAAGCTCGATCAAAACGTTCCCGTTCATAAGCTTGACCGCCATAATTTTTAACAACGCTATAGCCATTAATGGATTCATTTACGATGTGACTGACTTCACCCATCGAATCTTGGATCTGATGCGATAATTTTCGTAAACGTTTACTCGCTTTACGCACCAACAATGCAACCAAAGGTCCAACAACCAACAATGACAACGACAAACGCCAGTTCATCCAAAATAAATAACTTAATAGCGCAATAACGGTCAAACCTTCACGCAATAGTGTCTTACCCGCTTCCGTTGCAGCAGCCGTCACTTGTTCGACGTCATAGATTAGCTTAGCAGACAAATAACCACTTGAATGTGTTAGATAATAAGCAGGAGATAACGTCAATAAACGATCAAAAACTTCAAGACGTAAGTTATATACGACGTGACGCGCAATGACCGAAATGTAATAACTTCCAAGAAACGATCCTACGCCTCGAAAGAAAAACATGACAACCACTAATACAGGAAAGAGATTTTTGGCAGATTGGTCATGATTACTGATGGCATCAATAATATATTTAACCAACTGCGCACCACCAACCTCGCTGGCAGCATTTAACAGATTGCCCGCAATAACTAAAAGCCCAGCCCACCAATACGGTTTTAAATAGGCCAGTAACCGACGGTATATTGCGAATCCTGTCACTTATTTACTCCCCACGGGTATACGCGTACTGATATTAATGTTAATAAATCCTAATTTTCCAGACACATCCATGACCCTAACTACAGACTGATGTGAAGTACGACCATCTGCTGCAATGACCAATGGACGCGAATGATCTCCCTGACTCGCGGTTTCAATCGCTGCGCGAAGATCATCTTCACTATTACTCGCCAACGATTTGCCATTCACCATATACGCACCGTTCTGATCAACGCCTACCTCAACTTTTCGTGGGCGCTGAACTTCGGGTACACCAGTGGCTTGTGGCAAAACTAAATTTAAGCGGCTGTATTTATTAAAGCTCGTTGAGATCAGTAAGAAAACAACAAGAAACAATAGACAATCAATCATTGGCGTCAGATTGATCGAAATTTCTTCGACTTGTGGTTTTCTAAACTTCATGATTGGCTCTGTTTAGCTGACGAACTTGATAAAGTTGCACTCGGTACTGTCTTCTGACCAAACACAGAATTAGAAATAATCGACGAAGTATGAGGAAGATTCATGTCTGTTGGCGCATGACCTAAATCATCAATCACGGGTGAATGATGTGTTCCATGAATAATATGAAGCAATATACCAGCCTGCTCTTCCATTTCCACAGCAAAGTCAGCAACTTTACGCTGATAATGACGATAAGCAATCAACGATGGAATTGCGACAACCATCCCCGCAGCTGTAGACATCAGTGCTTGAGAAATACCTGAAGCAAGCATTGCTGGGTCAGTATTACCACCGACATTGACCGCTAAAAATGACTCAATAATCCCCAGAACAGTACCCAGCAATCCTAACAACGGCGCAATATTACCAATCGTGCCCAATAAATTAAGATTCTTTTCTAAGCGATGAATGAGTGTACTTGCACGGTTTTGCATCTGTAAAGTCATGTATTCAAGTCCACCACCAGAATACTGAATACCTGTTGCCAACAAGTCACCCAAAGGTGAGCTCATTTGCAACTCAGTCACCTCTTGAGAAGTTAATCGACCTTGATGAAGTTTTGCTGCCAAAGACTGAACCAAACCACTGGGGGCAACTTTTTTGTGTTGTAAACGTATTCCACGCTCAATCATGATGGCTAATGCTGCAATCGAGCATATTACCAAAGGAAACATGAGCCAGCCGCCCGCCTTAATTAACTCCCACATCGTAAAATCATCCTAATTTAAAAATGTAATCCATGATTGCAAATCAATATATTTCAATGTGCGACCGCTTTATTGCACATCCATCACCGCGAGAATACCATCTAACTCATCCAGTGAATGATAACGGATAATCAGCTTACCCTTGCCTTTTGGATTATGGCTGAGCTCCACTCTTGCACCCAAACGTTCAGCCAAACGACGTTCTAAATCACCAATATCTGGTGGAGAAACTCGTATCACTTTAGCTACAGGTGGGTTTAAATGATCGCGGATCAACTGTTCAGTCTGGCGAACTGACAACTCACGTCCAACCACAATTCTTGCAAGATGACCTTGATCATCTAATTTTACAGCCAATAAAGCACGTGCATGTCCCATGTCCAGATCGCCACGATCCAACATGGTTTTAACTTCTTCATTTAGGCTCATTAAACGTAATAAATTGCTGACCGTTGCACGCGCCTTACCCACCGTTTCGGCAATTTCCTGATGACTCATCCCAAACTCATCATGGAACCGCTGCAGTGCATATGCCTGCTCCATTGGACTCAGGTCTTCACGCTGAATATTTTCAATGAGCGCTAAGGCAATCGCAAGTGCATCTGGTAGATCACGGACAATTGCTGGAATAACTTCCAAACCCGCCAAACGCGCAGCGCGCCAGCGGCGTTCACCTGCAATAATTTCATATTCGACTTCGGAATCTGCTGGATTCTCCAGACGACGCACCACAATCGGTTGCATCACGCCATGGCGTTTAATGGAATCAGCAAGATCAGCTAAGCTTTCAGGTGTAATTTCTCGGCGTGGCTGATAAATACCACGTTGCAAACGATCCAGCTCTAATTCGACTAACGTCACGTTTGTAGGTGTTTGAGTATGAGTTTCCGCAACTTCTGCACGTACTTGCTTGATCGTACCTAACAGCGCATCCAGCCCTCGTCCTTGTGCTAAACCTCGCTTACGCATCATGCAGACACTCCTTTAGTAGCAACTTTCTTCTTTGTAGTACGAACCAACTCGGCTGCAGCACTCAAGTAAGACAACGCACCACGTGAACCTTTTTCATAAAACATCACAGGCATGCCATGCGCTGGCGCTTCAGCGAGGCGAACGTTACGCGGAATGATGGTCTCCAGCATGATATTACCAAAATGAGTTGATAATTCCTGCGATACATCATTAGCCAGCGTATTACGTGGATCAAACATGGTGCGTAATACACCACGAATTTGGATATCAGGATTCAAAACTTCGCGAATACGATCAATTGTTCCAGATAAATCAGCCAAACCTTCTAGGGCATAATATTCACATTGCATAGGAATAATGACACCTGTTGCCGCAGAAAGCGCGTTAATAGTCAACAAATTCAAACTTGGCGCGCAATCTATCAAAATAAAATCATATTCGTGCTCAATCTGAGCCAGCGCTTCTTTTAATACATACTCGCGGCGCGGTTGGTCGACAAGCGATAGCTCTACACCAGCTAAATCACGGTTTGCACCAATCAATCGATAACCTACTTGAGTGGGCTGAATCACAGCCTCAATTGGAGCGGCAGAAAGCAAAATATCTGTTGCGCTATGTGGCAATTCAGTCTTTTGCAGGCCTGAACCCATTGTTGCGTTGCCCTGAGGATCTAAATCAATCAGTAAAACTCTTTTTTTAAGCACGCCCAAAGACGCCGCTAAATTGACAGCGGTTGTTGTTTTACCTACACCGCCTTTTTGATTGGCTACTGCCCAAATTTCTGGTCTCTTTTTCGCACTGATAGCAGGCTTGGCTGACGCTTTGATGTCGGTCATAGCTGATTTATTTCCAAATACGTAAAAATTTAGGGTTATCTTAAATGATGTTCGTGTCTTCGTCGTATCTTTTTAAGTAGAGAATTAACTCGATCATTTTTTGGTGAGCAAAATCAAATGCCGTTGTTCATTGAGCGATGGAACAACTAATTCAATCGTCTCTTGCTGCCATTGATCAAGAATTGCCATTTCATCACTGGGTATTAAACCTTTCATGGCAGCAAGTGTCGCATCTGGCTTTAAATAGACCGCGCAATCACGAACAAAATCACTGAGCGATGCAAATGCCCTACTTGTCACTACATCAAAAACCCCTAAATCACTCAATGTTTGCGGATCTTCAATCCGGGCTTGCACAGGTTGGACATTTGGCATTTTCATATCCGCAGTCATCTGGCGTAAAAAGCGAATTTTTTTCCCATTACTATCCAATAAAACACATTGACGATCAGGTTGGACAATTGAAATCACAAAACCAGGTAATCCCCCACCTGTTCCAACATCCAATAAGCGCCCTTGTGGCAAATGTGGAATCACACTCAAACTATCCAGCAAATGTTTGACCAACATTTCTTTTGGATCACGAATTGCGGTTAAATTATAGGCTTTATTCCACAGCGACAAGTTATCTTGATACTTGAGCAGTTTATTCAACGTGTCATCAGACAACGTTAAGCCAAGTTTAAGAGAGCCATCTTTTAATGAAGCAAATAAAGGGTGCATGATTTGTCTATAGTCTGTCTATGTAACGGTAACGTGAGAAATCTTGGTGCGAATGATAACAGGAAGCATGGGTCTAACACCGCATAGATGTTGGATGATTCTAAGAAAAAATGATTCATTCTGGCAAAAATATCAAACCACGTCACATTTCACGCCATTGGAATGACAACGATCAACATGCTATTTTATAAAAATTACTGAAAATCATCTTTCAAATCTAATAGGAAATACCATGTTTAGCGTCAACATCACGCCTCGATTCTATGAAACTGACGCTTTCGGTCACATCAATAACACCGTCATTGCAGGTTGGTTTGAGGCAGGTCGCGCACCAATTTTTAAGATTTTCACGCCTGCAATGGATATTCAACAACTCACATTGATCCTTGCGCGTATCGAAATCGATTTTGTTGCCCAAACCCATTACGGTCATGACGTCACAATCAAAACAGGGATTGAACGCGTCGGTAACTCGTCATTTGTAGTCATTCAAGAAGCTTGGCAAAATGATGTTTTAGTCGCCAAAGGCAAAGCGGTTCAAGTCTATTTTGACTTTAAAACCCAAAAATCTGATCGGATTCCAGATCAGCAACGAACTCAATTAGAAGCATTGATTCAGGTTTAATTTTTAGTATTGATAATATTTGGTTATCGACATATATGACAAATAATCAAAAGCAACATAGCTTATTGAGCCTGTCGAAATGCGGGGTGATATGCCCCCCTCTTCGACAAACTCAGTGTTCTTACCCGTGTCAATTTTTAAAATAAAAAATCTTAGCCAGATCAGCATATTCACTGGCTAAGATATAAACCGTTAATTAGCGATAACCCCAGACTTTGACTTTGAACCAAGCAGCATACAGTGCTGGAACAAAAACAAGTGTGAGTGCCGTACCGACAAACAACCCGCCCATAATCGCTGTCGCCATTGGTCCCCAAAACATACTCTGTGCAAGCGGATACATACCCAACATTGCTGCGGCCGCAGTCAAAATCACAGGTCGAGCTCGTCGTGTTGTTGCATCCAGAATCGCAGTAAATTCATCATGCCCTTCTTCGACATCCTGTGAAATTTGGTCAACCAAAATCACAGAATTACGCATCACCATACCCGCCAAAGCGATAACACCAATCAAGGCAACGAATCCAAATGGTGAGTTAGAAATTAAAAGTGCAGGAACCACACCAATAAGCCCTAATGGCGCAGTTAGAAACACCATGCACGTTTTAGAAAAACTGTGTAATTGCATCATCAGTAGAGTCAGAATGATGATAACCATCAGTGGCACTACACCAATAATCGCTAGATTTGCACGATTACTTTCAGCAATTGCACCCGCCATTTCGATCTCATAGCCCACTGGCAATGCTTTACGAATCTTATCTAATTGATGATCGATCTGTGTACTGGCATAAGGTGATTGCACACCATCGACAACATCAGCAGAAACACCGATATAACTATTGCGATCGTAACGCCACAGCACTGGGTCTTCATAGCCAGATTTGATGGTTGCAATCTGTGATAAAGGAACTGCGCCACCATTTCTCGTAAACAGAATCACTTGTCCTAATGCTTCAATGGATTGTCGTTCATGCTGATTAGCTCTTAGTACGACATCAACCTGATCTTCACCTTTTGGAATATAAGTAACTGGAATTCCATTCAGCATCATTTGTACAGTATCAGCCAAATCTTTTTTAGATACGCCTAGCATCTCTGCTTTTTCTTGGTTGACATCAATATTTACACTACGAGATTTCTCATCCCATTCGAGCAAAGTATCTTTTACTAAACGATTGTGGCGCATGACATTTTGTACTTTATATGCGATATCACGCAGTACGTTTTCATCAGGCCCTTTGATACGGAAGGATATTGGATACTTAACAGGTGGTCCAAATTCAAGACGCTTAACTTGCCCAATCGCGTCTGGGAATTTCTCATTATCATTAAACAAAGCGATCAACTTTGCACGAACACGCTCTCGAGCCTCGACACCTTTAGTCATAATGACAAATTGGGCGTAACTCGCATTCGGCAATTCTGGAACTGCAGATAAATAATACTGAGGACTACTTTTTCCAATATAAGAAGCGAAATATTGAATATCTGAATTCCGTTCTAATATCTTTTCAAGACGCTTTACATCGGCTTCCGTTGCGCTAATTGAAGAACCAGGACGTAAGGTCAATGTCACATGAAGCTCTGGGCGCTCAGCAGATGGAAAAAACTGTTGTTGAACAAATCCCATACCAATAATTGAAGCGACAAATAGACCAATAGTCACAGAAATCACAATCCATTTGTGTCGGACTGCAAGCGTGATCATATCCTTAAATTTTTTAAAAAATGGCGTATCGTAAGGATCATGCTCTTGTTGACCTTGATTCGCATAACGATCTGGAAGCAGCTTGACACCTAAATATGGCGTAAAAATAACAGCAACAACCCATGAAACAATCAAGGCAGTACCCAAAACCCAGAAAATTCCGCTCGCATATTTACCTGCATCAGATTTTGCCAGACCAACAGGCATAAAACCCGCAACAGTAATCAGTGTTCCAGTCAACATCGGAAAAGCAGTCGATGTATATGCAAAGGAAGCTGATCGAATCCGATCCCATCCAGCTTCCATTTTCACCTGCATCATCTCAACGGCAATGATGGCATCATCAACCAAAAGTCCTAACGAGATAATCAAAGCACCCAAGGTGACTCGATCTAAATCCCAGCCATTAGACTTCATAATGACCGCAACAATCGCAAGCACTAAAGGAATACTCGTTGCAACAACCAAACCTGATCTAAAACCTAATGCGATAAATGAAATCACAAGAACGATTACAAGCGCTTCTAAGAAGCTTTTCTCGAACTCCCAAATCGACTCCTTCACAACTTTCGGTTGATCTGCGAACTTGGTCAATGTCAAACCAACAGGAAGCTCTTTCTGCAATTCAGCAACTTTCTGCTCTAAATCTTTACTGAAAGTCAGAACGTTTCCACCAGGTTGCATTGTCAGACCAATCACTAATGCGGGCTGTGCGTTAAAACGAGCCTGATAATCTGGAGGATCTTGGTAGCCATGACGTATTGTTGCAACATCTCGTAGACGTAGAACGGTATTACCAGAACGTATCGGCGTATTGCCTACATCCACTTGATTTTTGAATGAATTACTAATACGAACAAAGACTTTATCGTTTTTGGTATCAAAAGCACCTGATGGTGTAATCGTATTTTGTGCAGCAAGTGCATTCAGGATAGCACTTGGTGAAATACCTAAACCTGCAAGTTTTTTACTCGAGAACTCAACAAATATTTGCTCTTTTTGCTTGCCAAAAATATCAACCTTCTTAGTATTCGAAACGCCTTGCAGCTTCAATTTAATTTTTTCAGAGTACGTCAATAACTCTGAATAACTCATATCTTTTGATTGAACAGCATAAAGCACCGAATAAATATCGGAATATTCATCGTTATAAATCGGGTCTGTAACACCAGCAGGAAATTCGCTACGAATATCATTAATTTTCTTACGAGCCTGATACCACGCTTCACGTAATTGTTCGTCGCTTTGTCCACCTTGCATCTCTAGAATCAGACCACCATAACCTTGGCGGCTAAATGACTGAATTGCTTTGACATGATCTAATTCTTTGAGCTTATTCTCCAAGCGGTTAATCACTTGTTCTTGTACTTGCTCCGCAGTCGCACCTGGCCAAGTCATTAAAATCGACATTGCAGGCACAGTAAATTGCGGATCCTCTGAACGACCCAGCCCCGTAAATGCCATGCCACCGCCAATCATTGAGATGATCATGAGGAACATCACAAAAGTCTGACGCTTCACTGCCCATTCAGATAAATTGAATGCCTTTAACATCGTGCAGTCGTCCTTAATTTAATGTGGAAGAAGACGCTGCATCAACCAATTTAGGCTGATCTGGCTCAGTACTGGGAGTCTCTAAAGGACGTTCTATGGCCTCAACAGTCATGTTGTCATCCAGTTTTTGGATGCCCACGGTGACCACTTGCATCCCATTTGTGAGACCCGTAACTTGAATCGTAGACTCTGCAAATCGAACTACATTGACTGGAACTCGCTTCAGATGATGATCATTCGTCACAACCCAGACAAATGTTGAAGCATTGGTCTTTCCAACAGCGCCCGAAGGCAAGGTAACTCCTGCTGATGGCGTGATACGCTGTAAAACAACCTGTGCACTCATGCCCTGTTTTAACTGCGCCATCGCTTCATGCTTGAGTCCAACTAGCGTATAACGCGCCTCAAAACTCTGACTCATTCCTGATGCCACAGGGGATAAACGACGTAACTTTAACTCCATATCTTGTGGTGGTACTGTCGAATCACTCGACCAAAACTTGGCATGTGCACGCCATGCACTGATGTCTTTCACCATGTAATCAGGTAAATCAACAGCCAACTCCATTTCACTCTGATCTGATAACGTTGCAACTGGCTGACCTTCGCCAACAACCTGACCCACTTCAAATCGTATATCGCTAATCACACCTGACTGCGGAGCCACTAGGCTCAAATAACTGACCTTATTTTGATTGAGGTTCAATTGCTTCTCTGCTTGAGCAGTGACTGCAGCACTTGCAACTTTCTTAGATAAAACCTGTTCATATTCAGAGCGACTGACAGTTCCATCTGCCACAAGGTTTTTGAGTCGCGCTTCTTCACGGGCTGCCTGTTCTGAGTCAGCTCTCGCAGCAACCAGTTGCTGTTGTGCTGTTTGCTCAGCCAATCCGTAATCTTCGCCGTCTAATCTCGCAAGGACAGCACCTTGCTTCACAATATCCCCGACTTCGACATACCGGTTAATGACTTTGCCACTCGCACGGAAACTCAGCATCGTTTGAATACGAGGCATGAATGTGCCATTAAAACGCTCTTCTTCTCCCATCTCATTCGATGAAATCGTGGTGACAAGGACACGACTAGCAGGAAGCGGCGGCTCAGTTTTCTTTGCACATGCAACAAATAGTGAGGGATAAACGACCATGCATATGCCAATCAATCCAAGCTGAATCGTGTGGAGCCACGGCCTTTCTGGAGAGTGATCTTGGTTAGCTGAAAATCTAAACTGCATTAATCTGCTCCCGTATGGACTGGCTTCACGCCAATAACGTCGGTGTTTTCTTTATTTGATAAGGATGACAATGCTGGCACTGGCTTCGCATTAGAGGTAAAAAGTCTATTAAACCAACTCTTTTTATCTTCAGTTTTCTTTTCACTTGGCTGAAGTAAAGGGCTATGAGATTTGTCTTTAAATAATACGTCTGAAAATGGCTGATCTGAGCGCGGAAGCCAACTGCCACCTAACGCGGTATATAGTCCAATCGTTGCATCAGCTTGAGAAAGCTGAACATCCAGCAAAGACATTTGTGCAACGATCTGTCCACGATTCGCTTCCTGTAAGCGCACACGATTTGTGAGACCTTGGTCGAATAAACGCTGAGTATGCGTATATGCATTCTGATATTTCAGCGCAACGTTCTTTAAATCATCGATTCGCATCTGTCCTTGCTTGCGCACAGAAATACTATTTTCAACTTGCGTTAACGCATTAAAAACTGTTTTGTTATATTGAATCAGTGCGGTCTTTTCTTTAACACTTTGCCCAACAATCGCGGCTTTAATGCGTGCATCATACAAAGGTAAAGCAAATGACAATGCCGTATTTAAGAAATACACTGGTGTTAATGGGACAGGCGATGACGGTGTAAATGCAAGATCCTGCCCACCCCAGACTAAACTTGCTATGGTTTTTGGCAATCGATTGCGTTCAGCCTGCACTAATCGATCACTCTCACTCGCAAGCTGTAACTCTGCGACACGAATATCTGGTCGTCGTGTCAGAAGATCGACAGGTAGACCTGTAGGAATATTTTGAAATAATACAGATTGATTCAAGATTTCTGGATTGGGCGTAATCTTGAGTTGTTCAATCGGCGTCACGGTTAACAAAGCAATTTGGTGATGTGCATTGTCCAGCGCATTATCAATCTGACGTAACGAAGCGTTATAATTTGCAAGATTAATTTCAACTTGATCCATCTGAATTTCATTACTCAGACCCACTTGTTGACGTTTAACTTCTGCATCCAAAGTATCTTGTTGAGATACAATTAAATCTGTCATTAACTTTTTACGTACCAATAAGCTTTGGTATAAAAAATATTGAGATGCTGTTTCTTGGCTTGCAACCAACTGCGCACCATAGACACCCCAAATACTGGCATTAACATCTTTTAATGCAGCAGCTTTTCCAGCACGACCCGCACCAAAAATATCAAAATCCCAATTAAAATTTAAACCTGCTTGCGAAATTCTCTTATCGGGCAACAAATCACCAGCCTTGACCGCTTTTGAATAACCAGTGCTATCAGTATTTTTACCGCCATTTAGATAAAGTGTAGGAAGAAGATCCGCACCCGCTGATGCAGCACCTGAACGTGCCAAATTCACTCGCTCCAATGCTAAATCCACATCAAAATTCTGCTTTGCAGTTTTTTCAATCAGCGCAGTTAGCTGTGGATCGTGGAATTGCTGCCACCATGGTGTATTCTGATCAAATTGAGGTGATACAGCCGTATCAGAAGCATCTGAACTATATTTTTCTGGAAAAGCGGCCTTTGTCCACTCATCAGCGGCTGGAGTCGTTGGATTCACTTGGCATGCCGCTAGATAAACAGAAATTACACCCACCGAAATGGGCTTAATCAAACTGAATGATTGATGGACAGTCTTCGACTTTAGCGCCGCTGAATTTCGACTCACTGAATTTCGACCCATTAAATGCTTCTCTAATTTCATCAGTATCTAATCTCTAAAGAGACTTTGATCTTGTGGAATAGTATTTTGGGAATACGCATACAGCTTCGTCACCAAACTTAGCGTTTGATAACCTGTATGATTAAGAAAATTAATCCATCCAATATCATGCGGGGACAGCCCTAAGCTCTAATATGACATCGCAAGCATTTTTAATCGCATTGCTTTCGTGAGAAAGATTCTTTGCATAAACTCGACAATGTTCACGAACCTTCACATCCGTGATTAATTTCTTCAATACATATGCCACAACGGTTGGGGTATAACTCATCGGCAGCAACTGTTTGCCTACGCCCAATAGATTGACCACACGATTTGCATTATCAAATTGATCATACGCAACGGGTCTAATGAGCTGAGGAGTGCCCGCATGTAAGGCCAAACTCGTTGTACCAATACCACCGTGATGAACGATTGCAGCTAATTTTGGTAGCAACAAGTGATATGGTAGGAAACTGTAATGGACGATACCTTCTGGCAAATGTTCAGGAACTTGGTTATTAAATGGCGTGAGCAAAATCCCACGAATTTTTCCCTGTAGACATGCCTTGATTGATGTCTCAAAAAAATCCTGAGCCATCGCTGATGCCGTTCCTGCTGTAAATAAAACTGGAGGATCTCCCGCATCTAGAAATGCTTGGACATCGTCAGGTAAACGCTCATCTGAGCCATGTGCATTTTGTGGAAAACCTGCAAAATGAACTTTCGCAGACCAATCTGCTTGAGGAACTGCAAACCACTGAGGAAACATGCCAATCACCGCATCAGCATCAGTCATCCAACCTCTGAAAACCTTACGCAGTGGCTTTAATCCAATCAGATGTCTTAACTCATTGAATGGCTTATTCACATTGTGATCAAAATACAAATGATCCATCGCACTCCATGCCATATTTTTGACAACATTTGGCATCTTAGGCGTAATCCAGATCGGCAATAATTTTGATGGATAAGTATTTGATCTAAAAGGAACAGGTGCCAAATGCACTGTCGCTGTAGGAACGTGATGAGTTTCTTTTAGAAAACGTGTTGCGAACATCAATGGATGACCGATCGTAATCGTCTCATCAGGAATCACATCCTGTGTCATCGCTTTATAATATGGCAGACAAATATTCAAAAAATACTTTGTCACATGGCGGAATGCTTTGAATGGTTTTTTTCCATTCGTATCACTCCAAACAGCTAAGTACTCTTCGACAGTCCCAATCGGAGTGAACTTGATTCCTGTATCACGTAAATATTTTTCAAAGAATGGATTAGCATAAAAGATAACTTCATGTCCGCGAGCAATCATCTCCTGCCCTATGGCAATAAAAGGCAAAACGTCGCCATGACTTCCTGCTGTTGCAATAAGAATTCTCATATATGCATCCATTTATCATTTAATTTATTTGTTTTTCAAGATGGCCACTTTGTTGCTTGGGCTGTCTTTCAATTGATATCGCCTATCATGCTAGAGGAAAAAGTGAACTTAGGCTGGATGCTAGTCTATTGAGACATGACAATAATTACAGGTCATCACGAGACAAACATCGGTTAAATTCAGCCATTATTGATTAGACTTGAGATTATGCGGATTGTCAGATTGACAAACTTACTGCTAATGATTAATTTGAAAATCCCCTATAGCAAGCGTTTTCCTAAAGCTATAGTCACATGCATTAATGCAGTAAGCATGAATGCAGCAGTTTTTTAATTCAGGATGATTGATGAGCATCGATTTAGATACAAAATGCATTTCACTGGTTCACATGCAGACCTATTTCGACCTCAGTAAAGGAATTGTTCACGATATTAATTGGCTAGAAAAGCGTACAAAACTCCAAATCAGTAATCCTGATGAAATATTCAAAATTATTCAAAACATCAATCCAGCCGATTTTTATCGAAAAGCTGGAATAGATTATAGCAATGATATTACTAATATTTTTATCACCCCTCGGCAGTGCCTAATACTTGCTAATCAAGCAATAAACGCATTAAATATGCCTTTCTTAGGCCTTGTGATGGGTAATTTGATGACCATTTCTCATCACGGTATGGCAGGTGTTGCGGCTGTAGCTCAACCAACTCTTGCAAGTTGCCTACATAGTATTGGTCGATACATCTCCGAACTTTTCCCCTTACTAGAAATGTACGCCAAGATAAAAAACGATAAAGGCGTGTTTATTATTTCTGAAAATATCGAGTTACCCTCCCCACATTTCTTCGTCGAACTCTACATGGTTAGTTTTTATAATATTTTTAATCATCTTGTCGGCGGAGAACTGAAGTTACATAGCGTCAATTTCAGCTATCCAGAACCTGCATGGGGTCAAATGTATCGTCACTATTTTCGCAACTGTAATGTTCGCTTTAATCAACCAGAAACATGCCTCATGGGTGATGTCAGTTTAGGTTTTTATGAATTACCATTTGCAAATCGTTTAATGGCAATGTCTGCAGAGAAAATACTTTTTGAAAGTACGCCATCTAATACACAGCGTTTATTACCTTTGCGCCTACGCCGATTATTAATGCGATATTATGGTGCGTTTCCATCATTAGATACGGCTGCAAGTGATCTCGGTATGAGTGCACGAACTTTAAGTAGACGCTTAGCTGAAGACGGCACAACCTACCAGCAAGTATTAGATACATTACGTGAAAAACTTGCCAAAGAATACTTTGTTCGTGGCGGCACATCAGTGACTCAGATTGCACTCATGCTGGGCTATACAGACTCATCCAATTTCTCAAAAGCATTCAAGCGTTGGACTGGACTATCACCGACGGAATACATGGAAATAAATCCAACCTAAAGCAAATCAACCGGCTCTTGTTTCCCCAAACCAAACTATCCAAATAAACTTCTTAAAACGAAAAACTAACCCGATTAATTAATTTGATCGGTTAAATCACGCCAATTTCAACTTGATCAGGTTAAATTCAGCCAAGGTGATTGACAATCAATCCACTTCTCAGTAAGTTTCGATTGAACTGCAGTGTACATATGTGCACTCAGTGAACATTTGTCTTGAAGTGAATGCTTCCCGATACACCAAAACAAAAAAATCAGTACAAATGATACTCGATGAATCATCAATCATGATGGAAGGACCGATGAATATAGATCTTGATACAAAATGCATTCCTTTGGCATATGTAGAGAACTATCTCAATTTGCGCAAAGAAATCATCCCAGATATCAACTGGTTAACCAAACGAGTTAAGCATGACTTATTTAATGCCGAATCAACCATTAAATCGGTTCTCGGTATTAATTTAGAAGTTTGTTATCGTAAGGCTGGAATTGAATATAACCCTGACCAAACCAATATCCTGATTAGCCCTCGACAATGTTTTAATCTTATTGATCAATCAATTCAGCTCCTAAAGATGCCTTATTTAGGTCTTGTCATGGGTAATCTCATGACGATTTCTCATCATGGCATGGCAGGCATGGCAGCCATCACCCAACCAACCTTGCACGACTGTATGGAAGTCATTTGTCGTTTTTGCTCAGAGCTCTTTCCACCACTCGAAATGCACTTGCAACCTGAAGGCAACAGGCTGATGTTTGTTATAGGTGCAAATATGGATTTGTCGCATTACACACAATATCTTTTTGAAATAAATACTGTTAGTTTTTATAATATCTTTAATCATTTAGTCGCAAATGAGCATCAAATTTTAGGCGTTGATTTTAGCTATCCTGAGCCATCTTGGGGACATATTTATCGCCGTTACTTTAAATGTCCTGTCAGATTTAACCAACCTCAAACTCGCTTGATTATTGATGCAGAAGTTGCTCATTACGAACTCCCACTCGCTAACCGTCAAATGGCAATATCGGCGGAAGAAAAACTGTTTGAAAATATCCCTACTCGCACGCTTTGCTTGCTTCCTCAACGTTTACGCAGACTTTTACTACGTTGTTATGGCGCCTTTCCCTCATTAGAATCAGCAGCTAACAATCTCGGCATGAGCGGTCGTACATTAAGTCGTAAACTGGCAGAAGAAAGTACAACATATCAACAAATATTAGATGCAGTACGCGAAAAATTAGCCACTGAGTATTTTTCTCGAGGGGGTGAGTCTGTCACTCAAATTGCGCTTGTATTAGGGTTTACCGATTCATCTAATTTTACCAAGGCCTTTAGGCGTTGGACTGGTGTATCTCCTACAGAGTTTATAGAGATGCAACACGCCTGACTTTTATTCATACAAAGCATGGTATGCGATCAATATTGATTGCATACCATAATGTACCTACCACTTGGCAAAATGCTTTTCTAATAATCCTAATTCACCATCAAATTTGATCGTTTGAGATTCACATCTGACCTGACCTGAAACCTTTGACACCCACTGATTAAAATGACTGGCGACTAATCCTAAATTCAATGATTCTTGACGACACCAACCTGTTTCTACCCTTAGATCAACAGATTGATCAGCGGAATAAACATGCCAAATTGAACTATTTTTTGCTTGATCACTTTCAATTAAAGTAAACATCACTGGTGGAATTTCAAAAATCTTGCCATCAATCCATAGCGCGTTTTCAGTACCAAATCCTTGATTGACACCCATCGCAAAATTAAGCCCAACACGTTGACCACTCGCAATCGTTGCAGACACACTGAGCCAATGCCATGAAGTGCGGTAACTCAAAAAACCACAACTATCATCAGTTGCCGCTAAATATCCACGTTCAGGTGAAATCTCAACACGCTGTCCTTGATGTAAATAATATCCACGCACTTCTTCTGCTGTTTGTTTCTGTGTATACGTCCAACCTGCCGCACCTGTTGGATTACACAAAGCAAGCGGCTCAACTTGAGAAATATCAATCGTTGCATCTAATAAACATTCATTACCTTGAATAACCTTTACGATTCGCTTTTGATCAGCACGAATAATCTCAATTTTAAAACTGCCTTTTTCAAACAAGCAGTGCGCTAAATCAGCTGGATTTTCAATTTTTGTTTGATATGCAAGAGGCTGTAACGCTGAAATTTCTTGAACTTTATTTGTTCTTTTATCATAGATATAAAAGAAACCATTGCCAACCCAACCTAAATTCACAACGGCTAAACCAATCATCACATCTTGATTATTAATGCCGATAAACTGAAACGACTTGAAACCCAGCTTACGTTTCACCGCAGCCTGAATCCCTCGTAACGGCTTATTAAACGGTGATACAAGCTCAAAATCATCAACATTAATCACTGACGGCGTGGACTTAAAACGGCCATAACGTGGCTGACCATTTACAATTAAAGGCGTAACCATTCAAAAATCTCTATAAAAATCGTTAATCTGAATTTATGCAGTCGTATCCGCAAATACAGGCATCATATTTTCTAATCCATTTTCACGTTTCACTTGCTCTGCCATCATATTTGCATCGACTTTAGCAAATGTATTAGGAGCATAACGACGTGCAAGCGCATTAAGTTTATCTTCAATTCCTTTAGGTAATTTCACTCCAAGCGGATTTGACTCTTGTAAATCAGTCGATGAAATGATGCGCGTCCCCATAATATAGTCAAACCAAGGCTTAGTCACACACCAATTCGCATCCTGATTCGTATTCATATGATGATCATAATGCCAAGGAATAGTCTTCTTCCCCCACTCTGGATCAAGATGTGATTTCCGATGAGTACGATAATAATTCCAACCACAATAATAAGAAGTCAGCGTAAATAAAGGTGCGATAGGAAATACAAAAGTCGTTAAACCCGCGAGAAGTACCACTCCTCGAATTTCTAAACGGCCAGCGTCATTTTCAATAGGATGTAAATAGAGCTCACGGTCATAATATTGATTTAAACGAGTACGGCGATGATGCGCCCAATGATTCTTCATGCGCTTTTCATCTGGAGACTTACGCCCTCCACCCGCTTGTGGTTTACCATGCAAAGCATATTTGTGTGTGTACCACTCCACACCATTAGCGAAAAACAACGCGAGAGGAATTCCAAACATAACACTCACCCAATCCTTGGATCACAAAATAATGTTTTAAATATACTGATTTGATTTTAGATTAATATCCACTTTTTTATTTTACTCTGTATTCGCAAGTCATAAAAAAGACACCCGAAGGTGCCTTTTTATTTAGTTCTTAAAATTATTTAAGAACTTTAGCAACCACACCCGCACCAACAGTACGACCACCTTCACGGATCGCGAAACGTAGACCTGGATCCATCGCGATTGGGTGGATCAATTCTACTGTCATTTGGATGTTGTCACCTGGCATAACCATTTCAACA
>JASLHI010000032.1 GCA_030149815.1 Aquirhabdus sp. | reverse complement strand
TGGGCAAGCAACTACTGCGTGATTCTGGTTTAACCCTCATTCCTGCCGATGGTCTTGCTGATGCAGCAGTGAAAGTCGTTGCAGCAGTTAAAGCCTAAGGAGCATCACAATGAGCGTATTAATCAATAAAGATACTAAAGTCTTGGTGCAAGGTTTTACAGGTAAAAACGGCACATTCCATTCTGAACAAGCGATTGCGTACGGCACTAAAGTTGTCGGCGGTGTCACACCAGGTAAAGGCGGCACAAGCCATTTAAGCCTGCCTGTATTCAACACCATGCGTGAAGCGGTTGATCAAACCCAAGCTGATGCAACTGTGATCTATGTACCAGCACCATTCGTACTTGATTCTATCGTTGAAGCTGTAGATTCTGGTGTGAAATTGATTGTGGTGATCACCGAAGGTGTCCCAACTCTCGACATGCTGAAAGCTAAACGTTACCTAGAAACTTATGGTAACGGTGCACGTTTGGTTGGTCCAAACTGCCCAGGTGTGATTACCCCAGGCGAATGTAAAATCGGTATTATGCCTGGTCACATTCATTTGCCAGGTCGTATTGGGATTATTTCTCGTTCAGGTACATTGACATATGAAGCAGTGGCACAAACCACTAAACTTGGTTTAGGTCAGTCTACTTGTATCGGTATCGGTGGTGATCCGATCCCTGGTATGAACCAGATCGATGCGTTGAAATTGTTCCAAGATGATCCTAAGACTGATGCGATTATCATGATCGGTGAAATTGGTGGTTCGGCTGAAGAAGAAGCGGCTGAATACATCAAATCTAATGTAACCAAGCCAGTTGTTGGTTATATCGCTGGTGTGACTGCACCGAAAGGCAAACGTATGGGCCATGCGGGTGCGATTATTTCTGGTGGTAAAGGTACTGCTGAAGAGAAGTTTGCTGCATTTGAAAAAGCAGGTATGGCTTACACGCGTAGCCCTGCTGAACTCGGTTCAACCATGCTAGAAGTGTTGAAAAGCAAAGGTATGGCTTAATAATATCGCTGGACTTTAAGTCAAAAAAACGGACATGAGTTGTCCGTTTTTTTATTTTTAAAAATCTCTGTAGAGTAGGTGATTGAAATTCAATGCTAAAGATCGCAGAATCGATTCAATATATTCGAAGGATTGGATGATGGTTAATACAACACGGAATTTAATTGCAAATACAACTGGTAGTCAGCCAGAAGGTGTTTTGTCAATGCAGACGGTGGCAATGCCAGCAGATACCAATTGGTCTGGAGATGTTTTTGGTGGATGGTTGGTTTCGCAGATGGACTTGGCGGGTGCAGTCTATGCACGATTGCATTCAAAAGGTCGGGTAGTGACCGTTTCGATAGAAAATGTTGTGTTTCGTTCACCAGTTAAGGTGGGAAGTATTTTGGCTTGCTACACCAAGATGCTTCGTGTCGGCACGTCATCCATGAAGATGTTAGTTGAAGTTTGGGAAATTCATGATGATAAATTAGATGTGCTGAAAGTTACGGATGGGATTTTTACTTTTGTGGGTGTAGATGATGACGGGCGACCACGTCAAGTGCCAGCGTGGGAAGAGTAATAAGTATAGTCATATCGGTTTTATTTTTTGTATAGAGCTTATTTATGAAAGATCATCTTGTGATATGGGATGCTGTCTCTCATACATGGTCTGAAATAGGTTTGGATCAAAATGATTTTGTCAGATATGCAGAGAAAATGAAAAGGTCATATGCGACATGGGAAGAAGTAGAGTTAGTGATTAAGAAGGATGTGTGTGCTTCTTTTGCGTTTGAATCATTTCTACTTTTTCCGTGTATGTTGTGGATGATTATGCCTGATTGGGGCTATAACCAAGAGTATCTACGTAGAAGAATGACTAAATGGTATTCAAGACAATATCTTTTCAATTGGCTTAACCCATTTCGTATCGTGGGTTATCCAATAGCTTTAATACTTTCGGCGAGTATTCGTAGCGGTCTTAAACGCGCTTATGAACAAGCTTAAATAGATAGGCAGAATTTTGTTACGCAGCCGTAGAAATACTGCCTGCCAGTTTTGCCAGTGTTTCATCGATTAATTGACGTGTTTCAGGAACACACATTCCGCAGCAAGTACCTACGTCTAATTCATCGCGAACTTCACGAAAAGAATCACAGCCATTTTCAACGGCTTGTTTGATTGCTTTGTCAGTCACACCACGGCAGAGGCAAACGTACATAATGAGGTCTCGAAGATTCTAAACTGGTTAAGTTTGAAGCTCTTTTCCTTGTGAGCTATTCCTGAACGTTCCGACTTGGGTAAAGTCGGATAAAGTTTTAAACGGGAATAAGTCTATTATTGATAATTATTCTCATATGTCAAGAGTTCTGAAGATAAGAATAGTTCTTGTTCCGACGAGTGGTAGATAAAATGTGCAATCATTTTTTGAGAGTAGCCGTAAATATTTAGTGAATTAAAAGCTTAAGGCATGACTTGTTATGCAAAGTTTGCTAAAGTCGTTGCCTTCTATTTTTCGTCAGCGTCGGCTGGATGTGGGTAGAAATACTGAGTTCGCGTTTAGGGTCATGAGTAACCGAAGCGTGTTCTTGGTAACAAATTTCTTAAATTTTTTATCTCGCGGTGATATGACCTTTCGTACAGGCCATCACTCCCCAAGGATCTATAGTCATGTCACAAGCAATTATCATCACTCTGCCAAATGGCGATCAAAAGCAATTCGATCAATCCGTATCAGTTATGGATGTTGCCCAAAGTATTGGAGCAGGATTAGCGAAAGTTACCTTAGCGGGTCGCGTCAACGGCAAACTCGTCGATGCCTCTGATCTCATTACCGAAAATGCAACACTGCAAATCATCACTCCTAAAGATGAGGAAGGGCTCGAAATCATTCGCCACTCTTGCGCGCATTTGCTCGGTCATGCAGTAAAACAGTTGCGTCCTGATGTGAAGATGGTGATTGGGCCTGTGATTGAAGAAGGCTTTTATTACGACATCTATAGTGAAAAACCATTTACATTAGATGATGTCGCAGCTATCGAAGCGCGTATGAAAACGCTGATTGATGCGGATTATGACGTCATTAAAAAAATGACACCGCGTGCTGAAGCGATTGCAGTATTCCAATCACGCAATGAAGATTACAAGTTGCGTTTGATTGAAGACATGCCTGATGAAACTGCGATGGGGCTGTATTATCACCAAGAATACGTCGATATGTGCCGTGGTCCTCACGTGCCAAATACTCGTTTCCTGAAAGCATTTAAACTGACTAAATTGTCTGGCGCATACTGGCGCGGTGATGCGAAAAACGAACAGCTACAACGTGTCTACGGCACTGCATGGGCTGATAAAAAACAGCTCGCAGCATACATTACCCGTATCGAAGAAGCCGAAAAACGCGACCATCGCAAAATTGGTAAAGCTTTAGATTTGTTCCATATGCAAGAAGAAGCACCAGGCATGGTGTTTTGGCATCCGAATGGCTGGACGATCTATCAAGTGCTTGAACAATATATGCGTAAAGTTCAGCAAGAAAATGGCTACCTTGAAATCAAAACTCCGCAAGTGGTGGACTTGGTATTGTGGGAGCGCTCAGGACATGCGGCAAATTATGCTGAAAACATGTTCACCACACATTCAGAAAACCGTAACTATGCGGTCAAGCCAATGAACTGCCCATGTCACGTTCAGGTCTTCAATCAAGGATTGAAGTCTTACCGTGATTTGCCATTGCGTTTGGCAGAGTTTGGTTCATGTCATCGTAATGAGCCTTCGGGTTCTTTACACGGCATTATGCGTGTACGCGGCTTTACCCAAGATGACGCGCACATTTTCTGTACCAAAGAACAAATTGGTCAGGAAGTAGCGGATTTTATTGCATTGACTTTGGCTGTGTATAAAGACTTTGGCTTTGATGATGTACAAATGAAGCTCTCGACACGTCCTGCAAAACGCGTGGGTGATGATGCACTGTGGGATTTGGCCGAGAAATCTTTGGCAGATGCGCTGGATGCAGCGGGTCTGAAATGGGATTTACAACCGGGCGAAGGCGCGTTCTATGGTCCGAAAATTGAATTTTCATTAAAAGACTGTCTGGGGCGTGTTTGGCAGTGTGGTACAATCCAGTGCGATTTCAACATGCCAATGCGTTTAGATGCGTCATTTGTCACAGAAGACAATCAACGTGACCATCCAGTTATGCTCCATCGTGCAATACTTGGTAGTTTTGAACGGTTTATTGGTATACTGATCGAACATTACGCAGGTTTGATGCCGCCATGGTTAAGTCCAGTGCAGGCATGTGTGATGAACATTACCGATAGTCAAGCCGATGCTTGTCGTGAAGTAGTGAGTAAACTCAGTCAACTCGGCATTCGTGCAATCAGTGACTTGAGAAATGAAAAGATTGGTTTTAAAATCCGCGAGCGTACATTAGAGCGCGTCCCTTACCTGCTGGTGATGGGCGACCGTGAAGTTGAAGACGGTACTGTAAATGTGCGTACCCGTGGAGGTAAGAATTTAGGAACAATGTCCATTGATGCATTTGTGGCGTTGGTTCAATCCGCCGTTGCCGAGCGAGGCAGGCATATTTTGGAGCAAGAGTGAACAAACCCGAAGCACGCAGTCCGCAGGGCGCAAAAAGTAACCGTCCTGCAATCAATACTGAAATCGAAGCCGCACAAGTACGGTTAGTCGATGAAAATGGCGAACAAAAAGGCATCGTTTCTCTCGCTGAAGCAATCAGCGCAGCAGAAGCGGCGCAGCTTGATTTGGTTGAAATCGTAGCCAATGCAGAGCCGCCAGTCTGTAAAATTATGGACTATAACAAGCATTTGTTTGATCTCAAGCAAAAGCAAAAAGATGCGCGCAAGAAGCAGCATCAAGTCCAAGTCAAGGAAATCAAGATTCGTCCAGGTACGGAAGAAGGCGACTATCAAGTCAAGTTCCGTGCAATTGAGCGTTTCTTAGAAGACGGCGATAAGGTAAAAATTACTTTGCGTTTCCGTGGTCGCGAAATGGCTCACCAAGAAATTGGTTTGAAACAATTACAACGTATCGAAGCAGATGTGGCTGAGATTGGTATTGTTGAGCAAGCACCGAAGATGGAAGGCAAGCAAATGGGTATGCTGATCGGTCCTAAGAAAAAGAAATAATTTTTTCTGATGTGCTGTATTAGTTTTAAAAAGCCTTGCGAGCAATCGTAAGGCTTCTTTGCATGTTTGAATCATTAAATAAAATCATGGTTGCGCATCCGTATCATCTATCGATATGCTGTGGCATTCATTGGTTGTATGAGGAGTCATCGTCTTGGGTACAACAGTTGGTTATTTAAATACGGCTAGTTTTAATATGCCTGACGTTATTGTTCAGCGTGAACCATTTCCTTTTTTAATCGCACGCAATACGCTTGATGAACAGCACAAAGCTGAACTGCGTAAAGACTTTCCTGTGTATTCAGAAGCGGGTTATTTTCCTTATACACCAAGTGAATGTGGACCTTCAGTTAATCAGTTAATTGAAGAAGTTACATCTCCAGCAATCGCCGATGAGTTGGGTGATAAGTTGGGTATTGATAAGTTGTCGCAGTATCCAACGCTGGTCACGATTTGTCGCCATCTTAATCGTCGTCATGGTGGAATTCATACTGATGGCAACTCTAAAGTTGCTACAGCATTGATTTATATGAATGAAGATTGGAATGGAACGAGTGATGGTTGTTTGCGCTTCCTTTCAAGTGCAGATGATGTGAATGCTACTGTCGTCCCTGAAGTTGCACCATTGTTTGGTTGGTTTGCGATGTTTAAGCGTGCCGATAATTCGTATCATGGACATTTGCCGTATGAAGGTGAGCGCCGAGTTATTCAGATTGCTTGGATTATCAATGAAGTGGAAAGAGATCGTAAAATTAAACGTGGAAGCTTCTCACGTTTTATCAAAGGGCTTTTTGGTGGTCTAGATCGTAAGGTTGGTTGATTAAACACAGATCGTGTTTTAGCTGTAAAGTAAGCCCTGCAAGTGATTGCGGGGCTTTGTGATTGATGAGGACTATTTTTGTCTCAGTTGTAATTCATACGCATAATTCGTGATTTGGAAATTGCCTGAGCTAAAGTGTAGGTTGTTGAAAATTTTTAGAAGATTGTTTTTAAATTCAACGCTATTGATATCTGTTAATACAATATTGCTATGAGTGACTTGTCCGTTTGGTGCAATGGTTAACTGAATGACTGCATAGCTGGCATGCATTGATGGCGTGATCTCCAAGGCATGTTGGTATGCAGCATCAATCAAGTTTTGATTTTGTTGAATGATCTTGTCCATGTCATTGCGTACAAGAATAGTAGATTCAATATCTTCTTTAATGCGAGTACCAAACCAAGCAGCATTTGTCCCAGTAGTATCTATATGTTCTTTTAAAATAACTTTAGGGTTATCGGATTGCCACGTAAAAATATAATCTGGATGACGATCTCTGCCATAACAACAGTCTTGCTCTAATTGTGGGCCAATTAGCTGGTTTTGCGTAATGCCATAAGTAGAACAATGAGTTGTGCACTCGTTCAGCATTGCGGTAGTTGCTATCGCTTGAAATTTTGAAATGGTATTGATTCGATTCCATTCAAAATATTGGTAAATCGCAAAGACCACTACCACGCTCAAGAAAGCTCCAATGAGTGTACTGATGACACTTGGATATTTCTTGTTGATTTCTTTATTCAATTTCTTTAATGATTTTGGGTCTGATTGAAACCGAGCGGTATTGGCGAAAGCTTTGAGTGCGCTGGTATTGAGTAAGCGATAGCCATAAATCGAAACAAATGCAATGATAAAGAATAGAAACCAGATGAGATTTTCAGTTAAAAGCATTTGTTTTGTCTCCTAAGATTCCATTCTGATGTAACAGTGCTGAGATTACAGACTTTCGATGGATTACTGCAAACTAAATTTCTCAGAAATAAAAAAGCCCGCTCATAAAAGCAGGCTCTCTGCATACCACGACAAATTACAAAGTCCGAGAAATCAATTCTTTCATAATCTCATTCGTTCCCGCATAAATACGATTTGCGCGGTTGTCGATATAGGCACGAGCAATTGGGTATTCCAGCATATAGCCATAACCGCCATGCAATTGTACACATTCATCAACGACTTTGCTAAACATGTCGCTGAGCTTGTATTTTGCTGCGGCTGCGGCTTCGATTGGCAAGCTTTCGGTCAATTGAAGTTCCATACAGCGATCAACATAGGCGCGACCCATATCGATTTCGCTACGCATTTCTGCGAGTTTGAAACGGGTATTTTGGAATGAAGAAACGGTTTTGCCGAATGCTTTACGTTCTTTGACATATTTCACCGTTTGGGCAAATGCTGCTTCAGCACCGGCTTGGCAAATGATCGCGACAATTAAACGTTCCCATGCCAATTCTTTCATGAGCATAAAGAAGCCCATGCCTTCCATACCGAGTAAGTTTGATTTTGGTACGCGAACGTTATCAAAGAATAATTCGCAAGTGTCTTGACCTTTCATACCGACTTTATTCAGGGGTTTCCCTTTAGTAAAGCCTGCGCTTTTTGCATCAATGATCAGTAGCGATAAGTTGTTTGAACCTTTTTCGGTGCTGCCAGTTTTTACGACGACAACTGCCATGTCGCAGAGGTAGCCATTGGTAATGAAGATTTTCGAGCCGTTGACGATGTAATCATCGCCATCTAGAACTGCGGTTGTACGTACACCTTGTAAGTCTGATCCTGTACCTGGTTCAGTCATGGCAATAGCAGAGACGACTTCACCTGTTGCCATTTTCGGTAACCATGCGAGTTTTTGCTCTTGGTTGCCGAAGTTGTTGATATAGTTTGCAACGATGTCAGAGTGCAATGACATGCCTGAGCTTGAATCCATTGCATAACCTTGTTCTTCAATCAAAATCATGCTGTACAGACGATCTACGCCAGAGCCGCCAAATTCTTCTGGCATGGTTGCGCAGAGTAAGCCAAGTTCACCTGCTTTGTTCCATAAATCACGATCAACGTGCTGTTGTTGCTCATAGCGTTCAGTGTTCGGAATGACTTCTTGCTCGAAGAAGCGACGCGCGGTTGCACGGAATGCTTCGTGATCCGAGTTAAACAATTTGCGGGGCATCATTGGATCGATTGGGCGTGCGAGTGTAGACATGAAATAGCTTCCTAAGCTTGAGCGATTACTGCGCTTTTTTGGTAAATATGCAACTGAAAAAATGTTCAGACCGACGTATCACAAGGATTGCGCAGTGATGAATTTGTGCTTGTAAGTTAATCGGATGCTGGGGATTGCAACAATGATCGTTATCGCCAATATCAGATTGAAAAAAGTCTTTTTTGCCAATCAAGGAAATGAGATGTTATGACTCTAGGTAAATATTCTCAGATGAAATAAGCCAGTATGACGTTTGATTCTGATATTCTTTTGGCCTCTATCAATAAAACTAATTTTGTAATGATCCCAACTCAGCCTACAGATTCTCATATCCCTAAGTCGCATCTTGCGATTGATCGCTCGCTGATTATTTCTGTTTTTGTTGTTGCGTCATGCGGCTTGGCGTATGAACTGATTACGGGCGCGCTTGCCAGTTATTTGCTGGGGGATTCGATTCTTCAGTTCTCGACCATTATTGGAGCGTATTTATTTGCGATGGGGATCGGCTCGCATTTGTCGAAGTATGTGAAAGATGATCAGGTTTTACAAAAATTCATCGAAGTGGAGTTGTTTGTTGGATTGGTTGGTGGGTTGTCTGCGACGTTTTTGTTTGTCATTTTTGCTTGGTTGTCGATGCCGTTTCGGGTGGTGTTGTATGCGCTGGTTCTGATTATCGGTGTCTTGGTTGGGATGGAAATTCCTCTTGTGATGCGAATTTTGAATCAACGTCAGACAGCGTTTAGCGAATTGGTCAGTAAAGTTCTCACGTTTGATTATTTAGGGGCACTTGCGGTCTCTTTGTTGTTTCCATTAGTTCTAGCACCTAAATTAGGTTTGGCGCGTTCTGGGCTTCTTTTTGGTTTGTTTAATGCGGGCATTGCGGGTTGGACGGCTTGGCGTTTTCGTGATGAACTGCCAAAAATGCGCTTATTGTTTAATCGCACGATTTTTTCGGTAGTGATCCTGCTTGCGGCATTTGTGGTGTCAGATCGCTTGGTGAAGTGGTCTGAAGGTGTGCTGTTTGGTGATCCAGTAATTTATGCCAAAACGACACAATATCAACGCCTCGTCATTACTAAATGGAAAGATGATTTACGACTTTATATCAATGGAAATTTGCAATTTTCCAGCCGAGATGAGCATCGTTATCACGAAGCATTAGTGCATCCGATTTTAGGGGCAATGCCGTGGGCAAAGCGAGTTTTGATCGTTGGTGGCGGTGATGGTTTAGCGCTCCGTGAAGTGTTGCGTTATCCAAACATCGAGCATGTGACTTTGGTGGATTTAGATCCTGCGATGACGAAGTTATTTTCGACTAATGCTGAATTGACTGCGTTGAATCAAAAATCGTTTTTAAACCCGCGAGCAACCGTGATCAATGATGATGCTGCACGCTGGCTTGAGAGCAATGCTGATACGTTTGATGCGATTATTATGGATTTTCCTGATCCGTCGAACTTTGGCTTAGGGAAGTTGTATTCCGTACCGATGTATCGTTTGGTGGCGCGGCATTTGTCAGAACATGGTTTGGTGGTGGTGCAGTCGACTTCACCTTATCATGCGCCACGTTCATTTTGGTGTGTGGCTGCAACATTAGAGAAAGCAGGCTTCTACACCACGCCGTATCATGCCCTCGTACCTTCATTTGGCGAGTGGGGTTTTATTATCGGTTCTAAGTTTCCGAATTATCAGCCTCCGACGAAATACAGCTTGCCGATGACGTTTTTGGATAAAGAAACGACAGAGGCGATGTTTCATTTTCCGCCTGATATGAAGCGCTGGAATGTGTTGCCGAATGAGTTAAACAATCAGCAGTTGGTACATTATTTCCAGCAGGATTGGGGTGATGTGATTCGGTAGGTTTTGTAGGGCTATGTCCTGATTAGCAGGTGAGAAGTATTTTGCAATGCTTTTTCTTGGAAGTCTTCCCCTTCAAGGGGAAGATTTAGATGGGGATGGTCTTGCTTTCATTCTCTGAAACCACCCCCATCCCGACCTTCCCCTTGAAGGGGAAGGAGACAAACATTATGGTTTTATTTTGAATAAGTATAGAAAAAGGATATTCCGTGTTTCCGATTGAGCAATTTGCATGAATCGTCGTAACTTTCTCAATGCCAGCCTTGGTTTTGTCGCAGCCAGTAGTTTGATGGCTGGATGCCGCTGGCCATCTTGGTCGATCATTCCACCGTGGTTGCCAGTTAAAGTCCTTGATGGCGGGATGAAAGAAGGACATCACTTTGCGCGGGATTGGGGGAGTAAGGCATTACCAACACCGAGTAGTGAGCGGCATGTAGATACCGTGATTCTCGGTGGTGGAGTCGCGGGTTTAACGGCTGGCTGGCGCTTGGCTCAGGCGGGTTTTAAGGATTTTCTATTGCTGCAAGGTTTTGAGCAATACGGCAATGCGAGTAGTGGTCAATGGCAAGATGTGAGCTATCCACGCGGTGCGCATTATTTGCCATTTCCAACACCCGAATCAACACATGTACAAGAGATTCTTCGTGCGTTGGGCATTCTGCAAGGACAGAATTTAGGCGATATTAATAGCTACGATGAACGCTGTGTCGTGCATGCGCCAGATGAGCGATTATGGCTCGGTGGTAAGCAATATTGGCATGATACGGTGATGCCGCCTGCGGCTGCAGGTTCGGCTGATTTCATTCAACAACAACGTTTTTTTGCTTATGTGAATAGTTTGAAAGGCAAGCGTGGTTCGGATGGTAAGGTGTTATTCGCTATTCCGATAGCCTTGTCCTCGCAGGATGCTGAATGGTGCAAACTCGATACGATGACTTTTAATCAATGGTTGGATCTTGAAGGATATACATCCGCGAGTTTTCGTTGGTATCTTGATTATGGCTGTCGTGATGATTACGGTTTTGGCAGCGATAAAGTCTCGGCATGGGCGGGGATTCATTACTTTGCTAGTCGAGTTCACGATAGTGAAAAGCCGCATCAAACTTCTCTGCTGACGTGGGGCTCTGGATTGAATCCATTGGCGCAACAATTGTCAAAAGCAAGCTTGTCACAACAGCTTGCTCAAGCGGCAATGCAATTGGTGGAGACACGCGATGGCGTACAGGTTTGGTCAACGGATATGCAGGGTAAAGTTACGTTAATTCACGCCAAACGCGCGATTTGCGCCATGCCGTTGCATGTACTCAAACATGTATTTCCACAGTTAAAAGATTACGGTTTTGATGTAAAACAAGATATATTGCCGCATGTACCTTGGCTGGTTTCCAATATCTGGCTGAACGGTTTTCCGCGTGAAGTGGGCGATGTACCGCTGTCATGGGAAAATATTGTTTACGGTAGTAAAAGCCTAGGTTATGTGACTGCAACACAGCAATGGATTCGGGTGGCACGTCCGCCGCATTCGGTGTTTACGGCATATCATTCGTTTGCTGCTCAAGAGCCCGCATTAGCCAGAGCATGGATGCAGCAAGCGAGTGTGCATGAGTTATTGGATGTGGGAATACAGGATGTGATAAAGATCTATGGAACTGATTTGTGGTCTTGTGTTGCGGGCGTCGAAATCATGATGCGAGGTCATGCGATGAGTGCACCAGTTAAAGGTTATTTATCTCAGAAAGGCTTATTGGCACTTCGAGATGCGGATCAAAAAGTGATGTTTGCACATAGTGATTTATCGGGCTATTCTATTTTTGAAGAAGCGAGTTGGTGGGGTTGGCAAGCGGCAGGTCGAATCCTATGAAAGGAATCCATCTGATTGCTGATTTGTATGATTGCCAGTGTAGAGCTGATTTATTGACGACGTTGGGCGAACTTGAGCCGCAAATCGTCAACGCTGTTCAGCAAGCTAAGATGCAGGTTGTGGGTGTACGCTTTCATCAGTTTGAACCGATTGGAGTCACAGGTGTCGTGCTCTTGGCAGAGTCGCATGTGGCAGTGCATACTTGGCCTGAGCAAGGTCAAAACGGCTATGTCACATTAGACGTGTATGTTTGTAATCATACAGGTGAAAACCGCGCAAAAGCGGAGCAGTTATTTGATCAACTCATTGCTTTGTTTGCGCCAAAAAATGTTGAGCGTCATGCTGTGAATCGTGGAAGTCGCACTTAATTATTTTAGAAGTTAATGATTCAGGGAAATAAACGGATAAGATCATTATGCAGGATTTATTACAATCGATCGGGCAAGACTTGAGCCATTTGGTGACGCCTTATTTGCTGAATTATCTTTTATATTTGCTTGGTGGCGGTGTACTCACGACTATTTTTTCAACTATTTATATGTGGTTCACCCCCTATAATGAAATGGCGTTGATTCGTGCGGGTCATTGTGCTGCAGCGTTGAGTTTTGCGGGAGCAGTAATTGGTTTTGCATTAACGCTTGCTGCTTGTGCGATCTATCATGCGAGCTTTACAGCCTTTGTTGGATGGGCAACAGCCGCGATGATTGTGCAGCTTCTGGGCTATGTGATTACGGCGCGTTTGATTCCTGATTTGAAGCAGCAAATGTTGGATAATAATATTGCAGTGGGTGGGTTCGTTGGTGCAATTGGTTTGGCGCTGGGAATTCTAAATGCAGGCTGCTTGTCTTAATCGATAGGGTGTGATTGTAAGAATAGATCGTTGATATTAAAAAATTAGAGTATGTTTAGAAATTAAAAAAGGGAGTGCGTCATGAGTATTGGTTCATTTATTCGCAAGCAGTTTATTGATGTTATTGAATGGGATCAGCAAGACGATGGCGTTTTGATGTGGCGCTATCCTATGCAAGATAATGAGATCCAAAATGGCGGTAAACTGACCGTGCGTGATAGTCAGGTTGCTGTTTTTGTCAATGAAGGGCAGGTTGCGGATGTTTTTGGGCCGGGACTGCATACATTGACGACACAAACGCTCCCTGTTTTAACCAATCTTAAAAACTGGGATAAGTTTTTTGCATCACCGTTTAAATCAGATGTTTATTTCTTTAGTACCAAATTGCAATTGGGTCGTAAATGGGGCACACCTCAGCCGATTACCTTGCGCGATAAAGATTTTGATATGGTACGTTTGCGTGCTTTCGGGATGTATTCTTATCAGATTGCTGATCCTAAAGCCTTCTATCAAGAAATTACTGGTGCAAAATCAAGTTATAACAGCGAAGAAGTTGAACCACAATTACGCAATTTGATCGTTTCGAACATCAGTAGCGGGATTGCATCGAGTGGTATCCCATTCCTTGATTTAGCCGCAAATCAGGGTGTCATGGGTGATCAATTGAAACTTGCAATGACACCATTATTCGCACGTTATGGACTCAAGCTGGATGCCTTTGTGGTTGAAAATGTGTCCCTGCCAGAAGAATTGCAAAAAGCGATTGATACTCGAATTTCGATGGGTATGATGGGCGATTTAAATAAGTTCACCCAATATCAAGTCGCATCTTCAATTCCCCTTGCTGCGCAAAATGAAGGTGGTCTTGCGGGCGTGGGCGCGGGCATGGCTGCTGGTTTTGGTATGGGACAAGTGATGGCTGGTGCAATCCAAAATGCAACAGGGCAAGCTGCACAATCTGCTAATCCGACACCCGCACCATCGGTCGCACCCCCGACTGATTTAGTCGCGCGATTAAGTCAACTGAAAGCGTTACTTGATCAAGGTTTGATTACACAAGTCGATTTTGAAAGTACTAAAGCGGACATTCTTAAATCGTTGTCGAATTGATCAGTTGCCGTTGAGTTGTCGTTGATATGACTGATCCGAATAATCCGTCTTCGCCAAATCCACCCGCCAGCAAGAAAAAGTTTCTGGCGTTCAGTGCCGCTTGTCCGAGTTGTGGTGCGCAAGTTTCGTTTCGATCCTCTGCATCGGTTATGGCTATCTGTGAGTATTGCCAAACGACTGTCTTGCGTGATGAAAATACCATCCGCGATCAAGGCAAGATGTCGGCGATCCTCGAGGATTATTCACCACTGCAAATTGGCAGTAGTGGGTTTCTGGATGGGTTAGGCTTTTTCCTGATTGGGCGGATTCAACTGCAATATACCGATGGATTCTGGAATGAATGGTATTTGCAGTTCGATGATGGCACAAATGGTTGGTTATCCGATGCATCGGGTCTGTATGTTCTAACTCGGCAAACAGGTACGCTACCTGATGCACCTCAATTCGCTGCATTGTCAATTAACCAGATTGTTGCTTATAAATCGGCAAGCTATCGAGTAACGGATCACCGTACAGCCACATGCACGGGTGGGCAAGGTGAACTACCGTTTGTTGTTGGCAAAGGTTGGCAAGCTTCTGTCGCTGACCTGCGTGTGCAAGCACGCTTCATGACCCTTGATTACAGCGATGGCTATCCGCCACAAGTGTATGAAGGTCGTGCAGTCACGCTGAATGGTCTCAAAATTCAGTTGTTACGCGATGTCGATCAGCTGCAATCTGCAACTGGAAAAATCAAAGGTAAAATCACTAATTTAGAATGTCCAAATTGCGGCAGTCCGATTCCTTATGTGATGGGAATGGCGGAACATTTGGCTTGCCCTGCATGTCGAGCAGAAGTCGCGATTGCAGGTGATAAAGCCGAGTTATTGGTCAAACATAAAGAACTCACAACGCTTAAAACTGCGCTGTCACTGGGTGATAAAGCCACGTTTGATGATCATGCATATGTCGTGATTGGCATTATGCAGATGGAAGAGGTGAGTGAAACACTATCTAGTCTATGGACTGAATATCTTCTGTATAGCTTGGAAGCAAGTTTTCTTTGGTTGGTGGATGGTGGCGAAGAACATTGGCAGAAGACAGTTGTTCTGAATGAGCTGCCAGAAGAAAAAGCAGGTAATGCTTTTTTTCAAGAGAAACGTTGGGATCGTAAATGGGCGTATCAAGGCCGCGTGTTATACGCGGTTGGTGCGTTCAATTGGCGGATTAAGATTGGTGATACCAACTTTATCATCGAATATAAAAATGGCGTAGACACGTTAGTTTCTGAACGCAATCAGAGTGAAATTAATTGGAGTTTATCGACCCCAATTTCTGGCTACTTTGTTCGCCAAGCATTCGGTAAGAAACAACCGCCTAAACCAGAAGCTTTAAAAGAGCCTTTAAGCCCTCGTCAGAATATTCTCAAGTGGCTCAGTATTATTCTGTGGATTGTGAATTTTCCGATTTTGTTATTTGGTCCAGGTTCATTTTTTCTAACCCTGATCGCACAATTTGGTATTATCTTTTTGCCGTTTATCATTGAGAAATCAGCTGAAGACTCTGATTTTATGAGTAGCTATAGCGATGATTCAAAGCTATGGGTATGGGGTGGGATATTGATTTTTTGTGTGGCGCTATTTAATTCTTCCTCAGATGATGATTCTTCATCGTCAGGTTGGAGAAGTTCAAGTGGGTCGGGGTATTACGGCGGATATCATGGGTCGAGTGGCGGGCATAAGTAGGTTGTTTGTGATTTATGCCAAAATATCAAAAAATATGGTGCAATAAGCCCAAGCATATTGCGCCATAAGAATTATTATTGATCAAATCACCATCGATATAGACCATATAACCCCAAACTCATTCGTTGGGCATGATTCGTATTTAAGTTGTCAGTCATATATTGCAGCCCAAAGTTTTTTTGACCAATCGATAGACCATATGAATGGGTTTGAGGTTCGATATGGATTCCCAGTTTACAACTAGCAATATCGCGATATGCACTCAGCTGCCAGAGATCAATAAGTTGATTACCATATACTGCGATGCTCGCTGACCAAGGTAACTGATTAGGCTGATAGGTGAGGGAACTATCAATTCGATACGGCAGTTTTTGCTCAAAACTACTTTTTGTGGAGAGTTGTCCTGTGACATCGAAATGAGGCAATCGATTTAATTCGTAATCAAGGCTATAACTCGTGTTGGGAACATTCTTCCACCACATTTGTCCGTATAGATTGTTAACGGCAAATACAAATTTTAATTCAGGTGTGATTAGTCCAGTCAAATTCATGTCAATTGAAAGACCATAACCAGTCGGTGCGTTTGGATCCCATCCTAGTGTTTGTTCTTTGAGTACAGGTTTACTGTAGTCGTAATTAATTCCTGCTTGCAGATTATTGACAGAATTTAAGAGATTATTAGTATCTTGAGTTGAATTTGTTTGGCCAAAACCAGAGAAATCGCCTTGCAGAAGCTGTACGCCCTTAAGAATATTGATGCCCGTATTGAATTGCCATTTGGGGTTAAGGTCAAAAGTATACCCAAATCGAAAGCCTTGGCTCTCGATATGAGTCGCTTTAATCCATAAGTCATAATTAGAGTTGGGTGTGAGAGGTAAGTTATTTTTAACTTGATAATAAAGTTTTGCCGTATCTGGAGTGAAGTTAAGCAGATAGTCATATTGCCAGACTAGACCGTATTGGAATGAATCCTGTTGTTGGCGTAACTCTATTTTCCCTTGAGCAAAAGCTGTATCACCGTTTTTCAAAGGAGAGCCTTGCCAGTTATTTGTAAAGGAGTGAATAGATAAGGGTTCGCTGTACACATCTGCTTGTACAAGGAGCGATGTCGAGTCTTCAGCGTGACAGATCTCAAAAGATCCAGTAACTAGGATGCAAGTTGTTAATAAAATAGAGCGCATAGAGGGTAACTAATATTGAGATATTTGTGTGTAAAAAAGGGCAACATTATGCTGCCCTTTTTATGAAGTTCATTTTACTTACGGAGCAATCACAATAATCGAGTTATCTGTGAATTTAGCCTGATAAAGTGAGCTGGATGATTTCGTAATTGTGCCTTGGGTTGAGCCATTCACGATAATATTTGAAGTTGTAAAGTTTTGGGCATTGGCAATGTTGATACTTGCGCCATTAGGATCAATCAGCGTCACTCCGATAGATTCTGGTTGTGTTGATGTTGCTGCAGTAGCCGTAACAGAACCCATTAAGCTTGTATTATCAACAGTCAGTTCTAGTGAGGACTGCACAGAAGATAAACCTGTCAAGTTGCCAATAAAATTGGAATTAAAGGTATGTGTGGTACTACCTGCAAGAATTTGGGCACTCACTGCAAGACTAAAATTGCCTGTTGTATTCGCGACTGATGATGTTGTTGGAATGCCGTGTTGACCAAGTATATAGCTTGACGACAAGTTTGACAGTTGAATTTGAGCTGCAACATTCGCAGAGCTTTGGTTCTGTTGTAGGCTACCATTAAATGACAAATTAGTTGGTACAATAACTGATTGAGTCGTCGAACTTGTATTTTGAACATTGACTGATTGTCCTGAAACAGTCAAATTATTGAGGTTTAATGTAGTCACACCAGATGTAAGTGTAATGTTTTTCAGCGAAATAGATCCTGTTTGTGGCATTGGATTCGTATTATTCTGCGTATTTGTCATCGTTGTAGAAAGATTCAAGGTCACAGCGGATGGATAAGTTGCAGTAATCGAACTATTTGATTTGGCAACAACAGATGCATTGATACCTGCGCTTGTTGTGGCTGTAATTGAGCTATTAGCATTTAAAGTAAAATTAAAGTTTGTATTGCTAGTATTAGTATTTGTACTGATGCCAAATTGAGAAACTGTGACTGTAATAGGTGCGCTGTAAATCGGTATAAATGCATTTGTTGTTGGGTTATATGTCCAGTCTGTAACATATGTAATGGTGAAATTTCCTGAAATGTTGACAGTTCCATTAGATGTTGTGGAAACTGTTAAGTTATTCAGATTTGAGTACTGTGCTTGGCTTCCTGCGACATTATTGAGAGCTGTTTGAATTTGTGCTGTATTTAAAGTTGTCGACTGCCCACCTGCGATTTGGTAAGCATTCAATGCTAGTACAGTAATAGCATTAGTTGCATAACCTAATTCTTTTGTCCCTGTTAAATTAGCTGGCTGGTAGGTCTGCATGATCTGGCTGGCACTTGCAATAATCTTATTTGCATTTGTAATGAAATTTTTTGCTGTTTGTAGAGGTGTTGTTGGTGTAGATGTTGTCGAGTTAGTACTTAGAGCGTTCTGAAAGTTTGTAAGAGCAGTAGTGAGTGATACAGGAGTAATTGAAAGGCTTTGTAAGGCCGTAGAAAATGTTGTTGGATCTACAGTTAAATCCAACGATGATGATATTTTTGCAATGCTCGCAGGAGTAATTGTGATTGCATTTGAATTTGCATGAGTATCAAGAGATTGAAGCAAGATGAGAAGATTATCTCGAATATTGAAATTAGAATTGCTCAAGTCAATTGGTGTAATGAGGCCTGATGCTGGAACTGTCCCTAAGGTCAGAGTTCCAAGCTTAAAAGTAATTGTTTCGCCTGCATTATAAGCAAAATGCCCTGAACTATCTGTCGTGCCTGTATATCCGCCACTGGTTGTATACGTTAGTCCTGCAACTGGGCTATCTACAAATGTCCCTGTAGAAGAACCTGCTGAAACCGGATTTGTATTTCCAGTAGGATTAGTATTATTTCCACTAGGATTGGTATTGTTGTTTGATCCTTGGCTGCTGCTATCGGATGAGCCACCCCCACCACCGCATCCTGTTATTACTAGACTACAAGCAAGAAAAAGGGTGGAAAATTTTAAATTTGTTTTCATCTTTGATATCCATTTGTACATTATAAGTAGTAAATTGTAACGTTAAAACAATAACCTAAAATTATAATTCTTAAAAGTTTTATTTGGATTGCGTAGGCTGAAATGTAATCGTTAATGTAAATTTTCTTATGATGGTTTTGTTGTTGATTGTGTTTTGTGAAAGGAGCAACGTGAATGTTGCTCCATTTTATCCATTAAGCTTTACGCTTCGCTCGATTACTAATCAATGTACCTAAACCTTCATCGGTAAAGACTTCAAGCAATGACGCGTGAGGTACACGACCATCAATGATATGTGCACTCACCACACCGCCTTTGACCGCATCAAGCGCACAGCCAACTTTTGGAATCATTCCACCGTAAATCACGCCAGTTTCGATTAGGTGATCGACATCTTGAGTTGATAGACCTGTTAATACATTTTTGTCAGCATCAAGCACACCAGGGATATTGGTGAGCAAAATGAGTTTTTCAGCTTTTAACGCTTCGGCGACTTTACCTGCAACCAAGTCAGCGTTGATATTATAAGTATTCCCTTCTTCATCCACGCCAAGTGGGGCTATGACAGGAATAAAGTCACTTTGCATAAATAAATCTAAAACGTCGGTTTTAACGCCGACAACTTCACCAACCAAACCTAAATCGATTTGTTTAATTTGACCTGTTTCATCTTTCTTATC
Source organism: Aquirhabdus sp. (assembly GCA_030149815.1). Classification (GTDB taxonomy): domain Bacteria; phylum Pseudomonadota; class Gammaproteobacteria; order Pseudomonadales; family Moraxellaceae; genus Aquirhabdus. The sequence goes on along the minus strand of JASLHI010000032.1, from coordinate 14,141 downwards.
GAGGTAAAGTTTTTTGGCACGGATGAGATTGCCGTCTTTACCTGTTAAACCGATGGCACGACCGCCATTTTGGTTAATGAGATTTACGATGGATTTGTTGACGCTACCACCGAGCACCATTTCCACGACTTCCATGGTGGGTGCATCAGTGACGCGCATACCATCGATGCGATCAGAGACACGGCCGAGTTGTTTGAGTAAGTTGTCTACTTGAGGGCCGCCACCATGCACAATCACAGGATTGATGCCAACGGTTTTCATTAAGACGATATCACGTGCAAATGAGCGCTCTAGCTCTGGATCTGTCATCGCATTGCCGCCGTATTTTACGACTAGCGTTTTGCCTGCGAAACGTTGAATGTAGGGGAGTGCTTCGGTCAGAACTTTTGCGACATTCAGGGCTTGATCTTTGTTCAAAGGCATAGTGGCTAACTCGGCTCTAAGTGCAGTCAAGAGTGATCTACAGTAGACCACTCTATGTGACATTAGTCAGGCATTTTATCTGCCAAACTTGGTTGATGTTTTTGTACCAAATCATGGAATGTTTGGCGGATGCGATCGAGCGACATTGCATTTTCAGCTTCAAAACGCAACGTGACAAACGCACCTGTATTCGATGCGCGTATGATGCCAAATCCATCTTGAAAATCAAGCCTTACACCATCAATAGTTGTCAATGTCGCACCTGAAACTTCTGCTGCATCTGCAGTGAGTTCTGCAAAGAAGTTTGGCGGTAGATCTTTATCGAGTGGCAGATAAATATCAGCAGTGCCGACACGACTTGGAAGTGTTTTTAATACTTCATCGAGGGTTTGACCGCGATGACCTAACCATTCCATTAAGCGCAAAGCGGCATATAAGCCGTCATCAGAGGCGTGTCCGCGACCATCGTTAAAGAAATAATGACCTGAGAATTCACCACCAAATGCCACATCGTTGCTTTCTGACATGACTTCGTGACGAATGAAAGTATTTCCGCTACGGCTCATGATTGGACGACCGCCATTTGCGGTAATTGTTTGTGAAACCATACGGCTGCATTTCACATCAAATACGATATCCGCACCTGGTTTAGATTCTAGAATCAACATGGCGAACAATGCGATTAACTGGTCAGACGTTACGACGGTACCATCTTTGGTCACTGCAACCATACGATCACCGTCACCATCAAATGCAAAGCCAATGTCTGCTTGGCTAATAATCATTTGCTGAGATAGTTCTGTGAGACGGTTTGGTTCGCAAGGATCTGGATTGCCGTGTGGATATGAACCATTTGGTTTGATATCGAGGTCAATGACGGTACATCCAGCAGTTTCAATCGCTTGTTGAGCGAGCTCGCCCATAACGCCATTCATACCATCAATGACAACGTTAAGTTCTTCACCGAGCATGACATCATTCAACATTTCATCTAGATATTCAGCAGTGTAGGAAATCTTACGCTGTCTGCCTTTTCCTTCTGTAAATGACTGATCTAGAGCACGTTTGTAAATTGCTTCAATATCTTCTGGTAGTGGCGATTGTTGTTGCATGAGCCATTTCACGCCGTTGTATTCAGCTGGATTATGGCTTGCGGTAATCATGATGCCATTGCCTTGGTGCTGTCTTGCAGCATAGTGCATAACAGGTGTAGGAACCATACCAATATCAACCACTTGCAAACCAGATTCGACGAGACCATTGCGCATGATTTCGGCGTATTGTTCACTGGTAGTACGTGCGTCAAATCCGACGACAACTTCAATTTGTCCACGTGACCGTAGTTCGCTACCCAGCGCACGTGCAATCGGTTTCATCCATTCTGCCGTGAGATCTGTGACTTTGCCACGGATGTCATACGCTCTAAAAATACGCTTTGGTAACCCTTTGTCCAAGACAAACTCGGTTTCAGGCAGCATTGCACCACTGCCCAGCGTAAACTCCATGAGATTACTTTTTGGAGACTCAGTTAAAGCTTCATCAAGATATGAGAGATCATCTAAATCAGTGGCTGGAGCTGTAGGTGCTGCAGACACTGGTTCAGCGATAACAGCCTCTGGGATCTGTTCAGGTACAACAATTGGTTTTATTGGCTCAGGAGCAACTATTGGTTCAGGCATCGCTACGGGAGCTGGTACTGGCTCTGGTTTTGATGGTGTTAATTCAAGGGCAACCGCATCTAATTGAGCCAGTTGATCACCACCCGCCTGATAGTTTGGTGCATTGATAATCCGTTGTGGTCTGATGAAGAACCAGATTGCCGTCGAAAGTAAAGTACCAATGAATGCCAGTAGACCCGCAAGGAGGGGTAAGTTGGTCATTGGGTTGAGTGAGCTAGACGCTACTTTCCCGATATTAAGTTGCCAGCCGACTGCTTTGAGCGGCACACTCGTCATACTAGAGCCAGTATCTCGATTAAGCGTGACTGCATCCAAGGGCTGTCCCCCATTGAATGTCTGACTCAGTGTGAGCTGAATGCCAGTAGGCGTGATTTTCTTCAAATCATCAGAGAGCATTGAAAATGGTCGTTCGCTAATCAGATAGCCACCGATTGGCATTGCAACGGCAGTTGTGATCAGTGCATGAGCACCAACATTGGTGATTTCTGCACCAGTAGGTCCTTTCTTGGTTCGATTAAGGAGATCTTGATCTGTAAAGCTGAGATCAGAGGGAATAACCCCATCGATTCCAATGATTGCTTTGACGCGAGCTGTCGATTTTAATGAAGGTTGTTGTGCGAGTAAGCTGCTCTCAGCTTCCCAAGCTGCAATTTGACGGTCAATGAGGATCGCCGCATTTTGCCCAAACTCATTCAGTGCTTGAGTTTGTTGTTGCTCAACAATATGTTGAGTTAACGCATAGCTACCAATACCGACGGCAACGGCTAATATCACATTAAGCGCTAATGGTTTTAGACGAGGATCAAAGTTTTTAGCTAATAATTTAGCCGCTATATTATTCTGACTTCCTGACTTACTCGCAGTTTTCTTCATTGAATTTACGTCCGTTTTATCTTTTTTTAGATCTAACTCTACCTAAAAAGCCTCATCATGAGGTTCATCCATACCGAGTGACGCAAGGCAAACTTATTGTCTGCCTGTATGACCAAATCCACCAGCGCCTCGTCCACTTTCGACAAATTCTTCAACAATGTCAAATGAAGTTTGCATAATCGGCACAAGCACATATTGCGCCATACGCTCACCTGGTTCAAGTGTAAAAGCGGTCGTACCGCGATTCCAGACAGAAACCATGAGTTCACCCTGATAATCAGAATCAATCAGACCGACTAGATTACCGAGCACGATACCATGCTTATGACCTAGACCTGAGCGTGGGAGAATCAGCCCCGCGTATCCAGTATCTTCAATATAAATAGCCATGCCTGTTTTAACTAAAGCTGTCGCATTTGGTTGTAGAACAATGGCTTCATCTAAGCAAGCGCGTAAATCAATCCCTGCGGAACCATGTGTTGCGTGAGCTGGAAGTGGCCAAGTTGTACCAATACGCGGGTCGAGAATTTTAAGTTGCAGCTTCATCGTTTTTCCTTAAGTCGAATTAGAGTATTAAAGCCTAATTTTGCTAAATTTCTAGTACAAATCTGTATATTAAGTCACGTTATTCATGAATAACATGACAGGTTCATCAAGAGATTATTTCATCAATGCTTTTAAGTTAGCTAAGTAGGCCGCAGCTTGCGCCTTCGGATCGACATTTGACGTTTTATTTTTCTTCTTATTGCCTGACCATTCCAACTCCTCTTCGGGAAGTTCATCTAGGAAGCGGCTTGGTGTAGTCTGACGAAGATTGCCGCCCATTTTGCGTTGCTCAGCTAGTGTGAGCGTTAGACCTTGTCGTGCACGCGTAATCCCCACGTACATTAGACGGCGTTCTTCTTCGACGGTTTCAGCAACGATGGAGTTCTTGTGAGGAAGCATATCTTCCTCCAAACCCATGATATAAACGTAAGGAAACTCAAGACCTTTTGCGGCATGCAAGGTCATTAGATTGACTTTGTCGGTATCTTGTTCTTCTTGTTGTTGATCCAGTAAGTCCAATAAAACCAACTTACGAATCACGCTTTCAATATTTTTTTCATCAACATCTTCGGCGCGATTAATCAAACTTTGAATACTTGAGAACAATGTCTCTAAGTTATCGAGTTTGTTTTTTTCCGCCTGTGGCGTTGGCGCTTGTTCTTTAATATAGTCAATATAACCTGTCTCGGTAATCATCTGGCGAACGAGAGGGACAGGATTGTCATCGTCATGCAAGTCACGTGTGTATTGTTCAATAAACTGCGCAAATTCATGTAAGTGCATCACGGCTTTTTTCTGACTCATAGTCATGCCGAGACGTAAATCACCTGCCGCCATGAGTAATGACATACTGTATTCTTGAGCAAATAATCCGAGCTTTTCGAGTGTCGCTGGGCCAATTTCACGCTTTGGCGTATTGATAATACGAAGAAATGCACTGTCATCGTCAGGATTAATAATGAGACGCAAATAACTCATCACATCTTTAATTTCTGCGCGTGCAAAGAATGAGGTTCCGCCAGAAACTTTGTAAGGAATCTGCATTTGGCGTAAATGCGTTTCAAGAACACGAGCCTGAAAATTGCCGCGATAGAGGACAGCGTAATCTTGCCATGTTTTACCGTTCATAAGCTTATGCGTCATGATGTCGTGAACAATACGTTCTGCTTCATCATCATCGTTACGACAATTGATTACTCGAATGATGTCGCCATGACCTTTGTCACACCACAAGGCTTTTTCAAACAAATGCGGATTGTTCTCAATCACTGAGTTTGCTGCTTTGAGAATACGACTGGTTGAGCGATAGTTTTGCTCAAGTTTAATGATTTTTAATTGGGTAAAGTCTTCAGCAAGTAATGCCATATTTTCAGGTTTAGCACCGCGCCAAGCGTAAATGGATTGGTCATCATCTCCCACGGCTGTGAAGCGTGCTTGCACTCCAACCAATAGTTTGACCAACATATACTGAGCTGTGTTGGTATCTTGATATTCGTCCACTAATAAATAGCTGACACGATTTTGCCACTTATCACGGACTTCTGCGTTGTCTTGGAGTAAGCGAGTAGGCAGGGCAATCAGATCGTCGAAATCAACGGCGTTATACGCGCGAATATTTCGTTCATACAGTTCGTATAAGTGCGCGAGTTGCAGATCTTCATTGTCTTTTGCTGTACTGATGGCTTGCATCGGTGTGAGAAGATCATTTTTCCAGTCAGAAATGCGGCGCATGGCTTTGGCAATCAGCTCTTTGCTATCTGCACCAGATAAATTATCGCGCTGCATGAGATCCATAAGCAGGCGTTTGCAATCATCAGCATCCAGAATAGAAAAGTTGTTTTTGAGCGGCGTATGTTTTAGTTCAATGCGTAATAAATTCAACCCAAAATTATGGAAGGTTGAAACGGTAATCCCTTTAATTTTTTCGCTGGGTAAGAGCTTGCTCACACGTTCTTTCATCTCACGTGCGGCTTTATTGGTAAACGTCATCGCAGTGATTCGATGCGCTGGAACATTACAGTTTTCAATCAGATGGGCAATTTTCCGCGTAATTACTGCGGTTTTTCCTGAACCTGCGCCAGCTAACACCAATAGAGGTCCTCTCACGTACTCCATTGCTTCTTGTTGACGTGGATTTAGGGAAGAAAGTTTGTTGTTGCCGCTCATGGATTCGTCTCGCTCATTGAGCGGCTATTATAAAGAGGAGAGGCGGGATTGGACAGGTGAAAATTCGTTGTTGCATTTTAAATGCAAATTTAGGGGCAATAAAAATGGCTCTAAAAAGAGCCATTTTCGTCATATTCTGGGAGAAATATGTTTAACAGTTTGACCGATCGCCGTAATCAGGTTTTCATCTCGCTATGTGAATACGATAACAGGATCACAAAATAGATGAATAGTAACGGTGTGGTAGTTTGATAAACGCTCTGTGAACTTGGTAATCCTTGCGTAACTAGAAGCCGAAAGGGAGACCATAAAAGTAATTGTCAGGTAAATTAAGAGTGTTTTATGTATCTATGGGTGTTATAAAATTTTAGTCAAGTCGTGGTATTTAGCTAGAGAATATGAGTTTAGTTATGGTGCCTTTTCCAACTAAATGGACTCCTTCTTGTATGCGCCATTCTCTACCAATAGTCAGTTTTTCTCGTAATCCTCTAGCATCGAAGAAAGAAACGGTGACTTTTCTATTTTCACCTAAGTATAACCACTCTCCTTCAAAATCTACTTTGCCAATATAAAAGAAATTGTTCTCTAATCCATCAAAATTATGGTTTGGACGGTATCCTGTTTTTATCGGTGATTTTCTCCCACCTTCTTCTGTCGTCAATAGGTAGAAATTTGCTTCAATGAGCAAGAGACCATCCGTGACACAATCCATGATGTCATAGAACCGCTCCATTATTTATAACCTAGTGATCATCATGATTTTATTGTAGCTGCGCTCAATCATCCAACAAATCCATCTGTTTCGCCAACTGATACAAATTATTTGAGCGCGCGCCGCTACGACAAAAAACTAAAACTGGTTTTGGTAAGGCATTCAGGTGTTCAGCAAATACACGCACATCTTGCTCAGTAATCTGACCAGAAATCACAGGTTGAGCGACATAACTGAGCCCTGCTGCTTCAGCCGCCGCTTGAATTTCAGCCGAAGTTGGCTGAACTGGGCCGCCTTCCATATCTGGGCGATTATTAATAATCGATTTAAAGCCTTTAGATGCAGCTTCTGTCATATGTTCAGGGTAAAGTTGCCCAGAGAATTGCACTGAATCTGTCATCATTAAAGCCTTTTTCTTGAAAGAACATAAAAAAATATAGGCTCTATTTTTACAGAAATTATGGGGCTTGTATCTAGATTTATCATGAATGGTCGATTAAATTTATACTGATAAAACTTTTTATTGTTCCACTGGTGAAACATAGTGTGTTTATTTTAGATATTTTATATTAAAAATAAAACGAATAAAGTGCATCACCAGAAGATGTGTTGCGTGAGATGGGACGATAGAGAATGATACTTTATAAGATATCGACTAAACGAATTTTGTAGTAAATATTATGAATCCAATTAATTCGTTTAAGGTAGGATTCATTAACTGTTATCTCATTGGTAACAAACTACAAATAGATAACAGTTGTAATCTGTTGAATACTCGATAGCAATATTTGAACAAACCTAACAACATGAATAACGGAGTATCGCCAGTGACACAAAATTATACACGTACAGCAATTGGGCTGCATTGGATCATGGCGCTGCTGATTGTTGCTGCATTTTTGTTAGGCCTCGTGATGACAGATATGCCTTTCAGTATGACAAAACTGAAGTATTTTTCGTGGCATAAATGGTTGGGTGTGACGGTTTTCTTGTTGGCGATTGTGCGTGTCGGTTGGCGTTTAACACATCCTGCGCCGCCAATGGTTGCAACGATTCCAAAGGCGCAGAAAATGCTGGCTGAGGCTGTACATTACTTACTCTATTTTCTGATTTTTGCCGCGCCACTGTCAGGTTATTTTTATAGTTTGGCGGCAGGTTTTCCAGTTGTGTATCTAAGCATTGTTCCACTTCCTGTATTGATTGAACCAAATCATGATCTTGCTGAGACACTAGAGAGTCTCCATGGTCTACTGGTATATACCATGGCTGGATTAGTGGGTTTACATGTGGCGGGAGCACTGAAACATTATTTTATTGATCACGATGCTACTTTGTCGCGAATGTTACCTTTCTTAAAGAAATGATCTGTATAGCTGGCTAGAGATCTAGTCGATTGCAAGTTCACTTGAGGTGTTTGATATGAAAACCAAAACTTATAGTGTGTTATTTCTGAGTGTCATGGCTGTACTTGGTGTTCAATCTGCGCAAGCGTCACCGATCGATATTGCTAAGAGTACTGTGACTGCCACAGGTAAACAAATGGGCGTTCCTGTCACAGGAAAGTTTAAAAAGATGAGTGGTGACGTGGTATTTAGTCCAACTCAGCTTGCGACAGCAAAAGCCAAGATTGATATTGAGGTGGGCAGTTATGACATGGGCATGGCTGATTACAATCAGAATATTGTAGGAGCTGATTGGTTTAATGCTGCGAAGTTTCCAAAAGCGAGTTTTGTTTCGACTGGAATTAAAGCTGCAGCTACAAATAGCTATGTGGTCTCAGGTCAATTCAGCTTGAAAGGAAAAACGCAAAATGTCTCTTTTCCTGTGACATTGAAAACAGAAGGTGCTGATCAAGTATTTGATGGTGCGCTGACTGTGAAGCGAAATGCGTTTGGTGTGGGTTCAGGTGATTGGGCCGATACTTCCGTTGTTGCAGATGATGTGACGATCAAATTTCACATCGTAGTTCCGATTAAGAAATAGCTAAGAAATAACGCATGCAACAGTGAAGGTTTTTATGTTCACTGATGTATTTAACTCCTGTTGTACTATCAATTTGAATGAGGCTTTTGAAATGAAAAAACTATTAGCTGTCGGTATTGCTGCACTATTTGCAAGCACTGCATTTGCTAAACCCGTCACTTACAATCTGGATCCAACGCATACTTATCCAAGTTTTGAAGCGGATCATATGGGTGGTGCATCGAAATGGCGCGGTAAGATTGATAAGAATAGTGGCAAGGTTGTTTATGATGCTGAAGCGAAGACAGGCAGCGTCGATGTCACCATGCAAATGGATTCGATCGATTTCGGTTTTAAACCCATGAATGACCATGCTAAGAAATCAGAAATGTTTGATGTCGAGAAGTTTCCGACAGCAACTTATAAAGGTACTTTGGTATTTGATGGTGATAAACCTGTGGCAGTAAATGGTAACCTTACGATGCATGGCGTAACCAAGCCATTGAAACTCGAAATTAAAACCTTTAAATGTTATATCAACCCAATGCTGAAAAAAGAAACCTGTGGTGCTGATGCATATGCCACTTTTGATCGTTCTGATTACGGTGTAGATTATGGTAAAGCATATGGCTTTGATATGGCGGTAAATTTGGCCATTCAGGTTGAAGGTGTGCGTGCGGACTAAGTTCTAAACGTCAATTTTTACACATAAAAAAGACCGAATCATCGGTCTTTTTTACATCGATATTTTATTAAATATAAAGCACTTTCATAATTTCGTATTCAGCCACACCTTTTGGTGTTTCAATCTTCACTTCATCACCTTCGCGCTTGCCAATTAAACCACGAGCGATCGGGGAGTTGAGCGAAATTTTATTCAGTTTAAAATCAGCTTCGTCATCGCCAACAATTTTATATTGCTTGCGCTCTTCAGTATCTAGATTTTCAATTTCTACTGTTACACCAAAGACGACACGACCATCTTGTGTAATTTTTGCCATTTCAATGACTTCAGCAGCAGACAATTTTGCTTCGATTTCTTGAATGCGTCCTTCACAGAAACCTTGCTGTTCTTTGGCTGCGTGGTATTCAGCATTTTCTTTTAAGTCACCGTGTGCGCGTGCTTCTGCAATCGCAGCGATAATACGTGGACGCTCGACACTTTTACGTTCTTGCAATTCGTTGGTCAGAGCGAGATGACCTTCTGGGGTCATTGGATAACGTTGAACCATTTTAAAATTTCCATTTATAAAATACATATGGCGGAAGAGCTTCTGTGAGGAAGTCATTCCGCCATCAATCACACTCGATTAAGGGTGTTTTAGTCTTTTAATGTGTGTGTATGGAGGTCTTGAAGACGATACACACCTAGTGGTAATGGAATGTCCATTGCCTGACATACAGCATCTGCACCGCTGATTGTCGTGGTGTAATACACTTTGCCTTGTAGTGCACTACGACGAATCGAGAAGGAGTCTTGCTGTGCTTGTTTGCCTTCCGTTGTGTTGATAATGAGGTGGATTTCCCCATTTTTCAAGCGATCAACGATGTGAGGGCGACCTTCGGTAACTTTGTTAATGCGCTCACAAGTGATCCCTTGTTCTTTCAATAACTTATAGCTACCGCCAGTTGCAACAAGCGTGAAGCCGAGTGCTTGCAGTTTGCGTGCGATTTCAGGCAGTGCTGCTTTATCGCTATCACGTACTGACAAGAATGCGCGTTTCACTTCGCCTTCTACTGGTTTGCCTGGTAAGCGTTCGTTACTGCCGAGTACGGCTTTGTAGAACGCTTCGCCAAAGGTTTTACCGACACCCATGACTTCACCTGTTGACTTCATCTCAGGTCCGAGAATTGGATCAACACCAGGGAATTTGTTGAATGGGAAAACCGCCTCTTTCACCGAGTAGAAATCAGGAATGACTTCTGATGTGAAACCTTGGCTCTTCAGGGTTTGACCTGCCATGCAACGTGATGCAATTTTTGCCAAGCTCACGCCTATTGCTTTCGACACAAACGGTACAGTACGTGATGCACGTGGATTTACTTCGAGGACGTAAACATCAGTGCCTTTTACTGCAAACTGTACGTTCATCAAACCGATTACGCCAAGTTCACGTGCCATCGCCACAGTTTGCGCGCGCATGACATCTTGAATTTCGGGGGTTAGCGAGTATGGTGGCAATGAACATGCAGAGTCACCTGAGTGAACGCCAGCTTGTTCGATATGCTGCATGATACCGCCGATGACCACGTCAACGCCGTCAGAAACACAGTCCACATCCACTTCAATCGCATCATCGAGGAAGCGGTCGAGGAGGACAGGGGCTTCATTTGATGCTTGAACAGCTTCGCGCAGGTAGCGTTTCAATTCATCTTCGTTGTAGACGATTTCCATCGCACGACCACCAAGGACGTAGGACGGACGAACAACCAATGGATAACCGACTTGTGCTGCTGCCAGTAAACCTTCTTCCGCGCTCTTAACGATACGGTTTGGTGGTTGCAACAGGTTCAAGCGGATGACCATTTGCTGGAAACGTTCACGATCTTCTGCACGGTCAATCGCATCAGGTGAAGTCCCGATGATTGGCACACCAGCTTCTTCTAAAGCACGTGCCAGTTTCAATGGTGTTTGACCGCCGTACTGAACGATCACGCCTTTTGGCTTTTCAAGACGAGCAATTTCAAGAACGTCTTCAAGCGTTACTGGCTCGAAGTACAAACGATCTGAAGTGTCGTAGTCAGTAGAAACGGTTTCAGGGTTACAGTTGACCATGATGGTTTCATAGCCATCATCGCGCATTGCGAGAGCCGCATGGACACAGCAATAGTCAAACTCAATACCTTGACCAATACGGTTTGGTCCGCCACCCAACACCATAATCTTGTCACGGTTTGATGGGTTGGCTTCGCACTCTTCTTCATAGGTTGAATACATGTATGCGGTGCTGGTTTCAAACTCAGCAGCACAAGTATCAACGCGTTTGTAAACTGGATGAACACCGAGTGTCCAACGTTGTTTACGCAGTTGTTTTTGCGAAATGCCGAGTAGGGTTGCAAGACGTAAATCTGACAAACCTTTGCGTTTGAATTGACGCACGTTTTCTGCGGTTAAACCACCGAAACCAAGCTGCTGAACTTGATTTTCAGTTTTGATAATGTCTTCGATTTGAATTAAGAACCATTTATCAATTGCAGTGTATTCATGAACTTGATCCAAGCTCATGCCATGACGGAACGCATCCGCGATGTACCAAATACGATCTGCACCCGGAACTTTGAGTTCAAGGCGGAGTTTATCCAATGCATCTTCAGTGCCGAGTGGCAGTTTTGGTGTGAAACCATCGACACCCACTTCCAGACCGCGCAAAGCTTTCTGCATCGATTCTTGGAAGGTACGACCAATCGCCATCACTTCACCGACTGACTTCATTTGAGTCGTCAGTACAGCATCCGCTTGTGGGAATTTTTCGAAGTTGAAGCGTGGAATCTTCGTTACGACGTAGTCGATTGACGGTTCGAAACTTGCTGGCGTTGCGCCACCAGTGATGTCATTTTTCAGTTCATCAAGGGTATAGCCGACTGCGAGTTTCGCAGCGATTTTAGCAATCGGGAAACCTGTTGCTTTGGACGCCAAAGCTGATGAGCGTGATACACGTGGGTTCATTTCGATGACGACCATACGACCGTCAAATGGGCTGATACCAAACTGAACGTTTGAACCGCCTGTTTCCACGCCGATTTCACGCAATACTGCAACAGATGCATTACGCATCAATTGATATTCTTTGTCGGTCAATGTTTGTGCTGGTGCAACAGTGATCGAGTCACCTGTATGCACGCCCATCGGGTCAAAGTTCTCGATCGAACAGACGATAATGCAGTTGTCGTTTTTGTCACGCACAACTTCCATTTCGTATTCTTTCCAACCGATCAAGGACTCATCAATGAGTAATTGTTTAGTCGGAGAAAGATCAAAACCGCGTTCGCAGATTTCGATAAATTCTTCACGGTTGTACGCGATACCACCACCTGAACCACCCATGGTGAAGGATGGACGGATGATACATGGGAAGCCCATTTCCGCTTGGATTTTGAATGCTTCATCCATGTCATGCGCAACCGCTGCACGTGGGCATTCGAGGCCAATACGACGCATCGCTTGGTCAAACAGTTTGCGGTCTTCGGCCATTTCGATGGCGTCTTTGCTGGCGCCGATTAATTCAACATTGAATTTTTCAAGAATGCCATTGGCATCCAGTGCCAGCGCACAGTTCAATGCAGTTTGACCGCCCATGGTTGGCAGGACTGCATCTGGACGTTCTTTTTCAATAATCTGTGCAACCGTCTGCCATGTGATCGGTTCGATATAAGTCGAATCCGCCATTGCTGGGTCAGTCATGATCGTTGCAGGATTGGAGTTGACCAAAATAACGCGATAGCCTTCTTCGCGTAGTGCTTTACACGCTTGCGCGCCTGAGTAGTCAAACTCACAGGCTTGACCAATCACGATTGGTCCAGCACCAATAATCAAAATGCTTTTTATATCGGAACGTTTTGGCATGATTTAAGCTCCTTTTCCATTAGCTGGTTTAGCTGCAGCGTGAGCTTGCATCAAATCAATAAAGTGGTTAAATAATGGCGCACAATCATGTGGACCAGGACTTGCTTCAGGGTGACCTTGGAAGCTAAATACTGGCTTAGTGGTGTGGTGAATGCCTTGGTTTGAACCGTCAAACAATGAACGATGTGTCACGCGCAAAGTTGCAGGCAATGTTTTTTCGTCGATCGCAAAACCGTGGTTTTGGCTGGTGATCATCACGATGTTCCGATCAATGTCTTGTACTGGGTGGTTCGCGCCATGGTGACCAAACTTCATTTTCATGGTTTTGGCACCCATCGCCAAACCGAGGAGTTGGTGACCCAAACAAATGCCAAAGACTGGTAGATCTGTAGTATTAACAATAGTACGGATCGCTTCAATCGCGTAAGTACATGGTGCAGGATCTCCAGGGCCGTTCGATAAGAACACGCCGTCTGGATTCATTGCCAAGACTTTTTCTGCTGGTGTTTCAGCAGGAACAACGGTTAAGCGGCAACCACGATCAACAAGCATACGTAGGATGTTGGTTTTAACACCGAAGTCGTAAGCAACAACATGGAATTGTTCGTTTTTGAGCGGAGTGAAGCCTTTATTAAGCTGCCATGAACCTGAAGTCCACTCGAAGCCATTTGGATCACAGCAGACTTTTGCCAAGTCCATGCCGTCGATGCCAGCAAAGCTACGTGCAGCAGCCAGAGCTGCTTCTGGTGTTGCGTCTTTGCCAGTCAGAATGGCACTGTTTTGTGCGCCTGTGGTACGTAGGATGCGAGTCAGTTTGCGTGTATCAATGTCTGCAATCGCCACGATATTGTTGGCTTTCAGATATTCATCAAGCGATTGAGTCGAGCGGAAGTTGCTTGCTAATAATGGTAAGTCACGAATGACTAAACCTGCTGCCCAAACTTTGCTGATACGACCAGATTCGCAGTCTTCAGCATTGATCCCTGTATTACCGATATGAGGATAAGTCAGTGTCACAATTTGCTGTGCATAACTTGGGTCGGTTAGGATTTCTTGGTAGCCAGTCATGGCTGTATTGAAAACGAGTTCACCAGAGGTGAGGCCGTCGGCACCGATGGATTGACCACGGAAAATGGTTCCATCTGCTAGGGCTAATATGGCGGGTGTGTACAAGTCTAACCTCCGATTCTAAATTCGCTACTCGAGCATCCTCAAT
>JASLHI010000030.1 GCA_030149815.1 Aquirhabdus sp. | reverse complement strand
TATAAATCCCAAAGCTCGAGCTTTCGCCATTCAACTTTTTGCAAATGTACAGCACAATCCAGAAAGTTATGCTAATACGCTCATGGCATGGTATCGACATGAACATTTCGTTTATACCTTGAAACCTCCTACACTCGATGGTGATCGGATTGATCAATTTCTATTTAATACAAAACGAGGATTTTGTGAGCATTATGCATCGTCATTTACATTTTTAATGCGTGCTGCTGGAGTTCCTGCGCGCGTGGTCGTGGGTTATCAAGGTGGTCAAGTCGGACGAGATGGCAAGACATTAGAAGTTAGGCAAATGGATGCACATGCGTGGAGCGAAGTATGGCTGGCTGGGCGTGGTTGGGTACGATTTGATCCAACCGCAATGGTTGCGCCAGAGCGCGTGAGACAGGGAATGGATGCACTGACTGCTCAAGATCCGACTATGTTTGGTCAAGGTTTAGCGGGTAGTTTGCGATATAACCAATTCCGTATGCTGGGGCGGATGCGAGCGTGGGTAGATTACGCTAAATATGAATGGCAGCAAAAGGTCGTTGGCTTTGATGAGCAGAATCAAGAAAATTTCTTGTTCAAGATGTTTGGTTTTCGTTCACAGATGATACAAGTCTGGATTATGTTTGGTGCGTTTGTCTCGGTACTGCTGATTGTGGTTGGAGTCATGTGGTGGCGCCGAAGACCTGTTTGGCATCCTGTGGATGCGCCCTTAATTCGATTGTCCAAGCGATTGGAAAAGCAAAACTTAGCAAGAGGGTTCGACGAGGGAGTATTACACTGGCTTGTCCGTCTTGAACAAGTTCCACGTTATCAAGCACAGGCAAGAACGATTGCGGGAATTTATAGTCGAGCGCGTTATGCTGAAGATATACGAGATGTGAAAAATGTCGAAAAAGAACTATGGCAAGTTGTGAGAGGCTGGCATATTGGCGAAAAATGATTGATAAGTAGTCGTAATTGTTCAAAAAATTGCCATCTAATTCGGCGTATGTGTAAATAACTTAATTATCTATTGCGCATGGCGCTAAACTTGCATAAAATCTCGCTCCAGAACAGGCGTATAGCTCAGTTGGTTAGAGCACCACCTTGACATGGTGGGGGTCGCTAGTTCGAGTCTAGTTACGCCTACCAAATTTGGTAGAAAATATCGAAAAAAACCACTTAGTATTAGTTTACTAAGTGGTTTTTTTATTGATATATATTTTTTTGAGGTGGTTGAAAAATAATATTTAAACTAAAAATATTATGTACCTTTATTCTTATATAAATCATTTCGATATTGAGTTGGCGTTTTATTAGACCAGCGGCGAAACGCACGAGTAAAATTGGCGCGATCGGGATAACCTAAATATAATCCAACATCTTCAACGCTTAATTCAGATTGGGAAAGTAAATGATATGCATCACGGCTACGAACTTGATCTAATAGTGATGAATAACTTTCATTAGATTGAGCTAGTTTACGTTTTAAGGTGCTTTCGGAAACATTTAATTTTATGGCAATACTTTGCAAATTTGGATATTGCCCGTTATGGCAAGTTAATAATAGTCGTGTACGATCTACCCAATCTTCATTTACTCCAAGTCTAACGAGTTCGGATTCAACTTGGTTTAGTGCTAATAATTTAATTCCCGAATTTGCTGTAGGTAAAGGAAGTTCTAAAAGTTTGGCTGGAAATCGAATTTGATTGGCAGCTTGACTAAATTGGGCAGTGGGTAACCTATTTTTAAATGTATTAAAATAATTTGGTTCGGGGTAGTCAAAAAATAGCTCTACATATTTATATTTATTTTGATTGAATTGATTTGCTAATAAAGAGCAGAAGGTTTCAGACATACGAACGATGAAGTTTTCTACAATAAAATTTCTACAAAATGAAAAAGATAGTTCATCCTTTAATGTAAGAATTGCAGTTTTGTGTTGAATCTCAAAATCGAGTCTAAAATATGGGAATACGGTTGTTAAGAAGCGTTGCCCTATTGATACCGCTTCACCGAGATTGGCGCAGCTCATTAAACCATATGAAAGAAAACCAATTTGTGAGGGTTTAGTTTGTAAAGCTACTTCAATAGCGATACTAGGATCATTAGTTATTTGAAGTAAATTCGTAATAATATTAATGTGCTGCCATAGCGCAATCCGAGCACCTTGTTTATGCACTTCTTCTGCGGTTAGATTGGAATTTTTCAGTAATCTTTCAAAAACAATGCCTCGATTTGCTGCCAAACTTAATAGGTGGCTTGCATATGTTGCGGGAATACTCATTTGAAGAGTATTGTATATTTTAGCGGCGTCTATCATTCAGTTTTTCGATGATGTCATTAGGTCGTAAATGGTTTCTATTTGTAGAAATATAACCAAATTACGTGAATTAGATAATGATAATAATGACCTTGAAATTCATTATTGAAAGGGATTTTTTGAGGTCAGTATTTTGTTTCGATAGATTTAATATCTAGTTGTTTCAATAGGGGAAATTTATAAATGGTAATCTAGTCCTTTTATAAATTATATATAATTTAGCATATGATCTTTGTTTAGTAAAAATGTATAAATAATATATATTATCATCTCTAGTGAATCATAAGATTTATATAAATATTGAATTTCTTCATCTTGATTTGTTAAATGATTGTTTACTGTTCGTATTTTTGGAGCTATTTAAATTTTTTTGAGTTTATTTTTATAAATTAGGTAATATGCGTCATTTTTAGGATTGATATTCGAAGAGATTTTATTATTTTCTAGAGATTAAAAATTTCAACATTGTTTTTGTTGATTTTTTTAGTCTAAAAATAAGTGACTCTGATGTTAATTAGGCATAAAGTAACTATAGATATCGTTTGTTGTGCTAATGAAGTACTAACTCAGTATTTGTATAATCCTATTTTGATGATGTATTAGTCTGTAAATGTATAAAATATGATTGATATAGAAAGATATCTTAGCCAGCTACGAAAGACACTTTCAGCGAGCTATGTAAGCCTTTTGCTAGGTGTTGCTGAGAGTAGGGGTATTTCGGCGGTAAAGTTACTAGAGAATACTGATTTAAATGTTGAAGATTTATTTAAAGAAAATGCGCGTGTTGCGATTTGGCAACATTCTAATGTAATTTTTAATTTACTTAAGCTAACAAATGAACATAGCATCGCGATCGAGATTGGACTTAGAAATAGCCCAGTAAAGTCATCTATTATTTCTTTTGGCTTAATGAGTTGTGAGAATTTAAAGGATGCAATTGAGCTAGGGTTGCGATTTTTACCTATTCAATTTCCTTACTTTAACGCATCGCTGGAAGTGGCTGATGGTATGGCAATCATTACCATCAAAGATCAAGTCCCTTTTGTTATCGTTAGGCAATTTATCTTAGAAAATTTTTTGATTAGGGCTGCTGAGGTTTTAATTTCTCTTTTATATGATCAGCATACTTTAAATAAGTATGCTGATTTATCGTGTGAGCTGTATTTTGATTATCCTGAACCTGATCATTTTGCGGCTTATAAAAATCGTCTTCCTGCTTTGTATTTTAATCAGCCAGAGTGCCAGATTCGCTTTTCTGTTGGCGCACTTAGCTATCTTTTGCCAACAGCAAATCCAGAAATAAAACAATTGATCGTAAATCAAGGTGAGTCTGAGTTAGCGCGACTTAATAGTGTGCAGGATTGGGTAAAGCGCGTTACTGCACTTCTTATTATTCATAATGGACAATATCCTGATTTGGTTAATATTGCTGATAAATTAAATATGTCGGTAAGTTCTTTTAAGCGTAAGTTGGCAGAAGGGGGATTGAACTATACGTCGTTATTAAATGAAGTGCGTTTCCGAGATGCAAAAGCTTTATTGAGTCAACTTGAATTATCCGTAGAAGATATTTCACTACGGCTCGGTTATCAAGATCGTGCGAGTTTTACACGTGCTTTTCAGCGTTGGACAACAATGAGTCCTACACAATATCGTCGTATAAATTTTAAGCATATGAGGTGAGGTCTTATTGCGGATATTTAAGTTATTTGGAGTGTACGTCTGATGTAATTTTGGCGGATGTGAGCTGAAATGACAATTTTTTTGATCTCTGCCTGCCTCACGAATATTTGCAAAGAGCGTTAGATTATTCCCTAAGTTTTACGTTGCGTAAAAGTGGATTTTATAGAGCACAGGGAATGATCATGCACTCCTCAAAGAGTAAATTCAAATTAATGCCATTATTAATAGGTGTTGGTTTATTGGTCGACGTGTTTGCTCCAGCATATGCTGTTATGCAAGCAGTTGATGACTCTGAGCTAAGTGAACAGACGGGTCAAGCTGCTTTTTATACGTCCTATAATGCACCTTCTGGATCGGGTACTGGAGCAACACCTGATGATTATGGCTTCTTTACATTTGGCTTAAATGGTGAACTTGACTTAAATGCAAATATTAACCACTTACAGTTAGGATGTGGTGGTGTTAATGGTGCTGGCTGCGATATTGATATTAATCAACTAGGATTGTCCGGAAATCCTGGAGTAGGATCCTGTCCATCGGGTGCGTCACGGGCAACATGTGATGCAGTGATTACTAATCCATTTTTGCAATTGGCGATTAAAAGCCCTAATTCTTTATCTACGCGTCAAATTGTCGGGATAAATTTCGGTGCCCAGAATGTCATGGGATTATTAACGGCAGGTGTTGATAACCCTTCTAGCTTAAATGGATCTGCGACTAATCCAAAGGGTGTGGGGATTAATTCGTTTAGTGGTTATATGAATATTGGTTCAGCTACAGGTACTGCAAATACTGCTTATACGATTATTTCATATGATGGAGCGAATACTCCTGCGACCCAAGCAAATGGTTCTACTGTGCCAACTAATCAGCCGACTACTGGAACAAATACTGCGATCACAGGTCGAATCTATAATGTTGGAAACTCTTGTACTTTTGGTTGTACAAATTTTTCTTCGACTTCCTATGATCTGGTGTTACCGTCAGTGCCTGTTACATTAACTTCTAATCCTACGGTTGCTAATGGCACTCGAATGACGAGCGTGGCGCTAACGGGAACTGGTGCAGTTAATCCAATTAATTTTACAGGGTCGATGACAGCATCTGCTGCTGGATTAAATTTAGCTGAAAATATTGTTGCGCCTTCATCAATTAATAATTTGTCAGTGAGCTTGCAAGTACAAGAGGCTTTATCTTATATCCATAATATTTCACTTAACAATCCTGTATCCTTGTCATTACAAAGTACGCAAGTTCAATATCCAGGCTCTGCTTCAACAAATATTGCTCAACCTGGTTGGTGGATGTCGGTTGGTAATACGGTGAATATTGGAAGTATTTCACCAGCGGCATCGGTTGCTTTATCAGTCCCTGTTTTGCAAACAGTATTAAATGATACAAGCACTTATTTATATAACAATCCAATTAGTTGTGGTGCTTTGGGATTGGCGAGTTGTTTGGGTGGGTCACTGAGTACGGGTGTAGTAAATTTGGCAGGAAATGCCGTTAATTTTCCATTGGTTAATACAGTTCTAGCTGCACAGACGCCTGTATCTAACTGTTATGGCGGGTTAAAGTTCTGTTAAAGATTTCTTAAATAAAACAAAAATTAGATATATCAACTTGTTATAATTTAGATGTGTCACTATTTGACTTTGTAACAGTGGCAATCACAGAGTTTCCTAAGAGGATACCACTTAGCATAAATTTGCTAAGTGGATTTTTTATTCTCAGAAGTATGACAACTATATAGAGAATATTTATTCATCATGCATTGGACATTCAAAGCTTGATGGAGTTTGTTGGCAGCGAACTTTTTTCAGAATACCCATCATCCGTTTGTTGTAAGTTCCTTCCTTCGCAAGATCAAGTCGCACTTGGCGGAATAGTTTGTCGTATACAAGCTTGTCATTCGCTGGGAGTTCCATCCAGTATTTCGGATCTATACTACCTTCCATTTTTTTTACGGATTTCATCTGATTCGTGAGCTGTCCTGCCATCCATGCTCGGCTTTTTTGTCCATACCCATCAGGGAAGCTGGTTGGATGAATAAGAACTTGTGTTGTGATATAAGCCGCATGAAAATTGACAATCGCCCCTTTATTGCTCATGCCTTTTGCAAGATCAAGTGCTTTAAACGCATAAGCAGGTAATGCGATAATCTGAACTTGTCCGCCATTGAATTTGTTTGCGATGGTTGTGATCGAAACAGGAACCACATTACAGCCCATCTTTTCTGCCATGACTAATTGTGGCTTATCGAATGATAGTGCTCCAAAGCTCTTACCAGCCATTCTCGCCATACTATTAATAGTCTTATCGGCTGTCATTGGATATGCTGCGCCTACGGCAGATACTCCAGCAACTTCGGTATCTCCATTGACCATTTCTGATGCAATTTTAGGATTAGACATCAAGAGAATGATACTTTTTGCGACTGCATCATCAGGTACACCGCCTACTGAGTCAATTGATCCTGTGAAACTGTTAAATTGGCGTGCGCGAGTTCCAATCGTGGTCAGAGCGTCGCATTTACCATCTTTGAAAGCATCATTGGCTTTCTGATCGTCGGTGTAGGGTTTTAATGTAATATCCGCACCCCATTGCTTTGCTGCAATGGCGTAGTCTTTCATGAAGAAGTACGAGTCGCCTTGCGTTCCTAACGGATCAAAAACACACAGAGTCTGGGCCTGGGATGCAGTTGCAAGTGTAAGTAGCGTGATCGTGCTTAGTAGCTGTAGTTGATTCTTCATAGGACTTCCTTTCCCTTTTTTAGGGACTGCAATGGCACCTAATAATCGGTTTGTTTATGATGCAATTCATTCACATCATGACCAAGAATAGGACTATTTTTTGATAAAAACAATTGCAAAAGATGATATTTGTAAATGATCTATTCATCGTAATGAATGCTCGACGATTGATAAGTTTTGACATCGTTATTGGTGTGGTTTTGAGAGTTCGATGATTTGATCTATTGATTGTTAGGTACAAGTCTACTTCCGAGCCGATTTTCTAAATATTTGCTATAATGTCCTGATATATTTTTTGAACAACGATATTTTTTGTTGTATCTGATGATTCGTTTTCATTTTTCCCATATTTTGTTAAATCCAGTGTTTAGAGGTCACCATCATGCACTACCCAAAATCATACGATGTCATCGTCATTGGCGGTGGACACGCGGGTACAGAAGCGGCACTTGCTGCTGCACGTATGGGGCGTCAAACTTTGCTATTGACACATAACATCGAAACATTGGGACAAATGAGCTGTAATCCTGCGATTGGTGGGATTGGCAAGTCTCATCTGGTGCGTGAGATTGATGCAATGGGTGGTGCAATGGCACTAGCAACTGATCATGCAGGGATTCAGTTTCGCGTACTCAATAGCCGTAAAGGTGCTGCGGTTCGTGCAACGCGCGCGCAAGCAGATCGTATTTTGTATAAAGCTGCGATTCGCTCAATGCTTGAGAACCAACCCAATCTCGATATTTTCCAACAAGCGGCTGATGACCTGATTGTTGAAGGCGAGACCGTTAAAGGCGTGGTGACGCAGACGGGTATCCGTTTTGAATCAAAGACTGTCGTATTGACTAGTGGAACGTTCTTGGGCGGCATTATTCATATTGGTTTAGAAAAATCACGTGGTGGTCGTGCTGGCGATCCGCCATCGATTGCGTTGGCTGATCGTTTACGTGAGTTGAAATTGCCTGTAGGTCGTTTAAAAACTGGTACACCACCACGGATTGATGCTAAATCAGTCGATTTCTCGGTGATGATTCCGCAACCAGGCGATACGCCTATGCCTGTGATGTCATTTATGGGCGATGTGTCGATGCATCCGCGTCAAGTGAATTGCTGGATGACACATACAAATCTTGCTACTCATGACATTATTCGTAGCGGTTTAGATCGTTCACCGATGTATACGGGTGTGATTGAAGGAGTTGGACCACGTTACTGTCCGTCGATTGAAGACAAGATTCATCGTTTTGCGGATAAAGATAGCCATCAGATTTTCATTGAGCCAGAAGGCTTAAATACGCATGAGTTGTATCCGAATGGGATTTCAACCAGTTTGCCGTTTGATATTCAATTGAAACTCGTCCGTTCGATGAAGGGTTTGGAAAATGCCCACATCACACGTCCAGGTTATGCAATTGAATATGATTACTTCAATCCACAAAATTTGAAACCTACGCTTGAAACGAAATCGATCAATAATCTGTATTTTGCAGGTCAGATTAATGGTACGACAGGTTATGAAGAAGCTGGCGCACAGGGTTTATTGGCAGGTCTAAATGCAGCACGTCGTGCAGCCGATGAAGAAAGCTGGACTCCAACACGCGATCAAGCGTATTTGGGTGTGATGGTCGATGATTTGATTACGCATGGGACGAAAGAACCGTATCGTATGTTTACCAGTCGTGCGGAATATCGTTTGATGCTGCGCGAAGATAATGCTGACCAACGTTTGACCGAAGCGGGGCGTAAATTAGGTTTGGTCAGTGATGAACGCTGGGCGGCTTATTGTGAAAAGATCGAATCGATTGAGCGTGAATCTGCACGCTTAAAAGGCATGTGGGCAACACCGAATAACAAACTCGGTATGGCATTCATTGCGCAAACGGGTGAAGTCCTGAGTCGTGAAAACAATGCCTATGATCTGCTTAAACGCCCTGATGTCACATTTGCGCAGATTGCGGAGCTGACAGGTTCTGATGTTGCACCGATGGTGGGTGAGCAGATCGAAATTGCAGTGAAATACTCTGGATATATTGATCGTCAGCAAGATGATGTGGCGCATTTGAAGCGTTATGAAGAGACTGTGCTTCCTGTTGACTTTGACTATGATGCAGTGTCTGGTTTGTCGCGTGAAATTACCATGAAACTCAAAGCGGTTCGTCCAGCGACTTTGGCGCAGGCTGGGCGTATTCAAGGCGTGACGCCAGCGGCAGTTCAGTTATTGCTGATTATGGTGAAGCGTTTGGGGATGCAAAAGGCAGGCTAACGGATTAAATTTATAGTTCGTATCTTGATAAAAAAGGAGTATCCATAGCGATACTCTTTTTTTTCGTCGATTCAATGTGTAAAGTACTGGAACTATTCACTAACAAAGAAGATGGATTTTGAAACTAAAATTATTAGCCTGTTCATTCGTATTTATTGGAATTTGTGCCCACGCTGAATCTGTAAATGTGGCGGCAAGCAGTCCTGTAGACCAAACCAGCAAAGTCGATCAAAGTGTTAATCAAACCACGATTAGTACAGCTCCAGTGAATGCAGCTCCAACTGAATCTGCTACGGATTCGGCAGAGGCTGTTCGTGAAAAAGCATTAGATGATGAGTTTTCAAAATGCGTTCCAAACAATCCAAAATATAAGAATCGCTGCGCGATGCTAGAGGCGAGTAAGACTTCAATTTCGCACTCTCAAGCGAATGCTCAATTTACTGCATACTTACAGATGTCGAATGTGTATATCAAGTATCTTACTGATCGAGAGTCCAGTGGTTTGGGCTATTGCCGGATAAAAGGCGCAGCACAAGCTGCAAAGGCAAAGTATGATCCGACGAAAAATATTAATGAAATACTCGAACTGATTGCAGGATGTATGGCAGCACAATATCAGCAAGTAGGAAAGCAGGAAACTGAGTTGAATCAGATTGTTGAGAGTAGTAAGGCGACTGCTTCTAAAAAATAAAGTGTCGTTTGTTGTAATAAGAAACTTGTTCTAATCAATTAAAAGCGCAGTCAATCGCCATAAGGAACCCACCATGAAAACACTTCTGCAACCAGAAAAGCTATTTGGTCTGACGATGTGGCTCGTTGCCATTCTGTTTGCATGGTTTTTGGTGGGTTTTGGTGGTCTGATTATTCGCGATTTACCACTGACTACGCATGATTTGACCCCTGAGCAGTTTGCAACGCCTCAGTTTCTTGCATTGAAGCAAACCAAGAAAAATATCGAGATTGAGCAGAGTGAAAAGAGTGATCAGCGCGATTTATTGCAGCAATCACTGAATGCTGCGCAAAGCCAATATGACACTGAGCATGTCAATTTTCAGAATTGGTTGGCGACGCGTGCGGTGACCAACCGATCAGATCAAAACCCAGAGTTAATTGCACGAACGAAGAAACTTGAGGAACTGAAAACCAGTCAAGTTCAGACTCAACAGAAAATTGCCGATCTTGATCATCAGTTGTTGTTGTTAAATCAACAAAGTGATCAGCTTTATCCGCAATATCAAGCGTTAGAGGAAGAGAGCAATCAACGCTATGATCATGCAGTATTCAAGCAACAATTACAGGTGTTTGGATATCGTTTGTTGTTTATTTTGCCACTGATTGTTGCAGCGGTTTGGTTGTTTGTCCGTCAGCGTAAAAGTAAATATTGGCCATTTGTATGGGGTTTTATTTTCTTTGCATTGTTTAGTTTTTTCGTTGAACTTGTGCCTTATTTACCAAGTTATGGCGGCTATGTCCGTTATATCGTTGGATTAATTTTGGTGTTGGTGTGTGGATATTATGGTATTGGTTGGATGCAGGCATATTTGGCGCAGCGTCAATTGACTGCAAAAGCCGATGAAAATGAACGCCGTCAGAAGTTGGATCACATCATTGCGATTAAGAAGTTAGCAGCGAATGTATGTCCGAGCTGTGAACGTCAGTTGCTTGAGAGCAAAGATGTGGTGAGCAATTTTTGTATGTTTTGTGGGTTAAAACTTTATCGGAACTGTCCGAAGTGTAATACACGCCATAATTCATTCTTTGGATTTTGCCCAACGTGTGGGACTGAGAATCAGGATGAGGTTAACGAGTAAATTATAGGGTGCACACAGCCTACCATTTGTTTTGAGTAGGTAGTGTTCTAGTGTTCTAGTGTACTGTGTGACATGGCTGGGTGATGAGCCTACCAAGGCTTAGTGAGATTTCATATGGCATTGCCCTCAAGTAAGTATTATTTTGAAATTAGTAAATATATTGATATATCTATCGATAATTTTATTGGTTCAGGTACTGATGATCTAATTTTCTATAAGGATATTGATGACTATCATGAAACACATGAAGTCTATTATTTTCTTGATAGCCATTTTTTCCAGTGTGCTGTTAATGTCGACTCCGCATACATAATAGCTTTAGAAATTCTTGACCTATTAAATGGATTTGCACAAATTAATTCTACTCACATTATTACAAGACCAGCAAAGATCATCGCCGCATATGATGAGAATTATAGGGTTTCATGGAATTCTAATTATGTACCTAATTATACATGGCAAAAGGTTCATAAGATTCGTCCTAAGAGATACTCTCGTCACTACTTAAGCGGTACTAGCTTTCTTCATGTTTTATTGCATCTAGCTAAAACTGATATGGTTATTTATTGTTTATTGAAATTCTCAAGCCAACCAATTTCATGGATGACTTTATACAAAAGCTTTGAGACATTGGAATCAAGCGTAGAAAGAAATAACGACTATGGCTGCAAAAAGAATTGGTCTAAAAGACAATCCGCAAAATATTTGACGATGCCCGCTAATAAATATGATATTGTCGGTTTGGATGCTAGGCATGGATACCATGGTATTGATATAACTAAAGATATAGATCCTAATTCTGCGCAGGTTGCGTTAGTAGATGCCAGAAACTGGCTAATGCCGTTTATTCGGGAGCATTTAGTCTGGAAATCTAAGTTGTTTCTTGAAACTTGAAAGTTATCTAGGGCAGAGTCTTTAGAAGAACTTATAAAACTCCGCCAAGCCTGTTATTTTGATCATACATTTTCACTTAATGTACCTAAAAAATTACTTATTCACAATCAATTTACTCGTATCAAACCCTTTACGCTGTGCTTCCTCGACATACGCTTTATAAGTTGCTGGATCAATTTGAGGCGTGCGAGACAAAATCCATAAATACTTATGATCAGTGCCACCAGTCAGCGCTGTTTGATAATCTGTATCAATCACTGAAAAAGAATATTTTAATTTCCCAAAACTCAGCCAATCTGCCCAAGTGGGTAGGAATGAAACCAAGAATTTACTGGGCATATCTTTGTCATAAGTAGCTGTACCGATCACATGAATCGTCTTGCCATCGGTTTGCAGGCATTGATTGTCTACTTTAATTTTTGAGTCTGATTCGAGGGTATATGTTGAATAAATATCAGTCTTGCAATGAGGATTAAAGAGCATGGGTAAGCGAGCTATCTCATACCAGCGGCCTAAATAACGATTCAGGTCAAAGTCTTTCATGCTTGTAACGGTCGTATTTTTTGGTGATGTTGCTGTGCTGTCAGCAAAAGCCATATGCGTAGAGCAAAGTACGATGAGGGTACAAGTTAAATAGCCAAGAGTTTTTTTCACTAAATAAGTCATGACCTGTTTATTCCTTATCGTTCTTATCATATTAGACGATGATTTTTTAAGACTCTAATATACAACTTGTGAAGTTTCTGTGATGAGGAGTAATTAGAGAGCTTGGCTATTAAACCGTCACTGTTCTGTCATCAAATCGTCAACTGACTGTCAAGACCGCTAAGTATGCTTTAGTCATGAAAATGAATAGAGTCTTTGAGCCGATGAATGCAGTCATTAATGACTTAAGCCGCGAAGAACGTTTGAAACAACCAGATGTTGTTGTAAAAGATGATGGCGCAACAGATGCTTTTATAGAAGAGAATACCAAGCCAATAAAAATAGCACCAGAACAACAATCTCTCTTTAATTATAACTATAATCAAAATTTAGAAAGTCATTTACAAGCAACGCCGAACCGTCGTATTGCACTGATTACCGAAACATGGCCACCAGAAATCAATGGCGTGGCTCATTCCATCTATCAGTTGGCGAAAGGTTTAAAAGCAAATGGAAATACGCTTTTCCTCGTTCGTCCTGCTCAAAGTTTGGCATCGGATGATTCAATAGCCGAACAGACGATGCTGGTGAAAGGTTTTGCGATTCCTCGCTACAACACACTTCAGTTTGGTGCGCCAGCATACGGCAGACTGAAGGAGTTTTTTAAACAAACTCAGCCTGATGTAGTGCATATCGTGACCGAGGGTCCGTTGGGCTTAGCAGCATTATATGCGGCAAGAAAATTAGGGATTCCAGTGAGTAGTGGTTTTCATTCGCCATTTCACGAGTTTAGTACTTACTTTGGTCTGAGTTTTTTACTCGCACCGATTATTTCCTATTTGCGTTATTTTCATAATCGTACTGATGTGACGTGTGTCCCGAGTGAAAAAACTGTTCAACAGCTAGAAGAAATGGGTATTAATCGTCTCAAGGTTGTGACGCGCGGTGTCGATATTCAACGCTTTAGTCCAGAGCATCGCAGTCAGGAATTACGCAAATCTTGGGGCGCAGGCGAGCAGACGACAGTATTGCTCTATGTTGGACGTTTATCCCCTGAAAAAAATATCGATCTTGTAATTGCAGCATTTCGTGAGCTACAAATTGAGCAGTCCTTCCGTGCTGTAAAGTTAGTTTTAGTGGGTGACGGTCCAGAGCGTCAAAGACTTGAAAAGCTAGGATCAGATGTGATCTTCGCGGGTATGCGGACAGGCGATGAGCTCAGTCAATATTATGCCAGTGCTGATGTATTTGTCTTTGCAAGTCAGGTGGAGACTTTTGGAAATGTCGTACCAGAAGCAATGGCAAGTGGACTTCCAGTTTTAGCATTCAACGATGCAGCAGCAGGTCAACTGGTTGATTCTGGGAAATCAGGGTGGTTGTGTCCACTTAAGGATGAATGGCACTTTAAGCAATTAACGGCTGGATTGCCGAAACAAATCGAACTACAAGACATGGGAAAACGCGCAAGTCAACGCGTGCAACAAATGGGCTGGCAGCATGCTGTTGTTCAGTTCGAACAAGTATTAGAAGAAGTCATACAACAAAAACAATCCAGTGAGGTAGCAGGCGTAGGGCTTGCAGCCAGTAAAAAGGAGATTAGATCATGAGTAAATTTCAAATAAAAATGCTACAGATGCAAGATCAGGTGCAAGGTTGGGATACATATTGGTGTTTGCGTCTGAATCGTTATTCAACGCGTCTAGCCGTGGCGCGTTTGTTTAAAATGATCAGTCGGATGGGTGACGGTTGGTTCTGGTATGGGATGATATTGTTTGTCTGGGCGTGGTATGGCATGGCAGTTTTGCCATTATTAATTCAAATCTCTCTGACCAGTTTGACAGGTCTTGCGATTTATAAGTTACTTAAAAATAAAACATTACGCCCAAGACCCTATCAAGTCCATCAAGCCATTATGCTCGGCGAACGTCCTTTGGATCATTTTAGTTTTCCATCAGGCCACACATTACATGCAGTTTTGTTTACCATTATGCTGGGTGTTAGTTTTCCATTGTTATTGCCTGTGTTGATTCCGTTTATGCTTCTGGTTGCTGCTTCGCGTGTGGTTCTGGGCTTACATTACCCAACGGATGTCATGGTTGGTGCGTCGATTGGCGCATTGTTGGCAGGCGTATCGTTGTGTATCCATGTATAAATGAGTTGATGTAGTTGGTATTAGATTGATTTGCATAGAAATGACGCAATGTCATACTCATGGTACTATGCTGACAATTTAGATTGTTAAGTTTGTATGTTATGGGTGATTTTTTTTCGATTTCTGCTGCTGTTTGTTTAGGTATTTTAGGTTCAGGTTTTCTTCTTCTTGTGGGTTTGTTGACAGGTGTCTGGAAATATACCGCAATCATGACGAGTGAGAAATCACGCGCACCTTATTACGTTGATATTGCTCATCGTGCATCGCTCATGTACTCATTCAGTGCGCTTGTGCTTGCTGTTTTAGCTGGGTTTTCTGTGTGGTCATCCATGGTAAATTTTTTGGCGGTTCTCGCAAATCTGGTTTATTTCTCGTTAGCGATTGGTACTTATGTGATTCACGGTGCGTTGCGTGATACCCAGAATCAATTGGCACGACCACATAAATTGGGCAATAAAACCTTGCCGAATATATTAATTTCTGGATTTATGTGGTCACTGATCGCAGCAGAAGTTGGTGGGACATTGGTTTTGTTGGCGGGTGCTGTGAAGCGATTGTGGCCGATTGTTGCAGTGGTTCTTTAATCTATGCCCACAAATTGAAACAGCTCGTTGAGCGTCGAAACGCGCGAGGAATGATGACGCATACTTCGGCTTCGCTCAGTGAGCTGTTTCTTTATATGTAGAAATAGCGATAGTTGAAATTTGATTTTAATTAGAGCTGTTTTAAATGTTGAACGATTTTTTCAACGGCTTCATCAATTGAAATATTTGCAGTATCGATGACTAAATGGTTTGACTCCCACACGTCATATTGCCGCTCAAGAACATTTAACCAAGTTGGAAGCTTGAGATTTACAATATCTGTCGTTCTGGATTCAATTCTTTGTTGGTGTTTTCGCTTATCGGAGCAAATGATTTCAATTTCGACAAAACGCACGTTACCTTGGTTCGCAACATTTCGCCAAGCTTCACGCGTGATTTGAATTCCGTTTACAGAATCTGCAATAACTGAAAGCCCTAAACTCAGATTTTCTGCCGCAACGGCATATGCGACGAAATAACCTGTATGACCAATTTCGCTCGTAGAGGGGGCAGAATTCAGTATGACTGTTTCTAACGTATCGATGCGTAAGTAAACGGCTGTCAGACGTTGTGCTAATTTTTTTGATATAGAGGTTTTTCCAGTACCTGGTAGCCCGCCAAAAGCAATCAACATCTCGATATAACCTCACATGTCATTCACACACCCGTAGGCACTGGAATTTCTAGATAAATTTACAACATCGCCAGTCGTTTATTTCTCACTGAAATAATAAGTACTAAACCTAGACTAAGCAGGGTACATCCAACAATCACGATGGCAAGATTAGTCAGCACGTTGAACATCAAACTATGCACCACGAGTCCACTGCATAAGCTTAGTGTAAATTGAATTGAGCCTTGTAACGCACTCGCACTACCTGCACGACTTCCTTGTTTAGCCAGTGCTAAAGCATTGCTGTTTGCACCTGTTAATCCAATCCCTGCTACAACTCCGAATAGTCCTACCATGACGCTGATGAGCGTATCTTGCCCAGTCAGTGCTAAGAATAATATCCAAATCCCACTGATGACTTGTAAAAATGACCCTGTCTTGAGGAGTTGTAAGATATGGAAACGCCCCACGAGGCGACCATTCACTTGCGACATGCCGATTACGCCTAATGCGTTGATCCCAAAGTACACACCAAAATGCTGTGCACTAACTCCGAAGTGATCCATTAAAATCGCGGATGCAGCACCAATATAAGCAAACATGGATGCGTAGGAGAAAGCACCAGCAAGGGCTGGTGTGCGGAAGCTAGAATCTTTGAGCAATAATCCATAAGTGATGAATACGCTTTTAAGTGCCAAAGGTCGTCTGTTTACGATCTTGAGTGTTTCTGAAAATCCGAAATGAATCATGACCAAGCATGCCGTGCTAAAAATCGCTAATGCGGCAAAAATACTGTGCCAGCCAAAATGTGCTAATAACCAGCCACCAAATAATGGCGCAAGAATGGGCGCAATGCCCATAATGAGCACCATGCTGGAAAATGCTTTAGCGGATTGTGTTGGTGATAAACAGTCGCGAATCGTGGCACGGACAATCACCATCCCCACACAACCACCGAGTGCTTGCGTGACGCGTGCAATCAATAACAATTCGAGCTGTGTAGCAAACATACATGCGATGGATGCAATACAAAATAGCACTAATCCAAAGTAAAGCGGCGGTTTGCGTCCAAAGCGATCACTGATCGGGCCGTAAATGAGCTGCCCTAATGCAAGTCCACAAAAGTATGCGGGCAACGTTGTTGCGACATCTATCGTCGAGATACCAAACTCCTGAGCAATACTTGGCAATGCCGATAGATACATATCAATCGATAGTGGCCCAAGCGCAGTGAGTGCACCAAGCATAGCAATCCATGCAAAACGATAGGATTGGCGATTTTCGGTAGAGTGTGATGACGAGGTGAGATCTGACATTAGAGGCGATAGATGAAAGAAAGTGAGATCTTATCAACATATCGATGATGTGACACAAGTTCGGCTAGGCTTTTTGTAGCTAAGAATATTCTAAAAAATTGATTTACAAAGATTTGATGTAATTGGAAAAAGTGTATTAAGCTGATCTTAATGCATTGACTAGCCAAAAACCGATAGCGGTTGCTGCAATAGAGCCAACCACATGAACTCCAATTAATACAAATGCGAATCCAACACGACCATTGTTGAGTAGGGTAAAACTTTCTGCTGAAAAAGTCGAAAAGGTAGTGAGGCCACCCAAGAAACCAGTGGCAATAAGAAAGCGCATTTCGTTACTGAGTTGATTGCTTGATGCAACGATTAAGCCCATTAAAAAGCCACCTAGAATGTTCGCCATCAATGTGCCATAGGGAATCACAGGGTGCATAGCATTCATAGTTTGGGCGAAAAAAAGCCGAAGCATTGCGCCAAGCGCTGCACCCACACTCACGAGTAACCATTTCATACTGATATGCCCATTCTTTAAGTCATCAAGCTTGCGCATAATCTACTTTTTTGCTGTTGTTTTCAACTCTATGTAGATGCTTTCATGGATTCAAATGAGTAGAATGACCCGCATATATTCACATAAAGCATTTCTATTTTTGACTTTGCTTTTTTTACAGCTATTCATCTTATCGGAGCTATCCTATGAATCATCCAAGCGATTTGCACTACACCAAAAACCATTCATGGGTACGTTTGGAAGGTGATATTGTCGTGACGGGCATTACTGACCATGCACAAGATGCATTGGGTGATTTGGTGTATGTCGAAGCTCCAGATGTAGGTCAACATCTGATGGCTGGTGATACCGCAGGTTTTGTTGAGTCTGTTAAAACTGCATCAGATATCTTTGTTCCAGTTGATGGTGAAATTGTCGAAGTGAATGCTTTACTTGAAGAAGATCCTGATCTGGTTAATACCGATCCTTATGGCGATGGCTGGATTTATAAAATTAAACCTGTTGCAGTCGCAGATTTGAATGAGTTGTTATCTGCTGAAGATTACGAACATTCGATTGAATAATGATGCAAATTGCCTGTTCGATTGAGTGATTGAACAGGCAATATTTCAATCACGTATCCAAACTGAGAACAAGAAAAAGATGTCTAAACCAGTTAAGAAAGCAGCCCAACCTACAGCTAAGCCGCACGGTCAAATGACTAGTCTGATTCATCACGCTTATGAAGCACCAGAAGGTTTTGATGCAGTACAACCTGGGGTGTATAAGGCATCGACGGTTATTTTTCCTGATGTGGCTTCGATGCATACGCGGAATTGGCGACTGGGTAATCATTACAGCTACGGACTACATGGCACACCGACGACATTTACGTTACAAGAGCGAATTGCGACTTTAGAGGGTGGTTTGCATTGTTTGCTTGCACCTAGTGGCTTGGCAGCGATTGGATTGATTAATTTGACGCTGTTGAATCAGGGTGATGAGGTTCTGATACCACATAATGTCTATGGTCCGAATCTGGAAATGCTAACTCATATACTTGGTCGTTTTGGCGTGACTTTGCGTGTTTATGATCCGCTTCAGCCAAGCTTGCTTCATACCTTGATTCAGCCTAATACACGATTGTTATGGCTTGAGGCTGCTGGGTCAGTCACGATGGAGTTTCCTGATTTATCTGCATTTATTAAAGTTGCACGTGAGCATCAGCTTGTGACGGTGCTTGATAATACTTGGGGTGCAGGCGTTGCGTTTAATGCTTTTGAATTGCCCGATGGGCAATCTGTCGATCTCACGATGCATGCATTGACCAAATATCCAAGTGGTGGCGCAGATGTGCTGATGGGTAGTATCGTCACGCGCGATGAAGCGCTCTATAAGCGGCTTAAAGCGACTCAGCAGTGGATGGGCGTGAATGTCGCTGCGAATGATGCAGAGTTGGTTTTACGTTCATTGCCGACTTTGACGGTTCGATATACCGCTCAAGATCAATCTGCGCGAACTTTGGCAACTTGGTTGGCTTCGCGTCCAGAAGTGGCTCAGGTTTTACATCCAGCATTTTCAGATTCGCAAGGACATGATGCGTGGTTGGCAACTGCAAATAATCGTGCCGCTGGGTTGTTTAGTATTATTTTAAAACCTGAATATACCGCAGAGCAGGCGAATGCATTTTGTGAGCAGTTGAGCTTATTTAAGCTGGGTTATAGTTGGGGTGGGCCAATGAGTTTGGTCGTGCCTTATCATTTGTCTGCATTGCGTGGTATGAAAAATGGTGAAGTGCCGAAGCATTTGGTGAATGGTGCTTTAGTTCGATTTAGCATTGGATTAGAAGATGTTACGGATTTGCAGGCGGATTTGGAGCAGGCTTTGGGTGTGTTGGGTTAGCTAATTTATAACAATGATTTTATTACTAAATTGGGTTGACCTTTGCAGAGGTCATGGGTAGCTTTTAAATTGTGGTTTTATAGAATGCGTTTGCTCAATAAAACTATAAAACCTCAACCTAAAATTATCTGACTAACGATTTTTACGCATTTTCAACAGAGTAGAAATCAACGTGGACACCAGCTTCTTTGAACATTTCAAAAGCAAACTTACCAGTTTTATGCCATTTTGAAGTTTCCTCAACAGAACTTGGACTTAATGCTACTACCCTTTTGATACCTGCTTGAATTATGGAGCCTGCACAACGAGCACAAACAGGCTTACCCCAAACATAAATAGTACCACCATGAGTTCTAGAGCCTGCGGCAAGAATTGCGTTAAGTTCAGCATGAACAATTAACTCAAGTTTTTGCTCTGTATCATCTAAGCGCTCAGCAGAATCTTCAACACCCATAGGGAATCCGTTGAAGCCAATTGATATATCGCCCCCTTTTTTAGAAAAGACTACAGCACCAACTTGAGCACTTGGGTCTTTTGACCATTCCGAAACAAACTTAGCCATTTCGCAAAATCTAAGATCCCATTTTTCCATAGGTGTTGATTCAATTTTTAGTTTCATTATCTTCATTTTCGATGTTAGTTGTTTCATTAGTAGAAGATTTATGAAACTCACTCCAGTGCCCAATGTAACGGCACTTCAAACAAATTATATCTCCTGTGTCTTGGCCCATAATTTTTTCTTTACATGTATCTGATGAGGAGCATTTTGGACATGTACCACCTTTTAATTTCATGATGTTCTCACTATTATTTTTTCTAAGTACTGCATAGGCGCTTGTGCCGCATAACATAATAATATCGTGTAATGATTAAATTTTGGAGCCGTTGGTGGCTTTTGATGTACCTAAAATGATTTGCTATCGAGCCTATTCAAGATTAAACCTGATGTCAATCTCACTTTTCATTGTAAAGAACCATGATGCGAAGTTTCATTTTAAAGAAATCCTACTTGTTTATCATTATCTTGCACGATAAGGTAACGTTAACTTGTTTGAAATAGTTATACGGACATGACTCATCCTGTTTATCCCAATCTT
Source organism: Aquirhabdus sp. (assembly GCA_030149815.1). Taxonomy (GTDB): domain Bacteria; phylum Pseudomonadota; class Gammaproteobacteria; order Pseudomonadales; family Moraxellaceae; genus Aquirhabdus. Next base: position 27,384 of record JASLHI010000030.1, on the reverse strand, counting down.
CCTGAAATTCAACTTAAAAAAACATTGATTGCCAGTAATTACGCTGAGCAGGTTTTACAACAATTAGATGCCGTTCTTGCTGATTTTCATATTGATCAATTTGAACAAAGTTTAAGTTACGCTGATATTCTGCATCAGGTTCAAGCTGCTTTAACTCATATCAATAGCGAAGCCGAATGGATGCAGGCGATGCGTCGTCTACGTGCACGTCTGATGTTTCGCTGGATTTGGCAAGATGCCAATCAATTGACTGATGTGGTGCAACTGACGCGAGAGCTCTCTGACTTTGCTGATATTGCGATTCAAGCTGCGGTCGATTTTGCTCGGCCGACTTTGGTGGAAAAGCATGGCGAACCGATGGGTGAGAATGGTCAGGTGCAAGATCTGATAGTGATTGGTATGGGTAAACTCGGGGCACAAGAGCTGAATTTATCCAGTGATGTTGATCTTATTTTTGCGTTCGATGAATCAGGGGAGACCACAGGAAAACGTCCTATTACAGTCCAGCAATTTTGTGTGCAATGGGGGCAGGCGATCATTCGTTTGCTTGATACTGTGACTGCGGATGGGTTTGTGTTTCGCGTCGATATGCGCTTGCGTCCGTGGGGAGATGGCAGTGCGCTGGCGTGCAACTACATTTCGTTGGAGCGTTATCTGGAGCAGCATGGACGCGAGTGGGAGCGTTATGCATGGATTAAAGCGCGCGTGATCACAGGCGGAGAGGTGGGCAATAATTTACTCAAGATGACTCGTCCTTTTGTCTATCGACGTTATGTTGACTATTCTGCATTTGCTGCGTTACGCGAAATGAAAGGCATGATTGAGCGTGAGCAGTTACGACGTAATGTCCAAGGCGACATTAAGCTCGGTGCAGGCGGGATTCGTGAGATTGAGTTTATCGTTCAGGCATTTCAATTGATTTATGGTGGCACTTGGCGCGAGTTACGTGTGGCAAATTGTTTGTCTGCATTAGAAGTCTTAGGTCATCTCAACTTAATTTCGCTTCAGCATGTGGCTGAATTGCGTGATGCGTACTTGTTTTTCCGTCGTTTAGAACATGGTATTCAAGCTCAAAATGATCATCAAACTCAACAGTTACCTGTTGATGCCATCATGCGAGAGCGATTGGCGCAAACACTCCAGTTTTCGGATTGGCAGGCATTACTGAGTCGATTAGACCAATTACGTGACTTGGTTCGTGCGCAATTTGCCCAAGTTGTGGCGGATCGACGTGTACAAGAGCGGACGTTGGATACCGAGCAATTAAACCAAGCGTTGCAAAATCATCTGGATACACAGACTCAGCAACAACTGCAAGCATTCTGGGATAGTCGTCTGATTAAAGGTTTACCAACTTTAGCGAGCGAGCGATTACAGGCATTTTGGCCACAGCTGCTTGATGCGTTATTGACGCTTCCAGATTCAGCAACCATTCAAAATGCTTTACTGCGTTGGTTGCCTCTAATTGAAGCCGTGGTTCGTCGTAGTGTTTATCTCGTATTATTACTTGAAAATCCAAGTGTTTTATTGCATTTAGTGCAAATGGTCAGTGCAAGCCCTTGGATTAGCGAAGAGTTAACACGTTATCCTGTGTTGTTAGATGAGTTCCTTTCGGCTGATTTGAATCAATTGGCGAGTCACGACGACTTAACTGATGTTTTAAGGCAAGAGTTATTACGTATTGAGCGCGATGATGTTGAAGCGCACATGCGTGTTCTGCGTTTATTCAAGAAAAGTCATGTGCTGCGGGTTGCAGCCAGCGATATTCTTGCTGAACGACCACTGATGAAGGTCAGTGATGCCCTGACTGATATTGCAGAAGTGGTATTAGAATCGGTGATTCAACTTGCGCTTGCACCGTTGGTTGCACGTCATGGCTGGCCGTTAAAAGCTTCAACGGATTCGAATTCAAAAAAAGAGCGCGCCTCAGCCGATCATCCAGAATTTGCCATTATTGGTTATGGCAAGTTAGGCGGTTTAGAAATGGGCTATGGCTCTGATCTGGATTTGGTGTTTTTGCATCATATCGATGAGCAAGCGGATACCGATGGTGAGAGACCCATTAGTGGTTTTCAGTTTTGCGCGCGTCTTGCACAAAAGATCATGACTTTATTGTCTACGCAAACTTTAGATGGTCGTGTGTATGAAGTAGATACACGTTTACGACCTTCAGGTGCATCGGGCTTACTGGTTTCGAGTCTTAATGCATTTGAACTTTATCAGCAAAAAAGTGCTTGGTTGTGGGAACATCAAGCATTAGTTAGAGCACGTAGTGTTGCGGGGGATGTTGATGTGCGAGCTGCGTTTGAAAAGATTCGCCTCAATATTTTGACCCAACCACGTGATCCAGAAGTCGTTCGTACTGAAGTGCAGGCGATGCGACAAAAAATGCAAGATCACTTAGGTTCATCAAAAACACAACAAGAAAATGGATTTTTTCACTTGAAGCAAGATGCTGGCGGTATCGTCGATATTGAGTTTATGGCACAATACGAGGTGTTGGCTTGGTCTAATGCAGAACCTGCCTTAGCTCGCTATTCAGATAATGTACGTATTTTAGACGCTTTGGCAACGTCAGGACGCTTATCCCGCGTCGATGCGAATGCCTTAACCGATGCGTACTTACGCGAACGTTTTGAAAGTCACCGTCTTGCTCTTGCTCAACAACCTTTGCAAGTTCTGGCAGCGGATTGGCTGGATATCCGCACGACTGTTCGCGCTCTCTGGCAACAATTAATTGATCCAGCAGCTCGTTGAGCTGTATTTGCGGCTGATGGAAAGCCGTTGAACTTTTATTATTTAGAATTTGTGGAGTCTCTAGTCGTGAGCATGGCTGATCGTGATGGTTTTATCTGGTTGGATGGACAAATGGTTCCTTGGCGCGATGCCAAAATCCATGTATTAACTCATACATTGCATTACGGTATGGGCGTGTTTGAAGGTGTGCGTGCGTATGAAACAGAAAAAGGCACAGCGATTTTTAAATTACAAGAACACACTAAGCGTTTGCTGAATTCAGCACGTATTTTTCAAATGAAAGTGCCGTTTGATCAAGCAGCTTTAGAAGAAGCACAAAAAGCAGTGGTTCGTGAAAATAGCCTGAAATCTTGCTATTTGCGTCCAATCGCTTGGATTGGTTCAGAAAAACTCGGTATTGCGGCAAAAACCAATACCGTTCATGTTTCTGTTGCAGCATGGCCTTGGGGTGCGTACCTAGGCGCGGAAGGCATGGAGAAGGGCATTCGTGTCAAAACTTCATCGTTTACCCATCACCAGCCAAACATCATTATGTGTAAGGCAAAGGCTGTCGGTAACTATCCAGTGTCGATCTTGGCTAACCAAGAAGTGACTGCAGCGGGTTACGATGAAGCAATTCTCATGGATCCGCATGGCTTTGTTTGCCAAGGTGCAGGTGAGAACATCTTCTTGGTGAAAGACGGCGTGTTGCACACTCCAGATTTAGGCAGTGGCGCGCTTGATGGTATTACGCGTCAGACGATTTTCCAAATCGCAAAAGACGAAGGCATTCAAGTCATCGAGCGTCGTATCACACGCGATGAATTCTATATTGCGGATGAAGCATTCTTGACTGGAACTGCGGCTGAAGTCACGCCAATCCGTGAATACGATGATCGTCCAATCGGTATTGGCTCACGTGGCCCAATTACTGAAAAACTGCAAAAAATCTTCTTTGATGCGGTGTCGGGTAAAATCGAGAAATATCAGCATTGGTTAACTTATGTTTAAGTGATCGGATGATTGCTTTTTTTGATAAGGAAACATGTGGAGATCATGTAGAAATCGTGGAGTTATGTTGTCGTTTTAGATAAAAACATGATTTCAGATGTTTTCTGATATATATTGCATGACCTCATACCTATGGCAATGTATTGATTACGAATCAATGGATTGTCATAAAAGAAATTTTCGATGGTAATACAATGAATATCTGGCATCTTAGCGATCATAAAGCAGGTCACGTTGCGCAAGCTCGTGGCCTTTTTGTCGCTTTAGAGCGTCTTGGCGTCATCGTGAATGTTTTGGATATTTCAGTTTCTGAGGTTTCTAGTTTTGCGCTCATGATGCGTTTATTTTCACGTGGAAAAATCGGGACGTTACCTCCAATCTTGCAAGGGCAGTCAGCGCCTGATCTTATTGTGGGTGTTGGACATGCGACACATTGGCCCTTAATTTTGCTTAAGTCTTGTTTTCCTCACGCTAAAAGTGTCGTTTTGATGCGCCCAACCTTACCGATCTCTTGGTTTGATTTTGCTATCGTACCTGCACATGATTATGTTGATCCTGAGCCTAAAGTACCAAGCCATGTCTTCGTTTCAAAAGGCGTATTAAATCCTTTAAGCAATCAACATCGACATGAACAGAATCGTCATTTAATTCTGATCGGTGGCGCGTCTAAACGTTACGCATATTCTGAAGAAGTTCTCATTGAGCAGATTCAGACATTGATTGATGATTTGTCAAAAAAGATCGATCCACAAACAGTTATTCTCACGACTTCTCGCCGTACGCCAAGTTCATTTTTAGAACATTCTTTTTTCAGAAATAAGCCAAAGAATCTTCAGGTATTTCCAGTGATACAGACGCCACAAGGATGGTTGTTTGAACAACTTCAGCTTGCGGAAATCGTTTGGGTAACGCGTGATAGTGGTTCAATGTTGTTTGAAGCATTAACGGCAGGTTGCCGTGTAGGGTTATTAACCATGCCTCAAATCAAAGAAGATACTGTAACTCGAGCAACTGACTTATTGAGCGAACAAAGATTTTTTCTACCATTAAAGGCATATCTAGATCATGAGGAGTTCAGAGCAATGCCTCAGCTCCAAGAGGCCGATCGTGCGGCGAGTTGGGTCATGAAAAAACTGCAATCAAACAATCAAATGTATTAAGGTTCGCTTTTAATGATGAGTTTAAAAAATAAGTTTATGGAAATTTCCTCACATAAAGAAGTTATTGTTTCTTTCTTTTTCTTATTCTTTTTGGCGATTTTTGTCCCCACTAATGGAATTGGTTCTACGGGAATTATGTTGGTGTGGGCATGGGTGTTATTTAAAGAGCCTCATTTACGACATGAGTGGTGGACATCTGTTCGATCGTTGATGGCAATTGTTTTAGTATATTTCCTGATTATGACGACTTATGCTTTTTCTGTCAAAGCATCATTGCATGATGGCGGTGAGGTTCTTAAAAGTATCGCTTTGAGTCTAATTGTTTTCTATATATCAAAGCTATCAGAAGAAACTCTTAGAAAGGCAATGCAATGGGTAGTTGCGATTCTTGTAATTTCAGTATTACTGATTTTAATTTATAACTTTGAGTGTCATGGATTTGAAGGCTTATTGCAGAAGCATGAGTTGGACTGGTATGTGAATCGAAACAGATTGGCAGTTGGTTTTTCTTTAATGTTTATTTTTGCGTTAACACTTGTTATTGATGAGGTTTCACAACCAAAATCATTCATGTACTCATTAGCTATGGTTTTAGCTGCACTGGCTGCCTTATTGAACGATTCTCGCGGTGCAATTGTGGCGATGTTTGCTGCTTCGATTTTTATGGTTTTAGTAGCCATTACTACGAATGGTTGGAAAAAAGTATTACGTTTTGATTGGATGGCTGTGCCCTTTTTTATTGCTGTAATCATTGTGGCTTATGTCTATTTTAATCATCATGGACTAACTGGTTTTGTATTACATGGTGATGGAATAGATTCAAATCGTTTAATTATTTGGCAAACGGTTTGGGATCGTTCGATGCATTCGGTGTGGATTGGTTATGGTCCACATGCGATTATGCATGATCATTTTTTGCTAGATGGATGGGTGCAGACTTTTAAGCATCCGCATAGCATTTATCTTAGCTTACTTTATTCTAGTGGTATTGTAGGTGTTGTGTTTTGGTTTGCTTGGTTCAGCATTTATTTACATAGAGCGAGGCAGATTTTTGCATCTAATAATCAAATTGGCTTTTATATAGGGCTTGGCATATTAGTGAATGTTTTAATTCATGGTTTAGTCGATTTTGATTTTTATGCGCTAGGTACAATGACATTCCTTATTGTTGGGACTACCTTAGTTGCAGTAAAATCAAAGTCTAGCTCTACAGCACCCAACTAAGAAATTATGAAAATTTTACATATTGCGAATTTTGCGTATAACGCTTCAGGTCGAGCTTATTATAATGTCGATCGAAAGTTATCTGCTGGATTTGTAAAGAATAAGCATTTTGTTTATGAGTATAGCATCCGTGATATGGCACGAATGAGTACTATATTTCGCACTAAGAAAATGGGTGGCTCTAAGGTTAATACAGATATTATTAATATTTGCGCAAATTTGCAGCCAGATCTTATTTTACTTGGACATGCTGACGAGGTTACTCCGCAGACGTTGAAGACGATCCGTCAAAATCACCCTAAAATAAAAATTGCAGTGTGGTATGTCGATGCTTTATTTCTTTGGGGTCCTAAGGATAAGACGATTTTTATCCAAAAATGGGCTCCGTATTTGGATGCAGTATTTGTAACCACTGGAGGCGAGTATTTAGAGAAGTTCTTGCCTTCGAATGTTGTTCGTGCATACATTCCAAATCCTGTGGAAAGTAGTATTGATTCCTTGCAAAATTTTAAAAAACGCGAATTTGAATATGAATTAGTGTTTTGTGGCACATTAGGAAATGATGAACGTGGTGATTTTTTAAAAGGAATTCAAACTGGATTAAGTGATCTTCCTTTGAGTTTCAATGGTTCGCTTGGATTTCCTAAAGTTCAAGGGGCTGAGTATTTTCACACGTTAGCTAAATCCAGAATGGGACTAAATTATTCTCGCCGTAACGATGTCTGTCTTTATAGCTCTGATCGGATTGCGCACATGACTGGAAACGGATTGCTGACATTCACACCCAAAATCCCTCAGTTTGATTTGATCTATAAAGAAGATGAGGTCGTATATTTCGAGACTTTAGATGAGCTTGTCGAAAAAGCGCGTTTTTATCGATCCAATGTTGAATTAGCTTCTAGAATTGCTGAAAAGGGTTGGTTACGTGCGCATCAGAGTTGTTCATCGCAGCGTGTTGCTCGATTTATGGAAGAAACAATCTTTCAGTTACCATATTCAGAATCATATGAGTGGAGTGCTCATATTTTCAAAAACTAATAATTTTTGAAAAGGCTTTTATCGAATCACTGTCGATATTCTTTTATATGATTTATAGTGATTATTCATTCAGAATGAAATTCAATGTCTTTTCTTATGCCTTTGCTTACGATTGTTTTTGCTAGCTTATTCTTTGGTCTAATAATCTTTAGTCACCGATATGTATGGTGGCGTCGGTCAATTGATTGGCAAAGACCACGTATATTGATGTATCACATGGTCAGTGATCATATTCCAAAGGCAAAATTCAATAAGCTACGCGTTCCGCCAAAACAATTTGCTGCACAAGTGAAATGGTTATCCGAGCAAGGCTTTCATTTTGTGACCATGCAGGAACTTTATACACAATGGGAGCATTTGCCTGCCAAGACCGTTGCCTTGACGTTTGATGATGGCTATGCAGATAATTTGCATATGGCGTTGCCAGTATTGAAAAAGTATCATGCAAAAGCAACCATTTATGTGGTGGTTAATCGACATGATCGTGATTGGTCAACGTATAAGAAGGCTCATCATAATAGTGGTGAGTTAGCGCGCGAAGTTAAATTAACTGATATAGAGATTAAAGAACTTGTTGCGAGTGGTTTAATCGAAATTGGTTCGCATACGCTGACTCACGCAAATCTGCCTAAACTTAATGATGAAGATCGAAAAAAAGAAATGGAATTGTCGCGTGCAGATTTGCAGCAACTAACGGGACAGCCCATTACGAGCTTTGCTTATCCTTTTGGGATTTATAGTCCAATAGATGTCACAGCGGCACGCCTTGCTGGTTATGCAACAGCGGTGACCACTGTTGAAAAAATTGACATGTACCAGCCTCAGCCTGATTTTTTGCAATTAAGTCGCATCAAAGTCAGTGGTAAAGATAATTTATTGGGTTTTGTTTGCCGAATGAGAACAGGCAAAAGAGGATTTTAAACTATGCATGTGATCATGATGGTTTTACTGGGATTTTTTGTAGTCGCAGGTATTTTATTTTTTTTAGGTCGGCATACGTTTTGGTTGCCGACGCGTAATTTAACTTGGCCTCGTTTAATGATGCTGCATCAAGTTACGCCAAACGAAGAAGCGTCAGGTATGAATATGCCACCTGTGCGGTTTGAGCGATTATTGCAACTGCTTGTGCAGAAGAAATTTCGGTTTGTGACAGTTTCAGAATTGGTCAGTGATCCTAGCTCACATGATGTCGCTCTTACATTTGATGATGGTTTTGCTGACAACTATCATCATGCTTTTCCTTTACTCAAGAAATATAATGCGAAGGCAACGATTTATTTAACTCCTGATATTAAAGGGATTGAGAAGTTATCGCCTGAGCAGATTAAGGAAATGTCCGAGTCTGGTTTGGTCGAGTTCGGTGCTCATACGGTTAACCATGTCAATTTACTTCAGATTGATGATAAGTTGGCGATGCAAGAAATCAGTGCTTCTAAGCAGCGTGTTGAAGCTTTAGTCGGCCAATGTCATAGTTTTGCTTATCCTTATGGTCGATTTGCTGATCAGCATCAGGTCATGGTCAAAGACGCTGGATTTTCAACTGCTGTGAGCACTCGTAAGCGAATTGAGTTTCCAAGTGCAGAAAATATTTTTAACCTCCCTCGTATTAGTACGCATGGAAAGATGAGTGTTTTCCAGATGCGTATTGCGTTGGCAAAAGGGCGGTTTCGTTTTTGATAATGCATGATCATTCGACAAATATTATTATTGCTGACAAGCGGAAAAGGTGAGTGAAGTACGATGGATAAAATTCCTGTCAGTGTTGCGGTGATTTGCAAAAATGAAGAGCACAATATCGGTCGACTACTAGAAAGTGTTCGTGATTTTGCCGAAATTATAATTGTGGATTCTGGAAGCGTAGATAATACGTTACAAATTGCAAGTCAGTATACTGATCGAATCTACAGTCATGATTGGCTTGGCGATGGTCCACAAAGGCAAATTGCGATCGGCTATTGTCAGAATAACTGGATTTTAAATCTGGATGCGGATGAGGTTGTTACAGAAGCTTTGAAGCAAGAAATTATTAAAGTGATCAAAGATGATCGTTTTCATGGTTTTCAATTAAAATTCAATGATTTTTTTATGGGTGACTTTCACTCTAATTGGACCAAAATGAATGCCAAAGTCAGAATGTTCCGTCGTGATAGTGTCGTTTTTCCAGAAAAAATTGTGCATGCCAGTGCACCTGATGTTACAGGTCGTGTTGGGATATTAAAAAATCCTGTACTACACTACGGCGATATGGCGATTGAAACGCGCCTGAAAAAAGATAATCTGTATTCAGATCTGATTGTTCAGCAAAAGATTCAGGCTAATAAAAGCGCCAGTTTTTTCAAATTAATTTTTGTTTTCCCGTTGGTTTTTATTAAGTCGTATCTGTTAAGACGTTATTTTTTAGATGGTCGACGAGGGTTTGTCGGCAGTATGATTAATGCCTTTTATGCATTTTTGAAAGAAGCCAAACTCTATGAGTATGAGCAAAATCAAAAAAAGCGTCGCCACTAATTGACTCATCCATAAGTAAGCATCCAAAAATGAATTCATCGTCTCGTATAGCGATTATTTTGCCATTGCGTGAGCATTTCCGTTCTGCGGATGCAGGCGCGGTTGCCTTGACTGTGAAGGATTTTTATTTTGCGAGTGCATATCGTCAAAACTCTATAGTTTTTGGCGGTTTTGCGGAGCATTTCCCAGAGGTGAGTTATCACCATGTTCAGCCATCAATCTGGCGTATATTGGGTCAAAATCTTGCGTATGCAAAGCAGTGCATTCTGGATTTAGTAAATCATGAGGTTCAAGTTGTTGAAGTGCATAACCGTGTGCAATTGGCTTCAAGAATTAAGAATGCTTTGCCACATCTGAAAGTAGCGGTTTATTTGCATAATGATCCGCATAGTATGGCTGGGTTACGGACGGCGCAAGAACGCACTCAAGTATTAGAGCAATTAGATTTGGTCTATTGTGTCAGCCGATATGTGCAAAAGCGCTTATTAGAAGACGTAAGTACGAGTTTGATTCAAAAGAGTTGCTTGATCTATAACGCGATTTCACCAAGTCATTCAATTCAAAAACAAGATCGGCAACAGTGGATTACTTATGCGGGTCGTTTTGTGGCACAAAAAGGTGTTCTTGAATTAGCTCAAGCGCTGGCGCAAGTTTTGCCACAGCACCCTGAATGGAAGGCAGTCTTTTTAGGTGCTAAAGGTTTTGGACATGAAGCAGGACAGTCAAAATATGAACAAGCTGTTTATACAGAACTTGCTCATGTGGCGTCACAAATTGAGTTTCGTGGTCATGTAAAACATGACGAAGTCATGGATGTATTTGCGCAAGCATCAATTGCTGTAACACCTTCAATTGATGCAGAGGCATTTGGCAGAACGACTCTTGAGGCGATGGACTCTGGCTGTGCAACGGTTAGTTCGACAATTGGTGGGTTAGCGGAAGTCGCAGGTGATGCTGCAATTTTACTGAATCCTGTCAATCCGACCACAATATCAGATGCAATTTCATTATTGATTAATGATGATGAGCTACGTTTACTATGCGCTAAGCGGGGGCAGGAGTATGTGCGATCTCATTTTTCGTTAAGTCAGCAAGCCGAGCAATTAGATCTATCACGTAAAATTTTATTAGATGAATTGAATTAACATCAGTTTTTGCAACAACAGCTTTATTTCATTGGATGAAGAATATGCATATTTGTCAGATTGTTGCGAGTTGGGATAATGGTGGGTTAGAAAAACACGTTATTGAACTGAGTAATATGTTGAGCTTACAGCATAAAGTGACTGTGATTGTTCATTCGATTCTTCAAAATAGTTTCGCACCCTCTGTAAATGTGGTCGTTGTTGATTTCGATCAACCGCGTTGGTCACCACGCTTATATTGGCAGTTATTACAAATATTTAAAATGTTACAGCCCGATATCATTCATACCCAAGCGAATAAAGCTGCACTACTTGTCGCACGATTACGTCCTTGGTTAAAGTTCAAAGTTGGTTATATTGCGACTTTGCATAATCAGAAAGACAGTACAGCAATGTATGAGACTTTTGATCGTGTCATCGTGGTGAGCGGTCGATTAGTGCCTTTGATCAAGCATGCGCCCGTCACCGTAATTCATAATGGGATCACGCCACCTGAACCAGTAGCAGAGGGGCGGGCGTATTTGGTTGATCATTTTGGTTTGGATGCCTCTAAACCGATTTGGCTGGCTGTAGGACGACTGGTTGAGGCTAAAGGTTTTGATTTGTTAATTGAAGCGATTACTGACCGAGATTTGCAAGTTGTGATCGTTGGTGATGGTCCATTAAATAAAGATCTGGCGAATCAAGCGAAAAAGAGCAATGCGAATGTCGTTTTTGCGGGGTATCAGGAAAATTCACAAAGACTATTGGCGGTTGCTGATGCGCTGGTTATTTCTTCTCGTAACGAAGGTGGGCCATACACCATGGTCGAAGCTTTACTCGCGCGAGTGCCTGTGATGGCGACTGATGTGGGTATGGTTTCAGAGTTTTTACCCGCAGAATATATTGTGCCCGTCGGTGATGTGAAGGCGCTTGGTGAAAAAATGCTTTGGGCAAATACCCATATGGATGAGTGGCGTTGTGCAATGGAACCCATTTGGAAAAATGCGCAAGAGAATCTGACGCTAGACGCTGTCATTACAAAAACAATAGCTGCTTACCGTAGTATTTTGCCTACAAAGTAAGCTTTCTGACAAAGTGAATTATGGTGTGGTGAGAGAATACTTGTGTTGAACGATGTCTACGTAAAGCAAAGACATTATTCGCTCATGTATTCTTATTATCAGTTCCTAATCAATTAAGAGCGCCATGATGAATCATAATCCGCGTCAGAAAGTTGTCATCATTCCGATTCCAAATCAAGATTTTGATCCGACCGAAGTCGCGGTGCCGTGGAAAGTGCTAACTGATCTTGGATATAAGGTTATCTTTGCAACGCCAGACGGCGGTTCTGCAGCAGCGGATGCATTCATGGTGACTGGTGAAGAGCTTGATCTATGGGGCAAAATTCCAGTATTGAAAAAAGCGAAGCTCGTTGGCTTGATGCTCCGCGCCGATCATCGTGCACGTAGTGCATATGCGGTTTTGACTAAAGATCCTGCATTTCTAACACCATTCAAATATAGTGATCTACGAGTCGAAGATTATGACGGTCTATTGTTACCTGGTGGACATCGTGCGCGTGGCATGCGGGCTTTTTTAGAAAGTAAAACTTTGCAGGATTTTGTTGGTGCTTTTTTTGATTCAGGTAAACCTACCGCAGCAATTTGTCATGGTGTGGTTTTAGCAGCAAGAAGTATTTCACCTTCTACTGGTAATTCTGTTCTGTACGGACGTAAAACGACAGCATTGACTTGGAAAATGGAGCATACCGCTTCACTACTGATGAAGTTTTTAGGTCGAGTTTGGGATGCGGATTATTATCGAACGTATAAAGAAAAGCAGGGTGATCCAGTTGGTTATTGGAGTGTTCAAGCTGAAGTCACTCGCGCGTTAGCTCAACCAGAAGATTTTCAGGATGTGACTCTAAAGACTCCTTATTTCTTCAGAAAGGACAGTGGGCTTTTTCGAGACCGTGTTGATGATGCTCGGGCGTCATTTATCGTTGAAGATGGAAATTATATTTCGGCGCGTTGGCCTGGAGATGCTCATCAGTTTGCGCTGGCTTTCGCACGACGACTGCAAGCATCTTAGCCTATTTTCATTTATGTAAAGTTAGCTAAAGTGAGCTGCACCACGCACAACGATCCAACCTTGTTGACCATTGCCCAGATCACCTTTGGTGAGTGTGAGCGTTGTTTTTTGTTCATGCTGACCAATGAGTGGCAAGGTTAAATCAATATCCACTTTGCAGTCGAATTGCCCTTTAATCTCTGATTCTTTGCAGTCGATTTTTTTAAGGTCATTCACCTTAATGGCCATTTGATCGCCACCAAATTTACGCGTGAGATTATTTGTTTGATCAACTTCATGGGTGTATGCATCTTTAATATTACTTTCTGATGGTTCGCGAGAACAACCTGCTAATAATGCTGTTGCTACGATCATAACAATCGCGGATGAAGTCTGTGTAATTTTTTTCAATGGAATTGACCTTAATGTCGATGATGTCATTTACCTAATCTTAGCATTGCTTTTCCTAAACTGTCTGTATCAGAATTTTGATTAGGCAACAATTAAATATTTCATTGAGTTAACGTATATTAAGAAAAGTCTTAAATTGACTTCTATGCATGTGAGTGCTAGGTTTTCAGCAGTATTTTGTTGAATGTTGCCACACAAATAAAATCATTAAAAAGGAATGTGTTATGTACCAAGCAGGATGGGGCAAACAAGAAATAGTCATTAAGCCTCAAGGTTATGCGATGTTTGGTTATGGGCAGTGGCATCATCGTGCGTATAGCCAACAAACTCCACTTTTTGCACGCGCATTATTTGTTGCAGATGATAAAGAACAATCATTGATTTTTTGTTGCCTTGATATGGGCTGTGTGACTGGCGCAATGCGTACAGGCATATGTCAGGTATTACATGAGCAAATGGGGAGTGCATTTCATGAATCATCATTTGTTTTAACGGCAACTCATACTCATTCTGCACCGGGCGGATGTTCGTATGAGGCTCTGTATAACATGCCGACCCCTGGATTTGTTCCTGAGCATTTAGCGGCGGTTGTTAGTGCGAGTATTGAGGCGATTATTGCCGCATGGCAGTCTGCTGCGCCTACAGAAATTGGGGTGGGGATGACACGGTTTGCTGATGAAACGCCTGTTGCGTGGAATCGCTCGTTGGCTTCTTATAATCGTAATCCTGATGTAGTTCGACGTGCTAAATCTGAAACGCATCTTGCCTTAGATCGAAATATGTCTTTACTCAGTTTCCGTCGTGATGGTGAGTTAAAGTCTTTTTTATCACTGTTTGGCGTGCATGCGACGTGTTTAGGTAGCTCGCTAAGTCGTCATGATGGAGATAATAAAGGGTATGCCTCTGCTCAAGCAGAACAGGTTTTAGCCGATTCTGGTATAGATGATTCTGTAGCGATCTTTGCTCAAGCAACGGCTGGTGATGTGTCGCCACATTTTCATGGAAAAGGTGATGTGGAGCGCCGTCAAAAAATTAAGGGTGAAGCCGAATACGTCTATGCTGCAAAGAATGGGTATTATCAGAGTGATCTTGCGTTATCCGCTTTATCGCAGAATCGTGAAGAACAGATTCATGGCGAAATTGATTCGATTTTAAGTTTTGTTGATCTCACTCAAATCCATGCTGCTCCAGAGTTTGCCAATGGTCAAACGAATGCTTGGACAAGTGATCCTTGTCATGGTGCTTCTTTTTTTCAGGGAACGCCTGTGGATGGACCCGGAACTCCTGCGGTATTAATCACGGCGATTACGGTTTTGGCAAATTCAGTCAAGAGTTTGCGCTTGAATCCGTTTATGCGTGGCTCTAAAGATGTGGATTATTATCGTCGTTTATATGCTTCGCAAGGGGATAAGGCGATTTTGCTTGAAGCGGGGCGTAAGCAGATTTTAGGTCGTCCTATGGAGGGTGTCTTGCCGAGTATTGTTGATCCTTTAATCGGTGAGTTGAAGCGACAAATCAATGCGGGTGCAATTAAAGAAAGTCCGTTGGTGGCAACACGATTGCCTTTGCAGATTGTGACGATAGGTCAGTTAGCGCTAGTGTGTTGTCCGGGGGAGTTTACGACGATTGCGGGTAAACGTGTTTTGGATACGGTGAAGGCTCGTCTGCAAAAACGAGGTATCGAGCATGTGCTGATTTGTACGTATTGCAATGATTATATGGGTTACGTGACGACGCAAGAGGAGTATCAGGAGCAGGCTTACGAAGGCGGTCATACGTTGTTTGGGCAATGGACTTTAGCAGCGTTTCAGACGGAATTTGCAGAGCTTTCGGATGAGATGCTGAGGCCTGATGCCGAGCGGAAGCATGATCGTGTGACTAGACCTATGCCAGTACCTGAACATGAGTTGGCGTTGAGGAGTAATTTGGCTGTGCCGAGTTGAGATTGCGGTTGAGTCTTTATTTATTCTTTTAAGCTTATACTTAAATGATGTTCAAGATCTTGTAATTTCGTTTTTATTGCAAGATCTTTTAGTGCACCAATTTTAATAACTTTACTAAGCCCATCACTATTTATATCAAAAGCAAATCTATACTCATTTTGAAAATCATAGGTTTGAGTTTTATGAAAAATAGCGTCTATATCATAGAAAATACCATTATGAGAATTTTCATCAAAATAATTAACTAGCTTGTGATGTAGTTTAATTTTATTTAGATCTACATAAGCTTTTATTTTGTCAATAAACTCAGCAACTTTATAAATAACTATAGCGTGATTTCCAAATTTTGATGTTTCTGAATCTATTTTGATTTGTTCTTTAATTTCTTTATTTATCTCAGCCACAACGATTTTTCTTTCATCCTCTGATTCATAACTTTTTCTAAATCCATTAATTGAAATCGCATACATGCAGAAAATATTATGATGATCATATGCCGTCGTACTTATAGTTATTGGAGCCGCAAAGTCATTCGAAGGAATGGTGTGGGTGAAGACTGATCCATCAATTGTTCTTGAGAGCGTGATAGCAACAGCTTCAGGTTGAAACCAGTGTGTTACACCTTCATATTTGTCACCTCTAACATTATCATCTTCAATGGCTTTGAATGCGTTTAACGTTTGGCAATACATTTCTCCATTTTCTAAAAATGAGTCTGCGAAACGTTCGTCTTCTTCTTTAAAAATTTTAATAAGCAATAAAATTGTTTTTTCCATTTCAGTCTTCGTAATGTATTAAGTATGTTGATGCATTTGTATACAATATACTATGAGAGAACATTACATAAAAATGCCAGCAAATCTTAAAAGATCGCTGGCATTTTTATTTCAAACTAACACTTATCCATTCAACAAGTTTTTCAACAACTCATTGACTTGACTTGGATTTGCTTTGCCTTTTGAGGCTTTCATGATTTGACCGACTAAACCATTGAATGCCTTTTCTTTGCCAGCGCGATACTCTTCAACCATCTTTTCATTGGCTGCTAAGACTTCTTTGATAATGGCCTCAATCGCGCCAGTATCAGTTTCTTGCTTGAGACCTTTGGCTGCGATGATGTCATCGGCAGATTCGCCATTGCCTTGCATCATCTCAGTAAAGACCACTTTAGCGATCTTGCCACTGATGGTGTTGTCCGCGATACGTGCGACCAAACCGCCGAGTTGAGTTGGTGTGACAGGGGAGTCCGCCAATTCTTTTTCAGCTTTATTGAGTGCGCCAAGCAAATCACCCATCACCCAGTTAGCGACAATTTTAGCTTGGCTAATATTGGCAATTTTCACTGCATCTTCGTAGAAATCAGCCAGTTCGCGTGAACCATTTAAGATGCGTGCGTCATATTCACTGAGCTGATATTGCTCAATAAAACGATTTTTACGGGCTGTTGGTAATTCTGGCAGTTCCGCGCGGATCTGTTCAATTTGTGCTTCGCTGATGACCACAGGCAACAAATCTGGATCAGGGAAGTAACGGTAATCGTTGGCTTCTTCCTTGCTACGCATGGCGCGGGTTTCGTTCTTGTTTGGATCGTACAAGCGTGTTTGCTGAATCACACGCCCGCCACCTTCGATGACATCAATTTGACGCTCAACTTCAGCTTCGATCGCACGCTCGATGAAACGGAACGAGTTGATGTTTTTCAACTCACAACGTGTGCCGTATTCAGGCGCATTCGGTTTACGAATTGACACGTTACAGTCGCAGCGGAATGAACCTTCTGCCATGTTGCCATCACTAATACCGAGCCAACGCACCAGCGCGTGAATGGTTTTCACATACGCAACGGCTTCGGCTGCTGAACGCATATCAGGTTCACTGACGATTTCAAGTAATGGCGTACCAGCGCGATTGAGGTCGATACCAGTCATGCCCGCAAAATCTTCATGTAATGATTTGCCCGCATCTTCTTCTAAATGCGCACGTGTCACACCAATACGTTTGACTGAACCATCTTCGAGGACGATGTCCAAATGTCCTTTACCGACAATTGGGTCATCCATTTGGCTGATTTGGTAGCCTTTTGGTAGGTCAGGGTAGAAGTAGTTCTTACGTGCGAACACTGAGGCACGGCAAATTTCCGCATCAATACCCAAACCAAAACGCACAGCTTTATTCACCACTTCGCGGTTTAACACAGGCAAAGTTCCTGGTAATGCCAAGTCAATTAAACTCGCTTGCGTGTTTGGCTCAGCACCAAATACAGTAGGTGAACCCGAAAAAATCTTACTTTGTGTGTTGAGCTGGCAATGGATTTCCAAGCCAATCACAACTTCCCAACCATGGACTAATTGGCTCATGCTGTTACTCCTTCACCTAGTGCAAGTGGAGCGCGTTTGGTGTGCCAATCCGTATGCTGTTGATATTGATGAATGATATTCAGTAGTTTGCTTTCTGACCAATAAGGCCCAATCAGCTGTAATCCAACTGGTAATGGCGCACTGCCTTGACCGCTATAGCTGGTATCAAAACCAACAGGCGCACTGATCGCTGGTAAGCCTGCAAGGTTCACTGCGATGGTGTAAATGTCACCCAAATACATCGCCACAGGATCTTGTTTCGCGCCAATGCCATAAGCAGCGGTTGGAGCTGTTGGCCCTGCGATGACATCACATTGTTCAAAGGCTTTCATGAAGTCATTTTGAATCAGACGACGGACTTTCTGCGCTTTCAAATAATACGCATCATAGTAACCAGCTGATAACGCATACGTTCCAACCAGAATACGACGTTGTACTTCATCACCAAAACCCTCAGTACGTGAACGTGTGTACAAATCCATCAAGTCTTTTGGATTTTCACAGCGATGACCAAAACGTACACCATCGTAGCGAGAGAGATTGCTCGACGCTTCGGCTGGTGCAATCAAGTAATACGCAGGAATTGCTGAGTCGGTCGTGGTGAGGTTAATCCAGACTAAAGTCGCACCTAAGTTTTCGAGAACTTTTAGAGCTTCTTCGACACGCGCTTTGACATCAGTGTCCAAGCCATCTTTAAGGTATTCATGCGGTAACCCGATGCGTAAACCTTGTAGTGGCTTGTCTGCTGCATTGGTTGCTGCTAAACCCGCCACATAGTCGTCAATCGGTTGATCGACGCTGGTGGAGTCTTTGGCATCATGCCCAGCCATGACTTGCATTAAGTAAGCACAATCTTCAGCACTGCGACCCATTGGACCACCTTGATCAAGGCTCGAAGCGTAGGCGATCATGCCGAAACGTGATACACGACCGTAGGTTGGTTTCAGACCTGTTAATCCGCAGAACGCCGCAGGCTGGCGAATCGAGCCACCTGTATCGGTTGCAGTGGCAAATGGAGCTAAATCAGCCGCAACAGCAGCAGCAGAACCACCTGATGAACCACCTGGAACACGACCAAGCTGCCAAGGATTATGCGTCGCGCCATAGAATGAGCTTTCGCTGCTTGAACCCATCGCGAACTCGTCCATATTGGTTTTACCTAACATGACCAGACCCGCAGCATTACATTGGCTAATCACTGTTGCGTTGTAAGGTGCAATAAAGTTATCGAGCATCTTTGAGCCGCAAGATGTTTTCACACCTTGAGTGCAAAAAATGTCTTTATGGGCGATAGGAATCCCAGTTAATAAACCTGCCGAGCCATTTGCACGTGCATCGTCAGCTTGTTGTGCGCTTGCCAGTGCTAAATCATGGGTGACAGAAATGAAGCTGTTGACTTGTTGATCAATACGATCAATGCGTGTCAGATAATGTTGTGTGAGTTCTTTTGATGAAAATTGTTTGCTTGCTAGTCCAGCAGACAATTCACGAATGTTTAAATGATGTAATTCAGCCATAACTAATTCGTCGTATTATTAAATAATTTCAAGAAGTAAATGTGTATGTGATGATTTTATTCAATCACTTTCGGCACTAAATACAAACCATCTTGCGTTGCAGGCGCAACAGCTTGGTAGGCTTCGCGGCGATTCGGTTCAGTCGGGACGTCATCGCGGAGCGGCTGTGCAATATCAAAAGGACTTTTTAATGGTTCAACACCATTGGTATCAACGGTTTTTAGATGATCCATCATCGATAAAATATTATTCAGACTAGCGGCATAACGCTGACATTCATCGTCAGTAATTTGCAGGTGGGCAAGTTTTGCGATTTTGTTAATGTCAGTTGCACTTAGAGCGTTGCTTGAATCGGTCATACGATCCTCGGATAAACTTACAAATAAAGGTTTCTTTTGCTGTGATACGTCATTTTTAACAAATAATGTAAATCAGAAATGGGCGTTATTATGCGTGAAATACGCGATGGATTGGGCAATTTACTGTATTTTTTTTAGTAAAAGTAAGTGTAAATCAAGCGAATTGTTTAAGTGGTGATCTCTGTCACATTTAGGAAAAAGATCGTAACAATGTGCGTAAAAATGTACAGATTGTTAGTCATGTTCACATGTTATGTCTTGTTCCACACGCTGGTTTTGGTTAAAGTTGCGACCTTGCTTATCTGCCTTTATTTTTTCTGGAATGTCCTGTGATTCTTAAGCGTCTGTTTGGGTTGTTTTCGACCGATTTAGCCATTGATCTTGGCACTGCGAATACTCTGATTTATGCGCCAGGTAAAGGGATCGTCCTTAACGAACCTACCGTGGTCGCGATTCGCCACAATGGTCATCACAAAACTGTTGCTGCAGTGGGTCTTGATGCAAAACAAATGCTAGGTCGTACTCCTGCAAACATCTCTGCAATTCGCCCGCTTAAAGATGGCGTGATTGCGGATTTTGAAGTCACAGAAACCATGCTTCAATTCTTTATTCATAAAGTACATGAGCGTCGTTTGATTCCACCGACACCACGTATTGTGGTCTGTGTGCCATGTAAATCAACGTTAGTTGAGCGTCGTGCAATTCGTGAAGCGGTATTGCAAGCGGGTGCGCGTGATGTTCGTTTGATTGAAGAGCCTATGGCTGCTGCAATCGGTGCGGGTATGCCTGTAGAGCAAGCGCTTGGATCAATGGTGGTTGATATTGGTGGTGGTACAACAGAAATCGCAATTATTTCATTGTCTGGGGCGGTGTATTCAGATTCTTTGCGTGTTGGCGGCGATCTGTTTGATGAGTGTATTGTGAACTTTGTACGCAAAGAACATGGTTGCATTATTGGTGAAACAACAGCAGAACGGATTAAGCAAAATATTGGTATGGCATTCCCAGATGCTGATGGTGAGATTCGTGAAATAGAAGTGCGTGGTCGTCACTTAGCAGAAGGTGTTCCGCGTTCTTTTGTGGTGAAGTCGAACGAAGTGCTCACTGCATTGTCTGATCCACTTGCTGCGATCGTGAGCGCAGTTAAAACAGCACTGGAACAAACACCTCCAGAACTTTCTGCGGATATTTCTGAACGTGGAATTGTACTGACTGGTGGTGGTGCATTACTTCGTAATTTAGATAAATTATTATCCCGTGAAACAGGCTTGCCAGTTGTAGTTGCCGAAGATCCACTGACTTGCGTAACGCGTGGTGGTGGTAAGGTGCTTGAGCACTTTGATAATCCAAACTACGACATGTTATTTGTCGGCTAATTGAATTAGCCAGATATTTTTGTTCCGCTGATTCGTATGGTACGAGTCAGCTTCTAATAAATCATGAGGCGGATTGTCGTTGGAACAGAATATTTTTGCCCGCGATATCCAGTCCTTTCGCCCCGTTGTACTGGCGCTCATTACGTCGATCGTTCTGATAGTCGCAGATTGGCAACATCCAGATTGGTTTGATCCTGCGCGACGCGCGACGCGTGCAGCATTTGATCCTTTATATGTTTTTGCCAGTTATCCTGTTTTATCTGGTGATTGGTTGAGTGAACAAGCTCAATCAGAAGAAGTATTACGTCGTGAAAACGCAGCACTTAAAGCTGAGCGTCTCCAAAATAATGTCCGTCTTCAAAAGCTTGCAGAGCTCTCTGCAGAAAACACTCGTTTGCGTGGACTACTCAATACACCATTGATTATTGATGGTCGGATGATGATTAGTGAAATCATCGGTACTGATCCTGATCCATTACGTTTTATTTTGGTGATCAATCGTGGTTTGACGGACGGTGTGTTCGTCGGTCAAATGGTGCTGGATGATAAAGGCGTTGTTGGGCAAGTTCTCGATGTTTCCACACATAGTGCACGCATCCTTCTGATCTCCGATAAAGAAAATGCAGTTTCTGTTCGTATCGAGCGAACAGGCATGCGAGGTATTGCCGCTGGTACGGGTGATAGTGGACGGCTGAGTTTGGAATATGTACCAAATACAGCGGATGTGAAGGTCGGGGATCGCATTTTTACATCGGGTTTGGGCGAGCGTTTTCCTGCAGGTTATCCAGTTGGAGTAGTCTCTGTCATTCAGCATCATGGCAATAGTGAGTTTGCGGATATTGCCATTAAGCCTTTTTCTCAGCTTGAGGGTGGGCATCATGTGATTTTGTTGTTTTCAGCACCGCTTGCAAAAGAACAACCTAATAGTGATGTTGATACCAAAAAATCTACAACCTCTCAATCTTCAGATGCAAGGACGCAATATGCCGCGCAGTAATGCTTCCTCATCCATTTCTGATACTCGCGCATTGATCAAACCTGATCCGATGCTGCCGATTCCGATCAGTATTATTGCTGCATCTGTTCTGATTGCTTATCCGATTTCTCCATCATGGAATATTTGGCGGCCAGAGTTCATGATGTTGATCACACTATTTTGGGTTATGCATCAACCCAAATGGTGTGGGGTATGGTTTGCGTTCTTCATGGGTATTATGACTGACCTGTTATTAGACAGTCATTTGGGAACCCATGCGTTTGTTTTTGTATTACTTACTTTTTTAGCGAGATTTTTAACGCGAAATCGACGTATTCTGACTTTTTTAAGTCATTGGATTATTGCCTCGATTGTCATTTTGCTAGATTTAATCTTATTTTTTCTCTATCAAAGAATGACTGGGAATATTGTGCCACTTTGGTTCTGGAGTCCTTTGATTCCAAGTATCTTAGCTTGGCCGATTATCTGTTTCTTTCTTAGACGTTGGAGAAGCAGTTGATGCAAAGTGATCTTGTTGTGGATCAGCATTCAGCCAATCAGAAGTCAGCATTCCAATTTTCACATTTAAATATTGTTTTGGCATCAACCTCACCACGTCGTAAAGAGTTGCTTGAACAAATAGGTGTGCAATTTACGACTGCTGTTATTGATATTGACGAATCTATTGTTGCGGGCGAGATTCCTTCAGATTATGTGGTTCGTCTTGCGCAAGAAAAGGCCTTAGCAGCAGTTTCTAACTTTTCTGAACAGACTGTTATTATTGCGGCAGATACCACTGTCACGATTGATGGGCATATTTTGGGTAAACCTGTGAATCGTGAAGACGCATTTGCGATGTGGGCGTTACTCTCTGGTCGCACGCATCAAGTGATGACAGGTGTGGCAGTTGCATTTTTAGGGCAAGTACAAACGACAATTGTGCAAACAGATGTTGAGTTCGTGTCATTAACACACGAGCAAATGCAAAATTATTGGGATAGTGGTGAGCCGATTGGAAAAGCTGGTGGTTATGCGATCCAAGGTTTAGGCGCGGTATTTGTTCCTCGGATTCAAGGAAGTTACAGCAATGTTGTTGGATTACCTTTGGTTGAAACCGTTGCACTGATTACAGCAGTCACTGAATCAAAATAAAAAACTATCTATTTGATTATGATTGTGAATGCCAACATGATAGGGTGTTCACAGAGATAAAAATTGTATTGTCAGCATTAGGTATGAAAAGTGATGACCCAAGAAATCCTGATTAATGTCACACCTATGGAATGTCGTGTTGCATTAATTGAAAATGGCAGCGCCCAAGAGTTGTTTGTCGAGCGAACAACGCGACGTGATCTAGTCGGAAATATTTATAACGGCAAAGTAGTACGCGTACTTCCGGGGATGCAGGCAGCATTTGTTGAAATTGGATTGAGCCGTACAGCATTTCTACATGTCAATGACATGGTGTGGCCGCGTAACCAACCGATCCCTAATATTTTTGAATTACTTCATGCGGGTCAGCAAATTACTGTGCAAGTGATGAAGGATATGCTGGGAAGCAAAGGTGCTCGCTTAACGACAGATTTATCAATTCCATCTCGCTATTTGGTGTTGATGCCTTATGGTCAACATATTGGTGTCAGCCAGCGCATTGAGCAAAGCGAAGAACGTGATCGCTTAAAAAATATGATTGAAGCAATTCAGCTCAAATCTGATTTGCCGGGCGGCATTATTGTCCGAACAGCAGCAGAAGGGGTGAGTGAAGCGGATATCGAGCGAGATATGCGTTATCTCGCTCAGTTGTGGAAACATGTACAAGAGCGTCGTACCACTGCAACTACAGCGTTGATTTATTCGGAATTACCACTACCTGAACGTATTATTCGTGATTTAGCGAACGAAGAAACCGCAAAGATCTATGTTGATTCGCGTGAGTCATTTAGTAAGATCAATGATTTTGCTGCAGAGTTTGTTCCTGTCGTTGCTGATCGAATTAGCCATTATCCAGGTGAAAGACCTCTATTTGATTTGCATAACGTTGAAGAAGACTTACAGCGTGCATTACAAGCTAGAGTTGATTTAAAGTCAGGTGGTTATCTGATGATTGATCAAACAGAGGCGATGACTACGATTGATGTGAATACAGGTTCATTCGTCAATGGTCGTAACCTCGAAGATATTGTGTTTAAAACAAATCTAGAAGCGACGCATGTGATTGCGCGCCAGCTCCGTTTGCGTAATTTGGGCGGTATTATCATTATTGATTTTATCGACATGCAAGAAGAAGCGCATAAAACTGATGTACTGGCTTCACTAGAACAAATGCTTGAACGTGATCACGCTAAAACCAAGATTACTCAGGTTTCCGAGCTTGGTTTAGTTGAAATGACACGCAAGCGGACACGTGAGTCTTTGGAGCATTTACTTTGTGAAATGTGTCCGACGTGCCAAGGGCGCGGCTATGTTAAAAGCGCAGATACAATCTGCTATGAGATTTTTCGCGAAATTATGAGATATGCGCGTGCTTATCAAGCACCGAGCGGTTATACAGTTGTTGCAAGTATTGCAATTATCGATAAATTATTATCGACTGAGGCCGCTGCGGTTGCTGATTTAGAGCATTTTATTGATCGTGTCATCAAGTTTCAGGCCGAAAGCCTCTATACGCAAGAGCAGTATGATATTGTTTTAGTATGATATTTTCTAAGTGTACTTTGGGATCTCTTTTTTAATAAGTGCAGTTGGGAATTATTATCAACTATTATAGTCTGTTACAGGTTCGACGCGAAAACATGGTGTACTTTTAATAATCTCTCCTATACTAAATTCAAGCGGAAAGACTTATTTTAGTTTTTCCAAAAGTATTTGGAGAGCATCATGCAACAATCAGTTCAAACAAATTCGAACCATAATGCACAATTGAGCATGGCTCACATGCAGGCATATGGTGTATGTAATTTGGTTGATGAACAAGGTCGTGAAATTGAGATCACAGAAACGATGATCTTGAACGCCTTTGCATCACTCAAAAAACGTTGCTGTAATCAAGCTGCGGCATAAGTTAGCCTTTTGCTGTCAGTTTGATGTTTAGGTTTAAGCCTAAGGTTAACTAAGTCAATCAGCAAGTTCTCGCTATAAAACTTAATGTCGCTCGCTACGCAATGCTGCAATGCGTGGTCGAGCTGCAAATATAAAAATAAGATTCATCCAAAAAAATATTTTAATTTCGCTATACTCCTATTTTATAGCACATAAAATGTCGTCATGCCTTCTCAAAATTCATTATTGCCTGTTGATCAACTGATCAATCGTCTGATTGAACATGCTAAGCAAATCTCGCTTGAAACAGAGTCTTGCCCAATTAGTGATGCTTTAGGTTGTGTTTTATCCGCATCAATTATTTCAACAATGAATGTTCCGCCATTCGATAATAGTGCGATGGATGGTTATGCGTTGGCTTGGCAGCCAGATTTGCTCGAAAAAACATTGCCAGTCAGTCAGATGACTTCTGCAGGTCAGGCTTCCTGCGAACTCCAGCCAAATACAGCTGTAAGGATTTTGACAGGTGCACCGATTCCACAGGGTGCGAACACCGTTATTATTCAAGAAAATGTTACATGTAATGATATTGGTGGTATATCTAATATTTTTATTCATGCGCAACCAAAGCTCGATGACAATATTCGCCATGCAGGACAAGATATTGCAAAAGGCGCTATAGTTTTCTCTACAGGTACACGTATTGGTGCGGCAGAAGTCGGCTTACTTGCCAGTTTGGGGATAGAAAGTGTGCTGGTATATCGTCGATTGCGAGTGAGTGTGATTACGACAGGTGATGAGTTGGTGAGTGCGGGAACGACCTTAGCCGATGGACAAATTTATAATAGTAATAATCCTTTATTGGTTGCGCTATTAAAAAAGTTACATGTACAAGTTATTCGTTCTGAGCAAGTCACTGATCAACCAGAGAAATTAAAAGAGATTCTGCAGCTTGCATCTACAGATAGCGATTTGATTTTGACGACTGGGGGTGCTTCAGTTGGTGATGCGGATCATTTAAAAGATGTCTTGATGCAAATAGGCCGAATCGAAAATTGGAAAATTGCGATCAAACCTGGAAAGCCTTTGGTTTGGGGTGAGGTGGTTTCAAATTTAGGAAAATCAATTCCTTTGATTGGGTTACCTGGTAATCCTCAATCGGTTTGGGTGACTTTTTTGATCGTAGTTTTACCGTATCTTAAAGCGCTACAAG
This sequence comes from Aquirhabdus sp., assembly GCA_030149815.1. Taxonomy (GTDB): domain Bacteria; phylum Pseudomonadota; class Gammaproteobacteria; order Pseudomonadales; family Moraxellaceae; genus Aquirhabdus. Next base: position 1,319 of record JASLHI010000030.1, on the reverse strand, counting down.
GACAACGGACGAGAATTCTACTTCAACCGCTCAAAGTACCAGCAGGTTTTGCCCGATCCAAAGCCCAAGGACGAAGAGAGTATTTACGTGTCCAGTTTGATAACGGACAGTTAATTCCGTATGCGAATCAAAGTAGTGGGGCATTGATGTCGGCGAGTTGGGCACATGGTTTTGCTGTCATTGACGTAGGACAGGTTGTTGCGATCGGTGATTTAGTTGATTATTTACCGATGCATGGCGTGTTGGGATAGGGTTGTTTATTACATTACCATGCTCTAAAACTTTCTAAGCGCAGGGCTTGGTCTTTAGTGATGTTCATGATTTTCTCAGCTGCAACAATTCGCCATATTGTGCCATCTTGATCGTAGATTGCAGCCACCGCTTTAATCTGGGCATCGCGATATTTGATCCATGAGAGCTGTGATATTTGAACAGCTTTTTGATGCTGGTGATCTAGTTTGGATAGTACCGCTCGATAGGAAATATTCATCTGTTTATCCCAAAGTGTAGTCGCTTGACTGTAACATCCTTCCATCTCTGGTGTCGTTGTATGTGTTTGAAGGCAATTATCTAGCATGATATCGATTGGATATTTGGTCATTCCAGCCGTGACTGGAATTGTTGTACCATCTTTTTCATCAAATAAAACAGTTCCAGTATTTTCACTAAATCCGAGGATTAAGGGTTTACCAGCTTTCCATTGGTAGACCGTGTCAAATACATGACCTGTATATTCCATCGTTAACTGTTGCCCATTTTTTAGGACGATCAAACTGGGGTCGTGGCTTTCTGAAAATTGAACCGTTTCTGACCATAGCCATTGGGGAGCAGCTTTAGTCATGATTGGAAGCATTATAGTCATGAGTAAGAATAAGTATTTCATAATGCCCCCAAAAGTATTTATGCGAAATAGTTCAGATATAAAAAAACTGGATCCTTTTTAAGGTATCCAGTTTTTTTATAATTAATACGCGTAATTGACGCGTATTAGATTATTCAGCAGCGCCTTCTGCGCCTTTCTTACCAAAACGACCAAAGCGTTTGTTGAAGCTTGCAACGCGGCCTTCGGTCTTCATCTGACGTGTTTCGCCAGTGTAGAATGGATGTGATGCACTTGAAATATCCAAAGAGACATATGGATAGGTTTCGCCATCAGTATGTGTATGGGTTTTTGAAGTTTTAACGGTTGAACCGATCAAAAAGAATTTGTCAGCAGTTGTATCGTGAAACAATACTGGACGATAGTCCGGATGAATATCAGCTCTCATTGGGGGATTCCTGGCAGTTGTAGCTTGGCGCGCATAATAGCAAAAAAAATT
>JASLHI010000016.1 GCA_030149815.1 Aquirhabdus sp. | reverse complement strand
TTTCTTCGGCATGTGTCGCGTTAATCAGCATACGTTTCATTGCAGTGTTACACCTTATTTGGGTGCGACACACAGTTCAGACGTCGGTTTCCTGCATGACAACTAAAAAATGCTTTTCAAAACAACTATTACCTACATCTTTTCTTCAGTAATATTTTTGAAAATATCACGCTTTATGAATCACTTTTACTGTAAAACGGTGGTTGTAAATCACCAATCCAGTACTTTCTTTCTCATAAAGCCTCGCTACAAAGCGAAGTTCACGCAAATTTTGTTTGTTTTACCGACGGACCTTAATTTCGTGAATCTAATCTCGCAAATCTCGTGTCTATCGGCAAAGCCGAATATCTGGCGTTGACAATGTATCTACATCAATCACGGCGTTTGGATAGCGGGCGCGGCAAGGGGCTGGCTCGGGCACTTATTTCATTCGTCATCATGTTCTGATTGAAGATCAGTGATGATGACCTGTGCGGCTGCGCTCTTCCTTGACGTGCATCGGGCTAGACCAATCACGTATCGATGCAAATACAGGCAATCAACCTGTCTGGTGTGCATCGGTTTCATTTGTAGTCGTTTTGCGTCGCTTAGGATAAAAGCAGATCAGCAAAATAACCGTTAACCGCGTTGTTACTCTTCAAGCTTTTCAATCACATACACTGTTGTATACATAAATCTGCTTTGATTAAGCAAGCAATCACGGGTTTTGTCGATACATTGCCTTATAATGGCAGTGAAAGCCTCGACGGGGCGTATTCGTCCGGACTGTCTTGTGTGGTTAAACTGTATGTTGAACAGTTTTAAGCACAGCAGACGCGGTTCCGTGCGCCGACTATAGCAAACCTTTGGCAACAAGCATACATTTTCATGACAACTTCACGCACACAAGCACCAAAAAACCGTCATTCTGACGAAGATTTCTCTCCAAATGAGAATTTAAGCAATCGGCAAAACAAAGAACGCCGTAAAACGAAAGACAATGCGGCGCCATCGGCTCAGGGTAAAACCGCGGCACGTACCCGTACCACGCATGCGCCTTCGCGCCGCGCGCCTTCGTCATACACACCTGATGCGCGACGCTCTGAACCGTTTAAACTCAAAAAACGCTCGCTGCCAAATACTGAGCATGGCAAATCAACAAACGCTGATGAAGCACGTTTGGAAGCAGGCATCCAAGCGAATGAACGAGCATCAGGCTCACGTCGTGAACGAACAAATGATTCGCGAACAAATCGTTCATCACATGATGGCAATAAATCTCAACTTCGCTCACGCTCTGGTGCATTTTTAAATCGCAATCAGCAGCGTAAGCATGAAGATCGTCCACGTATCGACACACGCTCTAAGCCTGCCGCAGCCTATCAAGTGGAAGAAGATCCAGAAGATTTGATTTTTGGCAGCAGTGAAACGGCTGTGTATTGGAAATATCAGCCAGTCGATGTCAATGAAGCGCCTGAAGAATTGTCTGAAAATGGCACACCAAAACCGAAAGCGGCGTTTGTGCCTGCACAAACTAATGTCCCACAAGTAACGTGGTATACGGTTGATGAAGATCATGATGGGCAACGTTTGGATAACTTCCTCGTTACACGTCTAAAGGGTGTACCAAAAACCCGTATTTATCGTTTGATTCGTGAATCACAAGTGCGGATTAATAAAGGTCGCGTCAAAGCAGACACACGCATCAAAACAGGCGACTTAATTCGTGTGGCACCAATTCGCATGCGTGAAATCGGCGCTGCACCTGTGATTGGGCAGGAGTTAGCGGACAGCTTACGCTCGCGCATCGTCTATGAAGATGACGGTTTAATTGTGTTGAATAAACCTGCTGGACTCGCAGTACATGGTGGCAGTGGCGTTGATTTCGGCGTGATTGAGGCAATTCGTCAAACGCTTGGCAAGCCTTACTTGGAACTTGTGCATCGTCTTGACCGTGAAACATCAGGCTTGCTGATGATCGCGAAGAAGCGTTCGACGCTTAAAGTTCTACAAGACTATTTGCGCGAAGGCAAAATTCGTAAAACTTACCTTGCGATTGTCAAAGGTATCGTTGCTTTAGATAAACAGCGTGTCGATGTGCCACTCGGTAAAGTTGAATTGCCAAGCGGTGAACGTCGTGTTCGTGTCGCTGCGGATGGCAAAGAAAGCCAAACCGATTTTGTCGTGGTTGAACGCTTTGCCCATGCAACTTTGGTTGAAGCCAGTCCATTGACTGGTCGCACCCATCAAATTCGTGTACATGGTCTATCAATCAACCATCCTCTGCTCGGCGATGATAAATACGGTCATGAACGTGCTTATCATGGTGCAGAAGCACGTCGCTTGTGTCTGCATGCAGTACGTTTAACAGTACCAGGTTATCCTCTCTTTGAAACGCCACAACCTGATGATTTTGTGGTGTTGATTGAGAAATTGCGCAAAGAAGTGAAAGGCTCAAAGTCACAGTAACTAAAAATGACAAATGAATCCTTATCTGCAAATTTGAATCCGCTAATTCACCTTCTACAGGGATATCCTACTGAAGGTGAACTAAGTCATGTCGTTGCTTTAGCAGCGGCAAAAATAAAGCATAAGGAAGTTACAGCAGTTTCGACTGGCACAGGAACAACTTCATCAACTGAAATCGTTAATATTTACACCCTAAGAAAGCAGATGAATTATTTTCTAGGGAAAAATACCCAAGGTATTGATGAAACTTTAAAAAGTTTATCAACGCACGAGCGCCGTATCACACTGCGCTGTATAACCATGCAAGACTCATTAATCGCCTTATGGATTGAAAGTGATCAAACTCAGTTATGCGGAGTCATGATATTTTCGACTGAAAATGTCAACAATTTAGGATCATCGTAAACAATGCAACGCTTGTCTTCTAACCTTAAACTCGCCATCTTCGACTGGGATGGTACCGTCATGGATTCAGTCAGCCAGATTGTGAGCAGTTTACAAGCTGTTGGACGGCATTTTGATGTCGAACTCGAAGCGGCGGCGGCGCAACATATTATTGGCTTGGCACTGCCTGTGGCGATGCAGCAACTCTTCCCCAATCACACCCAGCATATTGATGAAATGCGTCAAGTCTATGCACAGCATTATCATGCACATCCTAAAGCTGCACCTGTTTTTGCGGGTTTTCCAGCGATGTTTGATGCACTTCGTGAGCAAGGTGTGCATTTGGCAGTCGCAACGGGCAAAAACCGCAATGGCTTAGATCGTGTTCTCGCACAAAGTGGGCTTGGCGATTACTTTACGATTACTCGTAGCGCAGACGAAGCCAACTCCAAACCCGATCCATTGATGCTTAAGCAAATTCTGCAATTCACAGGCATTAACGCTGCCAATGCCGTCATGATTGGCGATACAACTTTTGATTTACAAATGGCACAAGCAATTGATATGCCCCGTATTGGCGTCTTGTGGGGCGCGCACTCTGCAAGCCTGCTTGCCGAATGTGATCCACATGCGTTGGTTAATAATGTTGATGAACTAAGCCACACACTCGGTGCAAAATCTCGCTAAGCTGATCTAAAAATCATCATTAACAATCACGGTAAAATCCACTAGACTGCATCACTTTCAGATACTCTACCCAATAAACTGAGCAGCTATTCATGAGTCAATCCCTGACACAAGCCAAATCGGCCAACTCACCCGCGCAAGTTCTCTTTGCTAGTCTCATTGGCACAACGATTGAGTTTTTCGATTTCTATATCTATGCAACCGCCGCAGTCTTGGTTTTTCCAAAGCTATTTTTTCCAACCGCAGATGCGACCTCAGCAGTACTGCAATCGTTAGCAACATTTGCATTAGCATTCTTTGCGCGTCCGATCGGCTCTGCACTCTTTGGTCATTTTGGAGATCGAATTGGGCGTAAGGCTACGTTAGTTGCAGCACTCATGACGATGGGGTTATCAACAGTCTTTATTGGCTTATTACCAACTTATGCCAATATTGGTGTAGCAGCTCCACTGCTACTCGCGCTCTGTCGTTTTGGTCAAGGTCTAGGTTTGGGTGGTGAATGGGGTGGCGCGGTTTTACTCGCCACAGAAAATGCCCCAGAAGGTAAACGCGCATGGTATGGCATGTTTCCACAACTAGGAGCACCGATTGGTTTCCTCTGTTCAACAGGTCTGTTTTTGCTCCTCTCCCATACTTTGACCGATCAGCAATTTTTTCAATTCGGCTGGCGAATTCCATTTATTGCAAGTAGTGCATTAGTTCTCGTCGGCTTGTATGTCCGCCTAACATTGACCGAAACTCCCGCATTCCAGCACGCTATCGAAAATAACGAACGTGTCGAAGTTCCAATCAAAACGGTATTTGCAAAATATTCGCCGCAGATTCTGATCGGGACATTTGCAGCATTGGCAACATTTGTCCTGTTCTATTTAATGACCGTTTTCGCACTCAGTTGGGGAACGTCAAAACTGCACTACTCACGCGAAGAGTTTTTAATTCTGCAAATGGGTGGCGTTTTATTCTTCGGAATTGCAATTCCAATCTCTGCGATTCTGGCTGATCGTTTTAGCTCACGTACCGTATTGATTGCAGCAACAATCTCAATTTTATTATTCGGCTTGGGTTTTGCTCCGCTGTTTGCTGCGAGTAATTCGACTGAAGTATTAGTGTTTTTAGCGATTGGACTCGGGCTAATGGGCTTAACGTATGGCCCGCTGGGCACTGCTCTTTCTGAGCTTTTTCCAACGGCTGTCCGTTATACAGGTGCATCGGTTGCATTTAATCTAGCAGGAATTGTAGGTGCATCACTTGCGCCATACATCGCCACTTGGCTTGCGGGGAATTACGGCTTGCCGTATGTTGGATTTTATTTATCGGGCGCAGCGTTTTTGACGTTATTGGCATTACTTGCGATTAAAAAATCATAAACTAAACCTCTTCAGCAGCATCCAGAACAGCTTTGGATGCTGCAATATTACGATCGACTATACAAATATTTTGAACGTCATGTTGCACACCTATGCTTGCTTGAACTCATCATCATGATTATTAAACGTCGTAATCTGTTCAACGCGGAAAGTATTTTGCAATGAACGCAATTCCGTTTTATGGAGTCCTGCAAGTCGTTCCAGAATTTTTTCGCCCGCTGGCAAAAGATGAATCTCAACCTGACGACGATCCGTCGCTCCCGTCTGCCGACGCACCAACCCACTCTCCTCACAACGTGAAATCAGCGCAACGGTTCCATGTGGTTTCATCTGTAAACGCTCTGCAAGCTCACCTACTGTTGCCCAATTACGTCCTGGAAATCCTTGAATATGTAGCAATAGCTGATATTGCAAAGGCGTTAAACCACCTGAGCGCGCGGCTTGCTCACTAAAATGTAAGAATCTCCTAAGCTGATAACGAAACTCTGACAGTGCCTCGTACTCAGACTTAGTCAAAGGATCCTGAATCTGCTTTTCTGGCTTAGGCATATCATCTCTCGGATAAACATTAAATTTAAATCACCTTGTGCCACTATCAGACTACAACGTGATGCCACTATGCTCAAAATATACTCTACGATAGGCTTTCTATTTTGCCAAGTTATTCATCTGCAAAAAAAATGCCTAAACATCTCAGCATTGACTACTCTTTGTACACTCTCGCATCATCTCTAGTCCACTTAATCCTAAGATCATTTAGATGGTTTAACGGAAAATCTTGATAATGACTAAGTTACAGACTCACCATATTATTCTTTTCTAAAATCAACAACATTAAAGAAACCGCAGCAAAAAAATCCCCAGCTACTTCACAAAAGAACTGGGGATTTTTTCATTTCCAGTAATCGTCTTAACTACCTTTCTTTGCCAAAATCTGATCAATCAAGATATTGCCAGATTCAGTGATAAACGCTTCCTCTTCAGGTAAAGGTGGGCGTTTACCCTCAGAAATTTTTGCACGCGCTTCAGATCGTGCATCTAAAGCGATTTGGTAAGTCTGCCAGTTTGGATATAGTTCAAGACCCATTGCTTTTCGCCGTGCATTTTCAGCCGCCAAAGTCTTAGCCTCAATCCCATCCACCTCTTGACGACGCTTATCAATATCCAATGACAAAATCTTGCGATTTTTATTTTCATTGCTAATCGCTTTCATGGTGTTCAGATAAATAAACTGCGGATCTTTCGCCTGACGTGCTTCTGTTGCACTCAATAACTGTGGAACTAAAGGTTTCAAATGATCTTCACGAGTATACGGTGCAGTCGCAATCGTATCCCAAGCCAAAGGATTTTTTGCCTTACGCTCCCCCATATCCTCTTCATCATAAATACTGACAAAAGGAATATCGGGCACTACGCCTTTATTCTGCGTGCTACCACCAGTGACACGATAGAACTTACGCTGCGTCAATGTCGCTTGACCATACGCCAAATTATCAAGCTGTACCTGCGCAGTGCCTTTTCCTGTCGTCGTACTACCGAGCACTAAACCACGCTCATAATCTTGAATCGCTGCTGAGAAAATCTCACTTGCAGAAGCAGATGCCAGATTGACCAACACATTCATAGGACCTGTATATAACTCCGCACCGCCATCATTATCATTGAAGACACTGACTGCACCATTACCATCACGAATTTGTACCAATGGACCTTGTTTAATAAAGAATCCAAGCATCTTTGCCACTTCATCAAGCGAGCCGCCTGGATCACCACGCAAATCAACAACCAAACCATCGACTTTTTTGCTATTCAAATCAATCAATGCTTTCTTGGTATCCTCGCTCACACTACGATAGTTTTTACCATCACGACGAGCCTTGTAATTCAAATAAAACGACGGTACATCGAGCACGCCGATCTTATAAGTTTTACCATTGCGCTGAATATTGATGACTCGATCTTGCACACCAGAATCTTCTTCCTGAATCACATCACGAGTCAAAGTAATCACGCGAGGACTTTCACCCTTGGCTTGCAGCTTCAAAATCACTTTACTACCGCGTTTACCACGGATCAATCCAACCACTTCGGTAATCGGCCAACCGACGACATCCACCATCGGTTGCCCATCTTGAGCAACCCCAACAATTCGATCATTGGGTCTGACTAACCCAGACTTGCTTGCAGGACCGCCCTCAACGAGAGTTTCAACCCGAGTGTAATCATCATTCCCACGTTCTGGGCGAATTGACACTCCAATTCCTTCAAGCTGCAATGTCGTTTGGCGATTCATTTCCATCGCTTCAACAGGTGCAAAATACAAACTATGCGGATCATAAGTTGCTAATGCCGCATTCAAAATTCCTTCCAGAACACGATCACTCTTCAAGCGGTTAATTTGATCAAGCTTACGATTAAACCGCTTTTTAAGCGTATCAACAGGATCAAGCTCACTCGGCGGGCTTAAATCTTGACCCGCTGCGAGCTTAGGATCAGCTTTCAGTGCCGCTTGCTTTTCGGCCTCTTCTTCTTGAGCGATCTTCAATGAAATTAATTGGGCAACAAGTTGTTGATCCCAATACGTACGCTGCTCTTTTACATTGGTAAAATAGGGTGCTTTTTCACGATCAGTATTGAGCGTATCTGTGCGCTTTAGATTTTGTGGCTTACTCAATTGCGCGAGAGAATAATCATAATAATCCTTCATTCTCTGATTAAATCGCTTTTGAATTTCAAAGGCGGCTGTCAAATCGCCTTTCTTCATCATTGCGCCTAGATTATCGGCATATTTTTTGCGAAACTCATCAATGTCGGATGCTAAGAAAATTGAGTGATCGCCATCCATATTATCTAAATACATGTCCAATACGCGTTGCGATGTCTTAGCATCCAACGGCATATTGAGATAATGCTGCGTATCCATCAGCAACGCCATTTGCCGAGTCACGATGCTTTCTTCACGTGTCGGTGCAAGCACAACGGGGTTGGCTTTGTCTTTATCAACACTGGTCGAATCAGCATACGCCTGCGAAAAAAACAAACTCGCGCCAACAACCGCAATGGCACTGGTCAATGAAGATATTTTGGTCTTGAACTGTCCTGTTCGATAAGTCAAAGAGGTCCGCACGATTTGGATTTTCCGCTGTGTTTGCTTCGGTTTCATATCTCTTTACAAAGTCCTTGAAAGTTAACCAAACTGGTTCTGATGCGATTCTGCTGCATATTCTAAAGAGAATAAACCAATACACCAATAAAAATGCAATTTTGCCACGAACTTATACCTGTTGAATGTAGCAGACCTGTAGGTAAATCAGGTATTGTTTACCCGCTTAAGTTTTATCATATTGTTATCAATTTTGTGATGTTCATTATTTTTGGAGATGCGGTGCAATGATCGGCTCGTTGATGTTAGATATTGCAGGGTTGACGCTCACTACTGAAGACCGTGTATTACTCACCGAACCTCAAGTGGGTGGACTCATTTTATTTGGTCGCAATGTTGAAAGCCCTCAACAAGTTCGAGATTTAACCGACAGCATTCGTACAGTACGTCCAGATATTTTGATTGCAGTCGATCAAGAAGGTGGGCGCGTCCAACGCCTTAGAGAAGGCTTTACACGCTTACCTGCGATGGGCATGCTTGGACAGCTTTACGATATTGATCCAGATGAAGCACTTTCTGCAGCAGCAACCGCAGGCTGGCTGATGGCGAGTGAAGTCTTGGCTGTCGGCATTGATTTTAGTTTTGCGCCTGTGTTGGACGTCAACGGCATCAGCCACGTGATTGGTGATCGAGGTTTCCACGCACAAGGTCAGATCGTCACCCAATTGTCGCGCGCATTCATGCAAGGCATGCACCGTGCAGGTATGGCGACTACAGGTAAACATTTCCCTGGCCATGGTTCTGTTGAAGCAGATTCTCATGTCGCCGCACCTGTTGATCAGCGCACGTTTGAAGAAATTCGCGAACAAGATATGACTGTATTTTTTGAAGTCGCAGATCAACTGGATGCACTAATGCCAGCACATGTGATTTATCCTCAAGTTGACCCAAACCCTGCTGGATTTTCAAAACGCTGGTTACAGGATATTGTGCGCGGCGAAATGGGTTTTGATGGCGTTTTATTTTCTGATGATCTCAGCATGCAAGCCGCATGCGTTGTCGGTGGTGCGGGTGCACGGATTCTCGCAGCACTGAACGCAGGTTGTGATATGGGACTCGTCTGTAATGATCGCGAGGCTGCGCTAGATGCACTCAAGGCACTCTCCTCGATGCCAATGCCAAATCAAACTCGACTGGCAAAAATGCGTGGTAAACTGCAACCATTCAAGCATCATCAAGGTAAAATTGCGCTCGGCAGTGAATGGGAAATGGCACAGCAACAAGCGATTGCAATACGCGAACGATTTTCAGCGTAAAGGCCCAAATCGTCTTTAGTCCTTCTTTAGAGAAAGAGGGATTTAGGGAAATTTGATAGAATATGATGAGTAAACCCGACAAGACCCGTCGCTCATTTCAATGACAAGACCACACCAAGGAAGGCGATTCACGTGTCAAAAAACATAAACCAGAGCAAACCAACAACCGCTAGTGCAGACTCTCCACATCGCCATATTTCATTTACGGCGCATTACACAGGCTATATCTGGTTCCAAGAAGGCATTTCTCATGCTGCGTTAGCCAGTAATAAAGGACGTTGGCTCGCCAAGCTTGTCAGTCCATTAGAAACTTGGGCAGAAAGCGTGATTGGCGACAGTATGCGTACTACATTACGTCAACGACATGCATTGATTGATCGCCAACTAGATCGCTTTCTCAGCGAACATCCAGATGCACAGATCTTAGAAATTGCTACAGGTCTATCACCACGCGGCTGGCGCTACCGCCAGAAGTATCCAAACTTGGTCTATATCGAAGCCGATTTACCTGACATGGCAGCAGCCAAACGACTTGCATTATCGCAAATTGAAAGCCCTGCGCCTCGTATTGAAGCAGTCGATTTATTTGGTGAGGGATTTCAGCATCTACTTGAAACACTGGATTCGACCAAACCACTCATCATTATCAGTGAAGGCTTAGTCAATTATTTCACCAAAGACATGCTGAACGATTTATGGAGTCGATTAGCGACAGGATTAAAACAATTCTCCATTGGCGTTTATTTAACGGATCTTTACCCAGAACCGATTACTCGCCGCTTGGCAAAACTGATCTGGAATAGCAGTAAAATTCTCAAAGTTATGTCGCGTAGTGCGTTTGCATTTCACTTTGTCTCACCAACCGAAGTGATTCAAGCGATGCAAGCTGCAGGCTTCAAACAATCTCAGGTTTTTCAACCATCAGAGAAACCAACTTCTTCACAAAATGAAAAAAGCCAAGACGCTGCATCAGAGCATCTTGGCGATTTAGTATGGGTTATTGAATCACGTGTTTAATAAAACAAAGTAAATTTCGTTCATTCATCATGCCAACGTCAAAACGCCCTTAAACTTCAGGGCGTATGACCGCATCACTGTGTAACATCTCAGTCAAACGATCTGAAGTTTCAAAGCGACCATGCTTGAGTAAGGCACGAACACGCTGACCATCTTGTTCAAACATGAGGCATTCGATTGAGAATGTTGTTTCTGTCGTAACTTCACCCTCACCACCCTGCGGATTAGGTAGATGTAAAGATAAGTCTCGAGGCTCTGCCATCAAAGCAGCAGCTTGCGCTTCACTTCCAGCATCAATCAACACGCCAAAATAAGTAATATCAACAACATTGACGGTCATTTGAAAGTCTGGATTGGTACGATGAGTCATTCGGCATGTGGGGTGAGCCAATTTCACGCGCTCTTCACCACGACGATTCATTGTTTCTAATTCAGCACGACTCATAGGCTGAATGCCTTGTAAGTCAGTAATTGGCTTACCGCGTAAAAATGTCGTGAATAAATCCAGTGTTTCACGACGTTTTTGCAGTTGAGGAACATGATCAGCATTCTTAATCAATGCAAACTGCATGTTCGGGCAATGCAACGCAAAATTTGCATTCTCATGCGGTAAGGTAAATCCATCAAATTGACCAGTGGCAACCAACGTTTCACAAGTTGGACTTGGTACATATTTAATGCGCAACAAACGACTTGAATTAATTACATAACGTACCCGCTCGTTTTCACCAAAATCAGCCATTTGTTGATAAAACAATTTTCTTGCTGTTGGTGACATACGTGTTTCTTTTAAACGAGCATGATTCACGAGATACAAAATCATCGCCTGACCAAACTCATCCATACGGTTTTCGTTGAGGAGGTGCAATGCCTCATCCATCAGCATTTGCCAGCTCTTACGAGTCTTTTGCATGACACCCATCAGAACCAAGCGTTCCATTTTATCTGGATTCTGCGCTGCAAAATTTGCTGCAATGACAGAGCCTAATGACATGCCCATCATAGACAGCTTATTGAGATGAACTTCGTTCGCCCATTGACCTAATATTTCGGCTAAGTGATCGATATCTAAATCAAGCGCCTTCTCGCCCGTCAGCGTATTGATCACTTGATCATTACTACCGAGCGATGGCAAATCAACCAACACTACTGAACCCGCCTCTAGTAGCGGTTCAACACAGTATTTATACGAGTTAAAATTCTGGAATGCGCCGCCTAAAATCACGACAGGGGGTAAATGACGAGTTCTCTCATCTGCAAACGCAAGAAACTCAATTTTCCATCCATTTACCCAATGGACGCGAGGGGTTTCTTTTAAAGCACCACGGGTATATTGATCAAAGAATGGAAACTTATCATTATTTTGCACAACGTCATCCATGAAATGCTGAATTCCTACTAATGGTTTTGACTCATTCTGCAAAAAAACACTTCTTACAGCACTCATCATTGTGCGCTCCATATGTTCCATATAAAGACAATCCAATTGTCTATGGTCAAGCTGTTTCTTGGAATAATAGCATACTTCTCTCAGCGAGAATACGAGTAGGTGACACAGCTCGGCGGATTAAAAGTCTACTTTATCTCTCTCCCCTCTTTCAAGCCTACTGACACGATACTGAAAAATAGTTTTACGATACATCTTATCCCAATATTTCAATCCCCCCATCATCATCTGACTTTTACGATACATCTTATCCCAATATTTCAATCCCCCCATCATCATCTGACTTTTGCTATAATTAAAGGAATATTTTTCATTGCGGTATCTGTCATGAATCAGGTCGTTAACCAGTCGCATACCACACAAGACATCGAACAAATGATGATAACGCTTGGCATACAAGCACGCGCAGCATCACGAATTCTTGCAGGAGCAACGACTCAACAAAAAAATGCAGCGCTTGAAGCCATTTATCAAGAACTTCAAAATCAACAAGCAACAGTTCTCGCTGCGAATGCAATCGACATGGAAAACGGTCGCACTAATCAGCTCGATGCAGCATTATTGGATCGTCTCGAACTCACCCCTGCTCGCTTCAAAGGCATGCTCGATGGTCTACGTGATGTGATTGGATTGGCTGACCCAATTGGTGCAATTACCGACCTCACTTACCGTCCATCTGGCATTCAACTGGGCAAAATGCGCGTACCGCTTGGCGTAGTTGGCATGATTTACGAATCACGTCCAAACGTTACACTTGAAGCCGCCTCTCTCGCACTAAAATCAGGCAATGCCATTATTTTGCGTGGTGGTTCAGAAGCATTTCACTCCAATCAAGCGATTGCAAAATGCATTCAAACAGGCCTAAGCGTAGCAAATTTGCCTGAAGCCAGTGTACAGGTGATTAATACGCCTGATCGAGCTGCGGTTGGTATCTTGGTCACCATGAGTGAATACGTCGACGTGATCATTCCACGCGGTGGTAAAGGTCTGATCGAACGCATCAGCCGTGAAGCACGCGTGCCTGTCATTAAACATTTAGATGGTAATTGTCACGTCTTTGTTGAGCGTCAAGCAGACTTAGTTAAAGCCTTACCGATTTGTTTGAACTCAAAAACACATCGCTATGGCGTGTGTAATGCGATGGAAACATTGTTGGTTGATGCACCTGTTGCTGATGAATTTTTGCCACAGATTGCTGCACTTTATCGTGAAAAAGGTGTGGAATTACGCGGTGATAAAACGACACGTAGCATCTTGAGCGATGCAGTACCAGCTACAGAAGAAGATTGGTATGAGGAATATCTCGCACCAATCCTCGCGATTAAAATCGTCGATGGATTAGATGAAGCGATTGCTCATATTAATAAATATGGCTCACATCATACCGATGTGATTTTGACTGAGAACTACGCCAAAGCACGCCGTTTCTTAAATGAAGTGGACTCCAGCTCAGTGATGGTCAATGCCTCAAGTCGTTTTGCGGACGGTTTTGAATATGGTTTAGGTGCGGAAATCGGTATTTCTACCGACAAAATCCACACACGCGGCCCTGTCGGTTTAGAAGGGCTGACATCGCAGAAATGGATTGTATTAGGCGACGGTCAAATACGCGTCTAAGCAATAAATGCCATCTTCATCAGGCGCTCTATTCAATTCAGAATAGAGCGCCTTTTTCATGAATGATTGAAAATACCATATACAACCGAGAATGACTGCTGTAAAACTGAGCTCCATAAATTGAAGGTATATCGCGTATATGGATGCAAAGAATTTAGAACAATACGTTCATGACCACATTCCTCTGACACGAGTTATGGGCATTGAAGTTCGCGAAGTCACTGATGATAAAGTCGTCATCTTTGCCCCCTTAGAACCCAACATTAATCACATGCGTAATATTTTTGGTGGCAGTGCATCAACTGTTGCGATTCTCGCGGCGTGGTCACTAGTCTTTACAAAGATGGAAGCACAAGGATTATCTGGTCATATTGTCATTCACAAAAACTCCATGCTCTATGAAAAGCCCATTTCTGATGGGTTTACCGCCGTTGCGCAAGGAATCGACCCTCAATCATGGGCAAAGCTAGTCAGTGCTTCGGGAAAACGTCGTATGGCTCGCATCACCGTCACAGCAATACTAGAGTTTGAAGGTCAACAGGTTGGACAGCTTGAAGGTGAGTTTGTGGTATTACCTGACAACCCGAAAAGCAATCATGAACATGCAATGATGTTTTAATATCTTTTAGTCAACGAAAGTTATCAAACCAAGGGCGTATTTGTGGTTTTGGCAGCAAATGTCTAAGATGTCATTGATTGAAAATCAACGAGAACTCATGATGCAAACTCACGCGGCAAACACGCAGCCAAAAATTTCAGGAAAAGTAAAAATATTTTTTGGCTTCATTGCTATTTTTTCAGTCTGTTGTGTTTTTATGGTTTGGTATAAAACGACGATAGCCATCAAAAGTGCACATGATTATCAGCCTTTGGCCATCGCTGCGATGCAGAAAGAATGCGTGCTGCACTGTGCGCAATATGGTCTGACTCAAACAGACTTTACTGGTCCAACATTGGAACATGCGAATATCCATAAGCATGCTTCAAACTATTCATTTTCTTGGAGTGCCGCTCGTAAAAACATGCAATTAGTCGTGCATCTCAAATCCACAGGCTCAGTTACAAATACACAAATCGAAACGCAGTGGATTTCATTAGGTACGCATAATTCGTAACGTAAAATCAAAATAATAAAGCACCTCTGAAAAAGGATTTTGTTATGGCAAGCATCAACGGTATCGCGCACATTCAGCTCTCCGTATCTGATATGGAGCGCTCTATCCCCTTCTACGAAAAACTACTGCATTCGATGGAAATGGTGACCTTGATTAATTCACCTCAGTATTTTTATTGTATTGGAGGACGAACTGGTGTTGCGATAGCACCAATAGATCCAGCCTTTAAAGATGAACTTTTCAATCAAAAACGTGTTGGATTACATCATTTGTGCTTTCGGGCGCGTAGCCGTGAAGATGTCGATGCAATTTATCAAACAGCGTTAGAGCTAGAAGCCAAAATCATTAGAGCACCTGAAGAAAATAGTTGGGCGCCAGGCTACTACTCTGTCTTATTTGAAGATTTGGACGGGATTCGAATCGAAGCGAATTTTATTCCAGGAAAAGGGCATTTAGAACATCAAGATCACTAACGATAAAAAATCATTGTAACTGTGAATCGACACACGGGATTGCATAAAAAGAATCACACACAAAGAGATGAAACATCGTCCATCAATATCGTTTAAAATCCGATGTTGTAATGAATGTATAAACTACGCTCAATCTACTGAATCCGCTTAATTAAGGTAACAAGATCAAAATGATATCTGAAAAAATCGTGAAAACATTAACTATCTCAGCAATCGCAACAAGTTGCTTGACACTTGGCGCATGTCAATCCGTCACACCTCAACAACAGCAAATGGCTGCTCTCTCCGCAGCAGGCGCGGCAGGTGCTGCGGCAGGACACCACACCAATGGTAATCGTGGTGCAGCAATTGGTGCAGCAATTGGAACTGGTCTTGCAGGAACAACCGCAGGATATGACTCTCAGACCACGCTCAATGCTACGATTGGCAGCGCTGTCGGTGCTTATGCAGGAAGTCGTATGATTGGTGGTGAAGAAGGTGCAGCGCTGGGTGCAACTTTAGGTGCGAGTGTTGGCTCATCGATGGGTAATGGTCAACCGAATCAGTAATGGTTTAAGTGAAGAAAAAACTTGCCTAATGGGCAAGTTTTTTCTTTTGTAGAACGGGTTTTAACCCATCCTACTCGGGCTAACTCAGACTCTGTAGTGAGACAGTTCTTTGTACAACATAGCCTGTCGTTGGCATAGTACCGCTGTATGTATTTGCGCTGATAGCTTTAACCACATGACCCGTGTTGGTATCACGCCATTCTGTGACATTTCGAGTGATATTTGTGCCTGCTGCATTTGTAAAATTGATCGTACTTTGCAATTTCAAAGCGTTAAATGTTCCTGCAGGAACTGTGACACTTTCGACATCAACCACCGAACCTTTATCCGTATAAGTCACCGCAGTATTCTGACCAACAATCGAGCACGACCCATTAAAACCATTATCCGCACATGTTTGCGTATAACTAGTATTCCAAGTCTGCCCAACACTGAGTGGAAAAATCGCACCTCCTGCATAAGGAGAGTCTATGAGCGTATAGGAAACTGAAGCAACCAAAGTAACGCACGATGCCCCTCTAGCACAAGGAGGACTATAGCCATAATTATAGGAACTCGAAAGAGTCAATCCTGAGTTATTGAGAGTATCGGTATGAGATAGTGTTGGGAACAATGCACCACCCACAAAACTAGATGGGCTTGAATATATCTCACTTTGAGTAAATCCTGTAGTTGTCGTTGCAGTCACTGTTGCAGTATAGGATTGATTAATAGTATTTGATTGGTCATCAACAAGTGTCTCCGCATATACTCGTTGGGAGCCAACAGCTGGGATAACGAATGAATAAGCTGTATTATTATCATCACCTCCACCACACCCAGCAAGAATTGATCCGAAACTTACTATAAAGATGAGTTGCTTATAGTTCATATATTCTTCCTAGAATTCTTATCGTGCAGGCATCGTACTACAGGCAGTTGGGTCATTATTACCTAACTTACAAAATGAAACCCATCCTGTGTCTTATCTAAATATAAAAATCATTAAAATACCCTCATGTCGGCACTGACACTTCGCAAACAACCTTAAATTCTCCCAGTGAAAATCCTACTAAAACTCACTATACTACCCACCAATTTTTTCATCTTTCGCATGGATTGCCATGAGCACCACAACTACCCAGAAAAGCCAAGCTATTTCTAATCTCACCTTTCAAGAACTCATTCTTGCCCTGCAAAATTACTGGGCAAATCAAGGCTGTGTCGTCCTCCAGCCCTATGATTTAGAAATGGGCGCAGGAACATTCCACACGGCAACCTTCCTCCGCGCACTTGGCCCTGAAACGTGGAATGCTGCTTATGTGCAACCGTCACGCCGTCCAAAAGATGGACGTTATGGGGAAAATCCAAACCGCTTACAGCATTACTATCAGTTCCAAGTCGTGCTGAAACCCAATCCAGCCAACATCCAACAGCTCTATCTCGACTCGCTGAAAGCTATAGGCATAGACACGCTGACCCACGACATTCGTTTCGTTGAAGACAACTGGGAATCACCAACACTAGGCGCATGGGGCTTAGGTTGGGAAGTATGGCTGAACGGTATGGAAGTCACTCAATTCACCTATTTCCAACAAGTTGGCGGCGTGGAATGCTATCCAGTGACAGGCGAAATCACCTACGGTCTTGAACGTCTGGCGATGTATTTACAGGGCGTAGACTCGGTATATGACTTGGTCTGGACACGCGGTCAATTTGGCACTGTGACCTATGGCGATGTTTTCCACCAAAACGAAGTGGAACAATCGACCTACAACTTTGAATACGCCAATGTCGAAAAACTGTTTGAACTGTTTGATTTCTATGAAAGTGAATCGAATCGTTTGATGGCAGCAGAATTGCCTTTGCCAGCGTATGAAATGGTGATTAAAGCCTCGCATACCTTCAACTTGCTTGATGCACGCGGTGCGATTTCGGTAACTGAACGTCAGCGTTATATCTTGCGCGTTCGAGGTTTAGCACGTGCAATTGCGCAAAGCTATGTCAACTCACGCGCGAAACTCGGTTTCCCGATGGCAGAGCCTGCATTGCGTGATGAAGTTCTGGCGAAAATGGCACTAGAAGCACAACAGCAACAGGCGCAAATCGATAAAGATGCAGCAAAAGCCGAAAAACAAGAAGGAAAGTCGAAATGAGTTTACATACCGTTCTCTTTGAACTCGGCTGCGAAGAACTCCCGCCAAAAAGCCTAAAAACATTGCGTGATGCACTCCTCAGTGAAGTCACCACTCGCCTCGCCAGCGCAGGTTTGGCGTATGAAAGAATCAACGCCTATGCTGCCCCACGTCGCCTTGCGATTCTGATCGAAGGCATCGCAGGTCATCAACCTGATCGCGTCGAAGAACGTCGCGGCCCTTCGGTCGCTGGCGCATTTAAGCCAGATGGCACACCGACTCCTGCGGCAATTGGTTTTGCTAAAGGTGCTGGCGTTGAAGTTTCTGACCTGATTCGTATCCCAACGGACAAAGGCGAATGGCTCGTCCATCGCAAAACCGTGACAGGCCAATCGCTGGATGACTTATTGCCAGCGCTGTTGCAAGAATCATTGAATGCCTTGCCAATTGCTAAACGGATGCGTTCAGCTGCAAGTCGTACCGAGTTTGTCCGTCCAGTGCAATGGGTTGTCTTGATGAAAGACAGCGCAATCATTCCTGCGACGATTCAAGATTTTGCGAGTAGCAATCTGACTTACGGTCATCGTTTCCATGCACCAGCGGCAATTGAATTGAAATCTGCGGGTGATTATTTATCTGCTCTACGCACCGCATATGTGGTTGCAGACTTTGATGAGCGTCAACAACTGATTGATGGTCAAGTTGAAAAACTGGCAACCGAAGTCAATGCGCGTGCGCTCGTGCCTGCGGATCTGCGTGACGAAGTGACTGGTTTAGTGGAATGGCCTGTTGCCTTACGTGCAACTTTTGAATCACGTTTCTTGCACGTTCCACAAGAAGCTCTGATTTCAACCATGCAAGACAATCAAAAGTATTTCTGCTTAGTCGATGCCAATAACAAGCTGCAACCTTATTTCATCACCGTCTCCAATATCGAAAGCAAAGACCCAACGCAAATTACCCTAGGTAATGAAAAAGTTGTACGTCCACGCCTCACCGATGCGGAGTTCTTCTTTAAACAAGATCAGAAACAACCACTGGCGTCACGCCAAGAGAAATTGGCAAATCGTATCTTCCAAGCACAACTAGGAACGATTTGGGATAAAACCGAACGCATCGCTGCGCTGGCAAGCTATATCGCTGAACAAATTGGTGCAAGCGTTGAACATACCGTTCAAGCGGCAAAGCTCTCCAAATGCGACCTTGCTTCTGAAATGGTTGGTGAGTTCCCAGAACTTCAAGGGATTGCAGGGAGCTACTACGCCGCACTTGAAGGCGCGCCAAAAGATGTTTCCGAAGCGATTCGTGAACAATATTTACCGAAATTCGCTGGTGATGTTTTGCCTGAAACGTTGACAGGCGTGAGCATTGCGCTGGCAGATCGTTTGGATACCTTGGCAGGTATTTTTGGTATCAACCAACCACCGACAGGTAACAAAGACCCGTTTGGTCTGCGCCGTGTAGCGATTGGGATTTTGCGGATTCTGATTGAAAAACGTTTGACGTTAAGTCTGATTGATTTGGTTGAACATGCAGTCACCAACTACGGCACAAGAATCGAGAACCCAGCCAAAACATTGACCGATGCCAATGCCTTCTTACAAAGTCGCTATCGCTCGATGTACGAAGATCAAGGCATGCAAGTCGATGTGATTCTCGCGGTGCAAGCATTGAATCCTGTGTCACCACTCGACTTCGACCAACGTATTCGTGCGGTACAGCATTTCCGTGCATTGCCTGAAGCCACTGCACTTGCAGCAGCTAATAAGCGTGTGGCAAACATTCTTGCAAAAGAAACCGTCAGTGCAGGTGCAATTGATCCTGCATTACTCGTTGAACCTGCGGAGAAAGCGCTCTACGAAACTTTAGAAACGCTTGAGCCACAAGTACATCCACTACTTGCAAAATCAGACTACACGCCTGCTCTATCGCAACTTGCGGCATTACGTGCGCCAATTGATGCGTTCTTTGAAAGTGTGATGGTCAATGCTGATGATGTAGCGTTGCGTTTGAATCGTTTGCGTTTATTGACTCGTCTACGCGCACTGTTCTTGAGTGTGGCGGATGTGAGTTTGTTGCAGGGGTAATACCGTGTGCTCCGTAAAAAACCTCACGAATTAGTGAGGTTTTTTTATTGCGTATTGAGAATGAAAAAACAACTTTTATCATTAATTTCGTTTTACTTCGTATTGCAGAGCCACCACGCCCGAATCAAAAACTTTACTGTCTAGCAGCGTCAGTGCGGTTCTGTCCTGAATGTTTGTAAATAAGGGAATGCCCTGCCCTAACACGATAGGATTAAGGAATAGCCAGTACTCGTCGATGAGGTTCTCTGCCATCAGGGCGTGTGTGGCGGAGGGGCTGCCAAACACCAAAATCTCACTCCCCTCATCTGCTTTAAGAGTGCGGATAGCTTCGCCGATGTCGCGACTGATGATTTGGGTATTCGGATGATTCTTTTCCGACAGAGTGGTCGACAAGACCACTTTACGGGCGGTTTTGTACCAGCGTGAATGAGCATGGTCATGCGCACTGGCGTTAGGTTGGTCAGCAGCGGTAGGCCAGTACGACTCCATCATCTCAAATGTAACGCGCCCATAAAGGGCCGTATCGGTCTGCTGTATACGCTTTTCGACATATTCAAACATTTCTTCGCTGAGACTGACCCAGCCGAGACTGTGCATCCCTTCAGCGGTGGAAGAAACAAAACCATCCAGTGAGATATGGACGAATGAGACGATTTTACGCATTATTTTCTCCTTGGTTATTTTTTTTAGGGAACTTTTGCTGACATAATCTAGAAGACACGTTGGATCAACGAGCGCGTAGAAGGTGCTTAGAGATCGGCAGTCATATGCGTGACAAGCAACCACTAATTAACCATATGGTTAATTAGTGGTTGTATTAAAAACACTTATCAACGTGAAGGCATGTTGAGGTTTATTAGTCCAGCCGCTTCACAAACACCTTCGAGTTACGCTGTAAGTTATACATCGCTTGACGTGCTTCTGGTAAATCATCCACTTCTGCTGGCTCAAACCCTTGCTCAATAAACCACAGCGCAGTCCGCGTGGTCAGCACATACAAGCTCTTAATGCCTTTGTTATGCGCCTTGGCTTCCAAGTAATCTAAAAGCTCCGCACCACGATTCGACTTACGATAGCTTGGGTGAATCGCCACACAAGCTATTTCCGCTGATGGAGGCTCTGTTGCTTTGGTTGGAATTGGATACAACGCGGCACAGCCGACGATCATCCCATCACGCTCAATTACCGCAAACTGACCGATTTCAGTTTCCAAACGCTCGCGTGAACGACGAACCAAAATCCCCTCTTCTTCCAAGGGACGCAACAACTCAATCAAACCGACGACATCATCAATATCCGCGGTACGAATTTCTTCATACGGATCATTACTGACCAATGTCCCCGAACCATCACGGGTAAACAATTCTTGCAACAGCGCACCATCACGCGCATAAGAAATGATATGCACACGACGCACACCGCCACGACAGGCATCCGCCGAACCGTGCATGTGACGCAGAATTTCGCTATCCAGTTTTTTATTACGGAGGAATTGATCGACTTCATTCGGAATCAACTCACGCAGCAAACGATTGTCTTTACCCGAAATTCCTTCATGCTCACCTAAGAAAATCAACTTATCCGCCTTAATCGTAATCGCCGTTTCAACCGCAACTTCTTCAGCGAGTAGATTAAAAACCTCACCTGTAGTCGAATAACCTGTGGGGCCTAAGACTATGATATTTCGATTGGCAAGGCTCTTTTGCAGCGCTTCCGTATCTACAGAACGCACTTCACCAGTCAGTTGGAAATCCACGCCATCACGCACACCATAAGGGCGTGCGGTCACAAAATTACCAGAGACGGCATCAATCCGCGCACCATACATGGGTGAATTTGCCAAACCCATAGACAATAATGCTTCAATTTCCAAGCGAATTGAACCTACAGCATCCAGCACACAACGCAATGCTTCACGAGTCGTCACACGCAATCCATCATGAATCGGCGTTTCTAGGCCGTATTCAATGAGGTTTTCATCAATCTGTGGACGCGCGCCATGAACCAGAATCAGTTGAATCCCAAGAGAGTGCAACAACGCGATGTCATGGATAATATTGCGAAAGTTCTCATGGTTCACCGCTTCGCCACCAAACATCAAGACAAAGGTTTTTCCTCGATGTGCATTGATATACGGTGCAGAATTACGGAACCAATGAACATAGTTATCGGTCATAGTATCTGGGGATAGAAAATCATCTGACATTGGAAAATCCTGCTGCAAACTGAACGCGTAGAAATCTATAAGTAATGAGTAGCAAGTGTCGATGTTAGCAGGAAAAAGCCTTGCCGCACATCATTCACATCGCAATCCATAGACTTATCACACCAAGAAAACGTTATATTATCCCTACCTTACTCAATCCACATGACAATCCATGTCTACCCTGCATCTCATCGTTCGTCATTTTGCTGAAATTTCGCTCACCGAGGAGTCTCGGTTAATGGCTTTACTGACGACTGCGGATGTTCAGGGGATTGCCAATCATCCTGTCGCACGGAGAAATCAACAACTCGCCCGTGCTTGGCGACGTGAAACACTTGCACAAGCTTTGAAGCTTTCACCTGAACAGCTTTCTTTTGCAAAAGAAATGCACGGCAAGCCTTTTGTTGAGAATCATCAAATTAGCTTCAACACTTCACATAGCAATGAAGCATTTGCGATGGTTTGGAGCTTGGACAATATTCAACTAGGCATTGATATTGAAGATAAAAGTAAAAGTCGCAAAGAACAGGCTTTAGCCGCACGAACTTTTAGCGCTGATGAAATGAACGCGTGGCAAAATTCTGATCTTTCGCCAAATCAAGCCCATGAACAATGGCTCACGACTTGGACGCGTAAAGAAGCAGTTTTAAAAGCACAGGGATTAGGGATTCGATTAGATTTGAATACGCTGAATACTGAGAATGTCAATGAGATGCTCGCTCACCCTTTACTCGGTGAATGGCGATATCGGAGTTTTATAATGGATGAGCAGGTGGTGAGTGTATCTTGGTCAAGTAACAAGGATGCTGAAATTATTTTAGGTAAATGAAAAAGCCTAAAACCAGACAACCTACATAGCTCATTGAGCCTGTCGAAATGTGCGGCGAAAACCACTGAAGTCTGAGCTTGTCCACTTCGACAAGCTCAGTGAACTCAAAATAAAGCATCAACTCGCCTCACCCATCACACAATAATACTCAATCAACTGCTTCAAATACCCAACCATCGGCTCAATATTAGCAATCGGAATATATTCATCAGGTTGATGCGCTTGCTCAATTCGACCCGGCCCCAGAATCACCGTATCCATACCAAGCTGCCTAAAAAAAGGCGCTTCCGTACCAAATGCCAGCGACCCTGCGGTATCACCCGTCAGCTTCTCAATATATTGCACAAATGGAGATTCTGCGGGGGTCTCCGCTGACGGCGAACCAGGTGATGCAGGCTCATATAGCACCGCCACCCCAAACTTCGGTGCAATATCGGCTATCAACTGACGAATTTCCTCACGAATTTCCTGCATCTTCATATCTGGCAAAGTACGCACATCGAATTGTAGTTCGCATAAGCCACAAATCCGATTCGGATTATCTCCGCCATGAATACAACCCAGATTCAACGTCGGATGAGGAATCGCAAAAATCGGTTGTTGAATCGCCTTTAAACCATCACGATAACGAATTAAACGCGTCATCACTTCATTCATTGCATCCAGCGCATTACTACCTAGACTCGGATCACTCGAGTGACCTGAATGTCCGGTAATGACAATCCGCTCTAGCATCACGCCCTTATGCATTCGTCCGGGTTTCAAATCTGTTGGTTCACCAATCAGCGCAAAACGACCTTGCACACCCGACTTCGATCCAGCCTCAACCAACGCCTTTGCGCCAGCCATTGAGGTTTCCTCATCACAAGTCGCTATCACAATCAGTGGAGCTTTGAACTTGGCTTTCGGCAATGCGCGCATCGCCTGCAATATCAAGGCAAAAAAGCCCTTCATGTCAGCAGTGCCAAGACCATACAAATTGCCATCGCGCTCCGTCAAGGTGAATGGATCATTACTCCACAACTCACCATCAAAAGGCACAGTATCAGTATGCCCCGCCAACACTAGACCACCCGACAAATCCGATGCGCCATTCGACAACACAGCGATGAGATTTGCCTTGCCTTCGGCAACAGGCATGATTTCACAGCGAAAACTGTAGTCAGTAAACCATGTCGCAAGCAGCTCAATAACAGGCAAATTGGATTGATCTTGTTTGGCGTTGGTGCAGGTGACACTCGGCTTCGCCACCAACTCTGCAATCATTTGGCGTGTTTGTGAATCGAGCCTGAGGTCAGCGCTTGGGCTTGCCATTTGTTAATAATCCCTGATTCTAAAATTTACATCGTATTCGTCATGATCAACATACGCTGATCCGTGTTTAGTCCAGCTTAACCTAGCACTTCACAGCATGAAAGACTAAAATGGTGAACATCATATCTTATTGATCGGTTTATCGCCGTCCTCAATACCATCTAGAAAGCACATCAGGAAAAGCCCATGCGTACTGTTTTTTGTCGTAAATATCAACAAGAGCTTGAAGGCTTAGAATTCGCTCCATTTCCCGGCGTCAAAGGTCAGGATATCTTTGAAAACGTGTCAAAAAAAGCATGGCAAGAATGGATGCAGCATCAGACTTTATTAATTAATGAAAATCGCCTGAATGTCATGCAGCCAGAATCTAAAGTTTTTCTTGATGAACAACGCAACAAATTCCTCACCAACCAAGATTACGAACGTCCAGTGGGTTGGAAGCCTGAAACTTCAAAATAAAACCTGATAGACAATCAATAAAAAATCCATTTTCAGTATTAACCGAAAATGGATTTTTTTATTCAGAATCGAATAATTATTTATTCAAAACTTGTTTTTCAACTTCATCAAAACTGGTGTGGCGCACGTCAGCACCTTTCACCATATAAATCACTTGTTCTGCTAAGTTACGCGCATGATCACCAATACGTTCCAGTGAACGCAGTACCCACAACACGTTGATCATACGACTGATATAACGTGGATCTTCCATCATATAGGTCATTAATGTACGTGTTGCGGTTTGGTATTCACGATCAACTTCAGCATCAGCTTGTAGCACATGCAATGCCTTTTCGACATCCAAACGTGCAAATGAATCTAACGCTTCACGAATCATCAAACGAACTTGATTACCAATGTGACGCGTCTCAGTATAACCACGTGGCGACTCACCTTCTTCGCTCGCTGTTTTTGCCAAACGCGCAATCTTTGCAGCTTCATCACCAATACGTTCAAGGTCAGTGTTAGCCTTACTGATCGCAATCACCATACGCAAGTCACTTGCTGCAGGTTGACGACGCGCCAAAATCTGAACCAGATTAGAATCGATCTCTGATTCCATTTCGTTGACTTTGGTATCAATCGCCTGAACTTTAGACGCTAAAACTGGATCAGTATCCAAAAGCGCATGCATCGCATCCGCAACTTGCGACTCAACCAAACCACCCATTGCCAAAAACTGCGCATGGACTTTGCCTAAATCATCATTGAACTGGCGTGAAATATGATGACCAAAATCTTCTTTTGTAGCTGGCATAAATCTATTACTCCTCGATACGGTATTTAATGAATAGGGTTAAATCATTCGGCTTAACTCTCATTAAGAGTCTCATTAAGCAAAATATCAACCGTAACGACCAGTAATATAATCTTCAGTCTGTTTCTGACTTGGATTGGTAAATAGAGTATTGGTGTCATCATGTTCGATGACTTTACCCAAATACATAAACGCAGTGTAATCCGATACACGTGCTGCTTGTTGCATGTTGTGCGTCACGATCAAAATGGTGAAACGCTCTTTCAACTCATGAATCAACTCTTCAACTTTCAAAGTCGAAATCGGATCCAGCGCAGAACACGGCTCATCCAAAAGCAACACTTCTGGCTCAATCGCAATTGAACGTGCAATCACCAAACGTTGTTGCTGACCACCAGAGAGTCCCATGGCAGAATCATGCAGACGATCTTTCACCTCATCCCAAAGCGCAGCACCTTTCAATGAATTTTCTACAACTTCATCCAAAATGCTTTTTTTGTTAATCCCTTGCAAACGTAAGCCATAACACACGTTTTCATAGATCGACTTAGGGAATGGATTGGCTTTTTGGAATACCATACCGACACGACGACGTAGGCTCGTCACATCTAGACTTGGATCAAAAATATTCTGATTATTCAGAACAATTTGACCATCGATTCGACAACCTTCGATGAGGTCGTTCATGCGGTTAAAAGTACGCAATAAGGTTGATTTACCACAGCCAGATGGCCCAATAAACGCAGTCACACGTTTGCGCGGCACAACAATATTGACATCAAACAGTGCTTGTTTTTTGCCATAAAATAAATTGAGGCTTTTAGTTTCAACTTCAATTTCTTCAGGCGTGTAGCTACTGAGCGGACGAGTTGTGTCGTTATCCAACACATTAGTACGGAATGATGCACGTGTGTCTTGTGCTGCAGTTTTTGATGGATCTTGAGGCTGTGTATCAATCGTCATCTTGGTATGCCTATCAGTTGTCATCTCGTTCATCGTAATACTACCTATATTCGTTGTCGATAGAAAATCAGCAAACTATTCTGTTGAGCGGCTGTACTCACGTACACAGTAATTCTCTCTTGCAAAAGCTCAAAAATCAGCCGTTGTGTTCGTTTAACTCTCTACTCTAAACCACTTATTTTCCCATCGTATTTCTAGCAAAAACTAAGCGCGCGAATAAATTAATAATCACGACATACAGGGAAATTAACGCCGCGCCTGCCCATGCCAAACTAATCCAGCCACTGTCTGCACTCATCGCAAACTGGAAAATCGTGTTGGGTAAGTTTGCAATCGGCTGACTCAAATCCAGCGAATAATTCGGACTATTCAATGCAGTAAATAGCAAAGGTGCTGTCTCACCACTAATCCGAGCAAGGGCAAGTAGAACACCAGTGATAATGCCGTTCTTCGCCGCTGGAAGACAGATTTTAATAATGGCTTGACGCTTAGAAGAACCAAGCGCAAGTGAACCTTCACGCATCACATCAGGAACAAGCAACAACATGTTTTCGGTGGTACGTACCATCACAGGCACCGCAATAATTGCGAGAGACACAACACCAGCCCATCCCGAGAAGTGCTGCATCGGAATAACCATGATGATGTAAACAAATAGACCAATCACAATCGATGGTGCTGACAGCAAAATATCGTTCACAAAGCGAATTAACGATGCGAGTTTACTTTCACGACCGTATTCCGCGAGATAGACACCCGCAAAGATACCGATCGGTGCTGCAATCACCATCGCTGCACCAACCATTAACAAGCTACCAACGATGGCATTAAGCAAGCCACCTTCAGCCTGTGGTGGTGGTGTAATTTGGGTTATCAGTGCCCAATTAAACGATCCCATACCACGTTGAATTACTGTGAACAAAATCCAGAAAGGCAATGCCATACCCAAGATTGAGATCACCGTTGCAAATGTCAAAATCAAACGGCTTTTGAGTTTTCTTTTAAAACTAAAGAAAGGAGTCATCGTATAAGTGGTCATGCTTTTTTCACCTGATGAGTCAAGAATCGTGCAATTGCAAGCACAACAAAAGCAATCACAAACAGAATTAAACCAAGTGCAAGAAGTGCAGACATGTGGAGATCTTTCGCTTCAGCGAACTCATTGGCAATCACAGAAGCAATACTATTACCTGAGTCAAACAGACCTAAACTAATATTATTCACATTACCAATCATAAACGT
Source organism: Aquirhabdus sp. (assembly GCA_030149815.1). Taxonomy (GTDB): domain Bacteria; phylum Pseudomonadota; class Gammaproteobacteria; order Pseudomonadales; family Moraxellaceae; genus Aquirhabdus. The sequence continues at coordinate 23,977 of JASLHI010000016.1, read as the reverse complement.
CACAGCCATCGTCTCACCCAGTGCACGACCGAGACCCAGCATAATGCCGCCCATCAGTGCCACTTTAGTATGCGGTAATACAATATCCCACATCACTTCCCAGCGATTAGCGCCCAGTCCGTAGCCGCCTTCTTTCAAGGTTTTTGGCACAACTTCAAACACTTCGCGCATCACAGCAGTAATAAAAGGCACAACCATAATCGCCAAAATCAACGCTGCAGGCAAATAACCAATCCCAATCGGTGGACCAGTGAAAATATCTTTCAACAACCAAACATGGCCAAACGTCTTAGACAATACAGGTTGAACATGATCAGCAAGGATTGGTGCGAGAACAAACAATCCCCACATGCCATAAATAATACTTGGAATACCCGCCAATAATTCGATGACCGAATTCAATACAGTACGGAGTCGAAGTGGGCAAAGTTCAGTAAGAAAAAATGCAATAAAGAAACTTACAGGCACTGCTAATAGAAGTGCAATAAATGAAGTCACCAACGTTCCGTAAACCGCTGGCAAAATCCCATAATGATCTGCGACAGGATCCCACTCTTTACCTGTAAAGAATGATATTCCCAATTGTTTGAATACAGGCAACGATCCATCAACCAACGTCAGAATAATCGCACCAAGTACAATCAATACCAACAAAGCGATCCCAAGTACAAATACTCGAAATCTTGCATTTCGGCCATTTTCGACCTGTAAAATGCGCGCAGCGGATGCTACTTGAGAATTTATCATCATCTTTTGTCTAATCCGAGTTGCAAATCTAATGGAGGCTTTAGCAATCTAGTGATTCAAATGAATAAGATCTTTTTTAAAGCATCGATTCTTTCAGTGAAATATTGAGCACTGACTTTCTTTTTTCAGATTCATGCTTCATAAAAACGATCACTTTACATAACAATAAGAGCCACATACGTATATATGGCTCTTTCACATCTCATTATAACATAGAGGCTATCAATTCCTGATCCTCAGGAATTACCAAACTGACTTACCAGCTGGATCTTTCACTTCATTTTTCCATGATGCTTCGATCAACTTAGCAACGTTTGCTGGAATTGGAACGTAGTCCAATTGTGCTGCTTGTGGCGCGCCATTTTTGAAAGTCCAATCAAAGAATTTGAATACTTCTTTGGTTGATGCTGGTTTTTCAGCTTTCTTTTGGACCAAAACAAAAGTTGCACCAGTGATTGGCCAGCTTGTTTTGCCTGGTTCGTTGGTCAACACTTCACCGAATGCTGGTGCTTTTGCCCAATCAGCAAATGAAGCTGCTGCCTGGAATGTTGTGTCATCTGGCAGCACATACGCACCATCACGGTTTTGCAATTGTGTGTAAGTCAGTTTGTTTTGTTTTGCGTATGCATATTCAACATAACCGATTGAACCGTTAATACGTTGAACATAAGACGCTACACCTGCGTTACCCTTACCTGCAACACCTTCTGGCCATTGTACAGTGGTATCGCTACCCACTTTGGTTTTCCAGTCTGCGCTGATTTTAGACAAGTAGTTTGTGAAAATAAAAGTTGTTCCTGAACCGTCTGCACGGCGAACAACAGTGATGTTTTCATCAACATCTTTCAAGCTTGGGTTTAATGCAACCAGCGCTGGATCATTCCATTGCTTGATTTTACCCAAGTAAATGTCAGCCAATACTGGACCAGTCAATTTCAATTGACCTGCAGTAAAACCTTTCAAGTTCAACACTGGAACGATACCGCCCATTACGCCTGGGAACTGTGTCAAACCTTTAGCTGCAAGATCTTCTGGTGACAATGGCTTATCAGACGCACCAAAATCAACAGTTTTTTCTGTGATTTGCTTGATGCCCGCACCTGAACCAATTGATTGATAGTTCAAGCCAGTACCCGTTTTTGCTTTGTATGTATCCGCCCATTTTGCAAAAATTGGGAATGCAAACGAAGAACCTGCACCTGTAATATCAGCAGCGTAAACTGTTCCAACGCTTGCAGCTGATACCAGAATCGATAAAACTAAAGAATTAATACGCATTGATATAACCTCAGAAAGAGCTAGCAAATGTATAAAATGATAAATTCTGTGAACGAGTTCTATTAAACGCTACCAATATGAAAGTTTTATGACAAAAACACCTTCACACTGTAATAATTTCGTCATATTTAGATTCAAGTATTCAATACCTGAAAACCTATCTTATTTTCATGATCTTATAAATCCATTGATTACATTGAATTACAGAAAAATAACTTTGACCAGACTATGATCCGCTCCGCGTCAATATGACTCAGTAATACGTTTAAAAAAGCGATTTGGTAAACATTCACCCAAGAAGGAACGATCGGTGACTTATAAGATAACTTCACTCAGCCATCGTGGTTATTTATTAGCTATTTTCTTTGGACTGATCGCAGGGTGTACATCTTCACCAACAAAGAATGTTAAACCAACCACTTATACTCATTCATCCTATTATCAACAGCTTGAACAAACACCACCTCCAAAACATCTTCCAATTCCTGTCGAAGGTGTTTCACCAGAACAACTCACCGACACTTGGGGAAATGCACGAAGTCATGGACGTGTCCATCTTGGCATTGATATTATGGCAAAACGTGGCACGCCTGTTCTCAGTGCGACAGATGGCATTGTGATAAAAATCGGTACAGGTGGCGCAGGCGGCAATGCCGTGACCGTTGTGAGTTATGCACTGAGTCAACATTATTACGCACATCTCGATCAATTTGGAAAATTCAAGGTCGGGGATACTGTACATGTAGGTGATGTCTTGGGTTATGTCGGTAAAACAGGAGATGCGACAGCATTTCATTTGCATTATGGCATTTACCTTTATCCAAATCGTGTCGCAGTTAACCCCTACCTTTATTTACGCTAACTGATTAATATTAAAACCATCATTTAAATAACGATTGCAAGATCAATCACTGATTGGATAGAGATTATGGATATTGGTTCACAGTTAGTTGATTTTGCTGAACTGGGCAATCAGCATCGCATTCATTTGAAAGATGGTAAAGTCATACAAGGCTGGATCATGGAAATTCGTGAAGAAGATTTATTGATCAGTTCAGGTTTCTCTGAAAAACAAGGCAAAGATGAATGGATTCGCTTTGATGAAATTGATTTGGGTCAATTGGAATATTGGGGAACAAAAGAACAAATGTGGTTGAAGTTTACACCTGTCTGACTATGAAATATAAAATCTCAAATTATTAATAAAAAAGGCACTTCTCTGTGCCTTTTTTATTATCGTCAAAATAACTTTTAAGCCACCTGCTTCGCCTGCTCAATCATCGCCAAACGATTCACACACGCAATAATCGCTTGTACTGACGCAGTGGTGATGTTGTCATGGATTCCCACACCAAACGTCGAAACATTACGCGCCTTATCCACGAGCTCAATGATTGCAATCGCTTTGGCATTTGCACCTTGCCCCAACGAACGCTCCTCATAACTCACAACCTCCACAGGTTGCTTGAATGCATGATTAAAAGCATTTAACACCGCTGAAATCGGACCATTGCCCTGCCCTGCAAACTCACGCGCCTCACCTTGATGCTGCACTGTCAACGTCACCTGCTCAGTATTTTCATCAATGTGCTGTGGGTGATAGCTCACATAGCTATACGGTTGTTTGACTTGAATATACTTCTTTTCAAACAACTGCCAAATATCCTGTGCGCGAACTTCTGAACCACTTTCATCTGTCAAGGTTTGCACAACTTGGCTGAGTTCAATCTGCAAACGACGCGGCAAGGTAATACCATAATTCGACTCAAGCAAATATGCCACACCACCTTTACCTGATTGGCTATTCACACGAATGACCGCATCGTAGTTACGCCCCAAGTCTTTTGGATCGACGGGTAAATATGGCATTTCCCAGAAGTCATTATCCTTGCGCAATGAGAAGCCTTTTTTGATCGCATCTTGGTGTGAACCAGAAAACGCCGTAAAGACCAAATCACCAGCATACGGATGACGTGGATGCACAGGCAAGCGTGTACATTCTTCAACCGTACGAATCACATCATTCATATCCGAAAAATCAAGATTCGGGCTAATGCCTTGGCTATACAAATTCAAAGCCAACGTCACTAAATCCACATTTCCCGTACGCTCTCCATGACCAAACAAACAACCTTCGACACGATCTGCACCCGCCATTACACCCAATTCCGCAGCTGCAACTGCACAGCCACGGTCATTATGCGGATGCAAACTCAAGATCACACCTTCACGACGTGCAAGATTACGATGCATCCACTCAATCTGATCGGCATAGACATTCGGTGATGCCACTTCAACTGTCGCTGGCAAGTTCAAAATGACTTTATTGGTTGCACTCGCTTCCCACACTTCCGTCACTGCATCGCAAACTTCTTTAGCAAAAGGCAACTCAGTCGCTGTGAAAGTTTCAGGGCTGTATTGGAATGTCCACTGCGTTTCTGGATGCTGTGCAGCAATGTCTTTGATTTTCTGAGCCGCTTTCACTGCCAAGTTTTTGGTCTCAAGCTTGTCCAAATTAAACACCGTTTGACGGAACACAGGCGATGTTGCGTTATATACGTGGACAATCACGCGCTTTGCACCACGTACTGACTCCATCGTGCGCTCAATCAAGTGATCACGTGCTTGGGTCAACACTTCAATCGTCACATCATCAGGAATATGATTGTTCTCAATCAAACCACGCACAAAATCAAAATCTGTTTGCGACGCTGATGGAAACGCCACTTCGATTTCCTTAAATCCAATAGCCACCAATGCTTTAAACATACGCAACTTCTGTTCGGCATTCATTGGCTCAAACAAGGCTTGATTGCCATCGCGCAAATCGGTACTCATCCAGATCGGTGCCTTGGTGATGGTATTGTTCGGCCATGTGCGATCAGGCAAATCAACACGCTGGTACGCTGGACGATATTTTTTACTCGGGTCAGTCAACATCATGATCATTACTCCAATGCTTTAAATTCTTAAATCGTTAATTTCTAAATTTGTTTTTATGCTGATAATTGAATCAGTACATAAAATTAATAAAATTCTGGGGCGATTTCAGTTAATCAAATGGCAATTTAAATAGTGGCTTTGAAACAAACTGAAAAGCACGACAATCGACAAACTGAGCTCAAATTTTGAGAGTCGATTGGCTATAAAAATAGCTGGGGGCGAGGTGTAAGATTATATGCGCGCGACGCGCAGCAGCAAGTTCAGGCTAAAAGAGCCTGTTAAAAGAAGGGCGAAAACAGCATGTGTAGATTTCATTGTAAATGGAAAATAAGGGATTTTTGGAGGTGGGTCAAGGGTTATCTTACGAAAATAAATTATCTAGCTTCTGAGATCTTATTTTTTGAGCATATAAATTACGTTCTTGGCTCAGAATATCCAATTTTTTGATCTTTAAATTCGAAGTTTATTTCTTCAACTTCATAGATACAACAACTGACTAAATCAGCAACGCCAATATCAAAAAGTACTATGTTATATCCATCTGAAAACTTACTTCGATACACAATTCCATCAAATTTGTTCGCCTTAAATAACTCAGCAATGATTTGCGTGGGAAGATACTCTGTTTCGCTCTGACTCCTCTCTACAGGTTGAGAAAAAGCATTGTCTATATGAGTCCAGACTGCTTTATTTATAAAATCTTGATCGGGTTCCTCTTCTGGATTTTGGACGTTAAAATAAAATGGCTGTTCACCATGGTATAAAGAACAATCTACAACTTTAATATCTCTATTGATCTTGAAATGACCTAATGAAATTGAGGAACCTATCCATGGGCGAATTTCAGCCATAGCTGTTTCTTTTTTGCTGGCAAGATATAAAAAAGCCACTCCTTTTGGATTTACCCTTCCGTCACTTACCAAGGAAGAAATTGGTTTCATTCTTCTGGCGGGATATGGATATGGGAACTCCCCCATAGACGATCCATCATCTTGGAATTGCTCATTCCAATCCATACCTAGCTGAGCCCTCCACAGACCACTATCTTTGGGAATTCTTTTTATTCTATTAACGCTCGACTCAAGGACCGTATTTAAGAATATTTTTACTTCATCTGAATGAATATAACGACCTTCATTTCTGACTGAATGAACAAAACTCCAATAGCTTCGCCATGATTTGAAATTCATTTTATAACCCTAAAGTTTTCAAAATAGCAGCAACTCCAAGACAAGCAAACGCCACCCAATCTGCAATCACCACTTTTCGCACCGAGGCGTTATAACCACAAACAAACTTTGCAATTAAAATGAAAGAGATCACACTCACAAACCCGCAAAAAAGCAATGGGCTGCAATTCAACATGAAAAGCCGCATAAATCAGAAAGACACCTAATAGACCAAAAAGTATCGCCTAATGCCGCATCAGGATTTCTAAGTTAGGCTCATCAGAAGAACAGAAATGATTATGCTCATCATGATTTCCTTTCATAAAATTATTTAGGCTACCTACTCTTCAACACACCTTAGACGATCAACCACCATTTGGCGCATTTCATTCGGATCTTTTTCTAAGACATCTTCATTTACCCGATTTTCAGTACGATTACGTATCGCGGTCTGCAAACGTGACATCCAGAATCGACACGCCGCCATTGCCAAAAATTCTGGCAAAGCTAATCTCTCATCCTTTGTCAATCTACGCACACTCTCGTACGCAGTAATAAAGGCATCTACACGTTCTTTATTCAAATCTACATCAGGATAGTTGGTACAAAAATCATTCATCGTAATCGCGATGTCCATCAACCAATCATCATGCGTTACTGTAGTAAAATCCAAAATCGCACTCAACTCATCGCCCACAAACAACGTATTGTCTCGAAATAAATCACCATGGATTAAGCCTTGTGGCAAATCCGGATAACGCTGCTTCGCTTCAAAAAACTGATCAAACACCTGCTCTAGTAATTGTTGCTCTTTTTCAGGAAGTGCCGATTTTAATTCATTCTTACTAAATTCCCACCATGCAGGGCTATATGCACTCTTCTGAATTTGCTCTTTTGGCAGAGGATCGTTTTCTAATGCAAGATGCAGTTGTGCCAAAGCCGCACCCATTTGTCTTACTTGAGCAAGATTTGGATTGATTGGAGAACTGCCTGCAAGACGCGGAGCAAACTGAGCAGGTTTACCAGCCTGTGTATGAATATAGATATCCGAGAGATCAGCCAACGGAACCGCAACAGGCAAACCTTGTACAAATAAACGCAGCATTAGTCGTGATAAAACTACAGCTTCGTTTTTCGACAGTTCTTCAAACAACGTTAAGACCAGCTCTCGCCCATCATCCAGTAAAACAAAATAATTACTGTTTTCAATCCCGTTCTGAATTGGCGTAATACGAGAAACGGTTAAATTAAACCGCTGTGCGAATGCTTGTACTTCTTCCAACGTCAACACTGTATAGACCGACATAAACCCAGACCCAGAAATCAAAAAACCAAAAATAAAAAATCAATGTCACTGATCAAGTTTTGGTAATATAGCGTGATTTTCTAAATTCGTGTGACTGGACTTCTAAATATGCTGGCTAAACGTATTATCCCCTGCCTTGATGTCGACAATGGTCGCGTAGTAAAAGGTGTGCAATTCTTGGATATTCGCGATGCTGGCGATCCTGTTGAAGTCGCACGCCGCTATAACGATCAAGGCGCGGATGAGATTACCTTCCTCGACATTACAGCAACCGCGCATGGTCGTGACACGACGTATCGCACGGTAGAACGCATGGCGGAAACCGTATTTGTACCGTTAACCGTTGGTGGTGGCGTGCGCAAAGTCGATGATATTCGTCAATTGTTGAATGCTGGCGCAGATAAAGTATCGATTAATTCTGCGGCAGTGTTTACACCTGAATTTGTCGGTGAAGCCTCTTCTCGCTTTGGCGCGCAATGTATCGTCGTTGCAATTGATGCCAAGAAAGTCGCAGAAGGCAAATGGGAAATTTTCACCCATGGCGGACGTAAACCAACTGGCATTGATGCAGTTGAATGGGCTGTAAAAATGGCTGGACTCGGTGCTGGTGAACTACTCGTAACCAGCATGGATGCTGATGGCACAAAAGCAGGTTATGACCTCGGCTTAATGAAAAACATTACCTCACGCGTCAATATTCCTGTGATCGCATCGGGTGGCGTTGGGAATTTACAACATCTTGCCGATGGTGTATTACAAGGTGGCGTCGATGCAGTTCTCGCCGCAAGTATTTTCCACTTTGGACAATATACGATCCCAGAAGCCAAAAAATATATGGCAGATTTAGGCATTGAAATGCGGTTGTAGACGATTAAAGTCTCGTTAACCTCTCACTAAAGAGCACAGCATGATCCGTGTTTATCATCTGATCAACTCACGATCACAACGGATCATTTGGCTGCTCGAAGAACTAGGGCTCGAATATGAAATCGTATTTTGTAATCGCGATCCTAAAACAGGAATGGCTGAAAAAAGCTTAGAACAAATACATACTCTCGGTAAAGCACCGATTCTTGTAGACGCCACTACACACGAAATTACACTCGCCGAGACTGGAGCGATCGTTGATTATCTGATTGATCGCTATGATGACAAACACCTAACGCCTCCATCTGGAAGCATCGAAAAAACTTTTTATTATTACTGGATAAACTTTTCCGAAGGTTCTTTCATGCCAAATTTGGCACTGAAGCAAGTCTTTGCACGCATCACAAAAATGAGTCCATTTTTAGTTAGACCCATTTTAATGCTCATTGAAAAAGCAGTGAATCAACGATACATCAATCCTACTCTTCGCTCAGAATTAGACTATATCGAACAACACTTAGCACAACATCAATGGCTTGTAGGTCCTGAATTTTCCGCAGCAGATGTACTCATGACATTTTTATTAGAAGCCGTTTGCGTCAGTATAGTTACAGAAGATCAATACCCAAAAATTGTTGCATACGTGAATCTAGCACGTGCAAGACCTGCGTATCAGCGTGCTGTCAAACGTGGCAAATGGTCAATAACTACATTCGAACAATACTGGAAATAATAAGGACTGTCGCTCAGTCCCGTTTTCCACCTAAACGCGGCACAATACTTTCAATATTTTCTTTTAATGTCTCGCGACCTTCTTTAATATTTTCACGCAAATTATCGCGTAATGACCGCGCTGCATGGGTCAAACCACTTGCTATCCCTAAACGTTCCTCACTTTCAGCATTCAGTAAGTCATTTCCAACCGTGCGTTCAAGCGCATAAATACGTTGACGAAGCTCTGTTGGCAACGCAGCTTTACCCATGGTTTTGGCATCTACCATGACCGCTATCGCATCACCAGTCGCTACAATCTGCTGTTGTTCGGTACTAAACAGCACATAATTCATGCGAAAACCAGAATTACGCACTTCAACAATCTGCACACCAATTTCAAGTACATCTGGAAAATACACTGGGCGTAAATAGCGACAGCTATTCGATGCAATCACCGCGGATAAACCCTGACCAATCGCATCAATCCGAGTTAAATAATGAACACGGGCACTCTCAATATATCGGTAATACAGGACATTATTCACATGTCCGACAGCATCCATATCACCCCATGCAACGGTTTGACGATAGACAACTGCAAATTCTTTGAGTGAACTCATGATATTTTTCCGAAGAAAATATTAACTAGATAAATGAACAAAATGCTCTATGAGCCAAGAGCGCTATTGTACATTGCAAAGCGCAACTCGACCGTATTTATTGACTTAGATTGTCCAACAAAGCAGTACGAAAGTGATCATCTATACCCGCATGATCTTCTAATTGCCAAATTAATTGATAATGCTGAATCAGTGAGTGATTCTGAAATGGACTTAACAGATCCAAAGCAGCATGCATTTGTTCAATGTGAGCGGATGATTTGAGCCCCGCACGCATCCAACGTACCCGCGCCAAAACCACATCAGGTTGTGCAGGATAACGCTGCTCCAGTTGCATCAACACACGATCAACAGATTGCGACACATCTTCAGTTGTATGCGCAAGGCTCGCGCTCATCCAACGTGACAACAAAGTGACATCTAACCGTTGCGAGAGAATATGTTCCGCTAATGCAAAAGCACGCTGATCCGCATGCGCTCGGATCAAGACTGCAAATAATCCATCTGCATACTGATCTTGGATTTCGGGAGTCATCAGAAGCAACAATCGAATAATCTCATCCGTTGCTTGTTCAGGCATCTCATGCGTCAGCAACGCCTGTAACCAAAGATTCCAATCAATATACTGCTGTGCGGGAAGAATCGATTGCGACAGCATCTGCCAAGGAATTTGAGCCGCAAGTTGTGACCACAACACACCAACTTGACGATCAAAATGAGGCTGTAAGCTTTCCCGAATCGGCTCAGTTACGCTCTGCTCTGGATAAATTAATAATAGCTCTAGCGCACTTTTTGCCTGCAAAAAATCACCAGTTGCCAAGCATATTTTGACGCGTAACAAGGTCGCCAGCTCATGGTCATCGCTATCGATATGTGTCAAATGCTCATTCGCCGCGGCATAAAGTCCTGCACGACATGCGACCTCCGCCTGCAATAGATGCAATGCTGAACCTTTTTTCTTATTGAACGGGCGAAGATTAAGGCTATTGTTGGTCAGTGAATCTTCCATGGCTAAAAACGAGCCCGCATCATCAGCAACCAATCGATGACGGATTGCTGTATCAAGACTCATCAATGTTTTACGGCGCGTTTTTGCTTTACGTTTTTGATATAAATATTCGGAACCAAACAATATCGAACGAAAAACAAAAAACAGAATGATTAAGACAATAGTCAACAATGCAACCATCAACAAACCAAAACCAACAGTGGTGATCACTTGCTGCTGATGCCAAACCATCAACACAAAACCAGCATCGTCAGATAGCGCATTGGTTAATATTGCTAAAGCCAGCAATAAAATCACACTAAAGACAATCAGAATAATACCGTCTGTCATGATGCAACCACACGAGGCGCAATAGGAGATTTAGGCAATACCTGTACAGCATCCGTTTTAGCGCTGGGTTTGAATGGTGCAACAGTATCTGAGGGCAACCATCGAATCGCAGTCAATTGAAGTTTTGAATGTGGTTTGACAGTAAGACCCGCAAGCGTAGATTGCATTTTTCTTGCATCTGCATCGACCAAACCTGACATTTGAGCGCGACTATCAGCCAATAACTGTGTCACCTGATCCCATTGTCCTTGCGCTAATGCTTGGCGAACCAGACCTAAAGTCAATGCAACTTCGCGACAAATCAGCGCGCGTTGTAACATATCGGTACGAACATCCTGCGCTGGTCGTTCGATGATCACAAGCTGGCGCATGCGTTGCATAAATGAAGGAGTAACAGATGTCTGATTGGCAGTGGTCGTGCTGCTTGGGGTCGATGCAACATGCATACTCGGGCCTCGCAGCGCCATTTGATCCAAAGTCAGCTGTAACTGAGCAATTTGTCGATCCAATAATTGCAGTTCTTGACGTTGTGTTTGCGCCTCATGATCAATCATCTGTAAATCAGCTTCAATCGCTCGGGTCAATGCACTGGCGGTCAATGCTGAAATGGCTTGACTGGTGACAAGATTATTTAAATTACTCTTAACGAGATTGAGTGTATCTTTAGCAGATTGGAATGAATTACTTTGAGACGCGGTTTGAGCTTGCTCGAGTTGTGATTGTGCAAGTTGTAAGTTTTGACGCAACCAATGTCGAGGAAAGACTTGCGCCATCGATAAGGTTAATCCTGCCACTGCATCGCCAGACTCATCACGCGAAGTTGTTTTTTCATCACGTGCGGAGGCGACCATTCGATCATTAATATCCGAAATTTGCTGAGCCAACGCCGTTTGTTTGTCTTCAATATCTTGATAGCGCTTTTGCCCTGACAGATAAATCTGTTCGCCTGCATAACCTACCCCTGCAATGACTGCCAAAGACGCAGCCATGGACATCCAACGATTCATCAGAAGGATCTCACTACTAAAGGAAAGCTCATACGACCTCGCATCATGATCAAAATTTTATGCATCATCCAATCATTCTCTATGCTCAATGTCTGCCAAAACCTGCAGGATATGTTCAGGTTTCAAACTCGTTAATTGACGAATTCTCGGCGTCAGCACACAAAGCTCATTCATCAGACGTTGTCCCATCACCAGCAGCCAAGGAGTCAAGGCCGCCTCGCCAGTCAGCATTTGCCAGTAGCGCCATGATTCACCACTACTTAATAACACAACGTGATGCGGAAAACTGTCATTTTTATTTATCTGTTGAGCTGATGAACTAATCACGTGATCGGTCAACCAGTCATTTGTCCATGACGTTTGAGTCTGTAACGGCAGTTGGCGTTGATATAAGTTGATCACTTGCAAGCGCACACCGCGCGCCAACAGACATTCCTGCACCAGCTCTCGCCCACCGATTCCACGCCACACCATAACCCACTCATCTGGAATCAAATCACTGAGTGCTGAGGACGCAATCAATCCCTCACTCGATTCCAATGCGGGAATTTCAGGATGGAGACCAACTTGATTCAATACTTTAGCAGTTCCATGTCCAACGGCAAGCCAGCGGATATTCAATTGCGCTGGGACAATATTTAAAGCAGCTAATGCATCTAACCCCAAACGTGCAGCCGTAGGACTCACCACGACAATCACACGTACTGGTTCTAGAGCAAGCTGGGATAACGCAATCTGATCTCGCTGATCTAACGGTAAAGGCAAGAGCTCAAGCAAAGGAAGTTCAGAGACATGCCATCCCGCTTCTTGTAGGGCAAGCGTCAGTGGTTGCGCCCGATCAACTGGACGTGTATTGAGAAAATACTTTGGATACTGATCAGCCACCAGATCACTCATGATGTTATGTCTGAGAGGGTGATGCTGGATGAATCGCCAATTGTGCTAATAATTGATCTGCACCTGCAGTCAGCAATCGTTCGGCTAACATCACGCCCAATCGTTCGGCATCAGTCGCTGAACCCGTGATTTGATCCTTTAATAACACTTTGCCATCGATACTTCCGACACGGCCTTCTAGTGTCACCTGACCTCCGGTTAATGTTGCAAACCCTGCAATCGGAACTTGGCAACCACCCATCAGACGATGATTAAAAGCTCGCTCAGCTCGCACACAACTATTGGTTGTCGGATCTGCGAGTGATGCGATTAATTCAGTCACGCGGATATCACCCACTCGGCACTCCAATCCCAGCGCACCTTGACCCACAGCAGGCAGTGACATTGTGGTGTCCAAACGCTCGCGAATACGTTCACCCAAGCCTAAACGAATCAAACCTGCACTCGCCAAAATAATTGCATCGTATTCACCAGCGTCTAACTTTCCAAGGCGAGTTCCAACATTACCGCGTAGATCAACAATCTCTAAGTCTGGACGAGAATGCTTTAATTGACTGCAGCGACGAAGACTCGAAGTACCGAGTCGTGCGCCTTTTGGTAAGTCTACAAGACATTGATAATGATTAGAAACAAAAGCATCCGTCGGGTCTTCACGTTCACAAATTACAGCTAGTTCTAATCCATCAGGTAAATCCATCGGGACATCTTTCATGGAATGCACAGCCAAATCCGCACGACCATCCAGTAAAGCTTGCTCTAATTCTTTAACAAACAAACCTTTGCCACCAATTTTTGATAATGATGTATCAAGGATTTTATCGCCTTGAGTCACAAACGTGACGAGATTAACTTGGAGAGTCGGATGTAATGCGAGTAAACGTGCTTTGATATGTTCAGCCTGCCATAATGCCAATGGACTTTTGCGCGTCGCAATATTCAGCACATGAGTCGGAATTGTCTGGTTTGGCACATTCACATCAGTCATATCAGTAGATTTCCAAGATTAAAACAGAAGATAAAGCAACACATAAAACTATAGGCTATTTATAAACTAAAACCGAGCATACTGTATCCAGTTTATGCTCGGTTTATGACAACTTCATTCGTATTGTTCACAACTTAGAGGAGTTGCATTTTATCCTTTAATTGAGGCAAATGCCGACGACTGACCGCCAATCGCTCATCAATTCCACGGAATCGTACTTGGTACTGACCCGTCGCTACCATTTCAATACCTTCCAAATAAGGAATCGCGAGCAAGGCATTACGATGAACTCGAATAAAACGATCACCAAACTCGGCTTCAAGCTCTTTTAGAGTCTCGTCAATCAGTACTTCTCCGCCTGCATGTCGAACTGTGACATACTTCTGATCCGCCAAGAAATAATAAATACTGTCGAGTGGAATAAGTTCCATTCCACGGTGAGTGCGTGCTGTAATATGCTGGCGTGCAGGTTTTACATGAGGCTCATTAGCCGCACGCAACTGATTCACTTGAGCTGCGTTTAGACGACCCGCACGACTTAACGCCGCAGACAATTCAGCTTGCCCAACAGGTTTATATAAGTAATCAGAGGCTTGATTCCGTCTTGCCTGAAGCTCGTGCTCGTCCGATGCAGTCACAAAAATAATTGCAGGAGGATGATCGCGTTCTGCCAACACTTCAGCACACTGAATGCCATTCATTTCAGGCATGCGTACATCGAGCAACAAAACATCTGGATGTAACTCTTCGACTTTTGCCAGCGCATCTAATCCATTGGCTGATTGTCCAACGACTTGATGTCCAGCTTCAACGACCATTCGACTCAGGCGCTCACGCCCTAACGATTCATCATCGCAAATTAGCACATTCACCGTAACCTCCTTATTTCACAACGCTTTCCAATCCATGAATGTATTTTTAAACCACCTTATATCATTCTTTTTTCTGATTACACGACGATCAATTTCCACCATCAACGGACATATTATAACACATTGTCCAACATTCCTAATTTCGCGTGAATGATTAGCAAATCTTAATATTTATGCCCTACTTTCTAGAAGCTCAACTAAAAGGATAAGAAATATAGGCGGTAAAAAAATCTTGAGCACGGTGTGTTGTTAAACGTGCGGTTACACCATACCGAGCTTGTAATCGATCATGGATATTTTTCAATGCCATTTGATTTCCTCTTTCGGCACGTTCAGAAATCATCGGCTTGCGTAGTTGAATTGGATTATTCACCACGATTTTAATTTCTCGGGAATCCCATTCAATCAGTACAGTGATTAAACTTGGAGACGCACTAGGTTCTACACCGTGTACTACAGCATTTTCAAGTAAAGGTTGTAATGTTAACGAAGGGATTTTTAACATTTTCAGAATTTCCTCATCTGGCGTATGCCACTCTACTTGCAGACGATCACCCAACCGCAAACCTTCAATTGCTAAATAACGACGGCATAATACCACTTCATCATAGAGCGACACCTCACCAGTAGATTGCAAACTCGCACGAAATAACGCTGATAAATCCTCAACAACCACACCCGCACGACGACTATCAATTTCAATCAGAGACAATAAAGTATTCATCGAATTAAACAAAAAATGTGGTCTAATTCTCGCCTGCAAGGTATCCAAACGCGCAGAAAGTTCAGCACGTTCACGTACCACCAAACGCTCACGCATATAGAGATAGTGCAAAAACACACCACCCGCAATCAGTGTCAGGAGCAGATGGTGCAACACACTCTGCCACATCTGATCTGAATCAAAAGGTAACAAATGCATGAAGACTAAAAGTTGATTCACAATCATGGTGTAAAGCACCACAATCAATCCCGCAATCGCCAAACAAACCAACGCTGCTCGAATCCGTTGCATTTTCACTAAATGAGGACGAAAACGATCAGCAACAAGCGCAAAACTCACTGCAACCCAATTCATAAAGAATGAATAAATAAAAAGTTCTTCCCATGAAAAATTTTGCGATGAACCAAGAGGCACGAGAGCAGAAAAGAGCGCTAATAAATTAGTAATAATCAACAAACGCAGCAGAATATCTGCTTGCGAAAAACGCGGTAAAAAGAACGTATAGTCTTTATCAAGGTGAGCATGTGTCATATGCGGCTTACTAACCTATTTGAGTTGACCTGTTTAAGAGTTGAATTTGCTATACTTGCAATTATTTTGCGTTTGCGACCCAACGATGACTACACCGAATACTAATCCTGCTTTGAATCATAACACCTCTCAGACCAATTCCGCAGAATCCGAAGTTGAATCATCGGGCATGTGGGGCGGTCGTTTTACGGAAGCAACCGACGCCTTTGTTGCTGAATTTACCGCATCTGTGCAATTCGACCAACGTCTGTATCGTCAAGACATTCAAGGTTCGATTGCACATGCCACGATGCTTGCTTCTGTTGGTGTACTGACCAATGCCGAGCGCGATGACATTATCCAAGGCTTGACCAGTATTCTGACCGACATCGAAGCAGGTCGTTTTGAATGGCGCGTCGATCTGGAAGATGTTCATATGAATATTGAACATCGCCTCACCAATATGATCGGCATTACAGGTAAGAAACTTCATACAGGTCGCAGCCGTAACGATCAAGTTGCAACCGACATTCGCCTCTACTTGCGCGATGAAATTGACCAATTGATGCAGCTCTTGGCAAAACTCGAAAGTGGCATTTTGACACTCGCAAGTGCGCATACTGACACAATCATGCCAGGTTTCACCCATTTACAAACCGCACAGCCTGTGACGTTTGGTCATCATTTATTGGCGTGGTTTGAAATGTTATTACGCGATGGCGAACGCTTAATTGATCTGCGTCGTCGTGTGAATCGCTTGCCACTCGGCTCAGCTGCACTGGCAGGAACAACCTATCCAATTAACCGTGAATACACTGCACAATTGCTAGGCTTTGAAGCGGTCTGCGAGAACTCACTTGATGCGGTCTCGGATCGCGATTTTGCGATTGAATTTACCAGCACAGCTGCACTGATCATGATGCACTTGTCGCGCATCAGTGAAGAATTGGTTCTATGGACTTCCGCACAGTTCCGTTTTGTGCAGATTCCAGATCGTTTCTGTACTGGCTCATCAATCATGCCGCAAAAGAAAAATCCTGACGTGCCTGAGCTGATTCGCGGGAAAAGTGGTCGTGTCTATGGCGATCTGATGAGCTTACTCACTCTCATGAAAGGTCAGCCACTCGCCTACAACAAAGACAATCAAGAAGATAAAGAACCTTTGTTTGATGCGATTGATACTGTACGTGGCAGCTTGCTCGCATTTGCGGACATGATCCCTGCGCTTGTACCAAACATCGAAGTGATGAAAGAAGCAGCTCTTCGTGGTTTCTCGACTGCGACTGATCTGGCGGATTATCTCGTTAAGAAAAATATTCCGTTCCGTGATGCGCATGAAATCGTCGGTAAAGCAGTTGCGCTCGGTGTGCGTGAAAATCGTGATTTGTCGGAATTATCGTTGGCTGAATTACAGCAGTTCTCATCATTAATTGAAGATGACGTGTTCGCGGTTCTCACCTTGACTGGTTCAGTTGCAGCAAGAAACCATTTGGGTGGCACAGCGCCAAATCAAGTGAAAGCAGCGATTGTACGGGCTGAAACGAGATTGAAAGCGTTGTTAGGATAAATCAATCAGGGTGAAATAATAGACCTTTGTATTTATGCCAAAGGTCTATTTTCTATTCAAGGATTCTAGAATGAAGAATATCTATAAAAACAAAATCTTTCCTATCGTTTTAGATCATGTCATGCAATTCGATGACTTTACTGCGGCACGCCAAAGGTTACTAGCGCAAGTTTCTGGACATGTTGTTGAGATTGGCTTTGGAACAGGACTCAATCTAGCTTTTTACGGTGATGGCGTATTAAGCCTGACATCAGTAGACCCAAACGAAAGCTTAAATCAACTCGCCCAACAGCGAATCTCTAGTGTCAAATTTCCCGTCACTCATCGTCAACTCAGCGCAGAGCATTTACCTTTTGCCGATAACTCGATTGATGTGGTCGTATCTACTTGGACACTATGCAGCATTCCTAATGTCGTCATGGCTCTTGCGGAAATCAAACGTGTTTTAAAACCGAATGGATCGTTCTATTTTGTGGAACATGGATTATCGCCAAAACCACAACTCGCCAAATGGCAAAATCGCCTGACACCAGTGCAGAAAATCATTGGCGATGGCTGTCACCTCAATCGTGATATGAAACAATTAATTGAGCAAAGTGGTCTAACGATTGTTCAGTGTGAGCAATTTGATGCACGCAAATTACCAAGTCTCATGTCGTGGATGACTCTTGGGCAAGCGAAAAAGTAACTACAAAGATATTATGGGTAATCATTGCGCGCGCAATGCGCACTCTATAAAAGACTAAGTTCCATGCTTAAAACAAAAATAGACAAAATACATAGTAAAATAGGACGCTGTATGTCCTATAAGGAAAGCTAGAGATCTAATAGAGAAAACTACTATCTTAGGTGGCGATTTTCCCAATATACCTGGTAAATTATTTCCATAAATCATTGAAATTAAAAAACTTAAAACAATTTGAGAAAATACATATAAAAATGATAATAGTCTAACCAAACCAAACGCATGACTACTAAATCCAAATAATATAGCTGTTAAAATAGAAAAAAGTGCCCCTATCCCAAGACATTTATAAAAATCAGCATCGGAAATTACTTTTATTGACATTTTTCCTCTCATTGTTTTGATATTTATATCCAAAAGTCATCCACAAATGTACTAAACATCACAATGTGAAAACTGCATCACATAGAATCAGCCAAATTCCATTCTGCAATCGGCTCATACGCGGCCCCTTCTGGACTCAACCGTGAGCGCACCAACGCCAACCTCTCCGCGCGCCATTCCAATACAGGCCAAATTGGCAATGCTGCCTCATGGTGTTTGAGCTTACGTGCAAGCGTGACATGTGGTTTAAATCGCTGTTTCTCAACTTCAAAGCCAGCCATTTGTAAGCCAGTGTTTAAATGACCGACGAGGCGAGTTAGCTCAATAGATTCCTCATGAGGACGTAAACACGCCAAATCCGCCTTGCCCCAACATTCAATTTTATTAAAACGGAGTGCTATCGTTTTATGTGCAACATCAGCACCAAGCTGACTTAATGCACCCACGCGATCAGCAGCAACTTCGCCCAAGAAATGTAAGGTTAAATGTAAATTGGCAGAAGGCTGAGGTTTTCCACCTAGCGTATTGATGATGGGCTGAGTGGCATAAATCCACTCCATTTGAGTTGCGGCATCAGGTAAAAGCGCAAAGAATAATCGCATTATTTTTGGTCTAGGAAAAAAGGAAAGTCTAGACAACCTAAAGGCGTATTATGACATGACTAAGTATGAAATTCAGCCAACAGAGATAGGTTTGAATTGAAGAAATCTTACTAAGAAGTCGTAATATCCTCGACATGTTTTACAGTCACATGCTTCAATCGATTGGCATATCTTTGTGCCAAAACTGCACACACCATAAGCTGTAATTGATGGAACAACATCAGCGGCAGAACTAACATCCCAATCGGATGCCCCACGAATAAGACCTTAGCCATCGGAATCCCACTGGCTAAACTTTTTTTAGAACCACAAAATACAATCGTGATTTCGTCTTCTTTATTGAAGCCAAGCAATCGACTACCAAATGTCGTGATCAGCATCATAATCGCCAGCAAAATTGCCGAAACGATCGCCACACCAAACAATGCTGGCACAGGCAATTGATGCCACAAACCTTCGTTTACCGCCTCACTAAACGCCGTATAAACGACAAGCAAAATCGAACCTTGATCGACGATCTTGACCAAAATTGGATGTCGTTGAATCCAGCCATAGATCCAGCGGCGCGCGATCTGACCCGCAACAAACGGAACCAGTAGCAATAAAATAATCTGCATGACTGCCGAACCAGAATCAATTCCTCCTGACCCTGAATGTGGCATCACCAGCAAACCCACTAGAAGCGGCGTAATAAAAATCCCGATCAAACTTGATGCAGATGCACTACACACTGCAGCGGGAATATTGCCATGTGCAACCGAGGTGAAGGCAATTGATGACTGCACGGTAGATGGCAGTACACAAATATATAAAAATCCAAGATATAACGCAGGCGTGACCAGTGGTTCTAATAATGGACGTAACACCACGCCAAAAAAGGGAAACAACACAAACGTCGCAGCTAAGACAGTCAAATGCAAACGCCAATGCGTCAACCCAGCCAACGCCGCTTCACGTGATAATTTCGCGCCATGTAGAAAGAATAATAGGCTGATTGCCACATTGGTCAGCGTATTAAAACCCCATGCAATCGCGCCCTGACACGGTAGTAAGGTTGCCAAAATCACACAAGCAATCAACATTAACGTAAAATTATCAGGCAAAAAACGCGGTCGCTTCATCATCTACTCAAGATCTCATTCATTCATTCACTACAGTGAAACTCTCACTCCAAAACCTTTATGACCACTCTACACGTGGTACATCCAATGACTGCCCTGTCATGTCTTTACTATCAGCACCCATCAAATACAAATATGCAGGCATGATTTGTTCTGGCGTTGGCAAGGTTAATGGATTTTCCTGAGGAAATGCAGATGCGCGCATACTGGTACGCGTTGCGCCTGGATTCAAGCAATTAAAACGAATACTCGTCGTATGAGACAACTCGCTTGCCAACATCACACTTAAACCTTCAATCCCTTGCTTTGAGATCGCATATGCACCCCAATTTGCACGAACTTTACGCCCTACACTACTGGTGGTGAATATCACTGACGCATCATCGGATTGACTCAATAGTGGCAGCAACGCTTGCGTCAACTGAAAAGGTGCGCGTAGGTTGACGCTCATCACTTCGTCCCACGTTTCAGGATCATAGGACTGCAACGGCATGATCGGACCTAGTAGCGCCGCATTATGCAAAATGCCATCTAAGCGACCTTCTTTTTTCTCGATTGTGCGCAACAACGATAAATAATCATCGAGTTTGGCATGAGATAAATTCAAAGGTAACAATGCAGGTTCAGGGCTACCTTGTTGAACAATCTCATCATAAACCGCTTCGAGTTTGCTCAGCGTACGCCCTAGTAATAAAACCGTTGCACCATGTTTTGCATAGGCCAACGCCGCAGCACGACCAATACCATCACCCGCGCCCGTCACAAGGATCACACGGTTCTTCAACAAATCTGGGGCAGCCTGATACGTCGATAAATCAATGGGGAGATACATCACATATTCCTTTTTAATCAGTTTGATCTTGCAAATCAAATATGAAATACATCAATACTTATCGTGAGACTATATAAACCTTTTGACATCCTCGTGAATGATTCATTGCAAAATCAAATTTTAAGCAATGTTTTTAACTCTATCGGTTGCTGGATAATAAAATCTGCATGCCAGCTCGCCAAATCAGCAGCAAGCTCTGGTGTTAAATAGCCATACGCCGCAAGTATAGTTCTCATCCCAGCCGCACGTCCTGCGTCAATATCCCGCGGATGATCACCCACATAAATAATATGCTCAGGTGCAATTCCAATCTGCTTCGCTGCAAGATACATCGGCTCTGGATCAGGCTTAGTATGTTTCACATCATCAGGACAGACTAAAACCGCACAACGCCCACTCAAATCCATTGCATCCAATAAAGCAACCGATAAACTGCGTGGCTTGTTCGTCACAATTCCCCAAGGAATCTGCCGCGCTTCTAAGCCCAGTAATACTTCCGCCATACCCGCAAATAAAGTCGTATCCACAGCAATATTTGCAGCATAACGCTTCAAAAACTCATTACGATAGCCCGTCAACTCTGGACTATCATCACTTAGCTCTGGATGGAATAATCGAACCATCGCTTTAGAACCTTCAGATACTTGAACCCGAATTTGATCTTCCGCAAGTGGCTCAACGTTCGCCTCAACGCACAGCTCTTTAATAATTCTCACAAAGTCTGGTGCGGTATCAATCAACGTACCATCCAGATCAAACAGCACCGCTTCGATATGTCCTAACTCGCTCATTGCACAACCTTTCGAGTTGACAACATATAGTTCACATCGACATTGGGCGCCAACCAATAATGCTGGGTCAATGGATTAAAGTGTAAACCTGTCATTTCTTGTAACGTCAAATTTGCATCACGTGCAAAACCTACTAACTCGGATGGACGAATAAATTTCTTATAATCATGCGTACCACGTGGCAACATACGCAGCACGTATTCCGCACCAATAATGGCAAATAAATAAGACTTCGGATTACGATTGATCGTCGAGAAAAACACATGACCATTGGGCTTAACCAAGCGCATACACGCACGAACAATCGAAGATGGATCTGGCACGTGTTCCAACATTTCCATGCAAGTCACGACATCGAATTGCTCTGGCATTTGTTCGGCTAATTCCTCGACTGGAATTTGACGATATTCAATGCCTGCAACGTTATTTTGTTCAGCATGTAAGCGACCCACCGACAACGGCGCAAGTCCCATATCAATACCCAACACATCAGCACCACGTCGCGCCATGGATTCCGCCAAGATTCCACCACCACAGCCCACATCAAGCACACGCTTACCAGTTAGACCTGTTGCCGCATCCACACGGTCACTGATCCAATTTAAGCGTAGTGGATTGATCTGATGCAGCGGACGAAACTCCGAATTTGGATCCCACCATTTCGAAGCCAATGCTTCAAACTTAGCAATTTCTTGGTCATCGACATTTTGAACCTTATTCTGAGCATTTAATGCTGAATCTGTTGCTGCTTCTAAAGTCATGATCTGTAAACTCTTCCTACGTCTTAGATATGTGATTCGTTACTAAAGGACAATGTTGCGATTACATTTATTGTTACATTGAATAATGAAGGTGACGACATAGCGCTAAGTGTAAAACAAAAAACACCTGAACAAACCTTTTCTCTTCAAACTTCCTGAGTTCATTCACATTCTGCACTAAGAAACTCACAGACCAACTACTGAATTTTTCTGATGATTCCCCTATGTTACGCTTGTAAATTAGCTGACGATACGTTGCAATGTGAATCCCAGACGCTTGCAACTGCATTTTTCCAGTTTTGCACCGATTTTTTTGCGTCGCCCCGTATTCACAAGCCAAGGATGTAAAGGATATTTCATGACAATCTCGTTAAGTCTCACTTTAAAAAATACCCTCAAGAGCACACTGTTTGCCGCAATCGCAACATTCACTTTATCTAGCGTTTCAAGCATCGCAAACGCCGCTGATCAATACACCGCGGGTAAAGACTACCGCGTCTTGATGACTCAAGGACCTCTGACCAAACCAAACCAAATCGAAGTTCGCGAATTCTTTTGGTATGGCTGCCCACATTGTTTCCGCCTAGATCCATTCGTTACTCAATGGCTTAAAACAAAACCTGCCGATGTAAACTTTATCCGCACACCAGCAGCGTTGAATCCAGTATGGGAACAAAATGCACGCGCTTTTTATGCGGTAGAACTGCTAGGTAAACAAACTGAAGCAATGCATCATGCGTTATTTGCCACCATCCATGATCCACTGAATCCAAAGCAAATCTTCGATCAGGCATCACTGGCATCTTTTTATGCTAGCCAAGGTGTCGACGCAAACAAATTCAACGGTCTCTACAACTCTTTCGCAGTCAGTGGAAAAATTGCAGAATCGAAAAAACTCGCGATGCAATACCAACTTGAAGGTGTTCCTGCACTGGTTGTCGACGGAAAATACGTCGTGAGTGGTGAAAATGGTGAAGCACTAAAAGTCGTGAACTTCCTGATTGAGAAAGAGCGTAAAGCTGGCGCAATTAAAAAATAGGGGCTGTAGTAGAACAGGTTAAATTTCTGTCCAAATGAGTAGTGTTTTTAGCTGCTCTTTTGGACTCCCATAATTGAATCTAAACTCACATTCTTTAAGAAACAAGGGAAATGTTTTTCGATCAATTCCGTTGTATTTTCTCAATACTCTTTTTGCCTGATTCCAGAAGTTTTCAACGCCGTTGATGTGGTTTTTACCTATGCCAAACTGCTTTGAA
>JASLHI010000054.1 GCA_030149815.1 Aquirhabdus sp. | reverse complement strand
TCAAAAGATTTTCATATCCACAACCATAGCTTGAGGAACACTCATGCAAATCGGAATACCAGCCGAAAGCGTTGCGGGCGAAACTCGCGTCGCCGCTACTCCTGAAACTGTAAAGAAGCTGACTGCAAGCGGTCATACTGTCGTTGTACAACGTGGTGCAGGTCTAAAAGCCGCCTATATTGACAGCGCATTTGAGCAAGCAGGTGCAAAAATTACTGATGATGCCTATACAGGCAGTCAAATTATTTTGAAGGTTCGCGCGCCGAAGGCCGACGAAATTCAGAAAATTAGTGCAAATACGATTGTGATTGGTATGTTTGACCCATACCGTAATCCAGATTTGGATGCATTTGCAGCACAAGGCATTACGTCATTTGCCTTAGAGTTGTTGCCGCGCACATTATCTCGTGCACAAAATATGGATGTGTTGTCTTCACAAGCCAACTTGGCAGGTTATAAATCTGTATTGCTGGCTGCTGCTGAATACCAACGCATGTTCCCAATGTTGATGACTGCTGCGGGTACTGTAAAACCAGCGCGTATCGTGATTATGGGCGTTGGTGTTGCGGGTCTGCAAGCAATTGCAACTGCAAAACGTCTAGGTGCTATTGTTGAAGCGACAGACTTGCGTCCAACTGCAAAAGAGCAAGTTGAATCATTGGGTGGTAAATGGCTCGATGTGCCAATGTCTGATGAAGAAAAACAACGCGCTGCTGAAGCTGCAAAAAGCGGTTACGGCTGGCAACCTGGTGAACAATACATCAAAGATCAAGCGGCGATTGTCGATAAAGCAGTATCAAATGCTGACATCGTCATTACTACTGCATTGATTCCAGGTCGTAACGCACCGCGTCTGATTAAAGCTGAAACTGTTGCTAAAATGAAACCAGGCTCAGTCATTTTAGATATGGCTGTTGAAACTGGCGGTAACGTTGAAGGTTCTAAAGAAGGCGAAACTGTCACGACTGAAAACGGCGTGAAGATTTTGGGTATTCCAAATATTCCAGGCACTGTTAGCACTGAAGCGTCAGCATTGTATGCGCGTAACGTGTTCAATTTCTTAGAAACATTGTTTGATAAAGAAAAGAACCTTGTTCTTAACCCTGAAGAAGAAATTCAGAAGGCTTTGCTCGTTACTCATGGCGGTCAAGTACTGCTCAAGCGTGGTTAAGGAGAATTATTATGGTTGAAACGATTACAATTTTCGTCCTTGCCATTTTTGTCGGGTATTACGTAGTTTGGGGTGTTACGCCTGCACTACATACACCGCTTATGGCTGTGACTAACGCATTGTCTTCCATTATCGTCGTCGGCGCGATGTTGCAAGCGGTTGGTATTCCTGGTTTGGTTGATGCGAATGTTGAATTCCAAAGCATTAACATCGTGAGTATCTTGGGTGCGGTTGCTGTGTTTTTGGCAAGTATCAACATTTTCGGTGGTTTTGCGGTAACCGCACGTATGCTTGAAATGTTTAAACCAAAGCAAAAGAAG
Source organism: Aquirhabdus sp. (assembly GCA_030149815.1). Classification (GTDB taxonomy): domain Bacteria; phylum Pseudomonadota; class Gammaproteobacteria; order Pseudomonadales; family Moraxellaceae; genus Aquirhabdus. The sequence continues at coordinate 14,702 of JASLHI010000054.1, read as the reverse complement.
AAAGAGGGCTAATTGATGGAATTTATTCGTGAATCTGCCAACTGGTTCTATCTGATTGGTGCAGTCCTCTTCATCCTGACGCTGCGTGGCTTGTCTAGCCCGAAAACTGCGATTACAGGTAATCGTTACGGTATGATCGCGATGACTATCGCGGTGATTACTACTTTCTTTGTTGCAAATCATCCTGTTGTATGGATGATTGGCGGTGCGATGTTGCTTGGTGCTGTTGTAGGTATCGCCCGTGCAAGAACAGTTCCAATGACACAAATGCCGGAAACAGTTGCATTAATGCACTCTTTGGTAGGTTTGGCGGCGGTTCTAATTGCGATTGCTGCATTGTTGCATAACAACCAGCTTGAAGCGTTATTCCAAACTAATTCACAAGCATTATTGGCTGCTGGTGTTGAACAACCACATATGTCGAGTGTTCATTTGTTTGAATTGTTCGTCGGTTGTTTTGTTGGTGCGATTACCTTCACCGCTTCTGTATTTGCTTACGGTAAGTTGGCTGCGAAGAAATGGGCGAAAACTATTAAAGGTGGTTGGGTTAAACCAGTTCAAGCGACTATCTTTATTGCAATGTTGGCATGTGGTATTGCGTTCTTCACCACACACAATATGCAAGCATTCTGGGCAATGACTGCACTTGCATTAGCATTCGGCTGGGTTTGGATTGCGCCTGTGGGCGGTGGTGATATGCCAGTTGTGGTGTCACTGTTGAACTCATTCTCAGGTTGGGCAGCAGCAGGTATTGGTTTCACGCTTGAAAACAACATGCTGATTGTTGCTGGTTCATTGGTTGGTTCTTCTGGTGCGATTTTGTCTTACATCATGTGTAAAGCGATGAACCGTTCGATCATCAACGTTTTGTTTGGTGGTGCAATGGGCGGTACAGCAGTCGCGTCAGCAGAAAAAGGCGAACAAGCTCAACGTAACTACCGTGCAGGTTCTGCAGATGACGCAGGCTTCCTAATGTCTAACGCAGACAGCGTTGTGATCGTACCAGGTTATGGTATGGCGCAAGGTCGTGCGCAAAACGCGGTGAAAGAGCTGTGTGAACTCTTGAAAGAAGAAGGTGTAAAAGTACGTTTTGCGATTCACCCAGTTGCGGGTCGTATGCCTGGTCATATGAACGTATTGCTGGCTGAAGCCGATGTTGCGTACGAAGACATCTTGGAAATGGATGAAATCAACTCCGATTTCCCAGCAACTGACGTAGTTCTGGTTATTGGTGCAAACGACGTTGTCAACCCTGCTGCTAAAGATGATCCAAGCTCACCGATTTATGGTATGCCGATCCTTGAAGCACATAAAGCGCGTACCATTATGGTCATCAAACGCTCTATGGCAACTGGTTATGCAGGTCTAGATAACGACTTGTTCTACAACGACAAAACTATGATGATCTTCGGTGATGCGAAGAAAGTTGTTGAAGATATGATTAAAGCCGTTAGCGGTGGTGGTCATTAAGTTTTAAGTCATGCTTTGAATGAAAACCGTCCTCAATGAGGGCGGTTTTTTTCGGTATATTCAGTTGTTTTTTAAGATAATGGTTTTCATTTTGCATGATTTTTGCCTTCTTAAGGCAAGAATTGCAAATATTGTTCTTTACAAGATGCTCAGTTATTCTTTGTCGCTAATACTCATAGCTTGCTTGTTGGGAGAGTCTTGATGCTACTAGGGTTTGTTATTGCTTATTGGGTAATCTCAGTCGGCATCGGACTGTGGGCGGGTCGTCGTGTCCATAACGCCAAAGACTTTGCGATCGCAGGTCGTGGTTTGCCATTTTATATCGTGACAGCGACTGTATTTGCGACATGGTTTGGTTCGGAGACGGTGCTTGGCATTCCTGCCACTTTCTTGCAAGGTGGACTTAATAGCGTTGTAGCAGATCCATTTGGCGCGTCAATGTGTTTGATTTTAGTCGGACTATTTTTTGCAGCGCCGCTATATCGCATGAAGTTGCTCACGTTGGGTGATTTTTATAAGTATCGCTATGGGCGCAAGGTCGAAGTATTAACGACAATTGCGATTGTGATTTCTTATCTAGGTTGGGTTGGTGCGCAAATTACTGCACTCGGATTAGTTTTCAATCTTGTTTCCGGTGGTGCTATTTCAAATGTTGAAGGTATGTGGATTGGCTCCATGACAATCCTGATCTATACCTTCTTTGGTGGGATGTGGGCGGTTGCGATTACTGACTTTATTCAGATGATCATTATTGTTTTAGGTATGCTGTGGATTGGGGGAGAAGTTTCTGGGCAAGTTGGTGGTGTTGGTCATGTGATTGACCATGCTTGGCAAGCGGGTAAATTTAATTTTCTACCTGACGGAAATTTCGTTGCCATAGTTGGGTTCTTGGCGGCGTGGTGCACCATGATGTTTGGTTCAATCCCTCAACAAGACGTCTTTCAACGTGTGCAATCTGCAAAAACAGAGAAAATTGCAGTGTGGGGTACTGTGTTAGGTGGTTCAATGTATTTTTGCTTTGCATTTGTGCCTATGTTTCTCGCTTACTCAGCAACACTGATTGATCCAAAAATGGTTGCTAGTCTAATTACGACGGAACCTCAGAAAATCCTCCCAACATTGGTTTTAACTAAAGCGCCTATGATTGCGCAGATCATGTTTTTTGGTGCGTTATTGTCTGCGATTAAAAGCTGTGCTTCTGCAACATTGCTTGCACCATCAGTGACGTTTTCGGAAAATATCCTAAAGCCAATTTATCCAAAAATGACGGATAAGCAATTATTGCGCAACATGAGGATTGTGACGGTCGTCTTTACAATTGTCGTGACGCTATATGCCATGAACTCGAAAGTTGGTATCTTCCAGATGGTTGAAAATGCATATCAAGTGACTTTGGTTGCGGCATTTATTCCATTATTGTGCGGTGTTTATTGGTCAAAGGCGACCAATCAAGGTGCTTTAGTCGCAATTTTTATGGGTGTTTCGACATGGATTATCATGCTGATTGGTCCTAAAATTTTGGAGCCTTTACAAGTGTTTACACCACAAGGTGTTGGCTTAATTGCAAGTGCGCTAGGCATGGTGATTGGTTCATTATTGCCACAATACGCCAAGCATGATCCACATATTCATCATAAATTAAAAAGTGGTGAGCATTTGCGGGAACGGGAAGCGCAGGCGATGGTGGCGAAGCACTGACATAAAAAATCCCGCATCGTATTGCGGGATTTTTTATTGAGAACGTGTAGTGTTTTTTTTAGATTGATATGATCTCAAAAAAACGTATTACCGCCCAGCTTCATCCTGCCAAAGTAGTTTGTGTAATTGCAGTTGGAAGCGTACAGGTAATCGATCTTCAACGATCCAGTCCGCCAGATCTCGCGCAAAACTAGGCAGGCGAACTTGTCCTTTTTCAATTGCAAATGCAGGAGAGAACCAGACTTCACCGACGATTTGGTCAAGTGCATGTTGCTTTAACATCTCGCGTGACCATTCATAATCTTGTCGATCTGCAATGACAAACTTGATTTGATCGTGTTTGCTGAGAATGGGCAAATTGGAAAGAAGATTGCGATGCATTTCACCTGATGCAGGCGTTTTTAAATCAACAATGCGAGAAACCCGTGGATCGACCATTGAGACATCTAGTGCGCCAGATGTTTCTAATGAAACTACATATCCAGCATCACACAGTGCATGTAATAACGGGATGCAATTTGGTTGCGCCAAGGGTTCCCCGCCTGTGACACAAACATGGCGGATTTGATCGCCATAAGATTTTACAGTCGCCAAAATGTCATCTAAAGCAATGCGAGTTCCGCCTTCAAATGAATAAGTGGTATCGCAATAAGTACAACGGAGAGGACAACCCGTTAGACGAATAAAGACAGTCGGGTAGCCCGAATCACGGGCTTCGCCTTGCAATGAATAGAAAATTTCTGTGATACGTAGCCCAGCAGCTGGATCTGTGACTGGAATTTGAGTCGAGCGCAATCGATTAACTTGCCTTTAAAATGAAAAAGTCGTGGTTGCTATATTCTAGCAGAGTTCTACCAGACTTTTCTTTTAAGCATTCCTTCATGCATCTTTGAGTAGACGTTTTTCTAAATCATGAATATCGACAGCGTGATCATTAAATTTCTGATCGACTAAAATGACGTCACGATGTAATGGAATATTCGTTTTCACGCCATCAATGATGATTTCATCAAGCGCTTGCCGTGTTCGCGCTAAAGCAGTTGAGCGATCCTTACCATGCACCACCAGTTTTGCAACCAATGAGTCATAGCAATGCGGGATGGTGTAGCCATTGTAGAGATGAGAATCCACTCGCACACCTGCGCCACCTGGAGCATAGAATTGAGTGACTTTGCCAGGTGATGGTGCAAAAGTTCTTGGATCTTCCGCATTGATACGGCACTCAATCGCATGGCCGCGTGCAACAATATCATCTTGCTGTAAATTAAGACCTAATCCAGAAGCGATTCGAATTTGCTGTTCGATAATATCAATGCCTGTGATGCATTCTGTTACAGGATGTTCAACTTGAACGCGCGTATTCATTTCGATAAAGAAGTATTGACCATTTTCAAATAAAAACTCAAAAGTTCCTGCACCACGATATTGCATGTCCTGACAAGCACGCACACAAGCAGCAAAAATATCTTCACGGGCTTTTTCTGGAATATTGGGGGCAGGGGCTTCTTCTAATACTTTTTGGTGGCGCCGTTGCAATGAACAGTCACGGTCATATAAATGAATCGCATGACCTGCACCATCACCTAAAACTTGTACTTCTACGTGACGAGGAGTCTGAAGAAAACGCTCCATATAAACGGTTTCATCGTTAAACCACATTCGGGCTTCATTCTGAGCAGATTGAACAGCCTCAATCAAATCTTCAGATTTCAAAACAATTCGCATACCACGGCCACCACCACCAGATGCCGCTTTGACGATCAGTGGGAAGCCAATTTTAATCGACTCACCGATGGCATTTTCAGATGTAATTGCTGTATTCGAGCCAGGAACTGTTGGAACACCACTTTTTTTCATGGCGCCAATTGCAGAAACTTTATTGCCCATTAAACGAATATGTTCTGGGCGAGGACCAATAAAAACTAATCCTGCTTTTTCAATAGCCTCAGCAAAGCCAGCATTTTCAGATAGAAATCCATAACCTGGATGAATCGCATCAGCCCCTGTTAGCTCTGCAGCAGTCAAAATGGCATTCACATTTAAGTAACTATCTTTGCTGGCACTTGGACCAATACAAACGGCCTCATCGACAAAGCGTAAGTGCATGAGTTCACTATCTGCGGTTGAGTAGACACCGACAGTTTTAATTCCGAGTGTGCGGCACGCACGTGCAATACGAAGTGCAATTTCACCTCGGTTTGCAATCAGAATTTTGCGTAGCAGTGGCTTGTCTGATGTAGATACAGTTTTGGGATGATGTGATTGAGACGACATTCGGTTTAATCCTGCAAACGAATCAAAGGCTGACCAAATTGCACTACCTCACCGTTTTTTGCCAAAATTTCTGCAACGACACCACTTTGTGTGGCTTCAACAGGATTCATAATTTTCATGGCTTCCACGATGCCGATTTGATCGCCTACATTAATTTTCTGACCGACTTTGACAAAAGACGCTTCACCGGGATTTGGTGCGGCATAAAAGACACCTACCATTGGTGAAGTTTCAATACGACCTTGAGGTGTATTTACTGATGCTGGTGTATTCGGTGTGCGAGGCAGGATTGAGATAGTTTGAGGCTGAGGTTGCTCAACACTTTTGGCTACGCGTCGTGTCAGTGCAATGGACTGATCGCCTTCTTTGACTTCAATAGCTTCTAAGTCTGATTCGATCATCAAGTCAATCAGTTTCTTAATTTTACGAATGTCCATCAATTTAGTCTCTATAAAAAATTAAAGTTACTGTCAATTTATTGCGTTAAGTTGATTTGCGGGAGATCATCGCAATTTAATGTCGCTGCTACACTGGCAACTTTTTACAAATTGTGTTGTTAATCTGTGATTTTGAACATAAGTTTTAACATGAGTCTTTATCGTTCAATGATTGAATGATGTATTGCAAAGCTGCTGTATAACCTGCAGCACCTAATCCGCTAATGACGGCAATTGCTTTATCAGCTAAAAATGAATGGTGGCGAAATGATTCACGTGCATAAACATTAGATAAATGAACTTCAATAAAAGGTTTTTCTGCGGCTAATAGCGCATCTCGAATACCGATAGAAGTATGTGTTAGCGCTCCAGCATTGATAATGATGAAGCGAGTTCCGTCAGTGCGCGCCTGATGAATACGATCAATCAGCGCGCCTTCCCAATTACTTTGTAAACTTTCTAATTGATAACCAGCAGTATTTGCATGTGTGGTCAGTGATGAATTGATGTCATCTAATGTGGTGTGACCGTATAATGTCGGTTCGCGCTTGCCTAATAGATTAAGATTTGGGCCATGCAGCACAAGAATATCGACCACTTACAGTACTCCTAAAGCTGCATAAGATTGAAACATGATCTAATGCGAACTTTTATAAACATCAATAAAGCTAAATATGGCAATATCGTAAATAAATGTTTCAACAAAACGTCTTTAAAAGACTGGTTGAGCAAGTTTACGAATTCAGTTAATTTAGCAAACTACTTCGAAATATGCGATTTTAGTTCATACTTTGCAAGGAAGATACGCAAAATCGCAGAACGATGCAATGGGTAAAACGTTCATTTTGCTGTTGGAAGGGTGATGATGATGGAAATATTCAGATACATTTTATATTTAAGTTTATTTCTGACTGGAATGGGTGCGAATGCAGTAGAACAAACTTCACCTGTTACTGCATTTACAGCAGACTCTGTTCAGATTTTGCACACCATATTTAATGCGCAATATAGCTTGTTATTGATTTTATTAATAATCGGTGCGATATGGGGTGTATTGTGGAGAAGGCGTTTCCATATTGAAGATATTGGTTGGATTATTGTGATAATTACACTCTCAATGGGCTTTGCATGCGTATTACTTCGTGTTAAGCTGGGGACGTAAATCTACCAAATTAGGTCTATTTATAAATTTTAATAGGTTTGAACCGGAACTGCTGAATGATTCACAGAATGACAACGGAAATGAGCCCAGCTTTTGCTTCGTGTTTTCTTTGCGACCTTCAACACCGGACAAGCTTTTCTAGTTGTCTCGAACGAGGATTGCAAACATGACGACACGTGAACAAGGCGTAGTAAAGTGGTTTAACGACACCAAAGGTTTTGGTTTCATTCAACGCAATGGCGGCGACGATGTATTCGTACATTTCCGCGCTATTCAAGGCGACGGCCACCGTACACTACGTGACGGCCAGCGCGTTGAGTTCACAGTTGTGAAAGGCCAAAAAGGCTTTCAAGCTGAAGAAGTTCGCGCAGTTGACTAATTGATTGTCGGTGTATTTGTTGTATCGACAAATGCCGATTAATCAAGACATGCTTCTAGACGTATCTTGCTTTAAGCAAAGTATTTTCTGAGTATGTCAATGAACCGAAGTTTGGCTCGCCATTCTTCGGTTTTTTATTTGCTTTAGATTTTTAATGATTTTTTATAGTAATGACTTTATTATTTGTGTGATTACTAAGATTATATTGATGTTTAAAAAGAGTGCGATTAGAGCATCGTGCGCATTTATGATGATGTATTGGAGTACTAAATATAATGAGTTCGAGTTTCGACTCAGTCGCGTTACATCCTGATTTAAAACAGGGTATAGCGAGTCTTGGCTTCACAAAAATGACTCCTATACAAGAGCAAGTTTTGCGCTTTACACTGGCTGGGCATGATGCTATTGGGCGAGCTCAGACTGGAACGGGAAAAACCGCTGCTTTCTTAATTAGTATTATCAATGATTTGTTGAATAATCCAGTACATGATGAGCGTTTTCGTGGTGAGCCACGTGCGTTGATTCTTGCGCCAACCCGTGAATTGGCCTTGCAAATTGAAAGCGATGCGATTGCCCTGCTGAAACATACCAAGTTGAATGTGGTTACTTTGCTGGGTGGCGTTGACTATGATAAGCAGCGCAAAGCATTAGATAAGCGTTTTGTCGATATTATGGTTGCAACGCCAGGTCGTTTAATTGATTTCTTGGATCAAAAAGAAGTTTGGTTGGATCGCTTAGAGTTTTTGGTCATCGATGAAGCAGATCGTCTGCTGGATATGGGTTTTATTCCATCAGTGAAGCGTATCGTGCGCCTTGCACCGCCTAAAGCAGATCGTCAAACATTGATGTTTTCAGCGACATTTAGTTATGACGTGTTGAATCTTGCGCAGCAGTGGTTATTTGAACCTGTCACGGTTGAAATCGAACCAGAACAAAAGACCAGTGAGCGTGTGCATCAGCGTGTATTTATTGTGAGTCGTCGTGATAAGGAACGCTTATTAAAAGAGCTCCTTGAATCAGAAACAATCGATAAAGTCATGATTTTTGCGAATCGCCGTGATCAAGTGCGGAAGTTGTATGATCGCCTTAAAGATCAAGGCTACAAGGTTGGTATGTTGTCAGGTGAAATTCCACAAGATAAACGCATCAAAATGCTTGATCAGTTTAAGGCTGGTAAGACACAGATCATGATTGCGACTGATGTCGCAGGTCGTGGGATTCATGTTGATAATGTGAGCCATGTGATTAACTACACGTTGCCTGAGCAGGCAGAGGACTACGTACATCGTATCGGACGTACAGGTCGCGCAGGGGCTTCGGGCGTGAGTATCAGTTTTGCCTGTGAAGATGATTCGTTTTTGCTCGCAGATTTAGAGAAAGCGATTGGACAAAAATTGCCGCTAGAGCGTCCAGAAGGGTATTAATGTTCTTTAATTGACGAATAGAGCAATGCGCTGCTTTATTCGTCAACTTTCGCTGTTTGACTATAAATTACCCGCCAGAATATTTGTCATATTTTGAAGACAAGTAGTTGTTTTTACTGTTCTCTCTCGGTTTATTTTGTCGACTTCGTATACTGACAAATCGTTAAGCTCAATCCAGTTCCCATTGCTCGTATATTAAATAAATTCACACCTAACTGTCGGCCAATGAGTAATGTTCCTTTTTCTTCAACGCAAGATTTCTCGCTTGCAATGCCGACGTTCGATAATGCTGTTTTGACTTGATTAAATTGTGCATTTTTTTGTTGTAGCACCAGTTTGGTGGTGACTTGATGACTTAAAAAAACAGTTAAATGGGCATTCTGTGCAGCTATTCCCCAATACATCTCTTGTCGTGGTATCTCTATATCGAGATGACAAACATCCACATAACATGTCATGCCTTGCGCCACCAATTGTTCACGATTCATACCGATCGCGATGTTTTCAATACTAAGTACAGGTGCACTGATATTCTGCGCGTAACTTACTGTTGTTGCTTCGTCACGACTATCAAGTTTGTCACGTTGTTTTGCCATAGGCATCGCTGCACTGGCAAGAGAACCTGCACTCATTGGTGCTGCGGAAGCTGCTGCCATTGGCGCTGTAGCCAAAGCTGGTGCGTAATTTGATTTTTCTAGTAGTGCCGGTTGATCTGACTCAGCACTTGCGGCAGATGATTGTTGATTCATATGATTGTAATTTTGTAAACGACTAGCTGGTATAGATGGACGTTCTGTAACTTCGGCGTCTGGTTGCATTTGTGGTGCTGGTGCTGCAATGATTGGCGCTGCTTGGGCAGTAGTGAATTGAGCGCTTCCAGCTTTTGCTAGTTGCGTTTCTTGTTCTTTTGCGATCTTATTTGCGTGTACTAATATCGCGGCTTGCTTTGCGGCATCTGCTTCCGCGACTTGGTCAGCATGATCTGTTATCTCTGCTTTTTTCTCAGCCTGCGCAGTTAACTGATGATCATTAAAGGCATCTGTGGATGTTGTCTGAGCTTTTTGTTGCTGTTTACTTGGGGTATTTTTTGCTTTTTGAGTGATGATTTTTTGATCGGCGTTATCGGCTAAAACATGTGTTTGCGCATGATCATTCGTTGCGTTAGCATCATTCACAGTTTTCGCCAATGCAACGGCAGGTGCTGGTTCTATCTTTGATATGTTGGGTGTTGGCGTTTGTGTGGATTCAGTTTTCACCTCAAACGCCGCAGGGTTTTCTTCATACAAATAAAGAGCAACACTACTAACCAAAACCACGCTTGCGGCGAGTGCAAATGGTGCTTGCCAACGAGGCGATTTTTTCAGATTGGGTTGTGGCTTCGTAATTTTTGCTGCAGTCAGAATTTTGGCATCCAATTCTGCACTTGGTTGCTCTTTGGGCAACTGCTGATAGAGCTTTTGTAGTTTTGGATCTACATCATCATGTAAGTCATTTTGATTGTTCATGACTCACCTCCAATACAGCGTTGTAATTTGGCTTGTGCGTAACGAAAACGACTTTTGAGTGTTTCAAATGCGATATTGAGCTGTTCAGCAATGCGCTGGAGCGGCAATTCAGACTCCAGTTTTAACACCATGACTGCACGTTGTTCGTCTGGTAGCTGTTTTAAGCAAAACTGCAAACGTTCTAATAATTTAGTTTCCTCAAACTGCGTGTGTGGTTCATAGGATGCACATGCGGCGATGTCTAAATCATCATCCAATGTGTCATTCGCCGCCAATTTTCCTTGCTGCCGATAAAAATCCAGCAGGCGCGTATGTGCAATACAAAAAATATAAGTTCTAAAACTGGCGCTGACTGTATAACGTTCGCGCTGCCGAATCAGTGATAACCAAAGTTCCTGATAAACTTCTTCGGCTTGAGTTTTATTGCCAATATTTTTAACCAGATAGGCGAATAACGGTTGACGATAACGCTGATACAAGTCGGCAAATGCTTGCTCATTGCCAGATTGGTAGGCAAGCATCAGGCTTTCGTCACTTGTGACATCATGGTTCAATGTTGGCATCAATATAGTCATGATGGTAATGGTTATGTCTAATCTAACAAGTTTATTAATGCTTTTGTAGACGTCATGGGCGAGTGTTAGATTCGCCCATAACTTATTTCATCCTTGAGTTTAATCACGAACAATAGAAGCTTCATTTTTACCCGCCAAAATCTCGGCGTTTTTGACCAATTGTACAAACTCTCCTTTGCTGCCAGTTGGATCATTGCCTTTAGCATGTTGAGCGATTTGTGCAACTTGACCATAGGTCAAATTATTCACTAGCGTTGATTGACGTAATAACTGCCCAAATCCAGCAACTGCGGTTGCAAAGCGTTGATTTTCACTGGCACGATTAAATGCAGTGATATGATAAGGTTTGTAGATGGGTTGCGTGATTAGAATACTTTGCGTGCCTTCAGGTTTTTTATAACGGATTTTTAAAAAAGCCAGTTCTTGATTACGTGCTGGTTTGTAGTTTTCTTGACGAGCATCTGCTATTAAGTTTTCATCTTGATAACGTAAAGCATCTACAGTAGGCGTTGCAGTTTTTGGTGTGATTTCATAAATTGCTGTCACGCTTTTGCCAGCGCCGACATCACCTGCGTCGACTTTGTCGTTATTAAAATCTTCACGATTTAATTGACGATTTTCATAACCGAGTAGGCGGTATTCAGAAACGACATTAGGATTGAACTCAATCTGCACTTTGACATCCTTGGCTACAGTATTAAACGTGCTGCTTAGTTCATCGACCAATACTTTACGTGCTTCATTGAGTGAGTCGATATAGCTGTAATTACCATTACCTACGTCAGCGATTTGCTCCATCATTGCATCGTTATAATTACCCTGACCGAAGCCTAGAGTCGATAAGGTAATGCCAGTTTCTCGTTCTCGTTTAATCATGTCTTTCAATTGGTTGGTATCGGTTACACCGACATTAAAATCACCATCTGTTGCTAATAAGATACGGTTAATGCCATTATGAATGTAGCCTTTACGCGCCATTTTGTACGCGAGTGACAAAGCTGCTGCACCAGCAGTACTACCACCTGCTTGTAAGCGTCCTAATGCCGCCTGGATGTCTGCTTTATGATCGCCTGATGTAGGTTCTAGAACAACTTCAGTACGTCCAGCATAAACGACAAGAGAGACTTTATCTTGTGGACGCAGTTGTTGAGTCAACATTTGTAAGCTACTGATGACTAATGGCAATTTATTGGGTTCTTCCATTGAACCAGACACATCAATTAAAAATACTAAATTGGCAGGTGGCATCGCAGCACTCTGTATATCTTGTGCTTGTACGCCAATTCGTAATAAATAATGTTCAGGCTGCCATGGTGATGTGCTGAGTTCGGTATCGGTAGAGAAAGGATTGCTGCCAGTCCTTTTTGGATAGTTATAGCTGAAATAGTTAATTAATTCTTCAGTGCGCACCGCATCGCTGGCAGGCAATCGACCTTGTTGCAAGAACTGGCGCACTAGTGCGTAGCTACCTGTATCAACATCTAAACTAAAGGTAGAGACAGGGTCATTGGCAACTTGTTTAATTGTATTGTCATTGAAGTGTGTAAACTGGTCACGTTCTTCTTGTGGCATATTGTAGGCATTTATTATGGGCGCTGGAGCGGGTGCATACGCCATGATTTTTGCCATCGCTGTAGGTGCTTGGCGTGATGTCGCTTGAGATAATGCTTGTTCTGACTTCATGCGTGATTGAGCGTAACTGGCATCAACACGGTTTGAAGCGGCTGCTAACTCATCTTCTACGCTTGTTTCGTCGACAGCATTAGCAGTGGATGGAGCATCTTTTTTATCAATAAGAACATCTGGCGCAACCGAGCTTGGCGTAATGACACCTGAAGTAGAGTTTGAGGATGAGAGATGTTCTTGTTGAGAAGAACATGCGGCTTGTAATAAGGCAATGGCAATCATTAAGCCAAGAGTATGACGTTTCATGGTAAAGCATCCTTGGTGGAGTAGATGCTTAGGTAAACGTGAGGTTTTGGAAAAAGGGTTAAATGAGTTGAATTATTTTTTTAAATAATCAGTGTAGAAAGTGGATCAGCGTTCCAGCTAATCCTGCGACAAGACCAACTAAGATCATAATACCGATGATCATCATAACTTTCATGCGTTTATGAAGTTTCTCAATCACATACATTTGTTCTTTTGCCTGCAGATTCATTTGGTCGACAAGCAATTGCTGATCATTTAATTTTTTAATTAAAGCACGTTGGTGACGTGAAGAGCCTCCACTAGAAATAGGGTCACCATTTTCATCAACAGTTTTTGTAGGGACTAGTAATGACTTAAACCAATCTGATTGTAGCCAGTGATTAATAATTTCCTGCAAGTTAAAACTACTCATGAGTACCCTTAATTCCTCAATTAATTCAATTGGTCCGTCAATTTGTATTCTTCGCATTGAAGAAGCGGGAGCGGTAAAGAAACCATAAACTAAATCTTTAAACGATGCCATGATCACAGCATCTATAGAGCGTTCAGGTTTTTTTGCATCTAATAATACGCCACGTGAAGTAAAAGTTACAAAGATGACGGTTGACGGAAAAGATGTCCTTAATTCAACCAATGCTTGTTGTTTGATAAGATGTTGTGCAAGTTTTTTAGATTGGCGATCAGACTGCAAAAGGAAAGTTAGAAAAGATTCTAATACCACCAGTGCGATGGTTTGCATGACACTTGCAAAATTTAAGTGCTCTGACCGATCTTCCATGAACATTCAGCTCCATCCACAAACCCAAACAGCCTACAAGTTCATTAACTCATAAAAACCAATTGTACGTTTTTGCTATCGAGTATTTATTTGAGTAAATAAATACGAAGTTAATAAATTAGCCCTCTAATTTTTAGGCGTTCGTGGAACTTAACACAAAGATTGCATTTTTGAAACAATCTCTGTTTTGGAATTTGCAATCAATTTGTCACAGTGACGATTTTCATCAAAAGAACTTTTGATCTAGGTCGTGGCATTAATATTATTCTGCTATGCTACAATCATGCATCACTCATTACGCCTAATACGTAATAGAATGGCGATTCCGTCATTCATTGATCACGCGCCCTAATTCAAGCACACAAGAATATGAATCAACTTTTATGGATGATTTATATGAAGGAACGATTGTAATGAAGCATCGCACTTCTAAGACCACAGCAAGTAAGCAGATCGAACTCGAGGCGAATATGACATCAGCTGACCAATCCAATCCAGAAGAACCTCGCCGTAAGGGTGGTTTAGATTTTCGTAAATATACTCAGCAAATTTGGCTTGCTGGATTAGGTGCTTTTTCTCGTGCAGAGGAAGAGGGTTCTCGACTGTTTGATTCTTTAGTCAAAGTGGGTGAAGAACTAGAATCGAAAACAACCGAGATTGTTGATACAACATCGGGTGCAGTTGAAGAAGTTCGTGAAAAGGTTAATGAGCGCGTATCAGGGACTCGCAATAAGGTCGAAAAAGCGTTGGATGAAAGTATTAACCAAGCCATTGGTCGGTTAGGCATCGCATCACATCGTGAAATTGGTGAGTTAACGACGATAGTGCATCATTTGAGCACACAAGTTGAAAAATTAACTAAAGATATCAAGATATTGCAGGACCATATTGTAAAAAAAGAAAAGTAGAGTGAATCAAGCGATCAAAACTTAATGTTTTTTTATTATGATTATTTTTAGTATTCTTCGTATGTATCGCTTGCCAAGCCTTGAACTCATTGATATAAAGGTCGCACGTCTTTTGTCGGACACATTTTTAACAACCTATAGGATATTTCCGTTATGAACA
>JASLHI010000041.1 GCA_030149815.1 Aquirhabdus sp. | reverse complement strand
TTTAACGGTTGAACCGATCAAAAAGAATTTGTCAGCAGTTGTATCGTGAAACAATACTGGACGATAGTCCGGATGAATATCAGCTCTCATTGGGGGATTCCTGGCAGTTGTAGCTTGGCGCGCATAATAGCAAAAAAAATTAGATATTGCTGCAATATTTTCATGATATTTCACAATTATGCATGCCGATTTGGATCAAGTTTCTGTGACTTAGCCTTCGAGCGGAATATCCGCAGTCAGACGCTCTAGAATGACGATTTCGTATTCTAATAAGCCGAGTAAACTTTGAATGCTTGGTAATGTTTTACGGCAAGCAATAATGCCTACTTCTAATTTGTCACGATAGCTGGTTAGGGTAATGTTAGTTGCTTGACCGTCCATAACAATCGATACAGGATAAAGCGCATCAAGCATTGCACCATTCCAGTACAATGTTTCTTTAGGGCCTGGTACGTTAGAAATGACAATATTAAATGCCTGAATTTTTGGCGCAGCACCCGTGACCAAATTGAGTCCAGCCAGCGAAAATACAATTCCTGTGTAATTCAGAATTTCTGCTGGAGTCATACGACTCATACGATCTTTGGAATTCAGTACGCTATTACGAATCGTGGTGAGGCGTTCCAGTGGATCACTGAGATGCGTTGCTAAGTTTGCAAGAATCATTGCAATAGCATTGCCACTGTCGTCACCTTCTTGACGCAATGAGATTGGTACCATGGCGACTAATGGTTTTGCTGGTAGTGCATTTTGATTACTGAGGTAAGCGCGCATTGCACCTGAACAGATTGCCAATACGATGTCGTTAAGGGTGACTTTTTCACCTAAGTAGACTGAAAGTTTCTTGGCGATGGTACGTAACCGCTCTAAGTCATAAGACTGTGCTGCAAATCGACGTGACGCTGAAACAGGTTGGTTAATAATACTACGCGGTGCTTGGAAGACTGATACGTAATTTGGATCTTTACGGTGCGTAATTGAGGTATAGACCTCACGAGTAACGTTTGGAGCGATTTGAATTTGTTTCGCAACAGTATTAAAAAATTGAGTGGTTTTACTGAGTGTAATCCCTGCTTTTTTATGGCGCGGGCTTTTGACTGCCCAAAGTGGCGTTGTCCCTTCGTCGTTAGGGTCGGTTGATAGCGCACGTTGCACTAATTTCATTCCGCCCACACCATCGGTCAGGGCGTGGTGCATTTTCATATACATCGCAAAACGGTCGCCTTCAATCCCTTCAATTACATGACATTCCCATAATGGTTTTGCGCGATCAAGAAGTGCGGAATGTTCTTGTGAAACGTAGGTCAATAACTCACGAACACGTCCTGGCTTTGGTAGAGAAATATGTCTGAAATGTTGATCAATATCAAATTCATGATCGCGATCCCAAAAATAACCATTGAGCACTTGGTTAAAAGGCTGGATAGGTTGTTCATTCGACGCACGGATTTTTTGGACGAGTTGCCAAACAAAATCTGAAGGAGCGTTTTCAGGGAGTTTAAAGAGGAACAATCCACCGACGTGCATCGGTTGTTTTCTGCTTTCGAGTGATAAAAATACTAAATCAATTGGACCCAATGCACGCATGTTAAACTCCAGTATTTGTTGCGAAAATCATCAATTGCTGACAACTCACAATTCATTTTTAATTTATGTGAAATCATACCGTGTAAAGAATAGCATGAAGAGTGCCAACTTAGTGCGTGTGGATCGCCATACTCGATATAGTTTTTAAGATATTTATAAGAGTATCTTTGAAAAAACTAATAAGCCGCTCATTTTGATATGACGAAGAGGCTCAAAATTGGGGTAGTCTTTCACGCATTGTGATATAAGTTTATAATGCGAATGCTCATCTATAAGATTTTAGAGCAGTATTTGTGAACTGCTTTTCGTCGAAACATATATCTTCTATTGTACAGCTCAAATATTTCGTATTTTGGTTGAACTTTCTGAATCTACATTAATGGTCGTTATGATAAAAGAAAAGATTGAAGCCGCTGAAGCCATTCGAGGTGTTGCATGCCTGTTTGTGGTTTTTTCGCATTTATCACTGACATTTTTTCCATCACTTCATAGTTTTTTTAATTATCCAACAACGACTGAATATTATGAGTTGTGGATGCATAACTCACCATTTGCTTTTTGGTATTCAGGAACAGCAGCGGTTTATATCTTTTTTGTACTGAGTGGTTATGTGCTGACGTTCACCATTGTGAACAGTCGTGATCCGATTAAAAAAATAAAACAGATGAGCATCAAACGCTATCCACGTTTAATGTTGCCTGCTTTGGTGTCTTGTATTTTGTTATGGGCAGCGTACCGCTTTATCGATGCGCCGACGGAGCATGTGACAGATTGGGGATCATCAATCGGCGATGTACCTGATTTAACGTTTATTTATGCGCTTTATGATGGCAGTATCAAATCATTTTTCTTAGGATATAGTGATTATAACTGGGTCTTGTGGACGATGCGCATTGAGCTTTTGGGCTCATTTGGTTTGTTTTTTCTGTTATATTTAAGAGAGAAGAAAGCCATTTTTTCGTGGTTAATTCCTATTCTGACTATTCTTTTGTGTCTAGATTTGGATTATCTCGGTTATGCCGCCTTTTTGATTGGTTCATTATTTTATTTTCATAAAAAAAGTCTTTCTAACCTAACGGCATTTTTCTGTTTGATGCTCGGCTTGTACTTTGCGGGTGTACATAACACGAGTCGTGCTTATCAGTGGTTTTATGATCTGCTAAATGACCAGACTTACGAAATCCTGAATTTTC
The DNA here is from genome assembly GCA_030149815.1 of Aquirhabdus sp. Classification (GTDB taxonomy): domain Bacteria; phylum Pseudomonadota; class Gammaproteobacteria; order Pseudomonadales; family Moraxellaceae; genus Aquirhabdus. Next base: position 12,800 of record JASLHI010000041.1, on the reverse strand, counting down.
TATCAGGCCCGTTGATTGTGATGGCAATTATGTGGAACAGCAAATTGGCAGATGCGTTTAGTAATCGGGTGACCATTTATCTGGGCAAACTTTCGTTTGCGGCTTATTTGAATCATATTTTGATTCTATTTGCGGTTGGGCTACCGCTATTCGAATTTTTGCTCGAACTGCACTGGAGTTATGCGAATGCTGCGGTTGTGACGTGTTTGGCGGTTGTTGCACTGACCATTGCATTTTCTGAGGTTTTTTATCAATTAGTGGATAAAAATACGATGAAACTCTCTGCCAAAATTTCTGATAAATTTATCAAATAGAATCGATTTAAATTAATTGATTTAGAGTTAAAGCACCCTGCAAAATTTGTAGGGTGTTTTTGTATGCTAGTTTGTTATTGTGGGAAAGATTCTAGAGTGGGCATGTATTTTCATAGACATTGAGCGGTTTTCTATGTTATTGATCTCTCATATAACTCACGACAAGGATAAGTGATGAGCGCACATAACAATATGCATAAAACACGTGAGCATTTGGTTGCATTACAGCATGAACTAGAAGCGAGACTTGCGCGAATAGAAGCGGAGCGCGTAGAGCGCAATGCGCCAGATAATGATAAGTGGAGCGATCAAGCGGGCTTACATGGGCGCGATGATGAGCAAATGGCTGTGCAATTAGTTGCGAAAGGCGAATTCAATCAAGTTCAAGCTGCTTTGGCACGATTTGATGCTGGGCAATATGGTATTTGTGAAGTATGTGGCGAGGATATTGAGGCGGGACGGTTGGCAGCCTTACCATTTGCCACACGATGTAAAACGCATGCAGTTTAAAAAGAAGTCGGACGATACTTTAAATTATCGTGATCGCATTTGTTATAATTAGACAGCTTTTACGAAAGCTGTTTTTTTGTGTCATCAATTTATCGCATGATGGTGATACATTCGCATTACTCTTAGAGTGATCTCTTTTTCAATATTTTTAGTGATTTGGACATTGTATAAAAATACGATGGCTATGGTTATCGAGTACGCAAAAATATGATGATTTTTGATGAAATTGAACATGATGGTGATTTAGTTGATGAGCGCGCGAAAGCAGCGTCTAAGAGTACATGGTGCAGTGTTGTTGTGAATTTAACGCTATCGACCATACAAATTGTACTCGGTCTATTTTCTAAGTCCCAAGGTTTGGTTGCAGATGGTATTCATTCCTTATCAGATTTGATTGCTGACTTTATTGTTCTTTTTGCAAGTCATCATAGTAAAAAAGATGCAGATTTAGATCATCAATTCGGGCATCAACGTTTTGAAAATGCGGCATCATTCATCCTTGGGTTGATTCTGTTATTGGTCGGAATCGGGATGTTGCTCAGTGCGTTTAATAAAATTCAGCATCCAGATTCGATTGCAAAAGTTCATATTGTGGCTTTGTGGGTTGCAGGAATCGCTTTGGTTTCTAAAGAGCTATTGTTTAGATACATGCTCTCTGTCGCAAAACGTGTAAAGTCCAGCATGTTGGTGGCAAATGCTTGGCATGCTAGATCAGATGCAGCGTCTTCATTGGTTGTTGGCGTGGGTATCGTTGGAAATCTAGCGGGTTATCCAATCCTAGATCCGATTGCGGCAGTGTGTGTAGGCCTGATGATCATGAAAATGGGTTGGAGTTTTGGCTGGGAAGCGCTTAATGATTTGATGGATAAAGCAGCAGATGCCGAAGAAGTTGATGCGATTACCCAAACACTTTTGGAGACTGAAGGTGTCAGTGGTATCCATGATGTGCGAACACGCAAAATGGGTGACATGATTTTGGTCGATGCGCATATCGAAGTGGATGCAACGCTAACGGTTGAAGAAGGGCATCATATTGCGGTTGAAGCCCGTAAACGAGTTTTGCAGAGGCATCGAGTGCTCAATTTAATGACCCATGTCGATCCTTATATGCGCCCAGATTTAGATCATCATTCAAACTCACCTGCATAAGATTTTCTACAGAATAGTCATGAAAAAAGGCGCTTGATCAATCAATGCGCCTTTTTTGATGGAGTTTTTTAGCTTTAAACTTCGTGAATAAACAGCTTACGATCAAAGCGAATTTGTGGAAAGAACACGCCATCATCGGCACGTTCACCAGCACCAATCACCATAATGGGTAGTGCAGCACTAGGCAGTTTTAAGAGTTTACGCACACGATGCTCATCGTATCCTTCCATCATGCAGGTATCGAAACCATGCGCACGAAATGCTAGAACCAGATTTTCACAAGCGAGTGCTGTGCTTTTTGCAGCCCATAGATCCAAATCTTTACTAGTATAAGGCCCACGTGGTAAAGGTGTGATCAAGCCGCCGACTTTAACTGCAGCTTTTTTTAGCATGCCAAAACTGTTCAATGGACCAAGTGCGTAGTTATAAGGAATGAGTTGATAGTAGCGTTTGACGAGAGGAGGCATGTTGGGCGTAGGCCAGTCATGCAGAACTTTTTGGGCGTAATCACCGATACGGTCAGTTCGTGCGACACACACAATCAATTCGGCAGCTGTTTTAGCTGCAAATTGGCTCATACAGGCTTTAACGAGTTTGGCTTTTTTATCTTTAGAACGAACAACATAGAATTCCCAAGGTTGTAAGCCTGATGAGCAGGGCGCCAGCATTGCCATATCTAGGCAATCATCGAGCACTTCTTTTGGAATAGGTTTGTCAGTAAATTTACGCACTGAGCGACGGCTGGTGACAACTTGACGGAATGCTTCGACATTCATGTTGCTTGGTGCTGGTTCGTAATAGCGTTGTTTGCCATCGACTATAATTGTATTGGCATTTAGAACGTCACTCATGATATATTTCTCAGCTGTTTTGTTGACAATCATTGTTGTCAGAAATAATTGGGGTCATGGTTATTAAATCACAACCCTATGACCACGATAAAAATTTAAATAACCTAAATAGTCATCCGTTTTTTGCAAAGCGAACGTTGTTCTCTAAACGAGAATGATATACTTTCGCGGAATTATTATTGAATCCCAAATAGAGTGAAGTGGAATTTATGGCGCATCAATTTACGATTAATGAAACAATTCATGGTGTTTCGATTGAAAAGTTCACAGAACTTGCCGCTGATATATCGATGCATGAAGCTGTATGTAAACGTATTCCTGGTGAGAATTTAGAAATTCTTGAATCACAGGTTCGTGGCGATATTTATACAATGCGCCGTGAATATAACCTTGATGTCAATATTCCTGATATTGCAAAGAAATTACTCAAAAACGCATTTCGTTTAAAACGAACCGATGTGACTAATCTGAAAAATTTGTTTTCTACAGTTGAATTGGGTGCAAATCTGCCTTTAGAAGCAAAATCTGAACGCACTGTGACTGGTAATAGTGAGAAAGTGGATATCACATTAACTTGGACTGTCAAAGTGAAAGTGCCATTAGTTGCTGGTATGCTTGAAAAGCATGCAGAAGGTGAGATTCGTAAATTCAGCCTGCTAGAGCTGGATATTGTTAAAGATGAATTAAAAAAGCATCTCTAATCTAGGGTTAACCCAAGTTTGATTGAAAAACTCTCCGTAAGGAGAGTTTTTTGTTTTTGGTATGATGTTGCTCATTCTTTTGATTAAAAATACAAGGTCATGTGATGAGTGCAATTTTACCTGTAGCCCAACGTGGTGAAGATATTCTTAAACTTAAAGCTGCGTCTGTGGCAGAGAGTGAATTTAATAGTGCGTGGTTGCAGCAACTTGCTTCTGCCATGCATGCAACGATGTCTGTGCGTCAGGGAGTTGGGATTGCTGCACCGCAAGTTTATATTTCTAAGCGTGTGATTATCGTGGCATCACGACCAAATGCGCGCTATCCCGATGCGCCAGAAATGGATGCGGTGGTGATGGTGAATCCTGAGATTTTGGAGTTTTCGCAAGCGACTTGTTTAGGCGAAGAGGGTTGCTTGAGTGTACCGAATGAGCGTGGTCAGGTTGAGCGCGCGCAAGCGGTCAAGGTGCGATATCGGACTTTACAAGGTGAAGTGGTAGAGACTCGTTATGAAGGCTTTCCGGCAAGAATTGTGCAGCATGAGGTGGATCATTTGGATGGGGTGTTGTTTGTTGAGCGGATTTAGTTCTTCTTCTTTTTATAGCGGATAGCTAGGGTAGGTTATAATTTTCCTTCATATATCTTTTTAGCCTCAATAGCTTTATCTAACTTTCTATGAATTAAAGAAATAGTTGATAGAATATCTAAAGCATCCTGTTCATCAATAGTCCAAGTAATTTTGGGGGCATGTGCAGTTGTATTTCTAAAAGTCCCAAAGATACCTTTGAGTAAATTCATAAACCCCTTTTGTTCACTCTCCTCACTTTCTGAAACTAACCTATTTAAAGCAAGATGAGGAACTTTTCCTTTGAAGGAAAATGCTTGATCTATTAGTTCAGATCCATCAGAAGTAAGAGCTGTTCTATTGCGAATTTTTTCTGCGATGCTTTTAGTTGCTTCGAAAACAGCATGGAAATAATTATCTACCAACAATTCAGCTTTACAGAAAATAAGAACATCATGATGAATTCTTCTATCCAAGAGTATTTTCCTTAGTTGTAGAGCGCGTTCCTCTGCCTCTGACAATGTTTTTGTTGCTACAGTTTGCTTTATAATTCCTGTCTCTTCTAATTCTAACCCTTCAAAAGATAATACAAAGTTTAGGTTTTTACGTGTTTCGGTAAACCATTCCTTATTATCAAAATGTCTAGATGGCTTCATTACATGTTGGATAAAGAAAATCAGATGATTTGAACATGTATCATTATTTTGTTTTATGTTTAGAGCATCATATAGTTTTTTCCATTTCGTGGAATTTATTTGAGGATCATAGATATTGCATTCACTCAAATATTTAGATATTTCTGAACCTGTAAGGCCATTGGTAGTATCACCTAGAATTTTACAAATAGATTCTAAAGTTGCGGGATCAATTTTTTTGAGAATAGCCATTATTATTTGCAAATAAGATTAAATGATTTATTTGATGATAATGTTTTTATTTCAGAAATGAAAATCCCCTCAAGCGAGGGGATTTCTTTATCATCATTTATACAATCGAATCATCCAAATTCGGTCCTAACCAACGTTTCGCCACATCAATTGTCCAGCCTTTACGCTGTGCATAATCCTCAAGCTGATCTTGAGAAATTTTACCGACATTGAAGTATTCACTGTCAGGATGTGAATAATAAAAACCACTGACCGAAGAAGGCGGCATCATCGCAAAATGTTCGGTCAGTTGCGTACCGATCTTATCCGTCGAACCTAACCAATCAAACAACACCGCTTTTTCTGAATGTTCAGGACATGCAGGGTAGCCCGGTGCAGGACGAATACCGACATACTTCTCTTTAATCAGTTCTTCATTTTCCAGCGTTTCATCAGCCTTATAGCCCCAGAACTCTTTACGGATACGCTCATGCAGATGTTCCGCAAAGGCTTCCGCAAAACGATCCGCTAATGACTGAACGAGAATCGCAGAGTAGTCATCGCCTTTCGCTTTATATTCATTTGCCAGCTCTTCAGCACCGAAGATCGACACTGTGAAGCCGCCGAGGTAGTCAGTATTTTCCTTTGAGGTACTGATAAAGTCGGCTAAAGATAAGTTCGGCTTGCCAGTCACCTTGTCAGACTGCTGACGTAAATGCTCGAAAGTATGCGTCACGCTTTGACCCGCTTCATCAAACACGCTAACCGTGTCTGCGCTTGTACGTTGTGCAGGATATAAACCAAACACCGCACGCGCATCGAAACGATGATTGTCGATGATGTCTTTGAGCATGATTTGTGCTTGGTTATACAAATCAGTCGCAGCTTCGCCAACCACTTCGTCTTGCAGAATCTTCGGAAATTTACCTGCCAAACTCCATGAAATAAAGAATGGTGTCCAATCAAAATAAGGTACTAAAGTTTCTAGCGGATAATTTTTAATAACTTGCGTACCTAATGCGTTTGGCTTCGGTGGCACATAGCCCTCATCAATTTTGAAACCATGTTCAATGGATTCGGCATAGCTGAGTTTTGCCGCTTTCGGTTGCTTGTTGGCTAAACGCTCACGAATTTTGGCGTATTCATAACGATGTTCGTTAATAAATTTACCGCGCATTTCTGGTGAAAGTAAGGTGGTCGCTACGCCAACCGCGCGTGAAGCATCGGCAACATAGATCACCGCATCATTATGATATTGCGGATCAATTTTTACCGCAGTATGTGCTTTTGACGTTGTTGCACCACCAATCATTAACGGGATGGTGAAGCCTTTACGCTGCATTTCTTTGGCCACAAACACCATTTCATCGAGTGAAGGGGTAATCAAACCAGACAAACCGATGATGTCACACTTCTGATCAATCGCGGTTTGCAGGATTTTTTCACAAGGCACCATCACACCTAGGTCAACGATGTCGTAACCGTTACAACCGAGTACCACGCCAACGATATTTTTACCAATATCATGCACGTCGCCTTTGACGGTTGCCATCAGGACTTTACCTTTTGATTGGCTACCAGTTTTTTCAGCTTCGATGTACGGATTGAGCCATGCGACGGCTTGCTTCATGACGCGAGCAGATTTTACCACTTGAGGCAGGAACATTTTACCTGAGCCGAATAAGTCACCTACCACGTTCATGCCGTCCATGAGTGCGCCCTCGATGACATCGAGTGGGCGTTTGGCTTTAAGGCGAGCCTCTTCGGTATCTTGGTCGATATAAGTCGTGATGCCTTTGACCAGCGCATATTCAAGGCGTTTTTCAACCGATTGATCACGCCATTCGAGGTTTTCAGCTTCTTTGGCTGCGCCGCTGTGGCTGCGAAACTTCTCGGCAACTTCAAGCAGTTTTTCAGTTGCGATTTGACCCGACTCGCCCTGATTTTGATTGAGGACGACATCTTCGACCGCGTCTTTTAGTTCTTTTGGAATGTCGTCATAGATTGCCATTTGCCCCGCATTGACAATCCCCATCGTCATGCCTTGCTTGATGGCGTAGTACAAGAACACGGAGTGAATCGCTTCACGCACAGGCTCATTACCACGGAATGAGAAGGAAACGTTCGATACACCACCTGAAATCATGGCATGAGGCAGGTTCTGTTTAATCCAGCCAGTTGCTTCAATGAAATCGACTGCATAGTTGTTGTGTTCTTCAATCCCCGTCGCAACTGCAAACACGTTCGGGTCAAAAATAATATCTTCAGCAGGGTAGCCGACTTCATTGACGAGAATGTCATAAGAGCGTTTACAGATTTCGCGTTTACGTGCAGCCGTATCCGCCTGACCAGTTTCATCGAACGCCATGACAATAATTGCTGCACCGTACTGACGGCAGAGGCGAGCTTTTTCGACAAACTCGTCATAACCTTCTTTTAACGAAATCGAGTTGACGACAGGTTTACCTTGCACGCATTTCAAACCTGCTTCGATGATTTCCCATTTCGAGGAGTCAATCATGATTGGCACACGGGAAATATCAGGCTCAGACGCAACTAGATTGAGGAAGTGCACCATCGCATTTTGCGAATCTAGCATCCCTTCATCCATGTTAATGTCGATGATCTGCGCGCCCGCAACAACTTGTTGCTGAGCAACTTCGAGTGCTTCTGCAAAGTTTTCTTCACGGATTAAACGCAGGAATTTTTTTGATCCCGTGACGTTAGTCCGTTCGCCGACGTTTACAAACAAGGACTCTTGGGTGATGTTAAAGGGCTCTAAACCACTTAAACGACAAGCTGGTTTAGTTTCTGGAATTTGACGTGGCGCAATGTCTTTAACGGCATTATAAATCGCACGAATATGATCTGGCGTTGTACCACAGCAACCGCCAGTAATATTGATCAAACCACTTTCAGCAAATTCTCTTAAAAATTCTGCGGTTTGTTCAGGCGTTTCGTCATATTCACCAAAGGCATTTGGCAGGCCTGCATTGGGGTGAGAGGAAACAAAAGTATCCGCAACATCAGAAACGGTTTTCACATGGGGGCGCATCGCGTCCGCACCAAGCGCACAGTTAAAACCAATCGACAATAAATCACCATGACGCACCGAGTTCCAGAAGGCTTCGGCAGTCTGACCCGTTAAGGTACGACCCGACGCATCGGTAATCGTTCCCGAAATCATCAGTGGCAGTTCATAACCAATCTGTTTAAAGACTTCTTTAACTGCAAAAATCGCCGCTTTACAGTTCAGCGTATCGAAAACAGTTTCAATCAGGAGAATATCCACACCACCTTCGATCAGTGCGTGTGTTGCTTCAATATAGTTTTCTTTCAGCGCATCAAAAGTCACGTTACGAAACGCAGGGTTATTCACATCAGGTGAAATCGAACAGGTGCGCGAAGTAGGGCCGAGTACACCTGCCACAAAACGCGGTTTATCTGGGGTTGAGTATTTTGCGCATGCTGCTTTTGCCAGACGTGCCGCTTCACGGTTGATCTCAGGAACGAGTTCTTCCATGTGGTAATCCGACATCGAAACTTGTGTGCCGTTGAAGCTGTTGGTTTCAATAATGTCCGCGCCAGCATCAAGGTATGCCTCATGAATGCCTTGAATAATCTGTGGCTGGGTGAGGACCAGCAGGTCGTTATTGCCTTTTAAATCGTGCGCCCAGTCGGCAAAGCGTTCACCACGATAATCTTCTTCTTCTAATTTATGGCGTTGAATCATGGTACCCATTGCGCCGTCAATGATCAGAATTTTTTTCTTGAGCAACTCTGTCAATTGAGTTTTCAGGTTTTTAGCGTTTTGGGCAGGCGTAGACATTTGTACAAAAGACTCCGAATCAGGCATAAAGCGAGGCAACGAAAAGCATCCGTGCTTTAAATGTGATTAAAGTGAAAAAGAGTAGGGTGCTGATTTTTGAATAAACATATTCAATTGATCGCTATTCTATCAGGTTCTCGTAGGGCATGAATGCAAGGTGTGATATTATGCCGCCGTTTACGATGTTTTGTCATTAAACTGTCATTTTACTTGCTAAACAGCGATGAGTAGAACGGCGGTTTTTTTTAAATCGAACGACATATTCGATGATTTCCAATCAAGACGTTTCATCAAAAGAATGGTTTCTATGAGTCAGAATTCTTCTGTAACAGCGATAGATAGTCCGATACATCCGATTTTTAAACCTTTATTTTTTGTTGTTGTCATTGCAGCATTGGTTTATATCGGTTTCGCACTTTTTGCAGATTTAGCAAACACATCTGCGCTGAGCTTTCTTCCTTTTATTATGTTGAGTGCTGCGTTATTCGTTGCACTGGGCTTTGAATTTGCAAATGGTTTTCATGATACAGCGAATGCTGTTGTGACCGTTATTTATACCAATGCATTGTCTGCACCATCCGCTGTCGGGTTAGCTGGTATAGCGAATTTTCTTGGTGTTCTATCAGCAAGTGGCGTAGTCGCCTATGGTATTTTGGCCTTGTTGCCTGTTGAACTAATCCTGAATGTGGGGAGTAGTCAAGGCTTTGCAATGGTTTTTGCTTTGCTACTTGCAGCGATTATTTGGAATTTAGGAACTTGGGCAGCAGGTATTCCAGCATCAAGTTCACATACACTGATTGGTTCAATTATTGGCGTTGGGTTGATGAATCGATTGCTGACACCAGCGGGATTGGTTTCTAGTAGTGTGAATTGGGATCAGGCAACTAAAGTTGGTAAGGCGTTATTGTTTTCTCCTTTATTAGGTTTTGTACTTGCTGGTGTAATTTTCTTATTGTGTAAGGTTTTATTCGCGCGTAAGCCAGAGCTTTTTGAGCCGCCAGAAGGAAACGAGCCGCCACCGCTTTGGATTCGCAGTCTGCTTGTTGCAAGCTGTGCTGGTGTAAGTTTTGTGCATGGTTCTAACGATGGTCAAAAAGGTATGGGTTTGATCATGTTGGTTCTGATCGGTATCGTGCCGATGGCATATTCGTTGAATAAGACGATGGATGCGACAGAAGTGCATTCATTTGCAGTATTGTCTGAGAAGACTGCTCACATTTTATCACCTGCAGAAGTTGCATTAGATTTACCAAAGTCACGTAAGGCTTTGACAGAGTATTTGCAAGGTTCTGGAACAGTAGAGCAAGTATTACCTGCGGTTGCTGCGGTTGAGATGAATCTGAGCCAAGCGGCAAAGCAATATAAAACTTTCGATAAAGTGCCTTCACAAGCGGTTCATGATTTGCGCAATGATACGTATTTAATTAGTGCATGCCTGAAACGATTAAAGAAAGATGGTGCGTTATCAAAATTGCCAGCTGCGGATCAGAAAACGATTCAAGAGAGTAGTGCGAGTCTAGATCAGACCACTCAATTTATTCCTACATGGGTCAAAGTCGCTGTTGCGTTAGCACTTGGTCTAGGAACATTGGTGGGTTGGAAGCGTATTGCCGTAACTGTCGGTGAAAAAATCGGTAATCGTCCAATGAACTATGGTCAAGGTTTTGCTGCTCAGTTATCGACGATTGCCATGATTGGTGCTGCTGATGTGTATGGCTTACCTGTCAGTACAACGCACGTCTTGAATGGATCTGTTGCGGGTACGATGACAGCCAATAAGTCTGGGCTGCAATGGGGCACGATTAAGCGGATTTTATACGCTTGGGTACTGACGTTACCTGCTGCCATGACCTTGTCTGCTGCATTGTATTGGTTGTTTATGGAATTTATTTAATGTTGTGATGACAGTAAATGTAAAAAACGCCTAGCATTTGCTGGGCGTTTTTTATTGTCACTACCATGTTGATATTTGAGTTCAATGAGTGCAGTCGGAGAGGGTATCTCAAAAGTAATAGGTCTTATTTTATAATAAGTGGAACAATATAGGCTGCAGACAATCCTAAGATAATGATTACAATTGGAAGAAGTACCGTGATAATTGCACTTTTCTGCCCCATATCAAACCCCTCATAAAGTCGCAGCCGTTGTTATTGCTTAATGACTCTTTCTAAATACACGCTGCTTTTCACGACTCCAGTCACGGTCTTTCTCAGTCGCGCGTTTATCGTGTAATGCCTTACCTTTGACTAAGGCAATTTCGCATTTGACGTATTGGCCTTTCCAAAAACTTGCGAGTGGCACACAGGTATAACCCTTTTGATTTACCGCTGCCATCAGCTTGTTAATTTGGCGACGTGACAACAATAGTTTGCGTGTGCGAGTAGCTTCGGGATCAACATGCGTGGATGCTGTCCAAAGTGGTGTGATTTGTGCGTTAAACAAAAAGGCTTCGTTATCGCGGAAAATCACATAACTTTCAGAAATCGTCATTTTTCCTGCGCGAATCGCTTTAATTTCCCAGCCTTGTAATACCAGTCCAGCTTCATATTTATCTTCAATAAAGAAGTCATGACGCGCTTTACGGTTTTGGGCAATTGTGCCGCCCGATGCTTTATCTTTACTCATGGTTTTGGTGAATCATCTCTTTCGCTAATCCATCCAATGGGTCACACAGGATTGGACGGTTTTGTTTTCTATATTGCGCTATTGTGACGCATGTTCGAGCTTGGCGTTGCATTTTTTAGTAAAAATTTTAAATATGCGCATGAATTAGGCATGTTAATCATTTACTGTACTGAGATTCTTGATAACATGTCGCCATTCTAACGTATTGCCGAGTCTTACTGATGACCCGTGTTATCTATCCTGGAACATTTGACCCTGTGACCAATGGTCATGCTGATCTAATTGAGCGCGCATCGAAAATGTTCGATGAGGTGGTCGTTGCGATTGCCGCGGGTCATCATAAAAGCCCTGTGTTTACTTTGGATGAGCGTGTGGCTTTGGTTCATAGCGCGATCGGTCATTTACCTAATGTCAAAGTAATCGGCTTTAGTGGACTTTTGGTCAATCTCTTTAAAGAGCAGCAGGCAACAGCAGTATTGCGTGGTCTACGTGCGGTTTCGGATTTTGAATATGAATTTCAATTGGCAAATATGAATCGTCAACTGGATCACACCTTTGAAACAGTGTTCCTCACGCCATCCGAACATTTATCTTTTATTTCTTCCACATTAGTCCGTGAAATTGCGCGATTGCATGGTGATGTTGCTAAGTTTGTACCTAAAGCAGTTAATGCAGCGTTTGCTGCGAAACATGCGAACGGTTGGTAAGGTTTTAATCGTTTTTTTAAATAAAAGGTTAATGGCTCGTTATGTCACTCAAGATTACCACTGAGTGCATCAATTGTGATGTATGCGAGCCCGTGTGCCCAAATCAGGCGATTTATATGGGATCAGTCATTTATGAGATTGATCCTGATTTGTGTACAGAGTGCGTAGGGCACTTTGACGTCCCGCAATGTCAATTGTTTTGTCCTGTTGACTGTATTCCGAAAGATCCCGATTTTCCAGAAACACCAGAAGAACTTCTTGCAAAATCTGAGCGTTTAAGAGAAAAAAGCTCTACCTCGACATAAAATCAGTGCTTGATATTGTTGCATGATTAATAAAACTAAAAATAATTGCAGTTTAATTCACACCATCCTCCATCAGTTTGATACTATGCGCGCGCAAAGTGGGCTGGACGGTCGCCGCTGATGAGATCTTTGGATTGACGCAGGGGAGGAAAGTCCGGGCTTCATAGGGCAAAGTGCCAGGTAACGCCTGGGCGGTGTGAGCCGACGGATAGTGCAACAGAGAGTAAACCGCCGAACGACCTGCAAAGGTGCGTGGTAAGGGTGAAACGGTGCGGTAAGAGCGCACCACGAGTCTGGTAACAGACCGGTACGGTAAACCCCACTTGAAGCAAGACCAAATAGGCATCCATGGCGTGGCCCGCGTCGGATGCGGGTAGGTT
>JASLHI010000026.1 GCA_030149815.1 Aquirhabdus sp. | reverse complement strand
GAAGGTGTTTCTAAATTTTACTAAACAGCAACAGAAGCACTGGTCGACTTGGTTAACAATTGAAACAAGATGTAACGCTCGCTTCACCAGAAAGATCGTGTTATTGTGCACTCTACAAGTAGATAGAAGCAAGTAGAGTATATTCTCAATACCGAGCGACACTCGACCGAGATTTAATAAAATGTATTGTTGGTCGATTTCACACTGTTCTTAAGTCCTTTGGAGGAATCCTATGAAGTTAAATCGCATCGCGTTAGCTGTTCTTATTACAGCTCCGTTATCAATTGCAGCTCATGCAGAATATACAGGTCTAGGTCTGACTCTTACTCCTTTGGTAGGTAATCAGTGGTTTGATGGTAAGAGCAAAAATTCTGATGCGCTTGGTTTTCAACCACAGCAAGATGTACTAGGTGCATTTGCGCTTGGCTATGAATTAACACCTTCATTGGCTGTTGAAGCTGAATATAACGATACTCGTAATACTGCAAAACTCTACCCAGGCAAAGCCGACGGTAGTGCTCGTTCAATCGAAGGTAACTTCTTGTTGAATAGTGATTTCATCACTGGTAACTACGCTGGCAAATTCAAGCCTTACGTTTTGGTTGGTGCTGGTCAGCAACGTCTTGATTATGCTGGTGCAAAAAGCACAGATACCATTGCGAACTTAGGTTTGGGTGCTTTCTATCGTATCAACGAAGCTTTGGCATTCCGTATCGAAGGTCGTGCTGTTGAAAACTGTGATCATTCGCTTACAGATTATAAAGCATTGACTGGTTTGCAAGTGACCTTGGGTGGTCACAAGCGTCCATACGTAGCACCAGCGCCAGTTGAAGTTCCACCACCAGCGCCGGCACCAGCACCAGTTGTTGTGCCACCACCAGCACCACCAGCACCAGAACAACTGACTGAAGACTTGAAACTTGAATTGCGTGTGTTCTTCGACACAAACAAATCAGTAATCAAACAACAGTATCAACCAGAAATCGCTAAAGTTGCTGACAAACTCAAAGAGTTCCCAAATGCAACTGCAGAGATCAAAGGTTATACAGACAGCACTGGTTCACGTAAACTGAACGATCGTTTGTCTCAAGCACGTGCTGAAGCTGTTAAAACTTCATTGTCTACAGACTACGGTATCGATGCTGGTCGTTTGACTGCAAAAGGTTATTCATGGGATGATCCTGTTGCATCAAACAAAACTAAAGAAGGTCGTGCTCTGAACCGTCGTGTTGTTGCAGTGATCGCTGGCAGCCGTACAGTTACTAAATAAGAATAAATTATTTTATTCTTTAGTAGTATTTGAAAAAACAGCCACTCTTGAGTGGCTGTTTTTTTTGAAATTTACTGATTAAAATAATTATTTCACAAGTAGATTGATTTGTTGGTCATCAAACAGTCTTATTTTCCTGTATAATGCCGCGTCATTTTTATTTATTCGCGGCGTTTTCATGTCTGAGTTAAAACATCTACGCAATATTGCCATCATCGCTCACGTTGACCATGGTAAAACTACACTTGTTGATAAATTGCTTCAACAATCCGGGACTTTCGGTGACCGTGCTGCAGAAGTTGAGCGCGTAATGGACTCTAACGCGATCGAAAAAGAGCGCGGTATTACCATTCTTGCAAAAAATACAGCGATTCGCTGGACTGATAAAAAATCAGGTCAAATTTACGATATTAACATTGTGGATACCCCAGGACACGCGGACTTCGGTGGTGAGGTTGAGCGCGTACTGTCGATGGTTGACTGTGTTTTGCTCTTGGTTGATGCGGTTGATGGTCCAATGCCACAAACCCGTTTCGTCACGATGAAAGCTTTCGCACAAGGTCTTAAGCCAATCGTTGTGATCAATAAAGTTGACCGCCCAGGTGCACGTCCTGATTGGGTTGTTGATCAGGTTTTTGATTTGTTTGATAATTTGGGTGCAACTGAAGATCAGTTGGACTTCCCAATTGTTTATGCTTCAGCGTTAAATGGTATTGCTGGTTTGTCGCCAGATGCGATGGCTGATGATATGACGCCATTGTTTGAAACTGTAGTTGAGAAAGTTGCTCCGCCGCAGGTTGATCCTGATGGTGCTTTCCAAATGCAAATTTCTAGCCTTGATTATTCAAGCTATCTCGGCGTTATCGGTGTTGGTCGTATTCAACGTGGTTCAGTGAAGACGAACACGCAAGTTGTGATTGTTGATAAAGAAGGCAACAAGCGTAATGGCCGCGTTTTAAAAATCATGGGTTACCATGGTTTGGATCGTATCGATGTAGATAGTGCGCGTGCTGGTGATATTGTTTGTGTGACTGGTATGGAAGGTCTGAACATTTCTGATACGTTGTGTGATCCACAAAACGTTGAAGCTTTGCCGCCACTGACTGTGGATGAGCCGA
The DNA here is from genome assembly GCA_030149815.1 of Aquirhabdus sp. Classification (GTDB taxonomy): domain Bacteria; phylum Pseudomonadota; class Gammaproteobacteria; order Pseudomonadales; family Moraxellaceae; genus Aquirhabdus. The sequence goes on along the minus strand of JASLHI010000026.1, from coordinate 62,839 downwards.
CTGTTAGCATGCAGTTCCAAGTCAATAACTCACCTTTTGCGGGTAAAGAAGGTAAGTATGTGACTTCACGTGCCATTCGTGATCGTTTGGATCGTGAATTGATTCATAACGTCGCATTGCGTGTTGAAGATACAGATTCACCAGACCGTTTTAAAGTTTCAGGTCGCGGTGAGCTACATTTATCTGTATTGATTGAAAATATGCGTCGCGAAGGATTTGAGCTCGGTGTAGCACGTCCTGAAGTGATCATGAAAGAAATCGATGGCGTAAAATGCGAACCTTATGAAAATGTCATGTTTGATGTTGAAGATCAACATCAAGGTAGTGTCATGGAACAAATGGGTTTGCGTCGTGGTGAAATGACCAATATGGAAGTCGACGGTAAAGGTCGTACTCGTATTGAGGCAACAGTTCCATCACGTGGTTTGATTGGTTTCCGCTCAGAATTCTTGACCATGACTTCTGGTACAGGCATCATGACTTCAAGTTTCTCGCATTACGGTCCTGCACAAGTGGGTTCTGTTGCGAAACGTCAAAATGGTGTATTGGTTTCAATGGTACAGGGTACTGTACTGGGTTATGCGCTGTTTACACTACAAGAGCGTGGTCGTTTGTTTGCGTATCCACAGCTTGAAGTTTATGAAGGTATGATTGTTGGTATCAATTCGCGTAGCGATGATATGGCGGTTAATCCGACTAAAGCGAAGCAGTTGTCTAACGTTCGTGCTAGTGGTACTGATGAAGCGATTGTATTGGTTCCACCAATTCGCCATACACTTGAGCAAGCACTTGAGTTTATTGAAGATGATGAGTTGGTTGAAGTCACACCAAAATCAATTCGTTTACGTAAACGCTATTTGACTGAGAATGAGCGTAAACGTAATAGCCGTGGCTAATGCCGAGCTATTGAGTAAAAAAGCCGTCAAATTCTGACGGCTTTTTTATTTTGGAAGAATACAATTTGTTGATCGTTATAGTGGTCGTTGAAATTTTCTAAGATATACATCAAGATACTCGAAATATTTGTTAAAAACGTGTATACAGGTTTTAATGAGCGGTGTTTATTTCATCTCAAGTTTGAGTAAATTGCACCTAAGTATAAGGTTACGATCAAGCTAAAATTTTGGAGAGTGGTTATGAGTATCATACAAGAGTTTAAGGCCTTTGCTGTCAAAGGTAATATGATCGATTTGGCTGTCGGTGTGATTATTGGTGGTGCCTTTGGTAAGATTATTGATTCATTTGTGAATGATATGATTATGCCTGTCATTTCTTTTATTATTGGTGGGAAGGTAGATTTTTCTAAATTATTCATTATATTGGGTGATAATCCACAGCACTTAGATACGCTGGATGCATTGAAGAAGGCAAGTGTTCCGGTACTTGCTTATGGTAGCTTCGTGACAATTATGATTAATTTCTTTTTGTTGGCGTTGGTTGTTTTTATGATGGTGAAAATGGTGAATAAGTTGCGTACGACTGAGCCAGCACCTGCACCAGCTCCAACACCTGAAGATGTTACGCTGTTGCGTGAGATTAGAGATGAGCTGCGTCGCCGTCCATAATTAAAAGCTAAGCATAAAAAAACGACTACTTAAGTCGTTTTTTTATGTGCATCAATCTAGGTTTCTAGTTAGCTTGGTCTTGATACAGCTATTATTGAGTGCCGTCATCGTGAGCTTCCATTCGTGCTCTATTTTCATTGTCTTGACCTTCTGTGCAGCCTAAACAGCGCCAGAATGTCATTTTAGCGGGTGCAACGACGAGAGTTTCTGCGCTTTCTTTGATATTGCCGCCTAAAGCACTAAAAGGGAGAGTCACGACAAATAGACCTACGCCAATAACAGTTGCTGCAGCCCCAACAGGACGAACGAGACCCGCGTCTATACCCATTGCCCATACGCTTGGTCTGTTGCTTACTGTACCTGAACCATCTTCTATAACATCGGTAGCAGAGGCGGCCATGGACACGCTCATCATACTAGCAAGAGCAACTGCGGTGATTGCGCGTTTCATTTTTTTCCCTTGATTCAAAGTGTTCATGACGTACTCCCTTTATTATTACTGCGACTCTAACGCGAGTTGCACGGTCTTGCAAGTGTTTAGACTTCTGAGTTGTTTATTCTACTCGAAAAATATTATATTTTTTGACAAGTAGGACAAAAAGCACTAGCTCGTTGCCCGATTTTCACTGTTTCAATTGAGGTTTTGCAAATATGGCAAGGTTCATTCGCACGTCCATACACATCCAGTGTTTGTTGAAAATAGCCATTTTCGCCCAAACCATTTACATAGTCGCGGAGGGTTGAGCCACCTAAGGCAATTGCTGAAGTAAGAATTCGTTTGATTTCGCTGGTGAGCGCAACGACTTCTTGGGTGGTTAAACTTTTTGCTGGACGTAACGGATGAATGTGAGTGTGAAAAAGTGCTTCGCTGGCGTAGATATTGCCGACGCCCACGACAATATGATTGTCCATGATTGCTGACTTAATGGCGATGGACTTATTTTGAAGTTTATTCCAAAGATAGTCTGCATTGAACTCTATGCTCAGTGGTTCAGGTGCAAGCTTGCTGAGTAGACTCTGGGTTTCATCGTTGAGCCACAGAATTGAACCAAAACGACGTGGGTCGTGATAGCGAAGCTGAATGTCATCGAAACTAATCAACACATGATCATGTTTTCTTAGGTCACGATCAAAGGGCGCTAAGGTTAAGCTGCCAGACATACCCAAGTGAAGTAATACACGGTGTTCAGTTGTTTGTCCGTGACCGAAATACGCCAAAATATATTTTGCACGTCGTTCAAGGCGAAGCAGGGTTTGCCCAGTGAGACGATGGAGGTCATCAGGAACAGGCCAACGTAGGCTGGATTGGTGTACTGTAACGCCAGTGACGATTTGACCGACCAGTGGCATCAGACTGGTCTTGGTCGTTTCGACTTCAGGGAGTTCGGGCATAGGGTTGATCCGATAGGGTTGATGCGCAGAGCATTAGATCAAAACACGCCAGAGTACGAGAAGGAATGCTAGAACAATAGATAAAGCTGCAATTGGCCATGGCGATTGGATGGCAACTGCAAGTAAAGTGATAAAACCACTGCCTGCTAACCAGTCACGGCGTCGTGTCTGGATAATATCCATGCGTAGCTGCTGCATTTCTCGCCACTGTTTATCTTGCCAAGCGCCTTGTTGGCGTAGGCCATGTAGGCTATCGATCATCAACGCTGGGAGATCCGTTGCACCCATGAGTAAGTCAGGGAGTTGTTGTCCAAAATCTCGCATGGCTTTGAGTGGATTCATGTGCTGACCCACCCATTCGGTGAGAATGGGTTTGGCTAATTTCCAAATATCCAGTTGTGGATAGAGGTCTCTTCCTAATCCTTCGACATGGACCAGAGTTTTCATCAGCAACATGAGTTGTGGCGGAATTTCTAAATGGTAACGTCGTGCAAGATCCATGACTTGCATCAGGATGCCAGCAAAATCCAGTTGATCCATCGGTTTCGAGATCATTGGGCTAACAACGCGACGCATGTCGCGTGTGAGTGCGTTTTGGTCAGTGCCCTGAGGAATCCAACCTGCTTGATGCACGATTTGAATCAGTTGTGAGAAGTTATTTTGAATGACGGATAATAAAATTCGAGCAATGACTAGTCGATCTTTATCAGAGAGTTCGCCAACAATCGCGCAATCCAACGCGATAAAACGCGGTTCTGCTGGATTGAGTGTTTCAATGAACACATTGCCGGGATGCATGTCTGCATGGAAAAAGTTGTCGCGGAAAACTTGAGTAAAGAAAATGGTCAGCCCTTTTTCTGCCAGTTTACCGCGATCCATGCCGAGGCGTTCAAAGGTTGCTAGGTCAGAAACGGGAACACCAGTGATCCGTTCTGCAATCATGATGTCTGTCGTGCTGGAATAAACCTCTGGCACGTACATCATCTTGGAACCTAAGAAGTTGTGACGCATTTGCATCGTGTTTGCAGCTTCTAAGGTCAAATCCAGTTCATTTAAAATGACTTGGCGATAGTCATCAATCACTTTACTGAGATGCAATGCTCGCGCTGCTTCAACGCGAACTTCTAGCCAATGCCCAACCCATGCCAGAATTTCAAAATCCTGAATGATTTGATGGCGAATATTGGGGCGTACAATTTTTACGATGACTTCTTTGCCATCGTGCAGCGCTGCAGTGTGTACCTGCGCGATGGATGCGGCAGCAAGAGGTTGTACATCAAAGCGAGCAAATTGAGTTGGGAGAGATACGCCTAATGATTTTTCGACGCGTTCTTTGGCAATTTCGTAGGAAAACGGTGGCACACGATCCTGTAGCTGTACAAGTTGATCCAAGAGTTCAGGTGGAATAAGGTCGCGTCGTGTGGATAGCAGTTGTCCAAGTTTGATGAACAACACGCCCATATCTTGTAGGGCATTCTTCAGTCGTGCTGGATCGGTTGTATGATTATTCCATGCCGCAGGGTGTAGGCGAATTGCAGCCAGTGCGGGGCGTGCTTTGCTAGGAATCTGGTCATCAGGAATGAGGGTGTCTAGACGATAATGCGCGGCAATACGCCAAAGCTCAAGTAAGCGAGTGCGATGGGGAATCATAATTGTTGTAAGCTCATAGATGGTTCATTCCTGTGGCGGAAGTGATTTGATCAGACATAAGATCAAGATCAGTGAGTATGTGGCGATACAAATGCATCATTGTTGAGTTTGCTCGGCTTGAAGGCGGGCTATACGTGCTTGTAAACGCTCAACATCAGATTGCATGTCTTGGATGTTATCCGCAAAGCTTTCAGCTTGCCAGCGTGGAGCAAAGAGCCTGCTGTCTTCTTGAATCCATTCTTCAGTATTCGCCATAAATGTTTTACTGGTTTGCTTAAGTGCATCTTGTCCATGTTTTAAAAACTGACCAATTTGCTGAGCGGGCATATCACCAATGAGAGGCGCAAGTTTACCTGCAATATCGGGTTCAGCTTGAGCCATAATTTTTTGTAGCGCTTGCAGCAGGGACATGTCCCCTTGAATTGGGATATTGCCAGTTTGACCTGGTTTGGCGCCGACTAATTTTGCCAGTGCGACAAGATGAGGAACGTGTAGGGTGGTGGTGGCTAGAATTGGCGCAAGCTTCTTATCGTAAGGGCGTTGTTCAAAGATCGATACAGTTTGTGTTTCTGCTTGCCCAAGTGCCGTGGGTGCGAGACGAACACGCCCTTGATCAAATAAAACATCGACTGACAAATTGGGCGCATCAATCACAATACGCAGTAATTTGTTGGATGGTTGGTCGAGATTGCCCGCTAATTGATCGAAGTTCAATCGCGTCGCTGCGTCTAGATCAATCCAATCATTGAGTAGACGTTCGAAAGCAGCAAGGGCAAGTGTTGTAATCATCTTCCATTCATCTCGTCAAAGTGATACGCATCAAGAGTAGGCTTTATTTAAAGCCGCGGTGTAATGCCACAATTCCACCTGTCAGATTGTGATAATCACAGCTCTGGAAACCCGCAGCTTCCATCATTTGCTTGAGCGTGCGTTGATCGGGATGCATACGGATAGATTCTGCAAGATAGCGGTAGCTTTCTGCATCATTGGTAATGACTTTTCCTAAGAACGGTAAAGCAGTAAAGGAATACAAGTCATAGATTTTTGAGAGCGGTTCAAATACGGGTTTCGAAAATTCCAAGACGAGTAGGCGACCACCTGGCTTGAGTACACGGTACATCGAACGCAGCGCGGCATCTTTGTCGGTGACGTTACGCAGACCAAAACTGATCGTGAGCAAATCAAAACTTTCATCCGCAAATGGCGCTAATGTCTCAGCGTTGGCAAGAACAAAATCGACATTGCTACAACCTGCATCTAATAAGCGATCACGACCTACATTTAGCATGGATTCATTGATGTCAGAAAGGACAACTCGACCTGTGACACCGACTTCACGGCTAAATACTTTGGCGAGATCGCCTGTTCCACCAGCAATATCTAAAACGTGTTGACCACGGCGAACGCCTGATAATGTAATCGCAAAGCGCTTCCAGAGTCGATGAATACCCATCGACATCAAGTCATTCATCAAGTCATATTTTGCTGCAACAGAGTGGAAGACTTCTGCAACTTTGGCTTGTTTCTCTGCGGTTGGTACAGTCTTGAAACCGAAGTGTGTGGTTTCACCAATATTATTTGACGAATTTGATGCGGTTTGCGCTGTCGTGTTTTGTTGTTCTTGTGGCTTGCTGTATTGAGTTTGGGCGTGCTCTGGCAAGGTTTGTTGCTGACCTTGCGGTGTCCCGACTGGAAGTGGGGCGGTGTTAAACAGATTCGTCGTGCTAGGTGATGTGTTGCTGTTGTCTGTTGTGTCAGTCATTTTTCTTTCCATACAAATAGGTAGAGCATAAGTGGAGCAAAACAGTGGAGATCATAAACATCAACGATGTCATCACATTGTCCTAGTCTACGTGATGTGATCAATTGGGTACAGGTCTAGTGCGTATACTATTGTTGCATAAGCAAAGTTAAAGATGATGCAATTAACGTAGAAATGGATTTGGCGTACCTGATTGAATTCTTTCAACGATTTGGCGTTCATGTTCCGTAAATACGCCAACGAACACTTCGGCTGATTTGAGTGGCTTCATTGCGGCAAAACCTTCGCCTAAAAACTGATAGAGTGGGTCAAAATGATGTCGCTCCGCAGCGCCTCTGGATACTTTAAATGCGCTTTGAACGATAAATGAGCGGACATATTTATCTAAATTGAAACCCAGTTTATCAAGTAGATTTAATTGGTGGTAGCGAGATTCGGTTTGGTTTGCTTGATGAAAAAGATCCACTGCAAAATCATCATCAATTTCACCGAATTGATTGTATACAAAATCGGAAGTCATGCATTTGGCGAGCTGCTCATCGAGCTCAATGGCAAGTACAGCTAATTCAATCGCTTCGCATCCTGTTTGGATGGTGCTTGATGGAACCAGTCGTTCAAATTTTTTAGCGGCATTAATCACGCGTTCGAATTGCCCAGCCAAAATATCGAAATCCTCACCGCCATAAAGCCGCGTCAGAAAATATTGAGTCATGAGCTGATGTTCAGGAACCGCAAAAAGTGCGGCATGTGTATGTTGCATCCGTTTTTTTTGCCAATTTTGAATAATTGCGAGTCGTGCGGCAAGTAATGGATTTTGATGAAACTCAAGAGTGCGATAATGCTGAAGCATCTCTTGCATGAGTGCAAAATTGGACATAGGGATTTTTGTAGGATAGAGAAGCTTAAGTGAAGGATAACCTAAAAAGATATTCTCATGGAATAGAATCGATTAGCGTAAAGTGAAGATCACGCTATGTCTCACGTTTTTTGGGTCAAGCCATTGCAATGCGAGGGGATTGAATTTGTTTGGCGCGTCGTTCAAAAGGGTTGGGGTTACCTGCATAAACCTGCTGAATCATCGCGCGTTCGCCTTGTGTAAATTCACCCACAAAATCTTTAGCGGATTTCAACGGTTTCATGGCTTCAAAACCTTCATCTGTAAATTGATAGAGTGAATTGAGTCCATAGCGTGTTGATAAACCTTTAGAAAGTTTAAAAATGCTGTGAATGACTTTAGAGCGCACATATTTGTCGAGGCTATCTCCGAGTTCATCGAGAAGGTCGAATTGATGAAAACGAGCACTGAGTTGATTCGCTGATCGGCATAATTGAATCATTTGTTGATCATTAATTGCTGGATCTTGACGATCATCAAGCAAATCACGGTCTAGACGTAGAGCCAACTCCTGATCGAGTTCGATGGCAAGCACAGAAAGTTCAGTGGCTTTGAGCGCGGTATTGATCACACTGGCAGGAAGTAATCCTTCAAAGGTTTTGGCCGTTTGAAGGACACGTTCGCATTGTTCTGCCAGCACATTAAAGTTTGATCCACCGTACAATTGATTCAGAAAGTACTGGGTCATCAAATGGTGTTCTGGGATTGAAAAAAGCTCGGCATGGACATGCTGCATCCGTTTTTTTTGCCAATTTTGTATTGCCGATAGCCGCGCAGCGAGTTGAGGATTATGATGGAATTCAAGCGTGCGATAACGGGCGAGAGTTTGTATTAACGGTGCTAAGCTAGACATAAGCATTCTTTTCGTGAGAGTAGGGTGTCAAAGTCAAGAGATGAGGCCAGCACCAGATACAAAAGTGGGTAATAAATACACTAAAGTACTATGTGGTACGGTTTGACTTTTTACGCTAAGAATGGTCGAAAGGCAAGTGCAAAAATGATCAATGGATCACTTTACTGCATCTAATGGTTAATTTAATGACTTCTAAAAAGGACGAGAAAAGATGAGTGAATTTTCATCAACAATAAAAGCCTCAACAAATGGATTAAAGCAGTCAGAAAATATGCCGAGTAGCCAGCGATTTGCAAATGGGCGACATAGCCCAGAAAGTCTTAGACTTGCGTTAATTGAAGCCCAATATACCTTGCATGACACCAGAAATAAGCCGCGTGGGCGAGGGGTGTTGATTCTCATGAGTGGTATGGAGCTTGCGGGCAAGGGAGAGGCGCTTAAGCAACTGCGTGGATGGGCTGATCCCCGTTTGTTTAAGGTCAAGGCAAGATTGCCAGTGCCACCTCATTCACCGCTTTGGTTACAAGATGCTGCACTACTTCCCGAAAAAGGTGAAATTGTTATTCTGTTTGGCAGTTGGTATGGTGATTTGCTTCAGGCAAGGATGACCTATTTACAAGAACAGAAGCGTAAGGATGCCAAGAATACTAAGAAAAACAATAAAGAAAAATCAAATTCGGATCTTTCTTCAGTGCCAGAAATGACGAGTGAGCGATTTCGGAGTGAGATTGAACGTCTTCATGCATTTGAGCAGGATTTACGCGCGCAAGGGATTACGGTTTGTAAGTGTTGGTTTGATCTGTCATGGGAACGGTTACAAGAGCGCTTGGATAGCGTGAAAAAAAGTGAAGAGCATTGGTTGCATTTACATGGATTGGATTGGCGAAAAAAAGACCAATATGACGAATTGAAAAAACTTCGTGCCGACCTTGGAATTGATTGGATTGATATTGATGGACAAGATCCTACGGAGAGAGATTTAGAGTTTGGACATGTTGTGTTGAGTGCATTGCGTGAGCCACGATTGCCGACAGCACCCGCGAATAGACGTTGGAAGTCCGCAGAAATTCCAGCGGCTTTGCTGGCACCAGATCAAACGGTTCTGGAAAAAGAAACTTATAAAGCACGTCTTAAAGATGCTCAAGCTAAATTAGCCAAGTTAGTTCATCAATGTGATCGTCGATCGATTGTCCTTGTGTTTGAAGGTATGGATGCAGCAGGAAAAGGCGGAACGATTAGTCGGATTGTGGAGCCACTTGATCCACGACAATATCAAGTTTTTCCGATTTCGGCACCAGAACCGCATGAGATGCGTCATCCGTATTTATGGCGTTTTTGGTCCAAACTGCCTGTACCAGATTTTGTGCGAGAACACGCCGTGACGAATCTGTCGATTTTTGATCGGTCATGGTATGGGCGAGTCTTGGTTGAACGTGTTGAGGGATTTGTGCGAGCTGGTGAGTGGCAAAGTGCCTATGCAGAAATTAATCACTTTGAGCGGGATTTAACCTCTGGTGGCACAATTATCATTAAATTCTGGTTATCGATCAGTAGTGATGAGCAGGAGCGTCGATTTCTGGCGCGTCAGGAAACGCCGCATAAGCGGTTCAAAATTACATCCGATGATTGGCGCAATCGGAAACGTTGGGATGATTATTTACAAGCTGCTGCGGATGTTTTTGCTCAGACGAATACGGCTGAGGCACCGTGGATTATCGTAGCGACAGATGATAAATTAACCGCACGATTGGCAGTGCTAGAATCCTTAAATCGACGATTGGAAGCTGTGTTGAAATCGTGATAGTGTTTGTTTTGAAAGATGTAATTGATTGATATTACGCTTTCAAGTCTCCCTAAATCCCTCTTTCTCTAAGAGGGACTTTGATGCATGGCGTTCTGTGAACAGCTCTTATTTTTTCGAGGTTTTTTTGCCCTTACCTTGCAGTTCTTTTGCAAGTTCATAGCATTCGTTGATGTGGTTGGTGGTAATTTTTTTAAAGACGAAGTAGCCCATAGATGCGGCAATGATTGGGCCTCCGAGAGGAATAAATTTAACCACTGTGCGTGATACGATTCGTGCTCCGAGTCCGCGAATAGACAGGCGCGTAGCACTACGTGTAGCAACGAGTCCTGCAAAGGCGAGACTTCGACTGCCCAGCTCACGCCAGCGAATATCACCAGTTTGAAAATTAATCGCTGCCAGTTTTTCTTTTTCTAGACCAAACTTGATGCTAATTTCAGGGAGAAGTTGGTTGAGCATGCCGGCATCAACGGCGACATCGAGTAAAGGCACTGGAATGGCGGAAATCCCCGCAGAGACATACGCACGAGTTTTCATCAGTTCAAGGCATTCTTCGCGAATCGCATCGAGATCAAGTGCAGGATCAATAATGTTTGTGATCTTGTCGATTTTCATAAGAAGCCCTTCTTTAAAATAAACATGAGTTGGTGTTAGAAAGCCTTAAATTTCAATAGAGATTGAATTAGATGCGAAAAAATTGCTCTCGAATCCATCATACCCAAAACATGAGATGAAACGATAGCGAAAACATGTTTAGATGTAGCGTGTTTTGTGCGGTTTTTTGCTAAAACCAATAATTATGGAAAATTGAGTTTGATTGATGCTTAAAATTATTCAAAGCCAACGCATAGAAAGCCTCTTTAATGAGATGTTGGCGTTTTTTGATGAGCATCCGATTGGTGTGTTCGAGCCGCGTCAGATCTTAATTCCATCACATGGTGTAGGCGTTTGGCTGAAGTTACACCTTGCCAGCACGCAAGGCATTGTCGCTCAAGTGTCGACTGACTTTATGGGTGCGTTTCAGTGGGATTTGTATGGACGATTGGCTGAACGTGATGCGGAACAAAAATTAATTAATGGTGCACCGCAAGCGCCGCTGTCTGCGTCGATTATGCGTTGGCAGATTTTTGCCTATATCTGGCAGATTTACAGTCAGGCATTTACAACACAAGACAGTTCAAAAGCTGTCAATTCAGAAAAAGATGAGGCTGCAATTCATGCGCTTGGATTTTTATTAAAAAAAATTGTCAGCCAGCAACATCATACGCATAAATCCTCTCGCCAAGCCGATAACGACGCAGAAGTGAAACGCACGATCTGGGTGTTGTCATCACAGATTGCACAAGTCTTTGCAGGGTATGTGACGTATCGTGCGGATTGGTTGCGTCTTTGGGGGCGTGGTGAGTTTCTTAATCTCAAAGTCTTATGTCGAGATAAACCTGAATGGTTGATTGAACGCTATGCTGATATGCAAATCTGGCAGGCGTGGTTATGGAAAACGTTATTCAAAGATGTATTTGAACAACGTGAAGCAGAAGTCTCTCGATTCTGGTTAGCTTTGAAAAACGATCCAAGTTTGGTCAAAAAATTACCGCGTAGTGTGACGATTTTTACGGTGATTCAACTGCCACCTGCGGAATTGATGTTTCTACGCCAGCTTGCGCAATATGTCGATGTGGCATTGTTGCATTACAACCCTTCGCAAGAGTATTGGGCAGATTTGGTCGATGCACGCTGGTTGCAGCGTCGGCAGAGTGAGCAAGGTGAAGGCGTTGAATTGCGTGAAACGCATCCGCTGTTGACGCGGATGGGTAAACAGTCGCGTGATGTGTTTAAACTTTTGGTTCAACTGTCTGGTGGTGAATTTGTCGAAGGCGAGTCCTTTCAAGGCTTACAGGCACTCGGTATTCAAGAAAGTTGGCATGATGCGTTTGTCCAAACTGCGCATGAAGACGAGCCTACAGTCTTGCAGCATATTCAGCAGCATGCTTTAGATTTATCCAATGTGAAGAATTGGGATTTCAGTTCCGCCGATAATTCATTAGCGATTCATGCTTGCCATTCGACATTACGTCAGCTTGAAGTGTTGCGTGAGGAAATTATTCAATGGTTAGGTGCTGATGTTCCTGCTAATGAGCGACGTAAACCAAGTGATATTTTAGTTTTAGTGCCAGATCTGAATGATGTTGCACCGCTGATTCGCGCGGTATTTCCTTCCTCATCATCATTTGATTCTCGTAATGAAATTCATGTGCCGATTGAAATCACAGGTCTGATTTCGCCTGAAGTGGATGCGTTGTGGCAGGCGTTGACGGGGCGTTTTAACTTATTGGTTGGGCGTTTATCGTGTGAAACATTGCTCGATTGGTTGGCGCTGTTGCCTGTGCAGCAAAGCTATGGCTTAAGTGTTGATCAAGTGACGCGAATCGGTGAATTACTGGTTGAAGCGGGTTTTAGACGCGGTTTTGATGGTGAGCATCTGAGTCGAACGTTGTTGTCACATGACGCTGATGTTCGCTTCACCCTACGGTTTGCGCTAGATCGCTTGATTCTCGGCATGGCAATGCCTGTCGATACGATGTATGTCGATTGCTTGCCGATGACGACTCTGATGCGTGATGACTTCGAGCTGATTGCGATTTTGGAGCAGATTTATCACGAGCTGGATGCACATCGTGGGCAATTACTGATACAGCGAAGCGTGTCAGATTGGATCGCAATATTGCGTACTGAGTTACAACAAGCCTTTGCCTCTGAGCGTGATACGCGTGGCTGGACGAGCATTATCCAAGCCTTGGATGATATGGAAAAAAACGCAAACTCTGCATTGGTGACGAAAGAGAATTTGACAGAAACAGAAGTAGTGGAAATCCAATTACCATTACGTTTCGTGTTGGAGGAACTACAAACCACGCTTACTCAAGCCATGCAAAGTTCGATTCCGACGGGCAGTGTCACCTTTGCGCGTTTAGGTACGATGCGTCCTCTGCCATATCGATTGATTGCCGTGTTGAACTTGGATACTGGTAAGTTCCCTCAGCGCGAGCAAAAAAATACATTTGATTTGATTGGTGCGTTGCCGCCTGTGATTGGTGATCGTGCGCGTACAGAAGATGATTTAGGTGCGTTTTTGGATGCGTTGTTGTTGGCTTCTGAAGCGTGCTGGCTTTTTTATAACGGTCGAGATGTGCAGGATGATCAACCACGATTGCCTGCGGCGCCTGTGCAGGAGTTAATGGATTTTCTTCGTGATCATTTGGCGAAAGTACCTGATGCTAATGACCCTGCAAAATTGATGTCTCCGCTGGATCAATCTATTCATCATTGGCATACATTGTTGCCTTTTGAACGTGAAAATTTTAATGCAGATGAGCCACAAGCTGCCTCTGGCGTTTGGTTTGAAGTGGCTAAAAAGCTTAATCAAGCTCATCATGAGCCTGTATCTGCATGGATTTCACCTGCTGAAACATCCAGCTATTCTGTGCCTGAAAGTCTGATGAAAGCCGATCAATGGATTAAAGATCTCATGCAGCCTGCGCGTCATTTTCTGTCGCAGGCGCGGATTGGGCGATTATATTTGGAAGAAGGCTTGTCGCCATTTGAGCCATTAACACTCAATAAACTCGATGAATATCAGCTGCGAAATCAATTTCAATTATCGAAACAAAACCAGAAGCAATTGCAATCGACACAATGGGTTGCTGCGTTGCCTGTTGGCGTGGCAGGCGAGGCGTATTGGAAAAAAAGTGTGCGTGAGCAATCCATTATTGAACAACGGATGCAGCAATATGGTGGTGTGGTGACGCCAATCACGGAAAGGCTATTAACGATTCCCGATACACATCAACAGCTGCACTCATTTAATGAGGGAGGCTCATCACATTGGCAATTGTCGATCCGTGTGCCAACAGATAAACCAGCGACAATTTGGCTGGGTCAGTCGGCAAGTAATGGCAGGGGTCGCCATCGGGTAAGATTTTGGCTGGAGCATTTGCTCTGGCAAGTGTGGCGTGCGACGACGGAAGATGATGTGGCGCAGGGTCGTGGTCAACGGATTGTGGTCTATAGCACACAGACTTTAGTCGCCAAGCCGATTGTGGCTGAGGCGGCGGTGAAGTATTTGCAGGATTGGTTGCATGTTTGGCAAATCGCTGCGCAACAGCCATTTGTGTTGCCGCCTAGTTTGACCTTGGATGCGTTCTCTATTGATAAAAAAACGGATGAGCTCAAGACTAAATCGTTTGAGTTATTAGCTGACAAATGGCTGGGCAATGATTTTAATTCTCCGATTCCCTCGAACCAGAATGAAGAATGTGCGTTGCATCCCGATTGGCAGTTTGTTCTGCAAGGTCAGGATGTGGTCGAGGCGTTTGCGCGGTTCTTTAATTTGTATGCTGAAACCTTGTATGAACCGATTGTGCGACATACGGTTGTCGAGGATGATACTGTGCAGGGGAGCACCGAATGACTACAAATACAACGGCTTCACCAACCCCAGAGGTTCCTGCGACACCTGCGCTTGACCTTGAATTGTATGGGATGCATTTGATTGAGGCCTCTGCGGGTACAGGGAAAACGTGGGCGTTGTCCGCACTGATTGTGCGCTTGTTGGTTGAGCGAAAGTTACAGACGAGACAGATTGTCGCAACGACCTTTACCCGCGCAGCGGCGGCAGAATTACAAGATCGGATTCGCAAACGAATTCAAGAGATTGGATTATTATTACAAATCGCTGTGGCTGACCCTTCGCGTGCGATGATCAAGGCGACCGATGCGAATGATGTCTTGGGATTGTCGTTATTAGCCAAATTGTCACCGCAAGCAAAAAAAGAGGCCTGCGACCAATTAAAGTTGGCATTGGATACGTTTGATGAATTATTTATCAATACCTTAGATAGCTTTTGCCAAAAAATCTTGCGTGAATTTGCTTTTGATACAGGGCAAGGCGAGCCGCGAGAGATTAGCGAGCAAGAAGAGGAATTAAAGCAACAACTCATTCATGATGCGCTGCGGCAGTGGCGGAGTCAGCAAGATCCACGTTTGATTGAAATGTTGGTGTTGACTAATTCGATCACTGACATTGATGATCATGAGGGTGTCGTCAAAACGACGCTCAACTTCCTCAGTGCTGAGATTGCGCCTGTTAATAATTTCACATTTGATCCAGATGTGTTGACGGCTTTTCAGACGAAAATTCAGGATGTGGATTGGTCAAGTTGGTTGGAAGTCTGGCAACGCGCAAAGCCTTATTATTACGGCGGTCGTATCTTTGCCAAAAATCATGAGTCGTTTCCAGCACTCGTCAAATTGATGCAAACCATCACCTTAGAGGATTTGCTGACGATTGATGAGTCGCGTCCAGAAATGAAACTGTTGAGTATCTTTGAAGAGCAGAAGTTCTCAACTAATTTTAATAAAGAAGGCAATGGCTTAGATTGGCTGCAAGCGCATGTTAACTCCTCTCAATCACAGTATTTGAATGACTTTATTCAGATCCGTCGTCAGTTTTTAGAGAGCCTCAAACAGGCACAGTTTCATTTGCATCATCATATCTCCGTGTACGTGCGCGAACATTTGCCGACGTTATTGGCTGAATTGAATGAAACGACATTTGCTGAGCAAATGCATTCACTGGCAAAAGCACTAGAAGGTGAATCAGGTCAGGCATTAGCACAACAGATTCGTCACCGCTATCCAATTGCACTGGTTGACGAGTTTCAGGATACCAATAGTGATCAAGACCAAGTCATTCGATTGGTTTATCGGCAGTCGATTCAGCAAGCCATTTCACAAAATAACTTTAATAAAACCGATCCCGATGCGCCTTGCTTAATTTTGGTTGGTGATCCGAAACAGGCAATTTACGGGTTTCGTGGTGGCGATATTCATACTTATTTGTCGGCAAAAGAGCAGGTGAATGGTGCGGGTGATATCCATGCTTTAGATCAGAATCAGCGTTCTGTTGCACCATTAGTTCAGGCGGTGAATGCGTTCTTTAGCGAAAATAAAGAGCTGGGTGATGGTGTCGATTACCCTGAAGTCTCACCCGCTGCCCGCAATCATGCGCCATTGGTTGATGATGGAGTCGAGAATCCAACGCCGCTACGTTTTGTGCAACTGACCGAAGATACGGATGAACTGAAACAAACGGCATATCGCATTATTGAGCTACTGAAAGCTAGTGAAACTGGGCATTTACAGATCGAAGGACAAGCGGTTATTCCGCAAGATATTGCAGTGTTAGCTGGCTCACATCGTGAGTTGAATATCGTTGAGAGCGAGTTGCAGGCAGCGAATATTCCCGTGTGGCGACAGTCGAAAACCAGTGTCTTTCGCAGTAGCTTGACTTACGATTTGGCTGCGATCATGCAACTGATGTTATCGCCATATCGTGAGGATTATTTTAGACGTGCTTTGTCGGGTCTTTTGATTGGCAAGACTTTAGCGGATCTCGATGCGCTTGAAAGCCAATCTTTGGATTTAGCGGAGCAGCAAGCCGCTTTTGCAATTGATGCACAAGTTTGGGCGAAGTCTGGATTTTTAACCGCATGGCAACGGATCGCCTCACGTTATGAAATTTGGCAACGACTCGCCGCGCTGGGTGATGCGAGAGAAGGCGAGCTTGGTCAAAGTGGCGAAAGGCATTTGGTCAATTTGCGTCATTTGATTGAGCTGTTGCATCGACAAAGCGAACGTCATGTTGGTGCGCATCATTTACTCGCTTGGTTACTGCGTCAGATTGCCAAACCAAGCGAACGGGGTGACGAAGTTGAGCGTCCACTGCCAAGTCACAGCGGTGTGCAACTGATGACCATTCATGGTTCAAAAGGACTGGAATTTCCTATCGTATTTGCAGTTGGGATTAAGGATAAGAAGACTAAAAATCCAGACGTGACATTTTACTTAGAAAATGAACAACGAACTCTTGGCTTTGGTGAATCGGATGAAGCATTGCTTCAACAGCATTATGATCGCGAGGAAGGAGAGTCGCGCCGTTTACTCTATGTCGCACTCACTCGCGCCAAGTATCGCCAATATTTGTTCCTTAAATTCCAAAAAATAACGAAGACAAAAGGTCTTGAACCACCGTCATTTGACCATTGGTTACCGAATGGCGCGGTTGATTTTGCGAATCGACATCCAAGTTTAATTAGTATTGAAAATCCCATTTCACAAGATACTGCATGGAAATATACTCCGCCTCACGCAAAAATGGATCAGCTTGCGACGCGCGATATTGCCCAGCGCCAATTTAAATCATGGGGCATGACGAGCTTTAGTGCGTTGGTGCGTGATGTGGAACCAGCTAAGTTAGCAGCAGCGGTGGATTTACCTGAATATGGGGAGGAGGAATCCTTTGCGGAAGAAACTGTTTTTGAAGATATAGCTTCTTCCCCTCAAAACCATCCCCAACCAAGCCTTCCCCTTGAAGGGGAAGGCTTAATAGCATTTGACTCCGATAATGTCCGCTTTACCTTTCAGCGTGGTGCGAATGCGGGTAATTGCTTGCATCAAATTTTGGAATATATGGATCCGCGTTTCGATGAAAATAATCCTGAAAAATGGACCAATACCTTCGCTAAGCAGATGAAAAATTTTGGCATTCCTGATATTGATCCAGATTCGTTAGTCCCGTGGTTTCAGGATATTCTCAGCGCGCCTTTACCGCGTGGAGCAACGCTTGCGTCGCTTAAGTTTAATGCACGGGTACGTGAGATGGAGTTTCATTTATTTTTGCAAAATGAACGGATTGATGGCGATGCAATTGTTCAGCGCTTGGCGAAGGATCATATTCCCGTACCGAATTTTAATAAAACCCATGCGATTCGTTATTTAAAAGGATTCATTGATCTAGTCTATGAGCATGATGATCAATTCTATGTCGCTGATTATAAAAGTAATCATTTAGGAAACACGATGTCTGATTACAGTGTCGCTGCGATGCAAGACAGCATGACGCATTCAGGGTATTGGCTACAGGCGACGCTGTATCTGGTTGCGCTGCATCGTTATCTCAAAGTCCGCAAAGCTGATTATCAGATTGAGAAACATCTCGGTGGTGCGGTTTATCTGTATTTGCGTGGGATGGACGCTAAGTCGAATCAAACTGGAGTCGTGCATTGGCAGCCTGATCCGCAGTTGATTTTGGATGTGGACGAGTTACTGGGTAAAGCGGGTGCGCGTCGACATGATGTGGTGGCAAGTGTAGTAGGAGGGCAGTATGAGTAGTTTGATCAAGTCGAAAGGCTCTGCACAAGCAACACCACTACCGACGTGGTATGAGGTGCTGTCTACGCATTTATTAGCCAAGTTCCCGCAAACAGATGAAGCGAGTAAACAATCGATTGCCCAATGTATTCTTGATCTTGGTCAGGCATTGGAACAGGGTGACACGTGCATTCAGCGTACCTCTGAAAGTATCGATTTATCACATCCGTTATTTGTGCGTGATGAATCTGCACTGGAAACACCTGCGCCATTGGTGATCATGAGCGATGAGCAAAATAGTGGAGAGTATCTCTATTTCTATCGACATTGGCAGCAAGAGTGGCAGTTAGCAGAACGTCTGGCTGCGCTATTAAATCCAGAAACCGCGCCAAAAGCTGCGCATGTCGATTTGAGTACAGAGACGTCGCTCAAAGATTTACAAAAACAAGCTGTTGAATTAGCAGCAAAGTCACCGTTTACGCTGATTACAGGCGGGCCAGGCACAGGAAAAACCTATACGCTCGCTCGGATTGTCAAAGCCTTACAACAAGCTGAACCTCATTTACGTGTTGCACTTGCTGCACCAACAGGAAAAGCGGCACAGCGGATGCAAAGCGTTTTGGCGACTGAATTTGCCAGTGCCAACATTAAGAACTTAAAAGTCCAAAGTGCTCAAACTATTCACCGCTTGCTTGGATTGGGTGGGCGGAGTACGCCGCGTTACCATCGCTATGAAACCTTACCGTTTGATCTGATTATTATTGATGAAGGGTCGATGTTGGATTTGGCATTAGCCAGTTTGTTGTTTGATGCGATTGCGGTGGGAACGCGGGTCATTATTCTCGGAGATGCTGATCAGTTAGCAGCGGTGGATGCAGGTGCAGTACTCGCGGATCTTGGGGCATCAGATGCGCTGAAACCTTATCGTGTGCATTTACAAGAAAGTAATCGCTTTAAAGCCGATGAAGGCATTGGCTTATTGGCAAATGGTGTTTTGCAGCAGGATGATGCTTCGGTACTGACAGCGTTGACTGGAAAAGCCCAAGTTCAATATTTTGATTTAGGCACGATGCAGAAAGATTCGGTTTTTAAACAATTGTGGCAGGGTTTCTCTGCATATGTCGCTTCTTTGAAGTCACTACAGTTTGCTTCGCATCCTTTGTCTGAAGATCAAGTCAAAGCCTTGTTTACAGCCTTTGATCAATATCGTGTGCTCTGCGCGCAGCGTCACGGTGATTTTGGTGCAAATATCATTAATCAGTTATTAGGCGAATATTTACAAGATGCATTGAATGATCAAAACGTGCGAAGCGGTGGCTGGTATGTCGGGCGGCCGGTAATGGTGACACGTAACGATTACGGATTGCGGCTGTCGAATGGTGACATCGGCGTGTGCTTGACTGACGAGGATGGACGACTGTGGATTTATTTTCCTGATCGTACAGCGCCAATTGCGGCGACGCGTCTACCGCCTGAACAGATTGAAACGGCGTTTGCGCTGACCATTCATAAGTCTCAAGGTTCAGAATTTAGTGTCGTCGCGATGGTTTTGGATGCAAGTGCTGAAGAAATGTTGATGCGAGAGCTGGTTTATACGGCGATTACACGTGCGAAACAATGTATTCAAGTTTGGTCAGACAAAACGATATTGCTGAATGCTATTCATAAAAAGAGTAATCGGATTAGTGGTTTAAAGGCACATATTGACCGAGAAATAGCACAGCATTATTAATTGTTAGACAGAATGTACGCGATTGCTTACATAAATTGACGTTTCTTGACACTATTACCGTACATCGTAAATAGACATAATAGCTTCACGGCACAGGGAAGTCGGCATGGAATGCCAAAGGGAAGGACAGCCGTAGGATGTAAACGAAATTAGTTCATGATGAACTAAGATCGGTAAGGATGCAATAACAGGATGTTAAAATGTGGAACCCGCGCTATCAGGATGAGACTAGTGCGGGTTTTTTAATTCTAATAACGATAATAAATTTTCAGTAACTAT
This sequence comes from Aquirhabdus sp., assembly GCA_030149815.1. Lineage (GTDB taxonomy): Bacteria > Pseudomonadota > Gammaproteobacteria > Pseudomonadales > Moraxellaceae > Aquirhabdus. The sequence continues at coordinate 42,702 of JASLHI010000026.1, read as the reverse complement.
TTCGAATTTAAATGATAATAAATACAGCAAATACATGACCATATCGTGATCATGTATTTGCTTTTAACTTCAAATTTCTTCCGACAATGCCGCCTCGCGGACACTATTGATATCTAAGCTGGCATTACACAATTCAATAAATTTATATGCAAAGCCACGTAAGACATGGTTACGGCGTACCGCAATCAATGTGGTGTTGTTGCCAAACAATGACGTCTCAATTTGTTGCAATCGACGATCACGCTCAGGATTGAATGCAATCGACGCAACAATGCCAACGCCCATGCCCAATTCAATGTAAGTTTTAATTACATCCGCATCCAGTGCTGACATAACGATGTCTGGTTTGAGATTGGCTTGTTTAAAGGTATCGTCAATTTTAGAGCGACCCGTAAAACCGCCGTGATACGTGACCAGTGGCCACTTTGCCAAGTCTGATAGCGTGATGGTTTGCTGCTGAGACAGTGGATGTCCTTGTGGTACGATCAAACTGTGCTGCCAGTTGTAGTACGGAAATGATGCCAGTTGCGGATAGCTGGCGAGCGATTCTGTTGCAATCCCAATATCCGCTTCACCATGCGCAACCAGTTCTGCGATTTCTACGGGGCTGGCTTGTTGCAAAACCAAATGCACTTTGGGGAATGCTTGCTTAAATCGCGCGACGATGGGTGGCAGGACGTAGCATGCTTGCGTATGAGTAGTCGCGATGATCAGTTCGCCTTCATCGGTTGCGGTGAAGTCGGCAGCGAGGCGTTTGATGTTGTCTGCGTCGATCAGCATCCGATCAACGATGGTGGATAGTGCTAGACCAGGATCGGTGAGACCCAGAAGGCGTTTACCTTTGCGGATAAAGAGTTGAACACCAAGCTCATCTTCGAGATCTTTAATATGTTTACTCACGCCTGATTGCGAGGTGTAGAGCGCAGCGGCGGCTTCGGTGAGGTTGTATTTTTGGCGGATCGTTTCTCGAATGATCCGTAGTTGTTGGAAGTTCATAGTGAGATAGTCCTACGTTTATTTCTCTAAAAAATACTTGATTAATCAATTTAATAAACAAATTGTCTCGTGAGACCAAGAAAATTTGTTTATGAATAAATCGATGTCTTGTAGGTATTCTATATGAATATTTAATAAATAAAACCTTATCCTATATAACAATATTGGATAAGTTTTTTAGTTATTTTGGATATGAGATTTCTTTACTTCTTGTTGTTTGGACGGGGTAGGCGTGGTGATTTGAAAAAAGAAAGTTTATGGTGTGCACTGGTTTTTTTGCTGTGATACATTTGAAAAACTTGAATACAGACGCTGAGCTGGTGTGGTACAGAGTATATGAATTTAGATGCCTATGGATGGGCTGAACTCTACTACGCTTGCTGATGCAATACCACAAGGCCCTAGAGTCTATCCGGAGTTGTTAAATCATGGCTATTTACGACAATTATTTTGACCATGAATACACTTTGTATGAGACTCTTTCATGGATAATGTTGGGCATGGTTGATAGTGTTAATCCACTACGTTCTAATAGCTTTGCAGGATTCTTAGAGGATTTATTTGATAACCAATATGGTTCAGATATTTCAGGAGAGCCTGATTGGTCTATCGAAAGATTGTATTTAAATGGCAAAACCACTCTTGAATATCCTTTCATACAAGGAAAAGAGCGTAAAGAACTGGAAAAAATAATATTAGCAGGTGATCAAGAAGCTTTTTGGATAGAGAATCTTAACTCAAAAGATAAACAAGTCATTTTGAATAGTATATCTTTTTGGAAAATAACCAATGATTCTTTTAAAGAATTTATCGACAAATATCCTGAACGACGAATAGAGTATGAGATTGCTTTAAAAAAATATCCTCAGCTGAGACGAGAGTAGATTATAGGGCGCGTACCACGCACCAATTCCAAATAAATCCTGATGAGTTGATGCGCTGTGCGCACCCTATTTGGATTTTTATATGATGACCAGTATAAACACAAAAAAATCCGCAATTAAGCGGATTTTTTTTCAACGTGTTCGGTCTGACTTTGTTCGAAGACATGTAAGTTCTTCGCCGTGACCCAGACTTGCTGCTGTGGTTTGAGATCGAGCGCTTTAAGATTCTCAGCGGCTAAACTGATTTCTAAAATTTGACCTTCTGTATTGACCACTTCGACATGAGTTTGACCTGCAATCCAAACTTCGCGAACAACTGTCGCAGCCAGAGAAGATGAACCTTGTTGTGTTGTTTGAATTTCTAGTTCATGTGGGCGCGCGAACGCAATCACATCACCTTGATGGTACGACGCAGGCAAAGCCAATGTGTCTTGATTGACCTGCAATTGTTGACCATTGATACGACCTTCGAAACGATTCGCTTGTCCCAAGAAGTCAAATACAAACGGCGTGGCTGGTTTTTCATAAACTTCGCGAGGACTTCCGATTTGTTCTACGCGACCTTGATTCATCACAATAATTTTATCTGCAACTTCGAGTGCTTCTTCCTGATCGTGGGTGACGAAGATTGAAGTAATGTGCAACTCGTCATGCAGATTACGTAACCAACGGCGGAGCTCTTTGCGGACTTTGGCATCAAGTGCACCAAACGGTTCATCAAGTAACAACACACGTGGTTCAACGGCAAGTGCACGAGCAAGCGCAATGCGTTGACGCTGTCCACCAGACAGTTGTGCAGGGAAACGATCAGCCAAAAAGTCGAGTTGCACCAGTTCTAAAAGCTGGTGCACGCGGCGTTTGATTTCAGTCTCACTTGGACGCGTTTTACGAGGGCGCACACGTAAACCAAAAGCCACGTTATCAAACACCGTCATGTGACGAAATAGCGCGTAATGCTGGAATACGAAGCCAACTTGACGCTGACGAACGTGCGTTGCTGTCGCGTCTTCACCTTCCAATAAAACGTGACCATGATCGGCACTTTCTAGTCCAGCAATAATGCGAAGCAAACTGGTTTTGCCACAGCCTGATGGACCAAGTAGGGCGACGAGTTCGCCTTCAGGGAAGTCTAGTGAAATGTCTTTGAGCGCATGAAAATCACCAAAGAATTTATCAATATTTTTAACTTGAATGCTCATATTCGTTCTCTTTAATCTGCAAATAAAATAGGGTCATTAAACGGTTGTTGAATTAGTTGGATTTCGCATCATTGCTTTTTGCATCGCTATAGGCACGACCTTCAACCCATGTCTTAATCAACAAGGTAATTAACGCGAGAAATGCAAGTAGTGACGCAACGGCAAACGCTGCGCTAAAACTATATTCGTTGTACAAAATCTCAACTTGCAGGGGCAGTGTATTGGTCTCACCGCGGATGTGTCCTGATACTACCGAGACCGCACCAAACTCACCCATTGCGCGTGCATTACATAGAATCACGCCGTATAACAAACCCCATTTGATGTTTGGCAAAGTCACATGCCAGAAGGTTTGCCAGCCATTTGCACCCAGCACAATGGCGGCTTCTTCTTCCTCTGTTCCTTGCGCTTCCATCAGTGGAATCAGCTCTCGCGCGACAAACGGCACAGTAATAAACACTGTCGCCAAGATGATGCCCAGCGGCGTGTAAATCACACGAAAATCAATATCGCTCAGCCAAGGACCTAACCAACCACGACTCCCAAATACCAGCACTAACATCAAACCAGCCACGACAGGCGATACCGAAAACGGTAGATCGATCAGTGTGGTTAGCAGCGCTTTTCCGCGAAATTGAAACTTAGCAATCGCCCAAGCGGCAGCCAAACCAAAAATCACATTCACAGGAACTGCAACAACTGCCGTGAGCAAAGTTAGCTTGATTGCAGATAGGGTATCAGGACTCACCAATGCCTCAAGATATGTGTGATAGCCATTGCGAAAGGCTTCGACAAAAACAAGGATCAAAGGCAATAACAAACACGATGCAAAAAATACCAAGCTAATCGCTAAAACCAATCTGCGTACCCAGCCTGCTTCACGCGTCGAATCGTTGCGCTGGAGTCGTTCTGCCAACTCATATGCGCTTAAAGAAGATCCAATAGCCATAATCACACACTCACAATTTGCAAAATTTTAATGTTTTGTTCGTTAGTTCACTGAGCTTGTCGAAGTGTAGTTGATGCGTATCACCGCACATTTCGACAGGTTCAATGAGCTATATATTCATTCTCATGACACCGCAGACCGCCCAGTTTTTCGACTAGCCCAATTTTGTAAAATATTAATCAAGAACAATAAAATAAAAGAAATAACCAGCATGATTGCAGCAATGACTGTTGCGCCTACATAATCGTATTCTTCCAGATGAGATACGATGAGCAGTGGAGCAATTTCAGTTTTTAGCGGGATGTTGCCCGCGATAAAAATCACTGAACCGTATTCACCGACTGCACGTGCAAAAGCCAGAGCAAAACCTGTCAATAATGCAGGAAAGAGGACAGGGAGAATCACGTACCAGATGGTTTGCCAGCGTTGTGCGCCGAGTGCTGTTGCCGCTTCTTCCAACTCAATTTCAAGATCAGCTAACACAGGTTGTACGGTTCGTACGACAAAAGGTAAACCGATAAAAATCAATGCCAGCGTCACACCGATGCGCGTGTAAGCAATTTTCAAACCCCAAGGTTCAAGAAGATGACCGATCCAGCCGTTGCTGGCGTAGAGTGTCGTAAGAGCAATACCAGCGACAGCAGTGGGCAATGCAAATGGCAAGTCGATCAGTGCATCAACCCAGCGCTTACCAGGAAATGAATAACGAACCAGTGACCACGCCAGCAATAATCCAAAGAAAACATTGATGAGCGCAGCAATCAGTGACGAACCAAAACTCAGGAAAAACGACGCCTGCACACGAGGTGATTGAATCAAGCTAACTAAGTCAGCTTCACTGATTCCCGCAGCACGGATAAAGACCGCTGATAACGGAATCAGAACAACGAGGGATAAGTACACTAGCGTAAAGCCCAATGACAACTTAAACCCGGGTAGAACGCGTGTTGCACTCATGATATGCCTCTTAATTTAAAGCGTATTTATTGATAATTTCTAAAAAGTTTCTAAAAAGCTAGTTTCTTAAACCTGCCGATTTCTTTGCTGCTTGGTAATCAATATCTGATTGGTTTGACGCTGCTTGGGTCAATCCTTGGTGTCGATGGAAAAATGGTTTGGCGAATTGCGAACTGGATTTCAAAGTATTCAGTTCATTAATCACTTGCGGCCATGCCCCAAAACCCGCTGCGACATTGATATGACCTGCATGTCCCAAATCGACTAATTTCGCACCCCAACGCGTTGCCCACCATTCTGCTTTCTCAAAATCGAGCCAAGGATCAGATCGACTGGCGATCATTCGAATGGGCAGGCCAAGCGGTGCGCGAGGTAAAACACGACTGAGTAATGCAGGACTTTCTTTGTGTTCGTCATAGGTCAGTCGCGTAAAACCAGCCAAAGTAAAACGTTCAGGTGATGCGGGTGCAACCAGTAAGACGCCAGCGACTTTGCGTGCGAGAACTCGACTGGATAGCGCAGACATCGTGACTAAACAGCCGAAACTATGTGCCACAATCCACACTGGATCAGTTGCAGTGAGTAGTGCGTGATCCAGCGGTTGTCGCCAAGTATGGAGAATAGGATTATTCCAATCTGCTTGTTCGATGCGTTTTGCGTCATCGAGTTGGTGTTCAAGCCAACTTTGCCAATGCTCTGACTCACTACCACCGACACCAGGAAGAATAAGTGTTGTCATATTCGTTACCTTTACATGTTTGTGGTTGTGAGTAAGTCAAATGGCTGTTTATTTTGCACTTGCGTTGGCAAGGACGATTTGGTCAAAGACACCACCATTAGCGAAGTGAGTTTTTTGGACTTTGTCCCAACCGCCAAACTCTTTATCAATGGTGAACAGCTTGACTGGTGCAAAGTTCTTCGCGTATTTCGCTGCAACTTGAGCATTGCGTGGGCGATAGAAGTTTTGTGCCGCAATCTCTTGACCGACAGGTGAATACAGATAGTTCAAGTAAGCAGTCGCAAGATTGCGTGTGCCATGTTTGTCTACATTCTTGTCAACGATTGCAACAGGCGGTTCAGCCAGAATTGATTTGCTTGGTGTGACGATCTCGAATTTGTCGCCCGCTTCACGTTTTGCAAGATACGCTTCGTTTTCCCATGCTAACAGCACATCGCCTTGACCGCGCTCTACGAATGTCGTGGTTGCGCCGCGAGCACCAGAATCGAGTACTTTAGTGTGCGCATAAACTTGTTGTACGAATGCACGCGCTTTTTCATCGTTACCACCTGGTAACGATTTTGCCCAGCCCCATGCCGCAAGGTAGTTCCAACGTGCACCGCCAGATGTTTTTGGATTTGGCGTAATGACTTCAACACCTGGTTTTACAATGTCGCCCCAATCTTTAATGTTTTTTGGATTGCCCTTGCGAACCAAGAAAACGATGGTAGATGTGTAAGGCGTCGAATTGTTCGGTAAGCGTGCTTGCCAGTTTTTGGGTAATAAATCGGCTTTATCTGCAATCGCATCGATGTCCGCCGCCAGTGCCAGTGTCACGACATCTGCACCTAGACCATCAATGACTGCACGAGATTGTGCACCAGAGCCACCGTGTGATTGCTTAATGTTGATTTTCTGATGTGTTTTGCCTTCCCAATATTTAGCAAATGAATCATCAAAAGATGCGTATAATTCACGCGTTGGATCATACGATACATTGAGTAATTCATTTGAATCTGCATGAGCAGCAAAGCTTGCAGCAACGAGGCTGATTGCAAGTAGTGCTGGACGGAAAGTATGACGAACTGACATTTCTAAACCCCTTAAATTAAAAAATCATGAATAACAAACAAGAGAAGATGGGAGCATCGTAATGAGTTTTTTATATCTAAAGAACCATTAAAAATCGCATTACTTATACTTAAAAGTGATTTAGTGTGGTGCTTGATTTGATTCTATTAGGTCTAAAAATGATCAAAAATCCTGTCTAATTCGTCGGAAAATGATGCAGACGCAAAAAATCATAGAAAAAGTACGCGTCTAGGCATCGAGTGTTTTATAATGCGCCCCGACTGGGATGTTCAAAGGATTTAACATTCACAAATAATTATTATTTTTAGTGTTATCAATACAATAGATTGTTTGTTTGACGTATTGGAGTTTCTGAAAATCAACCCATATCCCGCTGTATTTATTTGAGACATCATCGATGAGACGTAACCAACGCGAAAAATTGCGTGAACAACCCGCTTTAAAATTCAATATCGAAAAGCTGTCCCACGAAGGTCGTGGTGTCACGCATTACGGTTCTCAGTCTGATCATCCCGTTGAAAAATTGGGTAAAAAGGTCTTTGTTGCTTTCGGTCTGGTGGGTGAGACTGTGGTTGCCAAAGTACATGAAAGCCATAAAAAATACGAAGAAGCGGATGCATTATCGATTGAAAATCCATCGCCTGAGCGTGTTGAACCTGTTTGTCCTCATTTCATGGTCTGTGGCGGTTGTAGCTTGCAACATTGGTCGACGGATGCACAAATCGCATTTAAGCAAACTGTATTGAATGATCATTTTCAACATTTTGGAGGCTTGTCGCCGCTGAAATGGTTACCACCACTACGTTCGACACGAACAGATTACCGCCGTAAAGCACGTTTAGGCGCGAAATATGTCATTAAAAAAGAAGCGATGTTGGTCGGTTTCCGTGAGCGGAAAAGTAGCTTTCTTGCCGAATTAAGCGAATGTAAGGTGTTGGATGCTCAAGTCGGACAACGTATCGGCGAGTTGAAAGCATTACTCGAAAGCTTGGATGCACGTGAACAGATTCCACAGCTTGAAATCGCCATCGGTGATGAGCATGAAAATGGTACCGTCGCGATGATTGTGCGTCATTTAGCACCACTTCATCAAAGTGACACAGAAAAGTTGCTTAATTACGCGCGCAATCTGGGCTGGCAGTTATATCTGCAGCCGGGTAACTACGAAACCGTTCATCGTATTGATAAGCCCGATGCACCAATGCGATTACATTATGAGTTACCTGACTTTGATGTGAAATTTGCATTTTCACCGCTTGATTTTACGCAGGTCAATCGCGATATAAACCGCCAGATGGTGACGTTGGCGTGCGATTTGCTAGAGTTGAAAGCTGGTGAACGCGTATTGGATCTTTTCTGTGGTTTAGGGAACTTCTCATTGCCTTTAGCGCGTCGAGTTGGTGCAACAGGTCAAGTGATTGCAGTTGAAGGTAGTGAGGAAATGGTGCAGCGTGGTGGCGAGAACGCCGCATTGAATGGACTCGACAACGTTCAATTCTATGCACAAGATTTGACTAAGGATTTTTCTCACCATCCATGGGCTGCACAAGGATTTGATGCGCTGCTGATTGATCCACCACGGACAGGCGCCGAAGAAGTGATGCACTACTTACCGCGCTTTAATGCCAAACGGATTGTTTATGTATCGTGTAATCCTGCGACGCTTGCTCGCGACGCGGGTATACTGGCAGCAGCAGGTTATGAAATGCAATGTGCAGGTGTGATGGATATGTTTACCCATACTAGTCATGTTGAGTCGATTGCCTTGTTTACCAAAAAGTAAGGTGTACAAAAGTAATTTGTTCTGAAATCAATAGATGTAGAACGTGTAATGCAATCGCTGTAGTTGTGAAATAATCGACTACAGATATTGATTCGAGATGTGAAAAAAATCTTGAACGTAATGGCATAAGTAGTTTGCTTTCGATGTGATGAAGAAGGATTCTTGTCATATTGAGTTGTTGCAAAAGAAATTTTTAAGAAGTCGCGCGTTGAGGCACGAGGTTGATATGGTCAGAATACGCGAAGATTTACCGAGACGTATGGATGAAGCGAACACCGTTCAGAATGCTGAGACTGGTGTCGTGAGCTACGGTGAATCAGATGTCGATTTGGAAAGCTGGTTAAAACGCTTATCTGAGCAGTTAGAACCTGCTGCAATTCAGCAGTTGCGTCAGGCGTGTGAGTTGGTTGCACGTCGTGCATCTGAAGCAGATACCACACGATTTGAGCATCGCTCTAACGCTTATCTTGCAGGCGTGGGGATGGCTGATATTTTGACTCACCTTCGAGTTGACGATGAGACATTAGTTGCTTCCGTTTTATTCCGCGGTGTCCGTGAAAAGCTCATTGATCTGGATGAAATCGGGACGACTTTTGGAATTGGTATTCAGAATTTGATTCGTAGCACTCTGGCGATGGGGGGCTTGTCCGAGCTGATTGAGCGTAATCGCCGCCTCGAAGATCATTTTGAAAATAATCAACGTGAACATTTATCAGGCATTTATAAAATGCTGATTTCTGTGACCGAAGATGTGCGTGTGGTTTTGATTAAACTTGCGGAACGGACTTTCGCGGTGCGTGAATTGGCGAGCGCGTCTCGTGAACGTCAAGAACGTGTTGCGCGTGAAATTCTGACCATTTATGCGCCGCTGGCGCATCGCTTGGGTATTGCACAACTCAAGTGGGAACTCGAAGATATCGCTTTCCGTTTCCTCTCTCCAGAACGATATAAAGAAATTGCGACACTACTGAGCGAGAAGCGTCTGGAGCGCGAGCAATACATCCAAAACATGACTCAAAAATTGCATACAGCTTTAGCTGAGCAGGGTATCAAAGCTGATGTCACAGGTCGTGTCAAACACATCTATTCCATTTATCGCAAGATGAAGAGCAAACAGCTGAGTTTTGATCAGTTGTATGATATTCGTGCGCTTCGTGTTTTAGTTGATAATATTCCTGATTGCTATCATGCGCTTGGTGTTGCTCACCAATTATGGCGTCATATTCCTGATCAGTTTGATGATTACATTACCAATCCAAAAGCCAATGGCTATCGCTCATTGCATACGGCTGTTTTGGCTGAAAACAAGTCGCTTGAAGTGCAGATTCGTACCATTGAAATGCACAATGAAGCTGAGCTAGGTGTTTGTGCGCATTTTAATTATAAAGAAGGCACAAAAGCAGGTAAGAAAAACGGCGATGTGGTTTTTGACCATAAACTGCATTCATTGCGTAGCGTTCTTGAAAACTATCAAGAAAATAAAAATCGCCATGAGCCAGGTTCACGTCATGCAAATGATCCTGATTCATTTGAAGAAAGTGATATTGGTTCTCTGAATGATTGGGGCGAGTTTGAAAAAATTTACGTCTTTAGTCGTGATGGCGACATTAAAGAGTTGCCAAAAGACGCGACGGTTCTCGACTTTGCTTATCATGTGCATACCGAGGTGGGTAATCACTGCTACGCTGCACGAGTGAATCAGCGTTTTGTTCCGCTCACGTACAAACTAAAAACAGGCGAACAAGTCGAGATCCTGACTAAAAAAGATCGTGATCCTAATCGCGACTGGTTAGTGGGTTCGCTCGGTTATATTAAAACCGCACATGCCCGCGATAAATTGCGCTATTGGTTCCGTCAGCAAGATCGTAGTAAAAATCTTGAGATTGGTCGCGAAACACTGGTCAAAGAATTAACTCGTCTGGCGATTCATCCAAAAAGTATTGATCTTGCGGATTATGCCAAGGCATTCAATGTTAAAAGTGGCGACGATATTTTGATTGGTTTGGTGACGGGTGATATTAGCCTGCATCAGCTCATGAATCAGATCAATAAACAAATGCAGCCTGATGAAAATCAGCCTGAGTTGATGTTGAAGCCTGCATTAAATCCGCGTGCAAGCCGCACGTTATCGCAACACGGTATTTTGATTGATGGTTTGGATAATGTGGAACTACACGTTGCGCAATGTTGCCAGCCTGTACATGGTGAGCTAATCGCGGGGTATATCACCCAACATCGTGGAGTCAGTATTCATAACCAGAACTGTCCAGAATATGCGCGTTTAATCGCTCTGGATGGTGATCGTGCCGTTGAAGCTGGCTGGGAAATGCAGCCTACCAATGGGCAAATTGTACAAATTGCGATTGAGGCTTATGATCGTCGTGGATTGCTCAAAGATCTAACCTCGGTAATTTTTGCAGACCAAATTAATATCCAGCAAGTGAATACCATCACGGAAGCTAATGGCATTGCCATTATGAAGTTGCAAATTGAAGTCAAAGGTTTGGCTCAATTATCTCGATTACTGGCGCGACTTGAGCAACAACCTGGAATTATGAGTGCAAGACGCTTGGTTGTCGGGATGAAGTAGCGTATATTTTAGGGAAGAGATTTCACCTCGGGCACTGAAGGAGTCAGGGACATGGTGGATAATAACAATGAAATGGAACCAGATGATAACCAAGTTTATAAAACGCTTTTAGAATCAACAAAAGCGATTCCGTGGCGCATCGACTGGGCGACCATGAAGTTTAGTTATATCGGCCCGCAGATCAAGGAGTTGCTGGGTTGGATGCCAGAGAGTTGGATTAGTGTCGAAGACTGGGCAGCTCGTATGCATGAAGATGATCGAGATAGAGTCGTCAATTTTTGTGTTTCCCAATCAAAGTCTGGAATAGATCATGAAGCAGATTACCGTGCACTTACTGCCGATGGTGGTTATGTATGGATTCGTGATGTGGTACATGTGGTGCGTAAAGATAGTGAAGTTGAAGCTTTAGTTGGCTTTATGTTTGATATCAGCGAGCGTAAGAAAAACGAAGAAGAATTATTACGTTTAAATAAGAAACTGGAAGAATATTCTTTTTGTGATGGTTTGACAGGTGTGGGTAATCGACGTCTGTTTGATCTGACGATGGAACGTGAGTGGGGAAGTGCATATCGTGAATGCCGTCCATTATCAGTCATCATGTTTGATGTAGATTTCTTTAAAGACTATAACGATTTGTATGGACATCCTGCTGGTGATGAATGTTTAAAGCGTGTTGCTAAGCTGTTGTCCAGTGTGGCAGGAAGATCTCGAGATTTATTTGCGCGTTTTGGTGGTGAAGAGTTTGTGATGGTCTTACCTGAAACGGACGCTAAGAGTGCAATTTTAATTGCTGAAAAATGCCGTCAATTGATACATGAAGAAATGATTCCGCATCGAGGTTCCAAGTTAGGGGCATACTTGACAGTCAGTCAAGGCGTAAACACGATCGTGCCCACTGTGAAAGATAAAAGTAGTACATTTATTGAACATGTGGACTGGCTTTTGTATCAAGCAAAGCAGCAAGGACGAGATCGTGTGGTTGCGGATAACCGAGAGTAAACTTAACTACTCTCCCCATTTCTCTATATACGCTCTATATTTTTGCTTCCAGTTTTGAGTTCCAAAGGCGCCGCCGCTTTGATGTGTTAAATTTATTGGCCAAGTTCCTAATCGTAATCCACGTTGTCGCGATCTTCGGCAAAAATCTAGATCGTAAAAGTGGAAATCAAATCGAGGATCAAAAAGAGTGTCGCTTTCTTTTAGAGTTGAAGTTTTTGCAGCAAGAAACACCCCGTCAAGAAGTTCGCATTCGGCAGGTGTTACTCCGTAATGTGAAATTGGACCAAAAGCTTCTTTTCCGTGAGCAACAGCACCAGTAAGATAAATACTGTCATCCCATGTAAGTTTGGTATCAATAAAAGCCCAGTTTGGTTGACGCTGTATTCTTCGCCGATTACCTGCTACGCCGATTACATCGTATGCTTGTAGTCCTTCGATGATACGATCTGCGAAAAATTCATCATCAATCCAGACATCATCGTGAATAAAGACGACTATTTCATGGCGGTCATCAGCAGAGATACGAGCGTTATAAATTGTTGGAAGCCCGAATCTATTTTCAAAACTTAGTCGCCAGACAAGGCGTTTATCGTGAGATAAACGCTTGAGAGAAAGTCCTAGTGCGGATGTATTCCAAAATTCTTTTTTTGATAGTCTTGTTGCACTTACGATCTCAATCATGAGATAACTCCTGTATATGTTTAGATGATTCGGTTGGGTTTCATCTAAATAAATCATCAATTTCCCCAAAGTAATTCTATTGGATTTTAATTGATGATATTTCAATATATTCGGTAAAGATCATACGAAAATATGTCTAGTCTAGCAATTAGTAATAGTCATAGATAAAAAAATCCCACGTCGATGCGTGGGATTTTTCTCACATTCGACTCTGTTGATTAGAATGTGAAATCATTTAATGAAATTGATGACATGACTGCATCTAAGTTAGACACTGGTGCTGGTTCATCTTTCATTTTTAGGATATCGCGGGTGACATGACCTGCGGCAATTTCACGCAGTGCCATCACTGTTGGCTTGTCGTTTTCCCAAGCCAATGCAGATTCAGCAGTGCCACGTGCTAATTGACGTGCACGTTTCGCAGCAACCAAAACCAATTCAAAACGATTATCAACTGCGCCTAAACAATCTTCTACGGTCACGCGTGCCATGCTGATCTCGCTCTATATGTGTACGGTAAAAATGACTGCATAGTGTACAGTCGTTTGACGTGAAAAACAAGAATTAGTCATACTTGTCATTCGAGACGCTGCTTTTAATCAGTCAAAAATATTAACCATTTTGGTCTTTATTTCATTTTTCGTTTTTTAAATCCACACATTTCTTCGGCACTATTCCATGGTCTTATTCCAAAAACTGCACCATAAAGGGTGCGTTCATGTGTCGGTAAATTAATGTCTAATTCTGAAAGTTCATGGAATTCAGCTGCAACCTGATCTAATTTTCGTTGAATAATGAGTGCAGATGCAGGAGAGAGATCACCACCGACAAATTCAAAATAGCCTTGATGTTCGTCGAAACGTACCGCTAAGAAGTTATTGGTCATCATTTCGCCGTGTTGTGTGCGGATAGGACCATAAGGCTGATGCTTAACTTGACGTGACACGCGGAGTCGAATGCGATTGTCTGGGAGGAGTTCGATGAGTTGAGCTCGATCTAAACGAATCAGTAGACGAATACACTCTGGTTCAGAAATTTCATAGTAGTTAACAATATCATGCAATTGCCAATTGTTTCTGACAAGGTAAAACAACCCTAAAAGCTGAAGATCATCTGCCAGAATTTGCTCTTGAGCGACTGTCATTTCGTTGGTTGTCATTGATTCACCACGGGCAATTCGTGCCAATTCAAAGAAATCTAATTCAAGCCACTGACATATCTCATCCAACCGATGCAATGTAAAGCTTTTATCAGAGAAGAGTCTCTTGACGCTGGCTTCGCTGAGATGAAGTGCTTTTGCTAAATCACCATAAGTTTTTCCGCGTGATTTGAGGACGCGTTTAAGCGTTGTAATCATGAGATCTGTATTGGCCATTTTTTATCCTGATCATTTTTTTAGGGGCGAAATTGCTGGATGCGTTGTTTGGTGAATTGATGATGCCGCGTCAATTCGCATTGTAAAATACGCCGAAAAGTATCGATATATAGTACCTTAATATATTGGTATTGAGTGTGTGAATGGGGATGGCTATGCTCAGTTTCATCGAACAGATCACTGTTCTTGAAAAGGAGAATATCGTGCTTATATTATTGAAAATGATATTAATTGTTATCTTGGCTGACTTTATTTCAGGTTTTGTGCATTGGCTTGAGGATGCTTATGCCAAGCCAGAAATGATGTGGTTTGGTGAGATTGCTCGTGAGAATTTATTGCATCATGACAAGCCTCGAGATTTTCTGAAAAAGAGTTGGTGGCAGAGTTCTTATGATCTGATTGTACTCGGTTTGGTGATATTGGTAGTGTCGTGGTTTGCATTTGGAGTCATGAGTGTTTGGTTAGTTTTATTGGTGGTGCTGAGTGTCAATGCTAACCAGATTCATAAGTGGGCGCATCAGAATCGCCAAGAGCGTCCATGGATTATTAGTAAGTTACAGGATTGGAATATTGTGCAAGGTGCACGTCAGCATGGAAGGCATCATCGAGGTGAGAAGAATACTTATTATTGTGTGATCACGAATGTTTTAAATCCTGTTTTAGAAAAAATGAAATTTTGGATTGGATTAGAGCGCGTGATCTTGATGACTACTGGTGTACAGCGTCGACAAGATGCTGTCTAAGTGTCACTTTGTGCAGATATCAAATTAAAAAGATAAGGTTAGATTAATAAGTGATAAGTCGTATCACTATTTTAGAGGTTCTTGAATGGATGCTTATGGCAATATGATGATGAGTAACATATTGACATATTTATCGATTAGGATGCTGTGTATCAGCCTAGGATTTTGTAAGCCATGACAGATTTAGTTCCACAGGAAACGGTAGCACATCCATCATTAAAAATGGCTTTGAGCTATTGGTTTAAATTGGGCTGGATTAGTTTTGGTGGACCAGCGGGGCAGATTGCGCTGCTGCATGAAGAGCTAGTGACGCGGCGGCATTGGATTTCTGAAAAGCGTTTTCTACATGCGCTCAATTACTGCATGATTTTGCCAGGTCCAGAAGCACAACAGCTTGCAACATATACAGGGTGGTTATTGCATGGACGATTAGGTGGTGTTTTAGCGGGTGCATTATTTGTACTGCCATCTTTGTTTATTTTGATGGGTCTGGCTTGGGTTTATATGGTCTTTGGGCAGACTATGGTTCTTGCAGGAATTTTTTCGGGTATTAAGCCTGCTGTGACGGTGATCGTGCTACAAGCGGCTTGGAGGCTGGGGACAAGAGTGCTCAAGCAAGCCGTGTTATGGGGAGTTGCATCGATTGCGTTTGTGAGCGCGTTGGTTAATGTGCCATTTCCCTTGGTTATTGCATTAGCGGCACTGACAGGCTGGTTACTCGATCGAGCCGGTTATTTATCTGCTTCGAGTCCAAGTCACGGTGCGACAAAACAGCCAGATCAAGTGCGAGCCGCATTGATTGATGACCATACGGCAGTGCCTGAACATGCGTTGTTAAAAATGCGTTCAATCGTTGGTGTATTGCTGATGGGTGTTACGTTATGGGCTTTACCTATTGGCGTGATGGCGACGATTTTTGGGATCACTCATCCTTTAGTGCAAATGAGTTGGTTCTTTACTAAAGCAGCGCTACTGACGTTTGGTGGGGCTTATGCGGTTTTGCCCTACGTCTACCAAGGCACTGTGAATCATTTCCATTGGTTGTCTCCAACTCAGATGATTGATGGGTTGGCGCTTGGCGAAACAACGCCAGGGCCGCTGATTATGGTGGTGACCTTTGTGGCGTTTGTGGCAGGTTATCAGCACCTCATGCTAGGCACAGGGCAGGCATTAGCAGCAGGTATTTTGGCAGCTTGCTTGACCACGTGGTTTACGTTTTTGCCATCATTTGTTTTTATTCTTGCAGGGGCGCCGTTGGTGGAGCGAACTCGGCAGATGCCACGTTTGACCGCACCGCTTACAGGTATTTCTGCCGCTGTCGTTGGATTTATTGTGAATCTAGCATTCTTTTTTGCGATTCATGTGCTGTGGCAACACAAATTTCTGCCAACGTCATTTACGACGTTGCTGGATGGTTTTAACTGGTCTGCTTTGGTGATTATGCTGATCGCCGCAGTTTTACTATTCTGGCGGAAATGGACGGTAATGCCAGTATTATGCGTGTGTGCAGGGATTGGGCTTGGCGTATCTTGGATTTAAATCCATCGCAATTTAGATGAATCACGATGGGTCTTTGCTTAGTCAAAGCTTGGTCAAATGTTCTATCGATTAAGTAATCCCATTAATAAGTTCTGTTGTTTCGCGCTTTGTTGAATTTCGGTCAAACGTGCTGCACGAATAATGGATTGCAGATCAATTAAAGCATCTTCAAATACATCGTTGACTACCAAATAGTCGAAATTGACGTGTTGGCGGATTTCTTCAACAGCGCCATTAAGGCGTGTTTGAATGACTTCGGCACTGTCTTGTCCACGGTTTGAGAGGCGTTCGCGGAGCGCTTCGATACTGGGTGGGACAATAAAAATTTGCATTGAATTTGGAAAAATCCTGCGAACTTGCTCTGCACCTTGCCAGTCGATTTCAAGGAGCACATCTTGTCCTTGTTCGAGCTGTGTGGTGATGCCTGTGTGACTTGTGCCGTAATAATTACCAAAAACTTCCGCATGTTCGACAAAATAGCCATCACCAATCATGTCAACGAAACGTTCTTTGGGCGTGAAATGATAATGGACGCCGTCTATTTCACCGGGTCTCATCGGGCGTGTTGTGTGTGAGATTGATAGCTTGAGATCTGCTGTGCGCTCGAGTAATACTTTGACCAGAGAGGTCTTTCCTGTGCCGGATGCGGCTGCGACAACAAATAATAAACCAGCCATATCGTTCTCCAAACGTGTTACTTGTTAAGTGTGTCTTCTATTTTAGCGTCGTGGTAAAATTAAGTATGCTATTTCTGCTGGTCAATATAGTACAAAAACCGCAGGAGTATGCAAAAGTATGCATTAATCTATCATGTGCACGGCGATTATTTCATCACGTGTTGTGAGCTTCTTCACTGTAAAGAGAGACTGTCATGGATATCGTATTAGCCAACCCACGAGGCTTTTGTGCTGGTGTTGATCGCGCCATTGCGATTGTAAATCGTGCTTTGGAGGTGTTTGGTGCGCCGATCTATGTGCGACATGAGGTGGTGCATAATAAATTTGTGGTCGATGATTTGCGAGCTCGTGGCGCTGTATTTGTTGAAGAGCTACACCAAGTTCCTGATGATGCCATTGTGATTTTTAGTGCGCACGGTGTGTCAAAGGCGGTACAAACTGAAGCTGCCCGTCGTGGATTGAAAGTATTCGATGCGACTTGTCCGTTGGTGACCAAGGTTCATATTGAAGTGACACGTTATGCGCGCGAAGGTGTTGATGCGATTCTGATTGGACATGAAGGTCATCCCGAAGTTGAAGGAACGATGGGGCAGTATGATACGAGCTATGGTGGCAAGATCTTCTTGGTTGAAGATGAGAGTGATGTTGCCGCGCTGCAAGTACGCGAGGGGCGTAGGCTGGCATTTGTGACGCAGACGACCTTGTCGATGGATGATACGGCACGCGTGATTGATGCACTTCGTCAACGATTCCCTGATATTCAAGGGCCACGTAAAGATGATATTTGCTATGCGACGCAAAATCGTCAGGATGCAGTTCGCAATCTCTCTGAAAATGCTGAAGTCATTTTGGTGGTAGGTTCTCCGAATTCATCCAATTCTAATCGCCTGCGCGAGTTGGCGGAACGCGAGGGTGCGGCAGCCTATCTCGTCGATAATGCAGAAGAGATGCAACGTTCTTGGTTCGATGGGGTTCAACATGTGGGTGTGACAGCCGGTGCTTCAGCACCAGAAATTTTGATCAGTCAGGTTATTCAACGCTTACGTGAGTGGGGTGGTGTGACGCCTGTAGAACTGGCTGGGCGAGAAGAGAACGTGGTGTTCTCGATGCCTAAAGAGCTGCGGATTCCAGTGACTCAAGCTTAAAGTCAAATTAGAGCTAGCTACCCTGACATCAGGGTAGCCCAGCGATTCAGTATGATTTAAAACTCTTTTACACCAACGACGGTCGCTTTTTGGTATTTGGCAGCTTTAACGTAGTTGTGCATATTACGCAGCATCTCAAATGGCTGCTCTTGAACAAATAAATTGACGATGCTGAGCGGTAACATGCCATTTGGATCGGCAAAACCGCTGACAGTGACTTCAATGAGTTGTTTACCAGAAGCAGATTTTCCTACAGGTTTGAATTGCCATAATCCTTCATATTGCTGAACTCGAATAAAATTAGGTCGCACTGGAGCGCGAGCATCTTCCGCCGAGATATTTTTAATCGTCACGACACCATCAGCATCTTGGCTAAGATGTCCAGATACGACTACATCACGATTCGAGAGCGGGAAAGGAAACTCAAGATCCATCCGTAAAAGGAATGTTCCTGCTTGATCATTACGATCTATGATGAGAGCTTTACCAGTATAGGGTGCCCATTCTGCGGAGTGATCTGTATCCATCACCAGTGCAACAGCACCAGAAAGTGTACTTTCCAGAACTGTTGTCGCACGAAAGTTCATGATCGGATTACCTGCCTGTTTAAATGTCCAGACTTTGACTCCGTCACGATCGATGGCAAGTTTACCTTGCGATTGCACATCCGCTAACGTATGGGTTGAAACGAGTGTAAGGGCAGAAAGCATCAGTACTAATCGCTTTTTGTTCATGTCCATCAATCCTTGAATGGTTTATTCGAAAACTTTTGCATTACTATTTTAAATTCAAAACATCCTGCATATCGTAGCGTTGTGGTGTTTTTTGCGTAACCCAAATCGCAGCACGAACTGCGCCAGAGGCAAAGTTCATACGGCTGGTTGCCATGTGTTTGATTTCAATACGTTCGCCTTCACCGATAAACATCACAGTGTGTTCACCAACGATATCACCACCACGAATCGTTTCAAATCCGATAGTTTCACGATCACGTGGACCTGTAATACCTTCACGGCCATAGACAGCGACTTTTTTAAGATCACGTCCTAAAGCACCTGCAACCGCTTGTCCCATCATAAATGCAGTTCCTGATGGTGCATCGACTTTATGGCGATGGTGGGCTTCGATGATTTCGATATCGACGCTATCACCAAATGTTTTTGCAGCAAGCTCTAGTAATTTGAGTGAAACATTGACGCCAATTGAATAGTTCTGAGCATAGACGACAGGAATACTTTGAGCCGCTTGATCTATTTGTTGAAATTGAGCGTCGTCGAGTCCTGTTGTACCAATCACAATTGCTTTTCCTGCCGCTTTGCAGATTGCAAGGTGATTAATAGTTGCAGCAGGTGCTGTGAAGTCAATGACAACATCACATTGATCAATGACACTTGCTAAATCTCCGACAATCGTCACACCGTTTTTACCAATGCCAGCCATCTCACCTGCATCTGCGCCAAGTAAGCTACTGTTCGGCTGTTCAACGGCAGCCACTAAGGTTGCACCAACTGCTGAGACTGCTTGAATTAATGTGCGTCCCATACGGCCGCTAGCGCCTAAAATGCCAATTCTTGTAGTAGTTGTCATACAAAATCCTAACAGATACACGCTTTGATAAATTTGGAGACAAAGCTGTATTTAAAATATAACGAATGGACTGGATTGTAGCCGAAAAAGGATGCTGATAAGCAAGCCAAATCGCTTAACTTTCCTTTTAATTGATGAATTGGATGTCAGATTTGTAAACAAAAACATCGGCGGAGCAGTTTATGCTCAGCCGATGTTTGCAGTTGATTATTTAAAGTCTTAAGAAAAGAACTCGCCGATCTTATCAAAGAAAGATTTTTTGTTTGGCGACTGTTCGCTATTGTCCATTGAGCTTTGTAACTCGCGTAGAAGTTCTTTCTGGTGGCTGGTCAGATTGACAGGTGTTTCTACGGTGACGCGGCAGAGTAGATCGCCTGTCATGGATGTGCGAATTGGCTTGACCCCTTTGCCACGCAGACGGAACAAACGACCTGTCTGAGTGCCTTCTGGAATTTTAAGATTGACACGCCCATCCAAGGTTGGAATTTCAACTTCTTTACCCAATGCTGCATCAGTAAAGCTAATTGGAACATCCATATAGAGGTCGGCGCCATCACGTTGAAACACATTGTGTTCGCGTACGACGATTTCTACATATAAGTCACCTGATTGTACACCTGGACCACCCGCTTCACCTTCACCAGTAAGACGCACGCGGTCACCATTGTCTACGCCAGCAGGAATGCTGACCTCGAGTGTGCGTGACTTGTCTTTTACGCCGCTGCCATGACAAGTGTTGCATGGATTCTTAATCGTTTTGCCGCGACCGTGGCAGGTTGGGCAGGTTTGGTTCACTGCGAAGAACCCTTGCTGCATACGGACTTGACCCGCACCTTTACAGGTACCGCAAGTTTGTACGTCATTTGGATTCTTGGAGCCTTTACCATCACAGGTTGTACAGGGTGCTGGTGCTGTGAAGGTGACGTTCTTTTTTACACCTTTTACGGCTTCTTCAAGTGTCAGTTCCATCACATAGCGGAGGTCAGCACCACGACGTTGTCGTTGCTGGCCGCCTTGACCACGACCACTGAAAATATCACCGAAAATATCACCGAATTGACCGAACATATCTTGGAAGTTTCCGCCTTGGAAACCACCGCCGCCCATACCACCCATACCGTCAAATGCAGCATGTCCCATACGGTCATAGGCTGAGCGTTTATCACTATCGGAAAGAATTTCGTAAGCTTCGGAGGCTTCTTTGAACTTTGCTTCGGCGCTGCTGTCATCAGGATTACGGTCAGGATGGTATTTCATTGCCAATTTACGATAGGCTTTTTTGATTTCGTCTTCGCTTGCACCTTTGGTGACACCAAGGACTTCGTAATAATCACGCTTCGCCATGAGCGGTAACACTCCACAAAATTAAAAACAAGAAAAATAAAGCTAATGACCGCTGGATGGGGGTGCTGAATCTATTTTTCAAGAGAATTGCAAATAAGTGCCAACCAAAAAAAACGATAAAAATTGCAGAAACGTTACATTTGTATGAAGACCTGCTTGATGGGAAGGTTTCAAGAAGGTCGTGTAGAAGAAGTTGTGTTGATTAATCAATGATTTTTTCAATTCGACTATCGGGAATCACCCAAGTGATTGCAACGAGGACATATAAAGCAAGACTGATCCATTGATTAAAAAATGCCAATAAAATGGCACTCAAATAAATACAAATCGAGGCTTTTTCTTTAAAACCATTGCCAACTGCTGCGGCAAGTTTTTTATTTTGTCCTTTAATGCTGAGTGCAGCACTTGTCAAAATACCGTAAGCCGCGCCTGCCATGAGTAAAATAAATCCATAAACAGCAATGGGTATTGCAGATAAATGATTTTCGCCGATCCAACCTGTTGCAAAAGGAATTAGCGATAACCAAAAGAGGAGATGTAAGTTTGCCCAAAGCACTTTGCCGTTCACGATGTTGACGGCGTGCATTAAATGATGATGATTATTCCAATAAATCCCAACATAAATAAAGCTCAAGATGTAACTCATGAATACAGGCGTAAGCTCGCATAAGGCGGACAGAGTGACGTCATGTGGAACTTTAATTTCCAGTACCATGATGGTGATAATAATGGCGATTACACCATCACTAAATGCTTCTAAGCGAGTCGTATTCATGTGCGTTTAATGTGTTCTTAAAAGTGTGAATCGGAAGGCTAAACGTGGTGTCTGTAAAATAGATAAATCAAATCACTAAAGCAATCCGTTGACACGATATAATGACGCACCACGTTAATCTTTTCATTCTATAATATTTTTACTCTTTTAATGGAAGTTCACCATGCGTCATGACCAACGAAGCAATGATCAATTACGTCCGATCACTTTTACGCGCAATTTCACCCGTCATGCAGAAGGTTCTGTCTTGATAGAGTTTGGTGATACTCGTGTACTGTGTACTGCGAGTATTGAGCACGGTGTGCCACGTTTTCTCAAAGGTACAGGTCAGGGGTGGATTACTGCTGAATATGGCATGTTGCCGCGTTCGACCCATACGCGTAATGATCGTGAAGCCGCGCGCGGTAAGCAATCTGGTCGCACCCAAGAAATTCAACGCTTGATTGGTCGCAGCCTACGTTCGATGGTTGATCTGAAAAAATTAGGTGAAAATACAATCACCATCGATTGTGATGTGTTGCAAGCGGATGGTGGAACACGTACAGCTGCGATTACTGGCGGTGCTGTGGCTCTGGTGGATGCACTTGGTGTACTAATGACTCAGAAAAAATTAAGTGCTGATCCGTTAAAAGGTTTAGTCGCCGCGATTTCTGTAGGTATGTATAAGGGCGAAGCATTGCTGGATTTGTGCTACGAAGAAGATTCCAAGTGTGAAACCGATATGAATGTGGTGATGACACAATCCGGTGAGTTTATTGAGTTGCAAGGTACTGCTGAAAGTAAACCGTTTAGCCGTGCGCAGTGCAATGAGATGCTGGCGCTTGCTGAAGATGGCATTAAAGATTTGATCGCTTTGCAGCAAAAAGCGTTAGGTTGGTAAGGTTTTGAATTGGTGATTTCTGAGCCGATTTGATTGCTAACATAGGCTGTGGTTTTCACAGCCTATGCTTTATATTAATTTCTTCTAAGTTATTTTACTAACCGCATCGACAAATCAATCGCTTTGACATCTTTGGTCAAGGTACCCATCGAAATATAGTCTACGCCTGTTTCCGCGACACTGCGTAAATTGGCATCGGTAATATTGCCAGACGCTTCCAGCTTGCTACGACCCGCCGTGTGAATGACTGCACGATGCATATCATCATTACTAAAGTTATCGAGCATAATAATATCTGCACCCGCCTCAAGCGCCTGATTCAGCTCATCAAAAGTTTCAACTTCAACTTCGACGGGTTTGTTTGGCGCGATGCGATGTGCGGCTTCAACAGCTTGTTGAATTCCACCCGATGCTAAAATATGATTTTCTTTGATCAGAAATGCGTCAAATAGTCCAATGCGATGATTTTGACCACCGCCAACGGTCACTGCATATTTTTCAGCGATGCGTAAGCCAGGGAGCGTTTTTCGCGTGTCTAAAAGCTTGGTTGGAAGACCATCCAGAAGCTTGACGTGTGCTGCGACACGGGTTGCAACACCTGATAAAGTTTGGATGAAATTTAATGCTGGGCGTTCGCCAGTGAGCAGGCTCCTCGCTGAACCTGAGAGTTCTAAGAAAATAGTATTTGCAGATAGGTATTGTCCTTCTTCTGCAAGCCATGTAATCTTAACTGTCGGATCTAGCTGATAAAAAAGAGCATCAACCCAAGGACGTCCTGCAAGGATCATTGGTTCTCGGGTAAGTACTCTGGCATGAGCTTGCTCTGTAGCAGGAATAAGCTGAGCGGTAATATCTCCGCTATCTGGGATAAGATTGCTGCCGATATCTTCATCAAGTGCTAGCGTGATATTGCGCAAAATCGTTTGATTCAGTAAGTCGGCGGAAATCATTCGGTCAAATCCTGTTCATATAGTCCGTCTATTATAAGATGCATTTGTCGGATTGTTTAAAGATAGTTTGCTAATAAGTGTGATCTAGTTGTCATTTTATTGGGCGTAAAGTGTTGAAGAGTGGCAACAAAGAGAAATTACTGACAGTAATGCTGTTTTTTGTTGTTTAAATCGACTGTGTTATTGTCCGAAATCAGTATATATTATCGTCCTAGGACTAAAACAATGTGCATGATGCCATGAGTGAAATCAATCTGACTAAGCTGGATGATGCGGTGTCTTCCAACAAGGTTGCACCAAAAACCAAGAACCAGCTCATTTTCACAAACTTAGCTGCTGCACTTCGTCAGCCGCTGACAGATTTGTTTATTCTAAAGTTTGATCAATTTTTAGATAGTCTTCCGAATTGGGCTGTTGAGCGCGCAGAGACGTTGCCAGCAAATCTGCAACAACGCTATATGGAAATTGTTCCGATTCTTCGCCGAGAGCGGTTGAAGATTGAACAAGAAGTAAGTACGCATTTCGACACACAGTTCCATCGCTTTGCGCAGCTAGATCAATCTCGTGAGTCAAAGGCATCTAAAGCTGGGGGTAGCTTAGATACAATCAGTTTGGAGGATATTGGTTTAGTCAGTACTGAAGATTACGATGTATCAGTCGCACTAGATGGCGTAGCTGATCGTCTTGCGCGCACACTAGAACCTGATTTAGGTCATTCATTTCAGCGGCTAAAGCCGCTTTCGACGAAGCTTACGGCTATTTCACAGCTGCCTTATCATCCTCGTGTATTAATCAGTATTTTGATTGATAGCCTTGCGGTTTTGTCTCTTAATTCAGAACAAAAAATAGAACTTATTCATAAATTTGCGTCACTTCTGGATTTGGCTGCGCTGAGTGAAATTAAAGCGCTGATTTTGCCTGCAATAGAAACTGCAGCTGTGCCAGAGTTAGGTAAATTTCAACCCATTAAATCGTCAGAAATCGCAGAAAAGCCAAAGCCAGGGTCAGCATCCCCTTCAACTGGAAATGCAGCTGCTTCAGGTTCGGGAGCACAAGCTCTTCCGCCACCAACAATGGAAAATGGTGTTCCTGTATTACATGTCGCACCGAATGGTGGCTTTGTTGTTGATCCGAATTTACTTGCTCAGCAAGCACAACATTTTGCAGCGATTAGCCAGAGTATCGCTACGGCATCTTTGCAGGTAGAGAATCGTTTTCCTTTTGCGACAGAGCAAATTGTTGCACAAACTGAACTGCTGGGAATGCTGGAGAAATTACAAGCTGCGCAACCTAGTACACCTCTGAATAAAGAAGAGATCAAAACGAGCGTTGCGGCAGTCCGCGATAGTATTCGTAATGAGCTCGTCAGTGATGAAGAAAATACACAGGTTATCGCACAAGATGAAACTAATGTGATCGACTTAGTTTCGACGCTCTTTGATTACATTTTGGATGATAAAGAGTTACCGACGCCGATGAAGGCGTTGATTAGTCGTTTGCAAATTCCAGTGCTCAAGGTTGCACTCACTGATAAAAAATTCTTTGGCGGAGAAGATCATCCAGCTCGTAAGCTTCTCAATTTGCTGGCGAAAGCGGGCATGAGTTGGGATGAAAATAATAAAAGTAGCGAAGCTCTCTATAAGAAAGTAGAGCAGGTTGTCTTCGTTGTTCTGAATGAATTCCGTGACGATCTTCGTTTGTTTGAAGATTTGTTTGCTGATTTTGATGAGTTCTATCAACAGCAACAAGCGCGATTGGCGGCAATGGATGCTCGCACCCGTGAAGCTGAAGAAAATCGTGCTCGTGCAGAAACGGCAAAAACGCTTGTCCAGCAAGCGCTAAATCGACGCTTAAATGGTCTGAAATTGCCATTTTCGATTGTACGTTTGCTGCAAGAAGGCTGGCGTCATGTGCTCTATTTATCTGCGCTGAAAGAAGGTGTGGAGTCAGAGTCTTGGAAGCAAGCAGTTAAAGTAGTTGATGCGCTGATCTGGAGTATGTTGCCGCCTGCTGGTGATGTGCAGTGGATTGATCGTTTAAAAGCGGTATCTCCAAAACTGATTAACAGTTTACGTAAGGGTTTAACAGCGGTTAACTTTGATACGCATCAGCTTGAAGTATTATTAGCTGAAATTGTAAAAAGCCACGAAGAAATTATTAGTGGTATTAACGCGCCTTTGGTTGAAATTCTTGATCCTGCAGATACTAATGCTGCTAAACGTGCAGATGCGACTCCAGCAGTATCTATTGAACAGGCGATCAGTACACCGAAAGTTGATGTGAAGGCTGTGGCTTTGCCAGTTGCAGAAGTTTCAACGATTTATACGGGTGAAACACTGCCACCAACAGACCCTAATGTGATTGCAGTTCGCCGTATGGCGGTTGGTACATGGGTTGAGTTTGTGCAAACGGAAGGTGCGATTCGCCATCGTTTGGTTGCCAAGATTCACTCGTCAGAAAAGCTCATTTTTGCGAATAAGCGCGGTATCAAGGCAGCTGAGTTATCCATGATGCAATTAGCCATTGAGCTGAGTCAGAATCGTGCTGCGATCTTGACTGAACAGCCACAAATGTTTGATCGTGCACTGTTATCTGTAGTTGATGGATTGAAAAAACTATCCGCCTAATGTCAATGCACCCTAACGGTGCTATATTGATGATATAGCTCGTTAGATAAAGGTGTATTGATGCAAAACACGATGGAAATCAAATCTGGTTGGCTGTCGAACGCGCGTCGAGTGGTTTCTCCTAATTATAATCATCGTCCTGAAGGCGCGCCTGTGCGCCTTGTTGTTTTGCATAACATCAGTTTGCCGCCCGCATTTGCAATAGAAGATTTTGAACCATCGATAACAGGCGGTATTTTCTCCAGCGCACGTTATGTTGAAGATTTTTTTCAGAATAAATTAGATTCAACTCTGCATCCTTATTTCGACATCATCAAAGATATGAAAGTTTCTGCTCACTTGCTCATTTCGCGTAGTGGTGAGGTGATCCAGTTTGTGTCGTTAGATGAACGGGCGTGGCATGCGGGGCGCTCAAGCTATTTGGGTGTGGCTGAATGCAATGACTATTCAATCGGTGTTGAACTGGAAGGTGCAGATGATGTGCCATTTACAGATGCGCAATATGCGGCGTTAGCAATAGTGATTCCTGCTATTCAGCGAGCATATCCTGAAACTAGAAATCATCTTGCTGGACATAGTGATATTGCGCCGGGACGTAAGACAGATCCTGGTGTGCATTTAGATTGGATGCGTATTCGGTCAAGTTTGGGTTGATTCATCAAAAATAACTAGAGGGTGGCAAATGTTGGTTTCGTCAGCTTCTCCAAACCAATTGATTAGCCTTATTGGCGCACCCACCGATGTGGGTGCAGGTGCGCGCGGAGCTTCGATGGGACCTGAAGCGCTCCGTGTGGCGAATATCGTGGAAATGTTGCAGCGACAAGGGCTAGAGGTACGGGATTGCGGAAATTTAAGTGGTCCAGCTAATCCGTGGCAGCCGCCTGTGGACGGTTATCGACATTTAGCTGAAGTGATGACATGGAATCATAGTGTCCATGATGCGATTTATGCGGAGTTATCTGAGGCTCGTATTCCGATTCTTTTAGGTGGTGATCACTGTCTGGGAATTGGTTCGATCAGTGCCGTGGCTCGATATTGCCGTGAGCAGGGTAAGAAGTTGCGGATTATTTGGCTGGATGCCCATGCCGATTTTAATACTAATACATTGACTCCAAGTGGTAATGTGCATGGGATGCCCGTTGCGTGTCTTTGTGGTTATGGTCCTGCTGAATTAACAGGGTTGAGTGGGCAAATTCCTGCAATTGAATCGGATTGGGTGAAGCAAATCGGCATTCGTAGTGTTGACCTTGGCGAAAAGCAGTTGGTCTATCAAGAGCAGGTCGAAGTGTTTGATATGCGTTATATCGATGAAGTCGGAATGCGTGGCACGATGCACGCCGCTTTACGAGATTTAGACGAGCAGACGCATTTGCATGTCAGTTTTGATGTGGATTTTTTGGATGCGATTACTGCGCCCGGTGTGGGAACTGCGGTGTTGGGTGGGCCGACTTACCGCGAAGCCCAGTTGTGCATGGAAATGATTGCTGATACAGGATTACTTGCATCGTTAGATATTGTGGAGTTAAATCCCGCACTCGATGTACGGAATCAGACGGCGATTGTGGCGGTGGATTTGATTGGTAGTTTGTTTGGGAAGTCGACGTTGGTACGTAAACAATCTATTCCTCGGCAATAATCGTTATATATCAAGGCTACAAACTTAGAAATCTAAAAAACAATAGTTGAATCAAAGCGTATCATCAGCATTTTTGTATGCCATATCACAATACATCCCGATTTCTTGTGAAATCTACTACAATGCGTGCACTTTTAAGTTAATTCACCTTCTTTTATTCAATTCTGCGGTAGAGGATGTTCGATGGCGCGAAATTTGTGGCGTTCCACTTTTATTGTCAGTGCAATGACGATGTTATCGCGCATTCTTGGCTTAGTGCGAGACATGGTGCTATTGAATGTCTTTGGTGCAGGCGGCGTGATGGATGCCTTTTTGGTCGCATTCAAAATACCAAATTTCTTACGCCGATTATTTGCAGAAGGTGCTTTCTCACAAGCGTTTGTACCTGTTTTGTCAGAATATAAAACCACCAGAACTCATGAAGAAGTTCAGATTTTGATTAGTCGAGCTTCAGGCTCACTCATGTTGATTTTAGGGGTATTGACGACG
Organism: Aquirhabdus sp.; assembly: GCA_030149815.1. Taxonomy (GTDB): domain Bacteria; phylum Pseudomonadota; class Gammaproteobacteria; order Pseudomonadales; family Moraxellaceae; genus Aquirhabdus. The sequence continues at coordinate 14,087 of JASLHI010000026.1, read as the reverse complement.
TTTTCTGTGGTCGCTGCGCCTTTAGTGATTTATATCTTTGCTCCAGGATTTCATGGGCAAGCTGAGAAGTTTGCGCTGGCAGTTGAATTATTGCGCCTGACATTTCCTTATTTATTTCTGATTTCAATGACCGCTTTTGCGGGCAGTGTGTTGAATAGTTATGGCTCGTTTGCCACGGCATCTTTTGCGCCAGTCTTGTTGAATGTGACCATGATTGCCGCCGCATGGTGGCTTGCACCTTATATGAGTCCGCACATCATGGCGCTCGGCTGGGGCGTGATGGCAGCTGGTTTTATTCAACTAGCAATTCAGATTCCTGAGCTATGGAATAAGAAGTTACTAATCCCGCCAAAAGTTGATTTTAAACATGAAGGTGTACGTCGCATTCTGAAACTGATGTTGCCTGCGTTATTTGGCGTATCAGTGGTACAGATTAATTTACTGTTGGATACAGTTCTTGCGTCGTTTATGCATGAAGGCTCGGTGTCGTGGTTATATACCGCAGAGCGCATGACTGAGCTTCCACTGGGATTAATTGGTATCGCGATTGCGACAGTGATTTTGCCTTCGCTCTCTGCTATTCATGCAGAACAAGACCATGATCGATTTAAGTCGATGCTGGATTGGGCGGCGCGAGTGATTTTTTTGGTGGGGATTCCCGCAAGTTTAGCGATGATGATTTTGGCAGGGCCGATGATTCAAGCGTTATTTCAGCACGGTAAATTTAATCATTATGATGTCGGGATGACGGTTTGGGCGCTGCGTGGATTATCAGGCGGTATTCTTGCGTTTATGTTGATTAAGATTTTTGCTCCGGGATTCTATGCGCGACAAGATACCAAGACACCAGTCAAAATTGGTTTAATTGCTGTTGTGGCAAATATGGGTTTTAACCTGATTCTGGTGGGTATTTTCTATCTATTAAATTGGCCTTTGCATGCGGCTTTGTCATTAGCGAGTACCTGTTCTGCATTTTTGAATGCAGGGATGCTTTACCATGCGCTGGCACGTGATGGCGTGTATCGAATTGAGTCGCATTGGAAGAAGGTCAGTTTTCAATATTTGTGCGGCAACGTGTGTATGGCGGTGGTGTTGATTGCTGGATTACAGTTCTATCAACAAGATGCGTCACAATGGCGTCGTATTGCTGAGTTATTGTCGCTGTGTGAGTTAGGTGCTGTGGCTTATGCAGTGGGCTTGCTTTTGGCTGGATTTAGACCAAGTCACATCCGACATCATTAGTCAGATTGACTGCCTTCATCTTTTCGTATGGCTATTTTTCACATTGCGATATGGCAGACGAAGGCGCACATTTCTGGCACACTATGCAGATTGTTGTTGATTACTTTTAGAATGAATTTTTACGCATGAAACTGCTTCGTTTGCACAGCTTATCGCAGGACTACGTGTTACCGCCACTTGCGGTCACGATTGGTAACTTTGATGGTGTGCATTTGGGTCATCAAGCGATGATTCAAACGCTTAAAGACACTGCAAAAACACATGAACTGAAAACGCTGGTCATGATCTTTGAGCCTCAACCGCAAGAATTCTTCCGCGGTGAGGAAGCGCCTGCGCGAATTACATCGTGGCGCGAAAAAGTGGAAATTTTGCGCTCTCTTGGTGTTGATTACGTGCTTTTGGCTCGTTTTGATCACGTCTTTCGTTCATTGAATGCGCAAGCTTTTGCTGATTTATTGAAGAATCGTTTAAATGCAAAAGAGTTAGTCATTGGCGATGATTTCCGCTTTGGTTGTGATCGCGCGGGTGATGTGACGTTTCTCAAGGACTATGGCTTTTCTGTCGCAATTTTGCCGACCATTCTGGTGGACGGAGAGCGGGTCAGTTCGACGCGCATCCGTGAATGTTTAGCGCAAGGCGATTTTGTTCAAGCTGCGCGTTTATTGGGACGACCTTATCAGATTACGGGTCGCATTCAATACGGTGATCAGATTGGTCGGACGATTGATTTTCCAACAGCAAACGTCGCTTTAAATCGTCTGACGCCTTGCTTGCATGGGATTTATGCGGTGCAAATGGCATTGTCGGATGGTCGTAGTTTATTTGATTTGACTGATCGACAAGGCATTCCAGCTTATGCCGATGGCAGCATGTTTGGTGCTGGTCATGTTGGCATACGTCCAGCGATTAAAGATCAAAGTAAAAAAACATGGCGTTTAGAGGTTTTTTTACCCCATCCTGCTCATCCTGCCAAGCTTTCTGCTAATCTCTACGGTTTGCGCGTGACGGTGACGTTCTTGCATTTTCTGCATGGTGAGCGTGATTATCCGTCATTAGAAGCACTGCAAGATGGAATTCAAGAGGATGTAAAGCAGCTGATTGCATATCGTGAGAATACAGTAGATTTTCCGATTTAGTTGTTCGTGATGATATTCGTTTGAAGTAATCGAAAAGCAAATCCCACCCAACCTCCCTTTGCAAAGGGAGGAGCTTTTCTCTCTCCTTGAAAAAAGGAGGGTCTGGGCGGATTTAAGATATTGAATTAGTGTGAAATTAATTGGCTAATAAGCGCATAGCCTGTTTTAACCTCAATAGATTGATTTAATTGGATTGTAGAACCTGATGAGCGATAAACCTGAAGACCAGAAAGTTGATTATAAAAGTACGTTGAATTTGCCTGATACACCGTTTGCGATGCAAGCCAAACTGGCAACGCGTGAAGTGCAATGGCTTGCGGATTGGCAAGCGGATGATTTGTACGGTCAAGTGCGTGCGGCGCGCGCAAACAAGCCCAAGTACATCTTGCACGATGGCCCGCCATACGCGAATGGTCAGATTCACCTCGGCCATGCGGTCAATAAAGTTCTCAAAGACATCATTTTAAAAAGTAAAACCTTGTCTGGTTTTGATGCACCGTATGTGCCTGGTTGGGATTGTCATGGCTTGCCAATCGAACAAAAAGTCGAAGAAAAAGTTGGCAAAGTTGGCGTCAAAGTTGATTCGACCAAGTTTCGTGAGTTGTGCCGTGAATATGCCGCCAGCCAAGTCGAATTACAAAAGAAAGACTTTGAACGTCTAGGTGTTTTGGGTGATTGGCATAATCCATATCTGACCATGAACTTTGCACAAGAAGCGAATACCGTTCGTGCGCTGGGCAAAATTGTTCAAGCTGGACATGTGCAAGCAGGTATGAAACCAGTGAATTGGTGTTTAGACTGTGGTTCATCGCTTGCTGAAGCAGAAGTGGAATACCAAGATAAAGACTCTGACGCGATTGACGTTGGTTTCGGCGTGGTTGATGTGGCAGATTTATCGAAGCGTATTGGCGTGGAAGTCAAAACACCTGTTGATATCGTGATCTGGACGACAACGCCATGGACGTTGCCAGCGAACCAAGCGGTTGCGCTCAATGCAGATCTAGAATATCAACTCGTTGAAGTTCAATCTGAAGACAAGACCATTGCGATGATTCTAGCCAGCAAATTGGCTGGCGAAGCGACAGAGCGTTATGGGCTGCAATCACCTAAAGTATTAGCAACCTTCCAAGGTTCAGTGTTAGAGCATTTGAGCTTGCAACATCCGTTAATTATGGATCGCCAAGTGCCTGTGATTCTGGGTGAGCACGTTTCTGATGCCAGCGGTACTGGTGCTGTTCATACCGCGCCGGGTCATGGTGTGGACGACTATAAAGTCGGTTTGCAGTACAGCTTGAAAGTTGAAAATCCAGTGAGTGGTAGCGGCGTGTATTTGCCAGAAGCTGCGGTTTTTTCAGGTCAGCATATTTATAAAGCTAATCCGCTGATTATTGAGCAGTTGAAACTGGATCGTAAGCTGTGGGCGCATGTTGCGATTAACCATAGCTATCCACATTGTTGGCGTCATAAATCACCGATTATTTTCCGTGCGACCCCCCAGTGGTTTATTAGCATGGAAAAACAAGGCCTGCGTACAGACGCAATGGCTGCGATTCCGAAGGTCGAGTGGATTCCAGACTGGGGTCAAAATCGTATTGAAGCAATGATTGATGGTCGTCCTGACTGGTGCATTTCACGCCAGCGTACATGGGGCGTGCCGATCCCTTTCTTTATTCACAAAGATACTGGCGCACTTCATCCAGATACAGAAAACTTGATTGAAAAAGTCGCCGTGCTGATTGAACAAGGCGGTGTGGATGCATGGTTTAAAGCTGAAGCAGCCGATTTAATTGGTGCGGATGCAGCGCAATATAATAAAGCCACCGATACCCTCGACGTATGGTTTGATTCGGGCGTGACGCATTATTGTGTCTTGCAACAGCGTAATGAACTGGCATTCCCTGCGGATATGTATTTGGAAGGTTCAGATCAGCATCGTGGTTGGTTCCAAACGTCATTGCTTACAGCGCTTGCGATTGAGAAGACCGCGCCATTCAAAAAAGTGCTCACGCACGGTTTTGTGGTCGATGTGAATGGTCGCAAGATGTCGAAGTCTCTCGGCAATATCATCACGCCGCAAGACGTCATCAAAGACCTCGGCGCAGATGGTGTACGCTTCTGGGTTGCATCGAGTGATTACCGCTATGAGATGACTGCGGGTAAAGAAATTTTTAACCGCACAACAGATGGTTATCGTCGTATTCGTAATACGCTGCGCTTCTTGCTTGCTAACTTGAATGGTTTCAATCCTGCAACAGATATGGTTCCAGTTGATGAGATGATTGCGCTCGATCAGTACATTTTGAATCGTGCTGCAGTCGCACAAAAGACCATTCAAGCAGCATATGATGAGATGAGCTTCCATCAAGTTTGTAGTCAATTAGTCGCGTTCTGTACTTATGATTTAGGTGCAGTATTTTTAGATATTATTAAAGATCGTCAATACACTACTAAAGCGGATTCGGTTGCGCGTCGTTCAGCGCAAACGGCACTGTATCATTTGGTGCATGCGTTTGTTCGTTGGATGAGCCCGATTCTGACCTTTACTGCGCAAGAAGCATGGCAAGAAATTCCGAAGAACTCAGTACATCCTGCTGATAAATATGTCTTTACTACAGAGTGGTATGACATTCCTGTTGCTACGCAACAAGCCGATGCCAGTGGTATTAGTGAAGAAGAGTGGTTGACCATTCTGAATGCGAAATCTGCGATTAATAAATTGATTGAAAATGCGCGTGCTAGCAAGACCATTGGTGGAAATCTGTCAGCAAAAGTCCAAATTTGGGCAGAGCCGCATATTTATAACGTGTTGGCGAAGCTCAAAGATGAACTGCGTTTTGTCTTAATCGTCAGTGATGTCGAACTGAATCATAATGGCGTGGGCGAAGGCGAGGTTACTGAATTAAGTGGTCTACATGCGTATGTTTCTGCGGCAGAAGGCGTCAAATGTGCGCGTTGTTGGCATATCCGTAGTGATGTAGGTTTAACACCGCATCATCCTGATTTGTGTGCACGTTGTGTTGAAAACGTGGATGGTTCGGGTGAGGTGCGTCACTATGCTTAATGCGTCAAAGACCCTGCGTCCAGTTAACGTCGTGTGGCTGGGTTTGAGTGTGCTGGCGATTTTGCTCGATCAATGGACTAAGCAGATTGCATCCGCGCATTTGACTTATGGCGAAGCAAAGTCGGTTTTCCCGTGCTTAGATTGGACGTTATTGCATAATCATGGCGCAGCATTTAGTTTTTTGTCTGATGCAGGTGGCTGGCAACGTTATTTATTTACGGGTTTAGCGGTTGTTGTTTCAGCTGTGTTTGTTGCATGGTTGCTGCGTTTACCAAAGCATGCGTCGATTCTTGCTGCAGGTCTGGCGTTGGTATTGGGTGGTGCAGTTGGTAATCTGATTGATCGCGTATCTTTAGGTTATGTGGTCGATTTTATTAGCGTTTACTATAACAACCACTATTTCCCAGCATTTAATATTGCCGATAGTGCAATTACGCTTGGCACTATTTTTCTCATTATTGATATGTTGTTTTTGGATAAGATTCGCCAAGCCAAAAACAATAACCAGAATAGCGACACACAGTAGATTGATCATGACACAGACTCTTACGACATTTACCAACCCTAATGACGATACGCGTATCGAGCAGGGTTCACAGGTTGCATTACATTTTTCGGTCGCGCTGGAAAATGGTATCGAGATTGATAATACTCGCAGTTATCCAGAGCCAGTCAGTCTCGTCATCGGTGATGGTAATTTGCTCGAAGGTTTTGAGAAAGCTCTACTAGGTTTGCGCGCAGGTGATCGTCGTACTGTGCACTTGCCTCCAGAAGATGCATTTGGTCCGTGGAATCCAGAGAACGTTCAGTACTTTGACACGGTTCAATTTGTGAAAGCTGGAGATGATCGCCCTCAAGTCGGTACAATGATGGAATTTCAAGATAAAGGCGGTAGCACGCTGGCTGGTGTGGTGAAGGCGGTTAATGATGATAAGGTCGAAGTGGACTTCAATCATCCATTGGCGGGACGCAATATTGTGTTTGAGGTTGATATTGCGAAGGTAACACCAGCAGGAGTGAGCGGAGTTAAGCTCTCTTAATTGGGATTTAGCCTGTTAGGTTTATAAAAAATGGTTGTCTCCAATACGGTTTTTACCGAAATCAGATTTTGGTTATTAATTGTTTTTTCGATTGTTTTACCTTTTTGTATTTATGGCGTGCTGATGATGAAGCGCGCCATTTCTCGTTTGGCGGTACTGCTTTTTGGCATTACGCTGGTAATGATTGCTGGTGTTGATTTCTATTTGCTGCATAGTCTTGCAGGAGAAATTAAGCGAGTTGTTACTGCTGATGATGCCATTTTGATTGATGAAATTTCATTTGCGCTTTATGTGTTACCCGCGTTATTTGCAGGCGTTGGAATCAATGTCGTGTCGCATATTTTGGTCAGTCATTTGGTTGAAGCAGAAGAACGGTTTAAGCAAGAGAAGAAGTTTAAAGAAATGGATTTGGATAGATGATTTGTTAACTATCTGTAATTTATATCTTTAATAATTAAATGCAAATAATAATTTTCCAGACTACAATAGAATTCAAGCGAGGGTTACGCTCAAATCATATAAAAATTGTGCTGAATTAGGAAAATCTTCATGAAAAGAATGCTTATAACAGCGCTGCTCATCGGTTTTAGCCTAAACACAGCGCATGCTGTTGATAGTAAGTTGACGATGTGCATTTACGATCCCACTGGCCAAAATGGTTATGCATATAACTATGCCAAAGATTATGCACTGCAAGCCCCGCGTTTTGGGGTTAATAATCCAATTGAACTAAAGATTTATACCAATGAAACACTTGTAGTCGATGACTTTAAAGCCGGTCGTTGCGATGGTGCTCTGATGAGTAGTTTGCGAGCTCGTGAATTTAATGCATTTACGGGAAGCCTTGATGCAATTGGTGCACTGTCGAGCACTAAGGATTTGGGGACGGCATTGCAAGTCTTGTCGACTAAAGCGCTCGCCCCGAAAATGTCTAAAGGTGATTATGAAGTTTTAGGGCTAATTCCGATTGGCGCAGCGTATATGATGGTCAATGATCGTCGGATTGATACGCTAAACAAAATGAAAGGCAAGAAAGTTGCTGTCCTGAATGTTGAAAAATCAGCGAGTAAAGTTGCACAGAAGGTCGGCGCACAAATTGTCCCTGTAGATTTGGCGACAGTTGCTGATGCTTTTGATACGCGTAAAGTCGACGTATTGAGTGCACCCGCAGTGGTCTTTAAACCCTTTGAGCTTGCCAAAGGTATGACGGCAGCAGATGGAGCTGTTCAAGGCGGTGTGATTCGTTCTCCATTGGCTGAGGTTACTGCGGCATTTGTAGTGCATAAAAATAAATTGCCTAATCCTGAGGTTAATCAAAAAATCCGCGATTATATTTATTCTCAATTAGGCACAGCTTTTCGATTTATTGATAATTCCGAGAAGAGTGTTGATAATAAATACTGGATTAATATTTCGCCTGCTGATCAACAAGCCAATCAAGTTCTAATGCGCAGTACTCGAATAGAAATGACTAATGAAGGCATTTATGACAAAGAGATGATGCACTTGTTGAAAAATATTCGTTGTAAATCAGATCCTCACAATGCAGAGTGTGGATTGAATGATGAGTAAAAAATCCCTTGTTCATCTATAAAGATTGCACCCCGAATAAGGCGTTAGTCAAAAAACAATAAATCATTACAACTAAAAAACGTTGGTTGCAAATAAACCAATACATAATCAGAAAAAGTATGTTATTTGTGCTTTAAGAAGTAGCTGCTGAATGAAATCGGTGAGCTATAGAAATGACAAAACTGCAATCCAAGGAGAGTGGCAAGTTGTCACTGGGAAAAAATGCAGGCACATGGCTATCATCAATGGATTCATATTGGGCGCCAATCGACCTTAGTCTTGTTTGCGCTGATACTCTCGGCTTGTGTCACTCCACATAAGCAGTCACGGTATATTGATGCTGTGGAAGCACCTTTCAATGATCTGAACCTTGTCCAAGCGGGTATTCCATCGATTCTTGTTGAAGCCGAGATAGCACCTTATCTTGTGCCGACTGATCAAAGCTGTGAGGCTTTAGATGCAAATATTCATGAGCTGGATGGTGCATTAGGCGCAGATCAGACAGGACATACCAGTGATCCAACGCTGTATCAGCGTGCACTTGATGAGGCAAATGACCAAGCGGTAGGAGCGATACGGAGTACGACGGAGAGCGTTCTTCCGTTTAGAAGTTGGGTTAGAAAGCTGAGTGGAGCAGACCGCCATGCCAAGCAAGTGGCTAAGGCGAATGCCGCAGGACTAATCCGTCGTGCCTTCCTAAAAGGAATCCGAGTATCTAAGAGCTGCCCACTGGTCATGCCCCAGCAGCCTTATGGTAAAACGGCTTTTGATCATCCAATTCCACTGAAGCGTCTTAGTGGCTAAGTTTTTTATTCTGTTTTTATATCTTAAAAATATAAAAAACCACTGCTAAAGGTCGGTCTAGCAGTGGTGAAAACTAAAGTTGTTTTTTTAATGAGTCAGTTAGCTTATATCGGTGCAAGCTCAGTCGCTCTCGCTAAACGTCCGAAGACTTTACCTGTAATCCCACCTTTTGCCGCTTGACGTTTGAGCGTTGTACGGATGTTGTGCATGGTTTCATTCGGTAAAGAATGGATCGCAATACGTTTTACGACACCAGCCATTTGTGTACCGAAGTTTGCTTTGTTGTAGTGTTGACCAAACTCAGCACAGATTGCTTGAACTTCAATGCCCATTTCACGATAACGATTCGCTGGCATATCTGGGAACATGTGATGTTCAATTTGATGGCTTAGATTTCCTGATAGAAAATCGAGAACCTTGCCACCGCTAATGTTACTTGAGCCTTTTAATTGACGTAAGTACCATTCAGCTTTGGTTTCTTTGTCTAAGTTGTCTTCAAACATTTCAACGTCTTCTGTGAAGTGACCACAGAAAATAATCGCAAATGCCCAAACGTTACGGATCAAGTTTGCAACAAAGTTACCCGCTAAAACAGGCAAAAACATTGGTCCAGCAATCACTGGGAAAAGAATGTAGTCTTTGGTAAATTGACGTATAGCTTTTTTACCAAAGCTGCCACCTTTGGAAATGACTTGTTTCAGGCTGGCTTTGCCATCCATAAAGTCTTCAAAGTGCATGTTTTGCAGTGCCAATAACCATTCAAAACCAACCATCAATGTGAACGCCATTGGGAGATTACCCAAGTTGCGTGGTTTCCATTCTTGCTCTTCGGTCATACGGAGTACGCCGTAACCGATGTCATGGTCTTTACCGAGTACGTTGGTATAAGTGTGGTGCATGAAGTTATGGGTATGTTTCCAATCTTCACCAGAACATACAGTATCCCAGTCGTAGTTTGCGCCGTTCATGCTTGGATCATTCATCCAGTCAAATTGACCGTGCATGACGTTATGACCCAGTTCCATGTTTTCAACAATCTTAGAAACACCGAGCATTGCTGTTGCTAATAACCACACTGGAGGAATCCAACCACCAAACATCAGCATGGCGCGGCTAGAAATTTCTGTGAAGCGAACGAAGTTACGGACACCGTAGATGTATTTGGAATCTTCTTCACCCACTTTTGCACGAGTTGCATCACGGAGGGCGTCAATACGGCGACCAAATTCTGCGACTTCTTCTGGTGTCAAAACACGGCTTTTTTTAACAAAACGTACTTCAGGTTGTAATGTGCTCATGGTTATTCTCTCTTTTAAATTAGTTTGATCAACAATCAGTTAGGTAAGTCAGGGTTTATAGGTCAATCACAACTTCACTAATTGCAGCGTTGACACATAGTTTGATCTGGACATTGTTTTGGTCGTTGATTTCACCTGTTACTTGATTACGGACAGCACCTGAAACTTTGGTACAGACACAAGCATTACACACACCCATGCGGCAACCATAAGCAGGTGTTAATCCTGCAGCTTCAGCAGAGGCAAGCAGGTTGCCTTTGGCTTCAAATTCGCGCTGGCTGCGACGGAAGTTCACAGGTTGAGCTTCTGCATTTTCATCAATCTTGATTGGCAAGAAGCTTTCTTGACGCATTTTTGCTGACCAGCCACGCTCTGCCCAGATTTCGCGTGTTGCTTTCATTAAGCCAGGTGCTGCACACACATAAGTGTCGCGTGTTGCTGCATCTGGACATAAGCGATCAAGCGTTTCTACATCAAAGAATGCTGGTTTTTCAGCTGAATCGACGATGATGTTTAGGTTGAAGTGTTTATGCTGAGCCGCTAATGTTTCCAGTTCTTGACGGAATGCTGGATCACGTGAGTAATAGATCAAAGTCACAGGAAGTTTTGAGCTTTCAAGTGCTGTTTGGATCATTGGTACGATTGGTGTAATGCCACTTCCTGCAGAAATGAACAAGCTTGGATTTGCACTTGAGTTTAGTAAAAACTCACCCGATGCAGGCGCAATTTCTAACACATCACCAATTTTTGCTTGTTTAGCGAGATAGTTTGAAACACGACCTTGTTTTTTTACACCGATGACGAGCTTGCCGTCTTTAGCATATTGTTCAGGTGTGCTGACCAAACTGTAAGCGCGTTGATGACGAACACCTGCAATGCTGACATTGACCATAATGAATTGGCCAGCTTGATAAGTTTTGAAACGACGATTCAAAAAGTGATTAGTCGACAATGTGATTTTGACCATATCGTCTTCGATATATTCAATGTTCTCGATACGTGCCATCGTGCGTTTCAGAGTCCACAGCGGATTGACTTGTTCAAGAACGAAGTCAACGAAATCTTCACGAACCCAATGAGGTTTGTAGGCGTTTGGTTTTGCGCTTAATGTATTTGTTGTTAGTGTCGCTTGCATGGGGTAATCCTCTAGGGTGGATTTAAATCAGTCTTAAAACGAATTCTGGTAAGTGAACGCATGTAACGTTTGTGTACAGATGTAATGTTTGTGAACACTTGTACACTAATATACGTGATTTTTAATTTTAGTCAACACTTGTACACTGAAATTTTATTAAATTTATTTTTAGCGTAGACGCTAATTTGTTAAACTGAATTCCTTCGATGTTGAAGGTTTGTTTTATTCCTTGTTTTATTGATCATTATTTCTTTTTAAGTAGTTGGATGATTGCCTATGTCTTTACGCGATGAGCGCAAGCAGCAAAGCAGACAAGCATTGCTTGATGCTGCATTGACGCTGAGTAGTGAGGGTGGGCGATCTTTTGGCACGATCAGTTTGCGTGAAGTTGCACGCGAAGCAGGTTTGGTTCCGACAGCGTTTTATCGCCATTTTCAAGATATGGATGAGTTGGGCGCAGATCTCGTTGATTATGTTTCTGGTAATTTGCATCGTTTGCGGATGAGTTTGCGCGAAGGTTTTGCACTTTCAGCATCTCAGTCCATTTCGATAACATCGACAACTCGTGGCAGTGTAGAGCGTTTTTTTGCAGCGATCGAGAAGCAACCAAATCAATGGGCTTTTTTAGTTCGAGAGCGTTGGGGTGGTTCGGTTGTTGTACGTCGAGCGATTGATAAAGAAGTGCGTTTCTTTTCCGTAGATATGGCGGAAGATATCCAAAAACTCCCTGCATTTAAAACGCTTGAATTGCAAGACCTCAGTATTATTTCTGAAATACTCGTTAATTTGTCGTTTTCTTGGGCGATGACATGGATCACATTGCATCTGTTTGATGAAGAAACGCCTTTGGCTGAACAACAAGAACAATTGATCCAGCGTGCAACACGTCAGGCGCAATTGCTGAATCGTGGTGTGTCAAACTGGCACAGTAAACCAGAACGTATTACTGCAGAAGCTGGCGTTAAATCAACCTAAGTATATTCAAGTGGCAGGCTTTACATAAACTCACACGAATCGTAATTCTCGATCACAAATATAGAAAAATACCGTTTTACCCCATGATGTAGCAGCGTTATTGTAAGCCACCTGCTAACGAATAATACATGGAGTAATAACATGAGCCAAAAACCTACCTGTCCAATGACGAGCACCAATGGTGCACCTGTTCCTGATGATCAAAATAGCATTACAGCCGGTGAGCGGGGATCGCTGACTTTTGAAAATTGGCGTGTGTTTGAAAAGCTTGCTCACTTTAACCGTGAGCGAATTCCTGAGCGTGTTGTACATGCGCGAGGAACGGGTGCTTATGGTACATTTACTTTAACGAAGGATCTTTCTGATCTAACCATTGCAAAGTTTTTGCAAGGTGTTGGCAAAAAAACTGAAATGTTTGTGCGGTTTTCAACCGTTGGTGGCGGGCAAGATTCAAGCGATTATGCGCGTGATCCGCGTGGGTTTGCGGTGAAGTTTTATACCGAACAAGGCAATTTGGATATAGTCGGCAATAATACGCCTGTATTTTTCTTGCGCGACGGCATTAAATTTCCTGATTTTATTCATTCACAGAAGAAAAATCCTGCAACCAATTTACCAGATCCTGCTGCTGCATATGAGTTCTGGGCGAGTAGCCCACAATCCCTTCACCAAGTCACTATTCTGATGTCTGATCGAGGGATTCCAGCATCGTATCGCCATATGCATGGTTTTAGCTCGCATACACTGAGTTTCTGGAATAAAGATGGTAAACGGACGTGGGTGAAGTGGCATTTTAAAACCAATCAAGGTGTGAAAACGCTGCGAGGCTCCGAAGCTGCAACGATGCCAGCTTTTGGTGCGCAGCAAGACTTAGTGCAAGCGATTGAGCGTCAAGAGTTTCCAAGTTGGGCTGTTAAACTTCAGTTGATGACCGAAGAGCAAGCAAAAACTTATCGTATTAATCCTTTTGATTTAACCAAAGTATGGCCACACGCAGATTTTCCATTGATTGAAATTGGTCAGTTTGAACTGAATCGTAATGTTGGAAATTACTTTGCGGAAACTGAACAGTCTGCGTTTAGCCCAAGTAACCTGATTCCTGGCGTGGGTGCTTCACCAGACAAGATGCTGCAAGCGCGTTTATTTGCATATGCCGATGCGCATCGTTATCGTGTGGGTGCAAATGTCAATCAATTACCGGTCAATGCGCCACGTTGCCCAGTGCATCATTATCAGCGTGATGGTGCGATGGCAGGTATGCCTGCGGCGTTTGGGTCGGACAATAATCAGGGCGGTGGCGTCAATTATTATCCGAATGATCGTGTTGCAGAAGGCGCGCCTGCACCTGATGCCAGCGTTGCTGAGCCACCGATGCCGATTCTGGGGGAGGCGTGGCTAAAGGCATACGACACACAAGACGATGATAACTTTTCTCAGGCGGGCGATTTATTTCGTTTAATGTCTGATGACCAAAAAGATCAACTCACTTCGAATATTGCAGATGGTTTAAGTCATGCTAATGCGAGTATTCAAGAACGAATGTTAGCGCAATTTCATGCTGCTGATCCTGATTATGCCGCACGGATTAAAGCGAAGTTAAAGTAAAAAGAAAATTATCGTGATTAAAAAAGCCGCTCACATTTATGTAGGCGGCTCTATTTTATAGCGGTTGGTGAACTTATTTTTTGGGGCTGTAGTAGATTAGCTCTATGTTAGTCTACAAAAATGAAGATAACGAATTGTAAGTTAAGTAAAAAAGTGCAATGGAAGTTACTGGAGTATTTTGTACTTGAAGTAACGGCTCGTTCTGCTGCTGATTTACTC
>JASLHI010000005.1 GCA_030149815.1 Aquirhabdus sp. | reverse complement strand
ACTCTACTTGCTTCTATCTACTTGTAGAGTGCACAATAACACGATCTTTCTGGTGAAGCGAGCGTTACATCTTGTTTCAATTGTTAACCAAGTCGACCAGTGCTTCTGTTGCTGTTTAGTAAAATTTAGAAACACCTTCGATCTTATCGATCGAACAATTTTATATTAAAACAATCCGCACACTAGTGTAAAGTGTCATTAAAACAGTATTATATACAGCAAAAATCTTACAACATTTATTATGAATCAACAAAAAAATCCCCAAGAAACAAAATCGCATCGTATCTTCTTTAGCACACAATGTGGATTCACTCTTGTAGAACTAATGATCACCATTGGCATTTTCATCATTTTGACCGTGATCGCTTTTCCATCACTCCAGAATTGGCAAAAGGAAAGCGAAGCACGTCAACTATTTAGGAAAATTGCACCAACCCTAAGTTTTGCTCGATCTAGTACACTGACCTATCGTACTGCGATTTCCGTTTGTGGAGGAATATCGTCAGGATGTACAGGGCAATGGCGTGATGGAATGCTCACTTTCACAGATTTAAACCATAATGGTAGGATCGATTTTCCAACAGATCATATCCTGCTCTACACCCCACTTGAGCTACATTACGGAAATTTAATCTGGCGAGGTGCTGGTCGTCGACCACATATTCTGTTTCAAGAAAGCGGATTACCTCTCGGAAGTAACGGTTCGTTGCTCTATTGTGGTGAAAACTCACAATATCATCGATCGGTTGTACTGAGTATGATGGGACATGTACGCCCATCTCCAGACCTAAACCATGATGGCATTTATGAAGATACCGATGGTCAACCACTGCGCTGTTGAATGCTTAAATGGTTTTTTACGCTAATGCTTTTTTGCCAAAAATGATCATACTAGTCACCCATATTTGCGACGTGATGAGCTTGGATTTTGTATCATAGGCTCAATATAGCTGAAAGCATCATATTCGCTGTTATTTTATTCAACTTTAGTTTGAACAATTCATGCTAAGGCTTATTTTTTTGTTCTAGACTCGGAGTAACTCATGAGTGAATCAATCGTAATCGTTGGCGGTGCACGTACTGCTATGGGTGGTTTTCAAGGCTCGCTTGCTAGCGTAACTGCGCCTGAACTCGGTGCTGTGGTTATCCGTGCAGCTGTTGAACGTGCGGGTTTACAAGCTGGCGATATTCAAGAAGTCATCATGGGCTGTGTACTCCCTGCTGGTCTAAAACAAGGTCCAGCACGTCAAGCGATGCGTAAAGCGGGCTTGCCAGATACAACCGCTGCAGTAACGATTAATAAGCTTTGTGGTTCAGGCATGAAAGCCGTTATGCAAGCTGCCGATATGCTTAAAGCTGAAAGTGCTGATATCGTTGTCGCAGGCGGTATGGAGTCTATGACTAATGCACCATACTTACTCCCTAAAGCGCGCGGCGGCTACCGCATGGGTCATGGCGAAATCAAAGATCATATGTTCTTCGACGGTTTGGAAGATGCTGAAACTGGTCGTTTGATGGGTTCTTTTGCACAAGATACTGCAAACACATTGAACTACACTCGCGAACAAATGGATGATTTTGCAATTCGTTCACTAAAACGCGCTCAAACTGCAATCACTGAAGGTTACTTTAAAGACGAAATCGTTCCAGTATCTGTCAAAGGTCGTGGTGGTGATGTTGAAGTTGCACAAGACGAACAACCACTCAATGCAAAGTTGGACAAAATCCCTACGCTGAAACCTGCATTTGCAAAAGACGGTACGATCACTGCTGCTAACGCAAGTTCGATTAGTGATGGTGCATCTGCACTCGTATTAATGCGTGAATCAACAGCCCAAGCGAAGGGCGCACAGCCATTAGCACGCATTCTGGCGACTGCATCAAACTCACAACATCCTAGTGAATTCACGATTGCACCAGTTGGCGCGATTCAAAAAGTATTGAACAAAACTGGTTGGTCTGCGAGTGAAGTTGATCTGTGGGAAATCAATGAAGCATTTGCAATGGTCACTATGGCGGCTATTGACAAATATAGCCTCGATGCAGAAAAAGTGAATATTAATGGTGGTGCTTGTGCGCTGGGCCATCCAGTTGGTTCAACGGGTTCACGCATCATCCTGACGCTGATCCATGCACTCAAACGTACTGGCGGCAAGAAAGGTATTGCAGCACTGTGTATTGGCGGTGGTGAAGCAACTGCGGTGGCGATTGAGTTGGTCTAATCAAAGCGTCAACATGATGTAAAAAACGAGCCTGATTTGGCTCGTTTTTTATTACTTATCGATTATTAAAGATAGCCATTATCTTCGACAAGCTCAGTGAACTATGTAGATGGAATTTCTTTTAGGCTCTTGAGCTTCTCCAAACGTTTCAATACTTCTGCGGCAGCAACCATCCCAAACACCGATGTTACCGTCACCGCAGAACCATAGCCGCCGCATTGCAATCCACCTGCGTTGCAACTACTATCAGGCACAAATGGATTATCGATCGAATAAACACAAGTAATCCCAAATTTCTCTTTTGGTTTCTTGCACATGCCATGCGTTCGTAATTCACGACGAATTTTAGCTAGCATCGGATCTTGTTCAGTTTGCGATAAATCCGCAACACGCACTTTTAGCGGGTCGATCTTACCGCCTGCCCCGCCTGACACAATCAGTGGAATTTTATTAAAACGACAATGCCAGATCAGTGCAATTTTCGCTTTGACATCATCAATACAATCCAACACCATGTGAGGTTTATTGGCTAATAAGTCTTTAACATTTTCAGGCGTGAGAAAATCATCGACTAAATTAATTTTGATACGCGGATTAATGCTACGCGCGCGCTCTGCCATCACACGAACTTTGTCATGCCCAAAGGTTTCAGTCAGTGCAGGCAATTGACGATTTACATTGGATTCAACCAGCACATCCATATCAACGAGCGTCAGTTCTCCAACACCACTGCGTGCTAACGCTTCAACCGCCCATGAACCAACACCACCAATGCCAATAACCATGACATGAGCACTTTCAAACTTGGAAAATGCTTGCGCGCCATAGACTTTTGATGCACCGCCAAAACGACGGGCGTATTGATCATCAACATGATTTTCTGGATAGTTTTCAGACATTGATTGCTCAACAGATTCTTGCATTGCCATAGTTCCAATCTAATGCCAGACATTGGCTGGTATTTTGCCAAAGTTTTTCTGCCAACAGTTGTTGATCCATCCTCAATAAAATAGAAAGCTCATCCAGCACCGCAGGCAAATTCACAGGTGTATTGCGCATATGCGCCTCACCTGCCACACGACAGCAGATCGGCGTCATATCAGGACAATCCGTTTCTAAAACTAGATGTTCTGCACCGACCGCTTGTACCACGGTACGCAGTCGCTTGGCATTTGGATCGGTGACTAAGCCATTGATACCCAATTTAAAACCGAGTTTAATAAACGCTTTGGCTTCTTCAATGCCACCACCAAAAGCATGAGCAATCCCGCCCTGTTTAAACTGATGCTGTTTCAAAATCGCCAATGAATCAGCATGTGCACGACGAATATGCAGCAGAACAGGCAAGTTATGCTGTTTTGCGATCTCAATCTGCTGACTAAAAAAATCTTTTTGGCGTTGATAGACCGTGGGTTGCTTCATTTCAGTAGTAAAGGTATCCAAGCCAATTTCACCAACCGCAACACACGGATTAGATTTTAAAAAATCATCCAGTTTTACTAAATGATCATTGTCGTGCTGTTGGATATAAAAAGGATGAAGACCTGGCGCAAGCAAAGTGATTGGGCTATTTTGTTGTTGATTTAATTGGTCTTGTACCAGATGCAGACGATCAAAATATTTTGCCAAATAGCCGATCAAGATCAGCGCCTGTACACCATGTTGACTCGCGTTCGCCGCAAGCTCAATTCGATCTTGATCAAAATCCTCAACATCGAAATGAGTGTGCGTATCAATTAAGGCTACAGGCATGGGTAAATCTTCCCATTCGCTTCAGGTTAATGATCCGAGTTTAATCGTTACTCGCGATGCTCTCGCGTCGCACGGAACTGAATGTCAGGCCAACGCTCTTGCATCAACTGTAAGTTCACCCGACTCGGTGCAAGATAAGTTAAGAAACCACCGCCATCTTGTGATAGTTGATCATGAGCTTTTTTCTTAAATTCCTCAAACTTACGTTCATCATCTGACGATACCCAGCGCACCGTCGAAATCGTAATTGGCTCGTAGACGCAGTCGACTTTGTACTCTTCTTTCAGACGGAACGCGACGACTTCAAACTGAAGTACACCCACCGCACCGAGAATCAGATCGTTGGAGTTAAATGGCATAAAGACCTGAGTCGCACCTTCTTCAGATAACTCTTTCAAGCCTTTTTGTAATTGCTTGGATTTCAAAGGATCTTTTAAGCGAACACGGCGGAACATTTCAGGCGCAAAGTGCGGAATACCTGTAAAATTTAGTTTTTCACCTGCGGTAAACGTATCACCAATCTGAATCGTGCCGTGATTATGCAGACCAATAATATCACCAGGCCACGCCTCTTCTAAATGTGCACGCTCGCCTGCAAGGAAAGTTAGCGCATCAGAAATACGGATTTCTTTACCAACACGGACGTGTTGCATCTTCACGCCTTTTTCATATTTACCTGAACAAATCCGCATAAACGCAATACGGTCACGATGTTTCGGATCCATATTGGCCTGAATCTTAAATACAAAACCACTAAAACCAGTTTCGCTTGCCGCGACAGTGCGCTGAACTGCTGGATGATCTTTTGGCTTTGGTGCCCAATCGACAAACGCATTCAACACTTGATCCACACCGAAATTACCCAACGCAGTACCAAATAATACAGGCGTTTGTTTCCCTGCTAAAAATAGTTCTTCATCAAACGGATCGCTTGCGACTTGCACCAGTTCTAAGGACTCTTCAAAACGTGCAAATTCTTGCCCCATGCGCTCACGAATATCAGGATGATCGTAACCTTGACGGGTTTCAATTTCGACGATTTCTGAACCATGTCCTGCTTGATATAAATAAACACGATCTTCTGCTAAGTGATAGACGCCGACAAAATCACGGCCTTTACCCATTGGCCATGTAATTGGCACACATTTGATCTTCATGACGTTTTCAATTTCGTCGAGCAACTCCAGCGGCTCACGAATCTCACGGTCGAGCTTATTGACGAAGGAAATGATCGGCGTATCGCGCATGCGACAGACATCCATCAGCTTGATCGTGCGCTCCTCAACGCCTTTTGCACCATCAATCACCATCAGCGCTGAGTCGACAGCGGTCAACGTGCGATACGTGTCTTCACTGAAATCTTCGTGCCCTGGGGTGTCGAGGAGATTAATAATATGATCACGATAAGGAAACTGCATCACCGACGTGGTAATCGAAATACCGCGCTCTTTTTCCATCTCCATCCAGTCAGAGGTCGCATGGCGATCACTCTTACGGCTTTTCACCGTTCCTGCAACAGCAATCGCTTTACCCCAAAGCAGGAGCTTCTCAGTAATGGTGGTTTTACCCGCATCAGGGTGAGAAATGATGGCAAAAGTGCGCCTAACGTTGATTTCTTCAAGAATTTGTTCGGTCATATTTAAACGTAATCTGATTATATGTACATACTGATGTACACAAATAAAAATGCTACCAGAGATTTTTACATCATGTTGGCGTGAATATGCCATATTATAGCATTAGTAAACTTTTGATGAACTGAAACCTTTTTATGTAGCTGATCGCTTGAATCAAATAAAAAAAGGATAAATTAAAATGACTACACCAAAAACACCAGACCTGCACACATATAGCGAGCTATCCTGCGGCGAACAATTGGCAATCAATCAGTTTTTGATTTGGTGTGCTCGAGAGGATTGCTACTTTAATATCAAAATGATTGGAGATGTTCAATCACATAACTTAGTCAAAATCAAAAGTATTAATTTCGGATATTCCACAATAGATGTGATTTTTAAAACAATCACGGATGAATTAATTGACCTACCCATCGACCTGATTCTTTCAATAGACATAGCAGGTAATAAGGAAATCTAATTTCTCACTCCCATACTCCTGATTTTTATCGATATGGTTGATTCATCCTGCACCAAAATCAGATTATTCCCTATAACATTCAGCAAAAATCCAAAAAAATGACCGACTCTCGCCGATCATTCTTAACCATGACTTGTTTATTCATCATGCAATGTGCATTCAAAATTTGTTGGATCTTTCACACAACGTGTTTTCTTCAAAATAGACATCATTCGTGGACTATACGCCCCCTCTTTTGCCATACTCATGCGGGCAAAACGAAGCAGTTTATTGGCATAAATTACATCGGTTGGAGCAGTATTAACCCAGACTTTAGGATCAACATTTTTGACCAGTTGGTTAATCGTTTTAAACTGGCGTTCAAGTTGACTTGCTGTCCAAGTACGACTTTTTTGTCCATAGTCATCTGGGAATTTTGCAGGATGAATCGTGATTTGTGTGGTGAGATATGCGACTGGATAATTCAGAATACTTGCATTTTTAAAACCTAGTGCTTTATAGGCATAAATGGGTAGATCCACAATATCCAACTTACCCGCATTGTACTGGTTTGCCATGGTTGATAACGTCACAGGCACTGGTTCAGCACCCATTTTCTCAACAATCAACCTCTGAGCTGTATCATATTCCAAGATTCCAAAACGCTTACCATTCATCTTTGCCATAGAATTGATATTGCGATCATTGATAATCGCATATGCCATACCTAACGGAGAAACACCAACAACCTCGGTATCTTGACTGATCATTTCATTGGCCAGTTTAGGATTTGCCATCAGAGCAATTACCGTTTTGGCAACATCATCGTTAGGCACACCACCAGCCGAATCAATCGAACCACTAAAATTATTAAATTGCCGCGTACGAATCCCTGTTGTCGCAAGCGCATCACATTTGCCTAACTTAAAGTCATCATTCGCTTTTGCATCGTCTGTATATGCTTTTAAAGTAATGTCAGCACCCCATTGCTTGGCAGCAACGGCATAGTCTTTCATAAAAAAATAGGCATCACCTTGAGTCCCCAAAGGATCAAAAACGCAGAGTTTTTGGCTGGCGTACGATGTTGCGGTTGTAGTTAGCATTGCACTGACAAAAAGCAGTTTAAACATCCTGTTCAATCTTTATCTCCATTTTTAATATTCTCACAACCTATCTAACTAATATCGTAATAAGCATATCCATATAAGCTTAACTTTAGAAAAGATGTATTTAGTATACATAAATTACATAAAAAACCATAAAAAATGCAAAAAAAATGACCGACTCACGCCGATCATTTTTGAATAAATCTCAACAGGATGACTAAAAATTAGTCCAAGAAAAAGTCCTTTTGCAGTTTATCTGCATTTTCTGGCATGCACGCATAATGCGTGAGATCAGTCACACCCACTTTTGCCAAGGCCTCTTCATCAGTCAACGACTCACCTGTCAGCGAACCTTTATTACTTGTGAAAATCGCATAAGCCGCATCCGCCATAATCTCAGGTTTACGGCTCACTTGCAGGGTGGTATCACCACCTAAATTCACCGCAACTGCTGCCGTAGCAATATAGGTTGCTGGCCACAAGGTGTTGCACGCGATCCCATAATCACGGAACTCTTCTGCCATCCCCAACGTCAGAATCGTCATGCCATATTTAGACAAGGTATAAGGCGCAAAAGGTCTAAGCCAGTGCGGCGCCATATTAATCGGCGGTGACAAGCTCAGAATATGGCCATTTTCCGATTTCTTTAAATACGGCAACGCTGCTTGCGCACAGATGAATGTTGCACGATGGTTGATCGTTTGAATCAGATCATATTTTTTCAGTGGAGTTGATTCCACGCCCACCAGATTAATCGCACCTGCGTTATTGACCAAAATATCAATCCCACCAAATTGCTTCACCGCTTGCTCTATTGCTGCAACAACCTGATCTTGCTCACGCACATCAACAATCAGCGGCAATGCTTGACCACCAGCAGCGACCACTTCTTCAGCTACGCTATAAACAGTGCCTTCCAATTTCTCAGTTGCAACGGCTGTTTTGGCAGCGATGACGACATTCGCACCATCACGTGCTGCACGTAGTGCAATCGCTCGACCAATACCACGACTACCACCTGTGATAAAGATCGTCTTACCTTTCAATGAGTTCATGCGTTTACATTCCCGAATTTATACTTCAAGATAAAAATAATGTTCCAAGTCATTATCGACAAACGATAACAAGTCGCTATGGCAAGAAAGCACGTTCTCTTAACAATAACATGCAAAATCTCAGCACTCAGTTTTAGACATGTGCAGGATGATTTTTGTCAGGCCGAATCGTTGTTAAACCTTTATCACCAAACACTTTCATAAAATCACGCTGCGCCTGACGTCCACGCTGCTGCAACCGAAGACGCAGTGGTGGTAATATTCGTTGGGCACTGTAAGTCACCGCATTAAAAGGCGCAAGCAATAGCGGATACCAAGGTAAGACATGAGCAGGAAGCCCTAATTGCTCCATTTTTCTGCCACCCAAAAAAAACTGATTAATACTTAAATGCTTATAGTAATCAAATTGTCGACGTAGTGTCGGAAAGTTTGCGTAATGACGTTGTAATGGTTCTAGTGACAACGCCTGACCCAATGCCTGACTACTCCAATCTGGCGCTGATTGCGTCAACAATGCACGATGCAGTAACACCGCACCTTCGCGTTCACTATCCGCCAACCAACGTTCCTCGACCCCCATCAGCCAACCAGTGTATTTCCATAAATGCATCACACTACGCGACTCATGGGGTGTTGGGAAAATGCCTAACGCCCTTAACCCCGCCAAAAAAACCAATCCAAAAGCCAAGTTAGTAGCAGCCATATCTATCTGACAAATCGGCAGACCCCATGCATTACTATCCCACTCTGGATTTGCGGCAAGATTCCGTCGAACGAGTGCATGAATAAATCGCACATGCATCGTCGACTTAAAGCCCGCACCAAAACGCTCTAACCCACCATAATCAGTACAATCTATCCACCACTTCGAAGTTTCAGCAATCCGTTTAGACGCATCCTGATTTAAGGCTCCCGTCATGATTAAGGCGCGATTAAAGCCCGAAAGCAGATACCCACCCATCAATGCAGCATCACGCAATACATAATTGGCTTCAATGCCCGAACTATGAATAAAAGATAATGCATCTTTGAGTAGCTGGCGGTCTAACCATGCAGGCACACGTTCCACATCCTCAAAAAGCCGACGCAATGCATCTGGGCAATCCTCTACACTGCTAACCCCTTGTTTCAGCGCTTGATCGAACTTCTGCTTGGCAACTTTTGGATTTGTGGCAAACATCCATGCAACATACTCATCCATGAGGACATCACCTTCTGATACTGCCGCGACAAGCTCATCATATTCAGACTTACTCGGGGTAAATCGTTGACCAAAAATCGGCGATGCCACCTTTTTCCAAAACGGGATCTTATGGATCTCTGCAAATGGCTTTGCACGAGCTGGTTTTGGCGTATTTCGGGGTGATTCTTTTACCACTGACATGCTGAACCTCTCTTGAATCTAGATCTCAATTGCATTAATCTGAGACTAATACGAATATATATTCGTATTCAATTCGCGTTAGGACTATTCCATGAAAAAACGGCCTCAACAAGAAAGATCACAACAAATGGTATCGACGCTCATCGAAGCCACCGCAAAATGCATCAGCAAATATGGTTTAGATGCAGTCACCACGCCCAAAATCGCAGACATGGCAGGTGTGAGCGTAGGCTCTCTTTATCAATATTACGACGATAAACAAGCTCTTATTGAAGCGCTTATTGAACAAAATACGCATAGTGTTGTAAAAGAATTTCAAGAATTTGTGATTCAGATTGAAGCAGAAAATTTAGATGAAATCGTTAGAAAATCAATCCAGTATGGATTTAACCTGCTAGGTCAGAGTGATCGATTATTTTTAGAAATTGCCAAAAACTGGCATCGTTTACCCGTACAAAAAATGGTGAATATCTGGCAGGGTTACTTTCTTGATTTTGGAAGATTATTTTTTGCAAAACATTATCAAAGTCACGCGATACAGAACCTGCACATCAAGTTCTATATCATTGTAAATAGTACATTATTCACCATGATGCAATTTATGAGTAGCAACAATCCGTTGATTAGTCAGGATGAAGTCGTCAATGAACTCACTGACATGATCGTTAGCTACTTACAGCAAAATAGGCCGTAAAATTAATTAGCCTCTGACTTATTTCATCTTGAGAGGCCATTTCATCGTAAAGCGCGCACCTTTTAGCTCTGGACTTTGATCGACGGCCACCGTGCCACCAAACCAAAATGCAATTCTGGCAACAATCGATAATCCCAGCCCATAGCCCCCAGAAGCACGCGTTCGACTATCATCTAAGCGTGCAAAAGGTTGAAAAACTTTATCGCGATCTTTTTCAGGAATACCTGCGCCGTCATCCTCAACACAGACAAAAGCCATTTTTTTATCGCCACGACCTTCAACACCTGCACTAATCCGAATCTTGCTATTGGCGTAACGCATCGCATTACCTGCAAAGTTCTGTACCACACGATGAAGATATCGACGTTCAGCAATGGCAATCACATCAGCATCTGGCTCATGTACTTCAATCGCTGTGGACTTACCGAGCTTACGTGTCTCTTCACCCACCTGACGCACAATCTCATATAACGGAATCGACTCTAAATTCAACGATGGCGTACCTTGCTCCAAAGTCGCATAAGTCAGAATCTCATCAATCAGTTTATTGAGTTCTTCTATATCTTTATCAATTTTTTCCTGCTGATCCCAGCGTGAATCCACATCATCGGTATCCGCCAACATATCCACACCGAAGCGAATACGAGCCACAGGCGTCCGTAACTCATGTGAAACAGCACGGGTTAATTCACGCTGCGCCTCAATCAAACGCTGGATATGCTCAGTCATGCTGTTAAAAGTCATCGCCAAATGACTGACTTCATCCTGTCCAATCACAGGAACACGCGCTGAGAAATCTCCTGAACGCACTTGACTTACACCCTGCTGTACCAAACGCAGCCTACGTTCTAACGGCAAAATTAACGCATAAACGCCCAACAAAATCAGCACTAAACTCATGAAGGTAATCAAGATGAGCAAGCGGAAAGGCAATTGATTAAACAAAGCAATCGGACCAATTTCTAATACCTGCGCACCCGCAGCGGTATTAATTGGACCAACGATACGTAATGTTGGATTACGACTGGTTCCTGTATCACGATAGACAGGCACGACTTCTTTACGACGCAGACGTGCACGTTGATCGTCATCCAGATTGGCATCACTAAAATTTTTTAAAGAAAGTTTAAAGGGTAAATGGGCATTCAACTGATCCAGTCGAGCTTGCTCATGCCCTTCATAGTGCGTGAGATCATCCAGTAGAAAAACGCCCAGCGCACGAATTTGCTGTTCACTGATGCGGTCTACACGTGCATACAACAGCTCTTTTCGCCCTGCAATCGGCGTATACACATCGGCGTAAGGTTCACTGACTGCGCCTAACGGACTGCGGCCATCGGGTTGATAACGTACAACGGATAATCCTGCTTCAATCTGCTGCGTTTCATGGCGATCAAAAGTAATCTTAGACGCATCGATCACAGACAATTGCTGATTTAATAACAATGAGGCTTCATCTAACCAGCCTTGCATGGAGTCAGCATCGTGCTGGCGCTCCACCCCTTGCACAATCAGATAAAATGCACCAGATGCCATCGTTTCACGATATTTATCCAGACGATAGGCATTGACCCCCTGCACCATGGCATAGGCAAATAAACCCACCAACGCACAGACTAATAAAAGCCCCGCATAGATCTTTAGAAAAATACTGTACCGCAGCTTATCCATACAAAACCGTCAGAACCCATCGCGACCAAATCAATTGGAGCATGTGCTATTTTTAAAATAAAAAGACTTGTCTTATAAAGTAATAAAGACAGGACGAATCCTGTCTTTATCAACTTTAACGCGAATAAAACTTTTATCGCAATAGCTCAAAGCTTCGAACGAAGTATCGTTCACATGACTGAGCTATATATTGGAGATATTCGACGATTAAGCAGCAGCGATCGACTCTTTAACAAATAAATAGCCTTTACTACGTACTGTTTTGATGCGTTTTGGATTTTCAGGATCATCGCCAATTTTTGGACGAATACGTGAAATACGCACATCAATTGAACGATCTTGACCATCATATTCAATGCCACGTAAACGCTCGAAAATATCTTCGCGTGACAAGATACGACCAGCATTGGAAGCAAGCAGCCACAGCAAATCATATTCAGCACTTGTGAAATCAACGGGTTCACCTGACAAAGTCACTGAACGACCGCCATTATCAATGACGAGTTCATCAAACTCTAAACGCTGTGCAACATCTTCTTCAACAACTTTGTCGGTGCGGCGTAACAATGCACGAATGCGTGCGAGTAATACGCGTGGTTGAACCGGTTTGGCCACATAATCATCTGCACCCATTTCCAGACCTAGAACTTGGTCCATATCATCAGTACGTGCAGTCAACATCAAAATCGGATGGTTATAATGTGGACGAACTTCACGACAAACCGTTAAACCGTCTGCGCCAGGTAACATCACATCTAACACGACCAAATCAGGTTGTTCAGCGATAATACGACGAATGGCACGATGACCATCGGTTTCTACGCCAACTTCTAAACCATTACGAATCAAATAATCTTGGGTGAGTGTCGCAAGACGTTCATCATCTTCTACGATCAATACACGGGGTAGTTTTTCTTCTTGCGTCATACATTGCTCCAAGCCGTCCGGCTTTTTTCTCAGGAAATAATATTGTCTATAATTAAGATGACTTGTGAAGAATTCATGTTCATCAACCTGCCTCATGATGAACACGTCACTGCTCATGGCATAAATCATGCCGTAATCCACTCTCGTTTACAATGTAAACGCGCACTGCTTCACGAAACTGATACATCGATACCACGCCAAAACAGCACAAACTCCTAAATTGGTTACATTGCGGTCAAATTAAGCATAATTCAACCTGACTAGAGTTCTTCATCAAGATCATTTTGTCAAAAAAAATTCATGTTCATAAAAAAACTTTCCCACAAAAAGCAAATGACGGGTAAAGGATTGTTCTTGGAAGTTTTAGCATAAGTTATCCCATGCTTATCCACAACTTTACCCACAACTCCACTCATCAATCTGCACTTGCAGTCAGACAAAAAAAACCGTATCTTGTGCCTAGACAGATTTAAACATACTACAAGTTGTGTTTCGAATATTTTATAGACACCAAGCATTGGCATGATTTTGGCTTAGTTTTGACTTGAGTCTAGCACCCATATGAACAGATTGACCATAACGATTTAGACCAACCGTTTAATGAATTTTTAGATAAACCTGCCTTATTTTTTTAAATGATTGAATTGAAATTCTGCAAGGAGCTCAAATGAACATCGCCACCAATACCACCCTTGATCAGGCAAACGCTGCCACGATCCCTGGACAACTGCGCGTCATCAAGCGCGGTGGCTCAGTCGCGGTTTTTGATGCAGAAAAAATCAGTGTTGCAATCACCAAAGCATTTCTTGCAGTTGAAGGCAAAGAAGCTTCTGGTTCAAGCCGTGTATTTGATCGCGTCCAACAACTGACTGATATGGTCATGGGCACCTTCAAACGCCGCCTGCCATCAGGCGGCACTGTACATATTGAAGAAATTCAAGATCAGGTTGAATTGGCGCTGATGCGTACTGGCGAGCACAAAGTTGCACGCGACTATGTAATCTACCGCGAACAACGCGCAAAACTACGTGATGGCGACATTTCTAAAGCACATCCAACATTAAATGTTGTCGATAAAAAAGGTCAGCGTAAACCGCTTGAT
The DNA here is from genome assembly GCA_030149815.1 of Aquirhabdus sp. Classification (GTDB taxonomy): domain Bacteria; phylum Pseudomonadota; class Gammaproteobacteria; order Pseudomonadales; family Moraxellaceae; genus Aquirhabdus. Next base: position 169,520 of record JASLHI010000005.1, on the reverse strand, counting down.
CTCGGCCTACTTGAACGCACCATGCAAAAAGCCGCCGAAGGCTTAGAAGGCATTAATGTTCAAGATGTCATTGATGAAACCATCAAAAATCTCTATGACGGCGTTGCAGCAGAAGATGTCGCAACAACTATGATTTTGGCAACTCGTACACGCATCGAATCTGAACCAAACTACACCTATGTCACTGCGCGTCTGTTACGTGAAGATTTGGTTAAAGAAGGACTCACCTTCTTAGGCCTACCATTGGACACGCCAGAAGGCGAAGCACTAGAGACTTATCTGAAGCGTGCGATTGAGTTAGAGCTGGTATCCCCAGAACTACTCAACTTCGACTTAGATATCCTCAAAGCAGCCATCAAACCAGAGCGCAGCGGACAGTTTACTTATCTCGGTTTACAAACCTTGTATGACCGTTATTTCTTGCATAGCAATGATGTACGCTTTGAATTGCCGCAGTTGTTCTTTATGCGCGTCTCGATGGGACTGGCAGTGAATGAAGCCAACCGTGAAGAACATGCGATTGAGTTTTATAACTTATTATCTAGCTTTGATTACATGGCTTCTACGCCAACCCTCTTTAACTCAGGCACATTGCGCCCACAATTGTCTTCTTGCTACCTAACGACTGTGCCTGATGATTTGCATGGTATTTATGGCGCGATTCAAGACAATGCGATGCTCTCAAAATGGGCAGGTGGTTTGGGTAATGACTGGACACCAGTACGTTCATTGAATGCTTATATTAAAGGCACCAATGGTAAATCACAGGGTGTTGTACCCTTCCTGAAAGTGGCAAATGATACCGCTGTTGCGGTGAACCAAGGCGGTAAACGTAAAGGCGCAGTGTGTGCGTACCTTGAGACTTGGCACTTGGACATCGAAGAGTTCCTTGATCTGCGCAAAAACACGGGCGATGACCGTCGCCGTACACCAGACATGAACACCGCAAACTGGGTTCCTGACTTATTTATGCAGCGCGTGATTGAAGATGGTGACTGGACATTGTTCTCTCCGTCTAACGTTCCTGATTTGCATGATCTGACGGGTCTTGCATTTGCAAAACGCTATGCTGAATACGAGCAAATGACTATTGAGGGCACAATCAAGCCATTCAAGAAAATCAAAGCACAAGATCTATGGCGCAAAATGCTGTCGATGTTGTTTGAAACTGGTCATCCTTGGATCACATTTAAAGATGTCTGTAACCTACGTTCACCACAACAACACGTCGGTGTGGTTCACTCATCGAACTTGTGTACTGAAATCACCCTCAACACCAGCGCTGATGAAATCGCCGTGTGTAACTTGGGTTCAATTAATCTGGTTCAACACATTACTAATGGCAAGTTAGATCATGACAAATTGCAACGTACGGTCAAAACTGCGATCCGTATGCTAGACAACGTCATCGATATTAACTACTACGCAGTGCCACAAGCGAAGAATTCAAACCTAAAACATCGTCCAATCGGTATGGGCATCATGGGCTTCCAAGATGCACTGTATGAATTGGGCTTGGCGTATGGTTCAAACGAAGCTGTGCAATTTGCCGATACTTCAATGGAAGTCATCAGCTACCATGCAATCAGCACATCGAGCGATTTGGCAGTTGAACGTGGTGCTTACAGCACATTTAAAGGTTCACTCTGGGATCAAGGCATCATGCCGATTGACTCCCTAGAAATCGTGGCAAAATCACGTCCAGATCGTATGTTTGAAGTGGATCGTAGCCAAACCTTAGATTGGGCGGCTCTGCGCGCTAAAGTTCAAAAAGACGGCATGCGCAACAGTAACGTCATGGCAATTGCACCGACTGCAACCATTTCCAATATCTGTGGCGTGGCACAATCGATTGAACCGACTTATCAGAATCTGTATGTGAAATCGAACCTATCAGGTGAATTCACGGTCATCAACCCACATCTGGTTCGCGCACTGAAAGCACGCGGTCTATGGGATGTGGTGATGGTGAATGACCTGAAACACTACGAAGGTTCAGTACAACAAATCGGTCGTGTACCAGATGATCTAAAAGCACTGTTTGCGACTGCGTTTGAAGTTGAACCACGTTGGATGGTCGATGCAGCAAGTCGTCGTCAAAAGTGGATTGACCAAGCACAATCGTTGAACTTGTACATCGCTGGTGCATCAGGTAAAAAACTCGATACGACCTACAAAATGGCATGGTTGCGTGGCCTAAAAACCACTTACTACCTCCGTGCGCTCAGTGCAACATCGGCAGAAAAATCGACGATCAACACAGGCGCATTGAATGCGGTGAGCTCTAAAACACCGACGCTCGTTCCACCTGTGGAAAGCGCACCAAGTGTGAACAGTGAAGCTGTGTCAGTGAATAATACTGATCTTGAGTTCGCTAACGCAGCGCCTGTACCATTGGCTTGTTCGATTGACAATCCAGATTGTGAAGCGTGCCAGTAGTTTAGCAATTCGCTACAAACGGTGTAACAATTCAGTTCGTTTTAGTGCTTTTATGTCGTGCGAATCTCTGGTATTTATAGTGGAGATTCGTATGTTAAAAGAGCAGCGATGCTAAAAAGTAAGGCGAAACATGCAAGGTAAAACGCGTCATGTAAAAGCAGTAATGTAAAGAGCAAGTGAAGTACTCACAGGGAATCCAAAGGTCCGATAAACAAAAGAGCGAGGTGACTGCAATGAACACGAAATCCGCGAAGAAAGAGTTTGTTGACGCAATCCGTGATAAGAAACGCGTCAAAGTAATTTTCTACTCCCAAGAGGAAAAACGCTTTCTGGTTCGTGTCTGTGCGCCGATTGATTACGGAATGGATGCAGGTGTGAGTGCGACCAGCAATGGCGCTGAACGCTTGAACTTTTGGGATTATGAAGGTAAGAAAGAAGGGCAAAATGCGCAAGCTGCACACACATTGAGCCTCCGTGCAGATCAAGTGCGTAGCATGAATGTGCTCGATGAGTTCTTTGATCCAAGTGAATTAGTGGCAAGCAACTCTAGTACTACAGGCCGTAGCTACTCTTAAGCCGCTTGCTTGGAAATGATGCTGCAAAGGTCAATCCAATGCAGCATAGGCGCTTTTTTCATTTCGTTGAATCCTAGAAAAAACACCCCAAATAATGATTGTTGAAGCATTTATTCAACAGTCGTTTAGGAAGTCTTTTTTCAAAGTTCACGAATACAGACAAAATGATCCATCAATCAGCCCGCAACGTCGCCGCCGAGCCGTCATTGATTTAAAGATTGATGCAATATATTGAGTAAATGAGGAAAACCAAATGTCTATTATCAGCTGGGACGATTTCAATGATGAAGAAAGCGCCGTCGCGACCTTACCGCAACAAACAAATCAGGCGAAACCTGCGGTCGCACCAGTTGCGCCATCAGCAAAGCCAGCATCGCCTGTGGCTTCTACTCCATCCCATGCAGCCCCAGCTATCGCTGCTGACGCCAGTGCCGCTGAACGTGCACAACATGCTGTAGAACATCTCGACGTGGCTGCGGGTCTGGAAGATTTGGAAATGGGCGCACAGCGCATCCAAGTTGACGACAAACGCATGATCAACTGCCGCGCTGACTTGAACCAACTTGTGCCGTTCAAATACGAATGGGCATGGCAAAAATACCTCGATGGTTGTGCAAACCATTGGATGCCACAAGAAGTAAACATGACTGCGGACATCGCACTCTGGAAATCTGAAGGCGGTCTGACAGACGACGAACGTACCATCGTCATGCGTTCACTCGGTTTCTTCTCGACCGCCGATTCGTTGGTGGCGAATAATTTGGTGTTGGCGCTGTATCGTCACATTACCAACCCAGAATGCCGTCAATATTTGCTGCGCCAAGCGTTTGAAGAAGCGATTCACACCCATGCTTATCAATACTGCATTCAATCGCTCGGCATGGATGAAGGCGAAGTCTTCAACATGTATCGCGAAGTTCCAAGCGTTGCAAAAAAAGCAACTTGGGCACTGAAATACACGCAAAGTTTGAGCGATCCAACCTTCCACACTGGCACACCAGAAAACGATCAACGTTTGCTGCGTAATCTGATTGCGTTCTATTGCGTGCTTGAAGGGATTTTCTTCTATTGCGGATTTACCCAGATTTTGTCGATGGGTCGTCGTAACAAAATGGGCGGCGTTGCTGAGCAATTCCAATACATTTTGCGTGATGAGTCGATGCATTTGAACTTTGGTATTGATGTGATCAACCAAATCAAAAATGAGAACCCACATCTGTGGACGCCAGAATTCCAACAAGAAATCATTCAGATGATTTTGGAAGGCGCGACGATTGAGATCGAATATGCGCGTGACACGATGCCGCGCGGCGTACTCGGCATGAATGCGGCGATGATGGAAGAGTATTTGAAGTTTATCGCGAATCGTCGTTTGAATCAGTTGGGCTTGCCTGAGCAGTATGCTGGTGTGACGAATCCATTTGGTTGGATGTCTGAGATGATGGACTTGCGTAAAGAGAAGAATTTCTTCGAGACGCGTGTGACTGAGTATCAGACTGGTGGGGCGTTGAGCTGGTAAAGGAAAAAGTAAATCGTGGGCGTAAGCCCACATCTACGCTAGCTGCATACTTCGAGTGAAATAGATGAGTAATTTGTTAAAAGCCATTAAAACTATAATTGAGAATCCCATCACCGAAGTAAGCAGACATTATGCTTCACGAAATAGGGCAAATTCTGTCGGCGATGCTTTAGAAAACTATATTAAAGACGTTTTTTGCGAAACCATTAACGAAAATAATGAAATTAATAGACTTTCAAAAATAGAGTCCGTATTTTCATGGTCAGGTAATCAAAATCAACCACCTGATTTAATCCTGAAAAATGGCGACGCAATCGAAACAAAGAAAATTCAAAGTCCCGATGCTGCTTTAGCTCTAAATAGTTCATATCCGAAATCAAAAGTTTATTTTGGAACTACAAATCGACATCATATAGAAACTAAGCCTTGGCAAATTAAAGATATTATCTATGCTATAGGATGCACGAATGACAGTAATCTTAAATACTTATGGTTTGTATATGGAGATTGTTTCGTAGCTGATAAAGAAATCTATGAAAAAATTAAACAGACTATTTCAGAAGGTGTTAATAGTATTTCTGGAGTTGAGTTCACAGAAACCAAAGAACTTGGAAAAGTCAAAAAAGTTGATCCTTTAGGTATCACTGATTTACGCATTCGAGGAATGTGGCATATTGAAAATCCAAATAAAATATTCAAATATATTAACCCACTAGATGAATTTTCAATATTCCAATTAACTTGCCTAATGAAAACAGAAAAGTTTGAATCATTCCCATCTGAAGATAAAAATTTCCTTCTGTCTTATGCTGCGTCTAACTATTCAATTCAAGATGTGAAAATTAAGAACCCCAATAATCCCTCACAACGTATGGATGCCAAACTCATTACATTTAAGGTCTTAGTATGAAATTAGCGACTTTCTTTGCTGGTGCAGGTGGTCTGGATTTAGGTTTTACTAAAGCTGGATTTGAATGTATTTGGGCAAACGAATTTGACAAAGAAATATGGGAAACTTACGAACGGAATCATCCCAACACGATTCTTGATCGACGTAGCATTACTGAAATTGAAGCAAGTGAAGTTCCTGATTGTGATGGAATTATTGGTGGACCTCCATGTCAAAGTTGGAGTGAAGCTGGTGCATTAAGAGGAATCGAAGATAAACGAGGTCAATTATTTTTTGATTTCATGCGAATTCTTGAAGCGAAAAAGCCGAAATTTTTTCTAGCTGAGAATGTATCAGGAATGCTATTACCTAGGCACAAACAAGCTCTTGAAAATATTAAAAGCATGTTTAAGGAATGTGGATATAACCTATCCTTTCAACTTTTGAATGCCTCTGATTTTGGTGTCCCACAAGATCGGAAGCGTGTGTTTTTTATTGGGTATAGAAGTGACTTAGGGCTAGAATTCAAATTTCCTCAAGGATTTACAATAGATAATAAAATTACCTTAGAGCGCGCGATTGGTGATCTTAGACATTCTGCTCTGCCTGCAAAATCCAGCAACTTAACTAATGGTGAACTATGTGAAATAGCGAATCATGAATATATGACAGGTGGATTTTCTACAATTTATATGTCCAGAAATCGAGTACGTTCTTGGGATGAAGTTTCTTTCACCATTCAAGCTGGTGGTCGTCACGCTCCCATACACCCTCAAGCACCCAAAATGCAGTTTATTTCGCAAAATGTTAGAACTTTCGATCCTGAGTGTATTGATTTATATCGTCGTTTAAGTGTGAGAGAGTGCGCCAGAATACAAACATTTCCAGACAACTTTGTTTTTTATTATAAAAATATTACTGCTGGCTATAAAATGATTGGGAATGCTGTGCCTATACGATTAGCACAGATCATCGCTCTGACAATCAAACGAGATTTAGAGAGTTTAGTAGCAAATCAACAAGTACAAAATAAGCATGAATCCGTGGTATTAACTTAACCGCATAAAGACACACGGTGCAATAGCCAAACCATATTGCACCTGTTTCCAATTACTTTCTATTCGACGCTCCCTCACAACACTCTGAAGTAACCCCGACTGGCTAATGCCTAATCAAGCTCTGGAAGAACATGCCAACACTTTAAAAGTCCGCACCACACAATTAGAAGACCTGTCCACACTCAGCATACGTATTGCACCCAACTCAACAGCTACATTCATTGCCGACATTTCTCTAAATGTCTGATAGATTGACTTGCATCAAGAGAAGAACTTATTAGATAAGTATCAGACTGGGCGACCGTTGGGCTGGTAAAGCATTCACCTAACTCAACCTACCCCCTTAAAAATAAAAAAACATCCGACGCTAAATAACAGCACGGCAAAACATTTTTTAAGCGCGCTTGGTGATAATGCATGAGCTACTTTTGCACCTAACTTTGCGGTAAAGAAACTCATGATGCTAATGCCCAAGAAAGCATAAATATGGACAAAGCCAATCGTATTAGGAACATTGACTTGCGCTTTCATCCCAAAAAATATAAATCCCAAAGCACCCGCAATGGCGATCGGTAAACCACATGCGGCAGATGTGCCAACCGCTTTTTGCATCACCACGCCATGATGATTGAGATAAGGTACAGTTAAACTCCCTCCTCCAATCCCAAAAATGGCCGATGCAACGCCTATCCCCGTCCCTGCAAAAACTTGCGCAGTCGTGGATGGCAGGACTTTATTCTGATCGACTGCCTTTTTTGCACCCACAAACATCTGATAGGCGACCCAAATCGCAAAGACGCCAATAATCAGTTGCAAATGCGCCCCAGAAAGTAATCCCGCAATACCCGCCCCTAAAAACGAGCCGATGACCAACCCAGGTGCTAGATTTTTGAATACAGGCCAAATGACTGCGCCATTTTTATGATGCGCCATCAACGAACTGATCGAAGTCACAATGATCGTCGCCAACGACGTTCCTAGCGCCATATGCATGATTAAGCTAGGGTCATAACCCATTTGCGTAAAGACCACATACAAAAGTGGCACGATGATCAGTCCACCACCCACACCAAACAGCCCCGCAGTAAATCCCGCGACGACACCAATGCTCAAGAAAATGATTAATTCCACAATATACCGACTGACCTAAGAAATTGATGTTAAAGAAATGGTGAGTTTAAGCGACTTCCGCCTGACTCACATGATGTCCAACTTGATGCCCGACATAATGATAGCCGCGATTAAAATAAACTAGACCCCGATTTTGCTCACTATCATGTTGACGGGGTTGAATCGCGACAATACGACAGATAAAAATAGTATGTGTTCCGACTTCTTGAATTTGCTCAATCTCACAATCAAAACTCACCAAAGCATCTTCCAAAACAGGTGCGCCCGTTTTTAATTCAGTCCAATTTCCATATTCAAAGCGTTCTTCTGAACTCAGTTTAGATGAAAATACGTTGGAAATATGCTGATGATGCGCGCCTAAAACATTCACGGTTAAAATTTTATTCTCGATAAAATAAACATGTGATCGAGAGGCTTGATTCATACAGACCAAGAGTGTAGGCGGTGTATCCGTGACACTACACACCGCAGATGCCGTGAACCCATGACGACCAGAGTCACCTGCCGTGGTCACGACATTGACCGTGCCTGTTAACAACGACATGGCATCTCTAAAGTCTGTTGCTTTAATCATCACTTTTTTCCTCGAAGAGTCGTTTAATCATGAACGCCAATCAAACGGGTCACTTTTTTACACGACTATCTTTGTTTCTACTTAGACGCGAGTTCTCTGCGGATGATTTCCGCGCCTGCATTTAACGCATTGAGCTTGCCTCTAGCAACGTCACGCGGCAAAGGCGCCATGCCACAGTTAGTACAAGGATAGAGCTTGTCGGCATCGACAAATTGAAGTGCGGCTCTAAGCGTATTAGCGACTTCCTCTGGTGTTTCAATGGTATTGCTTGCCACGTCAATCGCCCCGACCATCACTTTTTTACCGCGAATGAGTTCAAGTAGCTCCATGGGAACATGAGAATTGTGACATTCCAGCGAAATGATATCGATCTTGGATTTTTGCAGCTTAGGAAACGCTTCTTCATATTGCCGCCACTCTGAGCCTAACGTCTTTTTCCAATCGGTATTGGCTTGGATGCCGTAGCCATAGCAAATATGCACGGCAGTTTCACACTTCAGACCTTCAATCGCTCGCTCTAAAGTCGCAACGCCCCAATCATTCACCTCATCAAAAAAGACATTAAATGCAGGCTCATCAAACTGGATAATATCCACACCAGCAGCCTCTAATTCTAGGGCTTCTTCATTAAGAATTTTGGCAAATTCCCAAGCAAGTTTTTCACGACTCTTATAATGAGCATCATAGAGCGTATCAATCATCGTCATCGGCCCTGGTAGTGCCCATTTAATCGGTTGGTCGGTAAGCGCACGCAACAATTTGGCATCTTTAACAAAAACAGGCTTTTGGAGAGAGACAGGACCTACTACGGTCGGCACACTGGCATCATAGCGATCACGAATTCTCACGGTTTCACGTTTCTCAAAATCAACGCCGTTGAGGTGCTCAATAAACGTGGTGACAAAATGTTGGCGTGTTTGCTCGCCATCACTGACGATATCGATGCCTGCGTGTTGCTGCTCTTGCAATGACAACCTTAAAGCATCCAATTTGCCGTCAATCAGTTCACCATCTTGTAATTTCCAAGGTGACCAAAGTTTCTCAGGCTCAGCCAGCCAAGAAGGTTTCGGCAAACTGCCCGCAGTTGACGTCGGTAATAATCGTTTCATCTGTAATCTTCTATATTTGAGTTAATACCAATCTTTATAAATTAACTTTATATCCTTACGGAATAATGTTTCTCAGGACGAACTTAGTTCGCCCATACACCTGTATCACATTGATTTGTAAGGGTGAACTGTGTTCACCCTATACGATACGTTTTTTAATCTCATTTTATGGATTGGTATCATTAAGCAGCTTGGCTTTTATCAGAGCAGTTTGTATCAGAGCAGTTTGTATCAGAGTAGCTCGCCGCCCATTGCTCAAGAACATCTTGGTAGGGTTTGATGAACTGTTCCTCCACAAACTTGCCTTGCTCAATCGCCAGCCGACCACGTTCTTCGCGGTCATACACAATGCGAGTCAGTGAATAATCCTGCTGCTTCAAACTGGGTTGATACGATTTTCCTGCGGTAGAATTTGCATTGTAAATTTCAGGGCGATAAATTTTTTGAAACGACTCCATCGTGCTGATGGTGCTGATCAGCTCAAGATTGGTGTAATCCGCCAGCAAATCACCAGAAAAATAAAAAGCCAAAGGTGCAACACTATTCGTAGGCATGAAATAGCGAACCTTTAAGCCCATTTTTTGGAAATACTCATCGGTCAGAGAATATTCATCTTGCAGGTATTCCACCCCTAATACTGGATGCAGGTTTTCCGTCCGTTGATAGGTTCTACTGCTGGAAACACTTAAGCAGATCACTGGCTGTTTATTAAAATTATTCTTATAGGTGTCAGAATTTACGAAACTTTTAAACAGTTTACCGTGCAGCTCACCATAATTCTCTGGCGTGCTAAATTTGGCTTGGTTCTTATTATGTTCCAGCAGCAACACGCTAAAATCGTAATCGCGCACATAAGAGGAAAAGTTGTTGCCGACGATGCCCGCAATGCGTTCATTGGTTTTGAGGTCAACAATATTCGTTTTTAAGATTTCAATCAGAGGCAAACCCTGAATACTGTTTTGCGCATCAATATTCAGCTCAACTGAAATGATTTCAAGCTCGACGGCATAACGATCTGCTTTAGGATTATCCCAATGCGCCAAATCATTGAAACGATTATTAATCATTTTCAAGGTATTGCGTAAGTTCTCTTGACGGCTCTCGCCTCTCGCCAAATTGGCAAAGTTGGTGGTGATCCGCGTATTTTCTGAAGGCTGATAGTTTTCATCGAAACGAATGCGCTTAATCGCAAATGTAAACTCGTTACTCATGGTGATTGGCTACCCTAATGTCTATGGGGTGATTTATACGCGAATCACAACATGAATAAAAACGATCTTATTTCAATAAAAGGTGAATTAAATTCATGGTTAAGCGTTCTGGGGTATTCAGCATTCAAGAGTGAAAATAGTTCACATTGACCTGAGAAAACATCAGCATATTCAGTAAGCCGATCCTGCGTATATTGACTGAACTATCTTTATCGCCCAAAGATTGCTTTAATTCAGTCAATGTATTCATCAATCATACCCAACATGATCAGCAGAACAATCAACCTACAACAACCAGAGACTTCATAATGCCTAATCAAGCGATAGAACAACTTGCAAACACGTTAAAAGTCCCCGCCGCAGAACTGGCAGACCTATCCGCACTCAGTGAAACACACCTTGCGGAGCTTGAAAGCTTAATCACCGCTGCCCAACAAAAACAACGCCAAACCCTCAACGACGCGATCGAAAACGGTCTGAACTACGTCCCTGCCATCCTACGTGGCACTGTCAAAAAAATTGTCCGAGGTTAAGAATCCAAGTCATGAGTAAATTAGATACCAGCGCCGAATTAGTGAAACTCCGTCAACTGTTGGGCGTATCCAGCGCCGAATTAAGTTTTTTAGAAGGCTTGCCACTGCCAACACTCATCAAAGTACGCGCCCTGACCACCGACAAACTATTTAACGATGGCCGCAAGCTTTTCCAAAAACTAGCATCGGCTAGTAAATTACTGCCTGCTGGTGTTACCGCCACGATTGGCGAAAAGATTTTTGGCGCAATGCTGTGCGCCCGCATTGCCAGCGAAATGCCGTATCAGCGCGCAGTTGAACTCGCCGATAAAATGACCATTCCTTTCTTGGCGAAAGTCACACTCGAAATCGACCCACGTCGGGTGAAAGACATTATCCAAAATATGCCCATCGCCAAGCTGCGTGCAGTGGCGACAGAGCTACTTGCGCAGAAACACTATATCATCATGGGTGGCTTTGTCGGGTTTATGCTACCCGCACAGTTAAAAGTCATTTTGCAGGATGTGTCTACCGAAGAAGCACTCCTACACATTGGTTTCTTTATCGAAAACAAACATCAACTGAGTGAAATCATCCGCTTATTACCCAAAGAACGACTGCACAAGCTGATTGGCTACTTGCAACTACATGAGCAACTCTGGCCAGAAGCACTGGCGCTGATGATCCATTTGGAAGATGAGTTAAAACGCGAGTTGGGTGATATTGCTGCCGAATCAGGTGATGCAGTGTTGGATGATCTAGTGAACACCGTGCAGCGACTAGATTTGTGGCAAGACGCGCTGCCTTTATTTGCCTGTATGTCACCTGCGACACAATTCAAACTGATTAATACGCCCCTGCTCTCTGAAGTGAAGCCATTAACCAGCGTATTGGTGAATACCGACCGTTTTTCATTATGGGCAACCTTACTGCCGTTAATTGAATATATGTCGACCACCCAACGCCAGATACTTACGAACCTCGTGATCGAACAAAGTGCTGATTTCCAAGAGCGAATGATTGCAGCGGTTGCCCATCATCAGTTGTGGCGGCCTGCTTTTGATGTGTTGATGTTGATGCCAGAAGCGGCACAACAACAGATGGCGGGGCAATTTAAACAATTGTTGACGGCGAAACCTGAACTATCAGCAACATGGCGGCCTTTAGTCGAAGAGCGGAAGTTGGGGCATTTGTTGGATTAGGGAGCTAAGGACTGTTGAGGTTTTTAGAATAGAGGTATCCGAATCGTATTTTGGCGTACTTCAACAAAGTAAAATAGAACAGCATAGTTCGTTGAGCTTCGTTGAAATGCGCAATATCTGAAATTCCGCTCACTTTGACAAGCTCAGTGAGCGTTGTTTAGCTTCATCGCCTGAGCCACGCGTTTGTCATCAAAGCCTATACGTTTGACAAATTTACGCGCCAAGCCAGCATTTGCCACCAAGCTATTACGGCTAGGTACAGTGACTGTTTCTCGACGATATTCAATGGTATCTACCAGAGCTGAAATGACCTCCTCCAAAGAAACGAACTGCCAGATGCCTTGGTGGTTATTCCACACTAGCGTCGAACATGGCCCATCGACAATCGCATCCATTATCGGTGTCTTAAAAAAATAGGATTAAAAGTGCCGACCCCCACGCCGTCTGGCTTGAGTTCCAAACGAGCACTATTACACATCGCCCAGACGCCCGCCTTGCTAGCGGTGTAGTGGATAGCAAACTTCACCAAGTCATTGGTGAATTGACTTATCACAGATCGTGGTCGAATGGACAAAAGTTTAGCTTATCAAGATCTTTTGAGTGGTCTGAGCATTCTGAATATGGGTTTGAATATATTCCGCATAGACGGATAGTTTCTCGAAAATATGCTCCGCATAGAACATATCCTCAATCAGATTGGTGGTTTGTAAAACACTAAAAAAACGGTCTGACTGTGTGAATAATTCAGCATTTTTCTGTGAAAATAAGGTGCACAAATGAGTATGTACCTCATCTTTACTTTTTAATAACAACTGACGCATATCAATCATTGGACTATCGATGATGGGTTGCCATCCCACCGTAGACGTGACAAAAATTTCTACTTTTAAAAATTCCGCTAATGCTTTGAGCTTCTCCTGATCAACATCATATTCCGTCATCAGGTACAGGGTAGAAATATCGGTACGGCAAAGCGCTTTGATCAAATTTGCATAAAAAAAGTCTTTGCCATCTTCCGTCGGGTCGGATAAATCGATATGCATTTTCAATGTACCCAGAACTCCCTCGGTTAAATACGGTGGGACTTTCTCGGTTTGATAATATCGATTCAGTATATTTAATACAGCTTCAGTGGCGGGTGTAGTGAATATAGTCGTTTTATTGAGTATTGAGAAAATAAATGGCGCAAACAAATAAGCCAAGTTACTGGTTTGTGCGTGGATATGGGATTGTGCCATATAGGTTATTTTTGTCTTAGGAAACGCCCTGAGCACTTTACCTCTTAATAACGTTGCTTCAAGGTTCATAAACTCCAGATTCAATTTTTCCTGAACGTTTTCAGACCACTCAAACCCCACCAAGAGATGAGGAATAACATTTAATTGTGCTGACTCAAACATGTTGTACTCATTGATGATCATCGGTGAATGATGATTATTTTCTCTGCGACATCACGATATTGAAAGCTACAGACTCAACGACAAAAAATATAACAGAACCAGCTACCCCACAATGGACCAATCCTTAGAAAAATGCTCTTTTAGCAATACAGTGCTTTTATCAATCAAATTTTTCGCTTTTATCACCCAGAAACTACCCACTCGCATCCATCTGTTATAGTTTTTATTAAATTTCCTATATCTGTAAATCGTGTGATTGATGTAAGAAAATCCGTTTATGTTCAATTTCGCTGATTAAATAAACGACTCTTACAGGAGAGATTTGATGGACATTGGCCTAACAGCTTTAGAGCTTGCGAGGATCCAGTTTGCGTTCACGATATCCTTTCATATTGTTTTTCCTGCCACATCGATCGGCTTGGCTTGCTTTTTAGCAACGCTTGAGTGGCGTTGGCTGAAGACACAAAATCCAATTTACAAAGATTTATTTAAATACTGGATCAAAATCTTTGCCGTCGCTTTCAGTATGGGCGTGGTCTCTGGTGTAGTCATGAGCTACCAATTTGGCACGAACTGGAGTGAGTTTTCTCGTGTCGCGGGAAGCATTACTGGTCCTTTGCTGACCTATGAAGTGTTGAGTGCATTCTTTCTGGAAGCGGGTTTCCTTGGGATTATGCTCTTTGGCTGGGGACGCGTCAGTCCAAAAGCGCATTTCTTTGCAACGCTTATGGTTGCGATTGGTACTTGTATTTCCATGTTCTGGATTTTATCGTCCAACAGTTGGATGCAGACACCACAAGGATTTGCCATAGAAAACGGAATTATTGTGCCTAAAGATTGGTGGGCCATCGTCTTCAATCCCTCCTTTCCGTATCGCTTTGCTCATATGGCGATGGCAAGCTTTCTTGCTTCAGGCTTATTGGTTGTCGGCGCATCGGCGTGGCATTTAATGAAAGGTCGCCGCGATGAGCTAGTCAAGAAATCGTTCTCTCTGGGATTGTGGATGGTTTTGATCACGTCCGTTGCACAAGTTTTTATTGGTGATCATCACGGCTTAAATACGCTGAAATATCAACCCGCAAAACTAGCGGCGATCGAGGGACATTGGGAAACCAATCATGATCAGGGCATGCCTTTACTCTTATTTGCCATTCCCGACATGAAAAATGAACGAAATCTATTCGAGATAGGCATTCCAAATTTAGGCAGCATGATTCTCACACACACGTTGTCTGGCAAAGTCACAGGTTTAAAAGACTTCGCCCCAGAAAACCGTCCGAATGCGCTGATTATCTTCTGGAGTTTCAGAATTATGGTCGGCATGGGCATGTTGATGGTCATGTTATCCCTAGTCGCTTTATGGTTAAGAAAACGAAATCAACTCTTTACGTCAGCTTGGTATTACAAATTCGCGCTGGTGATGGGTCCAACAGGATATATCGCTTTATTGGCGGGTTGGGTAACCACTGAAGTCGGACGCCAACCGTGGATTGTTTACGGTGTCATGCGCACCCAAGAGGGTTTATCGCACAACGTATCAGCCGATCAAGTCGGATTAACGTTAATCATTTTCGTGGTGGTATACACGATTGTATTTGGCACTGGCATTTACTACATCTTGAAACTGCTCATCAAAGGTCCCGAATTTATCTATCCACAAAACCCTGAAGTCGCTGGTCTAGGACATTTCAAAACCCCGATGCGTCCATTAAGTGCGGTCGATGAAAGTATTGATTCAGATACAGATATAAATGCAAATACACAGGAGAAACGTCATGATTGATCTCTCTTTAATTTGGGTGGGCATCATTGGGCTGGGCGTATTGATTTACGTCATCATGGATGGCTTTGATCTGGGGATTGGGATTCTGTTTCCGTTCATCCAAAGCAGTGATGAACGGGATGTCATGATGAACACCGTCGCACCAGTCTGGGATGGTAACGAAACGTGGATGGTACTCGGCGGAGCAGGGCTCTATGCGGCATTTCCTTTGGTTTACTCCACCGTGCTTTCCGCATTGTATTTACCCATCATATTCATGGTGATTGCGTTAATCTTTCGAGGAGTGGCATTTGAATTCAGGTTTAAGGCTAATCGTACCAAACCATTATGGGATCAAGCTTTTATTTGGGGATCGATATTCGCCAGCTTCTTCCAAGGGATGATTTTGGGTGCGTATATTCAGGGCATTCAAACAACTCATGGCATATTCTCAGGACATGCACTGGATTGGCTGACGCCATTCTCGATCTTTACAGGTTTTGGGGTACTGGCGATGTATGCGGCTTTAGGTTGTGGCTGGTTGATCTTAAAAACCGATCATGATTTACGCCAAAAAATGTACCAATTGATGCCAAAACTCATTTGGGTACTGCTCATCACGTTTGGTGCGGTGAGCATCTATACGCCGCTGACTCATCCAGAAATTGCGGCGCGTTGGTTCTCGCTACCGAACCTATTTTATTTCTCACCTGTGCCGATTCTCGTCTGTGTGTTTGTGACATTGATCTTTACCGCCTGTAAAAAGCAGCAAGATCACAAACCTTTTGTGTATACATTGGCACTGGTTTTTCTGGCATTTACTGGGTTTGTCATCAGTTTATATCCGTATATCATTCCACCTTCTGTCACGATCTGGGATGCAGCCTCGCCTCGTTCTAGCCAAATATTTGCACTGGTTGGCGCGGTCATTCTAATTCCGATCATTATCGTATACACCATCATGTCGTACTGGGTATTTCGCGACAAAGTACGGATTGGTGATGAGGGTTATCATTGAGGAGTAAAGACATGAAGAAACTGAATATAATGAATATCAGACCGACCCCAGCACAATGGTTTATTGTGCTATGGTTAGTCGGGTTTCTGGGCTTGGCAGTGATCTCAGGTTTGTTTCGAGTACTGCTCTATTTTGCTTACTAGATCAGTGACAGCTATCCTCGCAAATGACGTTACTCATTCTAGGACATTGAGCTGAAAATGTACGATATCTAATTCCGTTACTTCGACTCTGCTCAGTCTATGATTTTTTACTTATTGGAATCGCTATACAAACCCACACTTCGACGAACTCAGTGTTCTTGGAGTGTAATAGTTTATATTGAAAACCGATATTGAACGGGACAAATGCGGATGTACAAATCTGAACGGCTTGCACATAACATTAAGCGCCTTATCGAAGATGGTAGTTTAAAAGCACACGAAAAACTCCCCTCTTTACGCGATCAAGTCCAACGTTCAGGATTAAGTCTGATGACTGTCCTCAACGCTTATCAAGAATTGGAATCTCAAGGTCTGGTTTATTCTGTTGAGAAGTCAGGCTTCTTTGTCTCTGAAATGGTCACTGAATTTGCGGCTAAAAGACCGCCTTCAACTCAACCCGTGATCTCACTCAATGCAAAAGTTGAAATTAATTCTTTGGTCTTTAATTATCTGAAATCAATTCAACCAAATCATATCGTGCCTTTAGGGTCTGCTTTTCCCAATCATTTATTACTGAACCCGCCAAAATTGATTCAAATCATGGGGCAACTCACGCGCAATAAACACAATTATGGTCAAAACAATAATCTACCGCCGGGAAATCTCGAATTACGCAAACTCATCGCCCAACGTTACAGTATGCAAGGCATTCCCACACAACCCGACGATATCGTGATTACCTCAGGTTGTCTGGATGCCCTGAACCTCTCGTTGCAGGCGATCACTCAGCCTGGAGACTATATCTGTTTACAACAGACGATTTTTTACGGCGCATGGCAAGTTGCAGAACGACTCGGCTTAAAAGTGGTTACGATTCCTGCGCATCCTCAAGATGGTTTCGATCTGGAAGCGTTTGAACAAGCCATCAAAACTTATCCCATAAAAGTCTGCTGGTTTATGCTGAATTGCCATAATCCAATTGGTTTTACAGTCAGTGAAAAAATTAAATATCAAATCGCGAAGTTATTACATGAGTATCAAATTTATCTGATCGAAGATGATGTATACGAAGAATTGTTTTATCGCGGAGCCAAACCGCTCTCGATGAAATACTATGATCAACAAAATTTAGTGCTGCACTGTTCTTCTTTTTCTAAAACGCTCGGCCCCAGTTTCCGAATTGGTTGGGTTTATGCGGGTCGTTTTTCCAAATATATTCAGCACTTACAGCTCATGAGTACCATTTCAGCTAATTCATTAATGCAAAATGCTTTAGTTGAATTTATTTCCAATCATCATTACGAAAAACATTTACGCACCCTTCGACGCAATCTTGAAAAAAATAAGAACCGATTCTTTGAATATCTCAAAAAACATCTGCCCGCTACTTGTGAGATTGATCATTATTCGGGTGGTTACTTCCTCTGGATCACACTACCGACTCACGTCAATAGTATGCAGATCTATGAAAACTTAATTCAAGTAGATATTGGCATCGCACCTAGTCAGTTGTTTAGCATTCACGATACTCATCATAATCATCTACGACTCAATTGCTCATTTGAATGGTCGATCGACATTGAAAATGCAATCAATCAACTCATTGCCAGCATCAAAAAGCAAATGGAAATCTATTCAAATCATTAAGTACCCTGTTGCATGGCGCTCTCATGAAGTGGGAATCATCGACAACAATCAGATCGAGCAAGTATTGACAGAGCAATCACGCCTTTAAAAGCAAGAAAGGCATGATCGCACGTCAATACAAACTTTATATAGAGAGTCTTTCAACCTCATCCTTTCAGCGGATACAGCTTGGCATCAAACTGATCCATTGATGGGAAGGTCAGTGGTGTCAATTGATTGAGATGAGCAAGACGCTCTTTATATTGTTCAAGAATCTCTTGGCGAGCTTCAGGGGAAATATAAGGTACATGATACGCTGCAAAATTCGGTAGAACTTCAAGTCCAACATAAGCCAGCGTACCGCGCAAGATCGGGCGCAGCATCGTTTCCAGTTCGCCATGTATCGCATCTGCACCAAACATATGTTCACGGCCACCCAAGGTAAACGTCAGCATGGCCTTCTTGCCTTTTAAACCACCACGATCATAGAAACGCAGACCACCGTAGCACAGACCTGATACCAATACGCGATCAATCCAGCCTTTAAGAATTGCTGGGACAGAGAACCAGAAAATTGGGAAGTTAAAAATAATCAGATCGGCTGCTTTAATCTTTTCAATCTCACCCGCAACATCAGCAGCAAGCGTAGTGGTTTCATAGCCATGACGCTGTTCCAGCGCATAAACGAGATAATCGTCATTTTTACGCTGAGAAAAATCATCAGCAGAAGCCACTGGATTCCAGTTCATCGCATAAAGATCAGAAACCGTCACGGTATGCCCTGCCGCTGTGAGTTGTTCAACCGCAAGGGACTTGAGTGAGGTGGTAAAAGATTGTGGCTCAGGATGAGCATGGACGATCAGAACATTCATGGGCGTTAACTCTAAAATTAATGGCGTTGATCATAACTGCTTTTAGGCATTAAAAAGCAACAGACAAACAAAACTGAAGCAGTTATTTCACAACGCTTATCTCTATAAATTTCCATTCACATCATAATCTATATAAGATAAATTACAGCCAATTACTCAACAGCCGAGGACACAATTTTCATCACTGCCATATAAGTTGGCGGCGCATCGACAATCTCGCGTTCGCGGAGCATCTGATGCATCTGTGGTAAACGGTAAAAAGGCACCGAAGCCAACACATGATGCTCAATATGAAAATTCACATTAAACGGCGCGACAAAAGCCCGCGCAATCCAGCCCGCCTTCGTTGTACGCGTGTTTTTAAACATATCCGTCGTCATCTCAGTACCCGCATGTTCCGCTAAAGCACGCACACGTATAAGGAACGGATAGGGAATCATGTAAGCCGCCACCCATGCCAGATACAACTTCGGATGGCCTACCGCCCAAAGAGCGACGAAAATGGCGGCATTCGTGAGAATTGTTGGCGCAGCATTTTTGATATATGCCTTTAGATAATCCATTAAACCACGATCGTTCTTCGGTAGTTTTTCAACCTTGGATGCAACTGTCCACTTCAACACCTCAGCATCCATCAGCACACGACCAAGCAGAAACTTTGCACCTGTGATACCACTCAGATCACGCATAAATTTGCGTGTAAGTGAACGCCTTGTGGTCGGCAAACCTTCAACCAGAGAAATATCAGTATCTTCCAGCGTACCCGTCTTGGCATGGTGAATAAAATGATGCGCGCGATACTTCTCTACATCGAGTCCTATCGGACGACCACAGAGCCAATCCGTCAGCCAATTGTTCAGTTCACGCTGATTAAACAAGGTATTGTGTGCAGCCTCATGTGTCAGAATCGCGAGTCCCAACTGACGTCCACCCAGCACAGCACTACCAGTAACGCAAACTGGTACTGCGACTTGCCAAGGCTGTGATGTCGCCCATGCCATCGCAGCGAAAGTAGCGCCAATCACCGCCCAAGTCGAAACGATTGCCACTGCACCACGCACATCTGAACGTTGAGTGAGCGCACGAATTTCCTCTTTGCTAAAAATCTCGCTAATCTTACGGCGTGTAATCGTATTGTCAGCATAAACTTCATCGTGATTCATCGGTATTACCTTTCAAATGACTTCGGCTTTTGTTTTGCTCGATAATTGATCCAGCACCTCAAAATATCCTGGTGCCTCTGGCACATAGCCCCGTTCGCGCAACATGCGATGCATTTTTGGCAAGCGGAAATAAGGCACTGATGCCATCAGATGATGTTCGATATGAAAGTTGACATTGATCGGCGCGACCAACGCACGTGCGATAAATCCCGCTTTAGTCGTGCGTGTATTTTTCAGCACATCAGATGAGGTCTCACGATCAGCATGCTCAGCCATCGAACGAATGCGGATAAACAGCGGAAACGGTGTGATATAAGCAAGCAGCCATAGACCGTAAAGGGCAGGCGCGCCCGCTGCCCATAGCACTGAGAACAACAACCCATTCATCAGGATGGAACGACCACTATTACGGATAAAGGTTACTGGATAATCCCACCATTGACGTCCAGTCTGAGGTAACCATTTGACTTCACTGGTTACCGACCACTCCATAAAACCCATATCCATCAGGAAGCGCCCTACTACAAACTTCAATCCAGTAATACCCACGATGTCACGGGCAAATTTACGCATGATGGAAGCGCGTGTGGTCGGCAGACCAGCGACGAGAATCAAGTCAGGATCATCAGGGGTTGAGGTCTTGGCATGATGTTTCAGATGATAAGGACGATAGTGATGCAAGTTGTTCCATACTGGACGCGCACACAGCCAATCCACCAAATGATCATTCATCCATTTAGTTTTGAACAAAGTCCCGTGTGCCGCATCATGGGTAATGATTCCCAACGCCAACTGACGTCCACCCAAAATAATCAGCGCAAAGATGCAGATCAAAATCTTGCCGAACCATGGCATATAAGGCCAAAGAATGCCGACTCCCGCCAAAGTCCCTCCAATCACGGCCCAAGTCGATGCCACAGCCCAAACGCCATAAACATCAGATCGTGCCGTCAACATTTGAATTTCTTCACGGCTAAACAACTCGGTCACGCTGACTCGACTATTCATCTTGATCTCACCTGATATCTACTTAAGCTAGGTTAATTGAAAGCAACGAACGAAAAACAATGATAAATATCTATTCAACATTCCTAGTCAATAAAATATTACACTTTAAATTAAAAGACAAATAATTCCGTAATTAAATATAAGAATTAATATTTAATTATTGTTTATAAAACATATTTTTGAATAATTAAATATTAACAAATATTTCAACTTTTACATAAAAATGAAATATTATATTCACATTTAGTCAATAAACTTACCATGAAGGACAAAATACCGCACTCAGCACGTGATTTGACGCTTCGCCAGACTACGAATCACACTGAAAAGAAAATGCAAAAAATAATGATGTAATCATGAATCCTTCGGTATACCATTCAACCACGTTATATTTTTCATATCTCTGGTAGTTAATGGCTGTCAAAAATAATGCCCGCACACTGGTCATGGATCTGCTCTTTGCCGATCCAGATACCACCATCACCATCCGCCAGTTCCTACAAGCTGGGACACTCTTTGACATCAGTGAAAACAATATCCGTGTTGCCCTGACACGCTTATCCAGTGATCAACTGATTGAATCCGTTAGACGCGGCGAATACTGCCTCACGTCAAAAGCAAAAGAAATTTCAGAACCCGTTGCCCACCGCTCAAATGGTCCTCGCCAAATCCGTCCATGGTCAGGTCATTATCTTGCTGTACATACAGGACTGCTTGGACGTTCTGATCGCGGAGCCCTAACCAAACGCGAACGCACCTTGCATTTGAATGGTTTTAGAGAGTTTCAACCTGATCTATTTATTCGACCAGACAATCTCGCAGAAGATTTAGAAAGTACCCGTCAGCGTCTTGTCGCGACGGGGCTAGACAAACGCGCTCCTGTTTTCATCATCCAAACCATCGATCAGGATCATCAGAAAGCGATTACTCGCATCTGGGATAAGAAAGCCCTTGAACAAAAATATCAGAAAATGAGCAAGCGCATTCAGGCATGGCTCGCACAAGCCGACATGCTAGAACTAGATGTCGCTGCGCGTGAATCACTACTGATCGGACGCGAAGCCATCCCGATGATGATGACCGATCCACTATTGCCTGAACCATTTTTAGATACGAGTCTACAAGAAACTTTCTTTAACGATGTCATTCGATTGAATCGTGTGGGTCATGAGCTTTGGAAGCAATTCGCTGATAAGCAAATTGTTGAATAGGATGGCGAGAAAGAGACAAGATCATAGTTGCCGATGTCCATCATCATGACTTGATCAATGCTTATGATAAGCATGGTCTTGACAGCAAAACATCCGTCCCTGAACTTTGACTGCATGATCAACGTTTACCATCATGCCGCAGAATTCACAGGCCGTTAATTCGACTGGCTTAGATTTTGACGCAGAAAGCACGCGCCGCACCCACAACACACTGCCGATGAAGTATATAAATACTAAAATAATGATAATGATCAATATCAACATAAATATCTCTATGCCTTGAGCAAAAATTTAGATTGTTCTTATCTTCTTGATAAAATAAAGAAATAGAGATTAGGCTTTCTTTACAAATTCAGATTTCAGTTTCATCGCACCAATACCGTCAATTTTGCAATCAATGTCATGACCATCGCTGGAATCAGGCAATAAGCGGATATTTTTAACCTTGGTGCCGACTTTAACCACTAACGATGAACCTTTAACTTTAAGATCTTTAATCACCGTTACCGTGTCTCCATCTTGTAAAAGATTACCATTAGAATCTTTAATGATGACAGCATCATCAAGAGTTTCATGAGCTGAATTTTTACTCCACTCATGGCTGCATTCTGGGCAGATGTAGATCTCGCCATCTTCATAAGTATATTCAGATTGGCATTTAGGGCAGTTGGGCATTGTGTTCATAAGATTCCTCGTAAATATGTTTCATGTAGATGAAGCGTTATTGTGTTTAAAGATGATTAATCCTTTAATTATGTGGTCTGTCGCACTCCACCATCACACCAATATGCGCATTAAATGATAATACAATTATAATATTTTCCTAATATGAAATATCCATATTTGATTTTATTTTTCCGTGTTTATTATAACTGCCCAGAATTCAATCATGCGCCGATGATGATCAAACCTCTATGATTGATTTCAAACAGGATAAAACATGAAGGTTGGGGTTGTCGGTTTTAGTCATGAAAACATTAATCACGACAAGGGACGCGACTTCTTGCGTCAGTCATTTCATGAGTTTATGCAAAGATATTCCCATGATAGATCAATCGAAATCGTCAGCGGTTTAACCAATATTGACATCGCCAAAATAGCGTATGAAATTGCAGATGAACAGGGCGGGATGACTGTTGGAATTTCTACTGAAAGAGCCTTACATGTGAAATATGGGATTTATCTTGTCGATCAACAAATCATAGAAGGTAAAGAGTTTGGTGATGAATCTATTGTATTTATTGACTATATCGACTTTTTAGTCAGAGTTGGCGGCGGAAAACAAAATCATCGAGAAATGGAGATGTTTATTAAAAAATTCGCTCTGCGCGACATCGCTATTACCGATGCCTTAATCGAATATGATTTATAAATTCATCAATTGAATAGCAAAGTTAAATCACATCATTTATAGAACAATGGCATAATTTCAGCATGAATCATGCCCTATCGAGTTGTCTCAACTCTCACAGCACTCATTGATCTAAACAAATTAGAAAAACCACAAGGAAACACACCCTATGAAATCTGTAGTTTGTCAAAACGCTGAACTCCGAGTGGCAGACGGCAAGGCACTCACTCCCACCAAAGGACACGTCCTGCTAGAAGTCGTGCGCTGCGGCATCTGTGGTTCTGATCTACACATGCAGCATCACTGCGATCATATGCATAGTCTGGCTGGGCGGGTAGGTTTTAATGGCGTTGCACAATCTACTGATGCATTTGTGATGGGTCATGAATTCTGTGGCAAAGTACTGGATTATGGCCCTAAAACGCGCCGCAAGCTGAAACAGGATACGCTAGTTTGTGCGATGCCATTGCTGAAAGTAGACGCGTTGGGTTATCAACCCACTGGATTGTCGCCAAACGCATCAGGTGGTTATGCTGAACAAGTGTTAGCGCAGTCCAGTTTAATCTTTGAAGTGCCGAATGGCTTGGATGCTGATAGCGCCGCCTTGACTGAGCCTATGGCTGTCGCCTTGCATGCCGTCAGACGTAGCCGAATTAAAAAAGGTGAACCTGCCATCGTGATTGGTTGCGGACCTGTGGGCTTGGGAGTGATTCTAATGCTCAAAGCAGCGGGAGTAAAAACTGTCGTTGCCAGTGATTTCTCACCGAATCGTCGCAAGCTTGCTGAGCAATGTGGTGCAGACATCATCATCGATCCTAAAGAACAATCACCCTTTAGCAATTGGAAAGAGTTTGGTTTGTTGGGCAATGTGTCGGATGCCGTTAACATGGGCATGGGTATTTTTGAAAAAGCTCAAGCGCTGTCGCTGCCGTGGTGGCATGCAATGCGTGTGGGTGACAAACTCGGTGTGTTACCTAAACGTCCAGTGATTTTCGAGTGCGTCGGTGTACCCGGTATCATGCAACAGATTATGGAAGGTGCGCCTTTGTTCTCTCGGATTGTTGGCGTTGGTGTTTGTATGCAAAGCGATAAGATTGAACCTGCACTGGCGATCAACAAAGAGTTGGAAATCCAGTATGTGCTGGGCTACACGCCGCTTGAGTTCCGCGATACCTTACATATGATTGCAGAGGGCAAAGTGAATTGCTCACCACTCATTACAGGTGTTGTTGGCTTAGATGGTGTGACAAATGCCTTTACCGCCTTACGTGACCCAGAACAACACGCCAAAATCTTGATTGATCCAAAACGCACTGGTTCAACAATTGAGTTGGTTAAATCATAAAATCTAGGTGACTGGTGAGATTAAATTCCACCCAATTAATAAAAAAGAGACATGAATACCATGTCTCTTTTTTTATGGGGATTTACTCTTCTTTAATCCTCGCAATCTTCTCCAGTGCCAGATCCAGTGCCCGAGCAGACAAATGAATCTCGCGCAAAGACACCATCAATGAAGTCACCATCAGCAGCAGTGCACCACCAAAAGCCAACTGCGCGAGAAACTGACTACCGACAAACAGTAAGAATAAACTCACTGTGCACATGACCAGACTCAATACACCAACCACCTGCGCATAACGAATCAATTGAATCCGCTGCCGTAAATTGCGAATCTGGTATTGCACGGATTTATCAGGCATGTCTCCATGCATTTCCAATAGATGTCGAGCCACACTAGCCAATCCAAGGAATCGATTCGTATATGCCAACATCAGCAATGAAATGGCAGGAAACAACAACCCTGGAACATTATAGCTCAGTGACTCCATACATCCTCATCTCTCAATCTAATAGCAATTAACCCAATCGCATCACAAAACCATCAAAGTGACATACCTTTAACAGTAACTAAAATTCAATCGTCTGCGACATCGGCAAATAAGCAATATGTTTCGCAGTCTCAGCGGGTACACCCAAAGCCAGCAAAATCATCTCAGCAATCATTGAATCATGCTGATCAGAGGAAATCCGCCCTTCGACAATTGAAGTGATCGCACCAATGGTCGCCGAGGCTACCAAGGCCATCGCCATTTCCATATCAGCAAAACGAAAATCACCTTGATCAAAACCAAGCTGTAAATCATTACGAATAAAAGTACCCTGAGCGCTGCGCATCCCTTCATCGTAATGGATCACGCTGATGACGGCACTTGCCCACTCACGATTCACCAGTGCGCGGCGAATAAACATTCGCACGGCAAAAGATAAGCGCTCTGCGCCACGCGTGATACCCTGACTAACCGCCAGAATCTGCACAGAATACTGCTCAGCCAAAGCAATACCTACAGCCTCGAGTACCTCCTCTCGTGTACGGAAATAGTTGTACACCGTCCCATTCGAGACTCCGCTCTCTGCTGCTAACTCGTTTAATGCAAGATCACCTGCACCCTTCCGTGCATAAATACGTAGGGCTGCATCCAATAACTGTTGTCGAGTCCGTGCTTTTTTCTTGTGACCTCGCGTGAGTACTTCATCATGTCCTACGATGCTATCAGTCATCATTTAGACCTCCATTTCACCACTCCCTCGCCATGATTATACTAAATTTGTGTCAGTAATGAGATGGTCTATATTTCCACAACACCTTGAAGCTGCTTGCTACTTGTGACGAACAAAAGCGCTGTGACTTTTTGCAAAACTCATCCAATATTGATCTACACCCTACTCAGTTGTTATATTTCAGGTTCTACCTATATAAAGAGTCTTGATATGCCTACTGCAACACCGTGGCGTGCTTCTGTGCCAGCATCTTGGTCTGGTCCTCGTATTGCACTCATTCATGGCTTGATGGCAGGACGACATATGGAACGTCACCTACTCTCTTTCTTGCGTAATGCAGGATTTGCAGACACGACGTTATATAGTAATCACGAACGCCCAGCAGTCATTGCGCGTGATTTGGAGCAAGCAGCTCAATCTGGTCGACCTATTGTTCTGATCGGCTACAGCCAAGGTGGCATACAAGTGCTTAAAGTTGCTAGACTACTAGCAAAGAAAGGAATTCAAAGCAACCTTGTGATCTCAATTGCAGCAGGAGGTTTGGGTCGCCTATATCCACCTCAGTGGGGCTTTAATGTACGGAAAATCCCTGCAGGAATTCACCGCTATCTCAACTACTTTTCACAACAAGATTTGATTGGCGGGGATCGTTTTCTGGCTCACAATCTGGCACATGCCGAAATGCCTGAAACATACGTAGAAAATATCCGTTATCCCAAATCGGCATCTATCAATCACTTCGAAATTGTGCGTTGCTATCCTGCACAGCAAGTCTCATCAGCAGTAAAACACTTATTTTTAGATCGTCTGATGGGTGAACTTGCTGGGCTTAGATAGTAAATTGTTAGAATGCCTGTAATAAAGTTAACAATCTTTTCATTTATAAACTTTCCCATTAAACTTTAAAACAGAATTTTGGGTCGAAGACTTTCCATTAACCTCTTGGCAATCACCTTTAATTTCTATAGCTTTACTATGCTGAATTGTCTTTTTTAGTGCTATATCAAAGTACCCATTTGAGAGAGTTGGTAGCATTGACAATATTGTCTTTTCATTAATGTAAGTGCCCGCACATCTTGTATCCCATTCTCCGCTATCACTACTGATCTGTTGGTCTTTTAAAACAGTTTTAATCTTATTTTCCTGAGAGATGAATAAAGACATTAAACTATAACCCGCTGGATCAGCATGCGAAGTCCCAGAAAAACTAGCGAATACACCAAATGCCCTAATATCTTTTGTTAGATAATATCTGGCTGTATCAATTGTTATTGAACTTAGATTATTAGTATCTTCATCTTTCCACATTTCAGGAAAAAAGCTACGTGCAATAATATGATTTGTTAAATTACTGACAATAAATATATCGGCATCAATTGGATAATACCCATTTTTGTCCACTTTTACGTGCCTTTGCCCAACTGCAAATATTGTTTCATTTCTGACTGGATTCCTTTTGCAATCAACTAATTCTGAATTGATAATAGTAGGTGAATGTAACTCCTTGGTAAAATTACTAACTCGAGGATCAGTACAGTAGGCATACAGAAACGAAGGACACAGACCAAGACAAATAAATAAAAGTGCTTTTTTCATAATGTACCTGCCGCAAATTGTAGCTTATGGAATCTATTTACCATGTCTGTCCCACCTCTATTAACACCATAGTAGTTTATAATTTCTCGCTCATAGACAGATGATTGGCTTCCCCATACATTCGGATTCTGGCTAACCGTCGGATTTGATTCAAAGAAATGATTTAGAGCCTTACCAAAATCCCTAGAAACCCATGCTGGAGCATTCACATCCTGATCTAATACGGCTGCATGCCCCAAAACACTCTTCAAATAAGACGATATAGGATAATCATATAAAGTTGTATGATTCTTCTTGGGTGTCTTATTTAGCGCTAATCGTAATCTTTCAATAAAGTCTTCAACTTGTATTTTGATATATTCTTTTAACGATGCAGCATTTGCCATACTTTCAATAGCAGGGCTAATAAATGTATGCCCAAATGTACTACTAGAACAACCTTCTCGTAATTTGCTCTTCAATGCTTGATCCTGACACCCTGCATAAGAAACTATTATCACACCATTAGTATTCTTAACATCCCAACCACAGTTTCCTAGATAAGCTTGAAATAAATCGGGATGTCGTATTTTAAATTTATTCAATTGTGTTGATAGCTCTCCTGTGCCTTCTGTTCCTGTACTATCCATAATAGTTTTCTGCATTGCACCTACAGTTAAAATAACTCGGTCATAAGATTGGACTGTATCAAACTTCCCTTCATTAGGAGACATAATACAAATTACATCTTTTTCATGCTGCGTTAGTACATTAGTTGATATAAATGAATTCCAGTCATTAAAATCCGCGATGTGCAATGTTCCCCCATAAAGTGGTCCATACCAAAAGTTAGGGTGTTGAGCAGAACCATGATTATAGCGAGTACACTTAACTAGATTTCTTAACTGTATTCCGCAACTCTGAATAGGTGGCGTCAATGGCGGATGTTGAGTAGTTGGCTTATCTGGTTCTGTCGAAGAATCGTGCACATGCATCGGCAAAGTAATAATGATAGGCTGATCACCAGCTCTATTTGGTGTGAAAGTATAAGAACTTGGATACTCATCCACATGCAAAGTCTTTTTAAACTTTTCTACAAGTGTAAGATTTGACTCCAAATCAATGCAATTCATTCGAATAAGTTCGCCAACTAACATCACCTGTTTAATTATGCCGCTTTGATCACTTTTCTTCGTTGATGTATTACCTTCGAGAATAATTTCCAAATTATGATGAGATACAGGCTTTTTATTCAAATCAATCATCTTAATTTGGAGTTGTACGATAAAGTCGCTCTTTTTATGCCCGACACCTATAATTGTGAACGGCTTCTTTGACGCTTTTGTCGTATTGATTGTCGCATTTTTTTCAAAACTACCGTCAAGCGTGAGTACTAATACGTCAATTAGTCGATTAGGTTCTAGAGAAAATTGTGCCTTGCCTTGTTGATCTGTCATTCGTTCAAGCTGCTTTGTTTCCCCAGCATATTGCACTCTAATAGGAAAGCTCTTTAAAGGCTTATGATCGGCACCCCTTACCAGCAAGGTAAATTTAACACTTTCATTAATCATGCGATTTCCTCCTTGTTGCTGACACTTAGATCGTTACCCAATGAAAACTCATCAAAAACTACATTTTCTTCATATGTAGCAGATGGGACTTCAAAGTTTGGGGCACCTGCATAAATGACATGAGCGGTTGTTTGTTTACTACCATTTGTATAAAAACGGTCTGTTGTTGCCTTATCTGGAGTACTTTCATCCATAGCAACATCTGCATGCCTGATCGTTTCCCCTCTGGTCTTATCGATCACCATAATTCCCGAGGGCGGGAAATACACAACATTAGGATCAGCTTGTTTTGGATATTGAAAAATATAGTTGAGATGGCGGCTAAAATCGGTAACTGTTGAGCTAGGCAAATTAGGCAATTGAACATGCACACTCGCCCCACCCGCAAAAACATGCTGCGCCGCTTTATAATTCATCGCACTTGGCGTCGTCAGTGTAATTCCGTCTCCACCAATCTTGATCTGACTACCGCCCGCCGTCAGGATGATGTTCTTCGACGCCGTAATCTCGACACTGTCTTGTGTTGAAATCATCTTGATGCCTAATGATGCAATCAACTCCATCGCATCACTTTGAGCCTGAACCTGAACCTTGCCCTTTGCCGCAAATAACTTCGTGCCATGATCTGCAGTATATAAACTGATGCCTTGACCCGTGACTAAAGTATAATTCTTGCCTGCGGATTGGTTAATCGAGTCACTTGCACTTTGCGTGATGTGTTGACCTGCATGACTGTGAATATTCTTAGGTGTTGTCACTGCGATATCCGCAGGTGATGCGAGTAGTAAAATGGCTTGTTTAAATGCTTTAACCTTCGTGTCATCACCTTGTGTTTCAAGGGCATCAATGCAACTTTGAATAACGTCGAGAGTCGTAAGTGGATCAGCGTTCTGATTCTTGGCAGAGTCAGATAAGGATTTCATCTGTTCAAGACTATTATTCAATGAGCCTTGGGCTGGACTGGCATCCATTTGCTGACCTTGGGCATTGCTTTGTCCATAGGTGGTTAAAAGCAGCCCTTTTCCTGCTCGGATTGAACCTGATTCATCAGTTCTGAGTTCTAAACCTTGCCCTCGCGCATCACCCTTACCATCTTGTGCTCTAGGTTGTGTCAGGAAACCAAGATTGAGTTGGCTATCGCCATGCTGACTTGCAAGCTGAGCGCTAATCTGACTCGGTGTATCATCTAAGCGAAGTTGGTTATAGCGGTTGCCTTTAACTTCCTTACTTTTGATGCCACTTAAGTACTTATTATCTGGAAGGTTTCCTGTATTACTGAAGGTTGGAGGCTGACGTTGGCTGTGAAACATGCGTCCTGAAATATAAGGACGGTCTGGATCACCATTCAGGAAATCGATGATGACAGCATCACCAGCACGCGGCAGTTGAATAGCGCCATATTGATCACCTGCCCATGAAGACATCAGATCAATCCATGCGGAGTCACCTTCACTATCGCTACTTCCAGCACCACCACTGTGGCTGTGGTCTTCGGCTTTAGTGTTAGGAAATCTCACTTGGATTCGTCCCCATGCGTCACAATGGACTTCTTCTCCTTGGGGGCAAACAACGATGCCGATCATGGGATGGACATTCGGTAAATCATTCTGCGGATTAAACACAGGAACGAGTGGCACATCACGACGCATGGCCAAAAAACGATTGCTATAACGATGCTGATTCGTGGCTTGTGAGGAATTTTGCCAATCATTCATGATATTCAGTGTTTGAATACGATCTTTAGTCGGTTTTGGTAGGTTATTTTCGGCATCGATCCAAAGTTCAGTGATGATAAATTGACGCTCATGATCTGGATGACTATCAATTTCTGAGTGGCCGCTGAGTTCTATCCATTGCCCAACTTGCAGGTCGCGGACATTACCTTGCCCATGAAAACATTTGCTCAGTTGTTCATGTTGCTGAATGTGCAACAGGCCAAAACGATCTGTCGTACTGTCATCTAATCCTGTAGCTGGAGTATCAAGGATCGCGTCTTCCAGAGTAGCGTTGAGAGTTTGAGTACGATCGCCTTGATTGTGATGGTTATATTGGCTAGATGTTTGTAGCTGAGCGCTGATGGGTTGCCATTGGTGGTATTGGCTGGAACCACTGACCAGTGTGCGATGGCCTTGGAACTGGGTGATGGTGTCACGTAATTCGGTAGCACTTTGGCGTTGAAATTTAACAATGCCTGCGTTGTTTTGACTTAAGCAACTACTGTCATCAAAGAGACAAAGATTGTGCTGAATCGAGCCATTACGATCTTGAGCAGGTTCAAAGAACCATGAGATGCCCCAGCGTTTCCATAAGCGAAAGAGAAACGCGCGATCGTCTTCACCTGACTGCATGGTAAAGGCAATCGGTGGGTAATCTTGGGTAATACGAGAGCTATCAACATGCAAGATAGAAGCAAATAATGTGCTACGGTTTTTCCACTCATCAAGCAAGATATACGAGATATCGAGAACGCTTTTATTCATAAAAACACGGGTATTACGCCGACGCGTCAGCAATGAAAATGCATCTTGGACACGAAGTTTATATGTGGCAAACCCACCATCTGATTCTCCTGCACGGGCTTCAGTGACAATCCCATTGATACAGTGTAATTCCCCACAATCCGTGACGATTTCCAGTGATATGGGTAAGGCGATTAAGGTCTTGAGGGGAATATGTGCGCTGCCAGAGAGACAATCAACTTCAAGATCGAATCCTGCGCAGATGGCTGCGTGGCCTGTGACGCGCTGAATCAGCAATGCATCATTCAACAGCTGATCTTTAACAGGAAGCCGAAGACGTAAGGGGCGATTGTTGTCCGCAAGTTCAGCCGTTAAGCGTGTGAAGACGGTACTCATGAGACTGCTCAGCGACGACATGCTGAAAGCATCAGCAGAAATATTCATTATTCATTCTCGTGCTTTTTATAAATATAAAAATATTTAATGGATTCAGTATTTTTCTAATCAAAAAGTGCTTTTTTGTTGTTGCGCATTCTAAATTAAAAATAATCCATATTGCAAAATAACATTGTTAAACAATATGTTGTGTGATTTAAGTCACAATAATTTCCGCTACTGACTCCAATAAATGTGAACCTTGATACTTTTTAGATCGAGATATTTATAGACCAAAAACGACTATTGATTTATTTTTATACGACACCCATGCACTGACCCAATTTGATCTCTCTTATCTTTGAGAACTGGAATAAAGCCATGTGATAAAATTAATCATGCATCTGTATAAGTAATATGCGAGACTCAATTTACGCAGCTAAAAGAACCCTATACAAACTATAAGGAATGATCATGAGCTTAGAAGATATGGAACAAATAGAAACATATATCGGAGAAAAAGTCGTGATTTGCGACTCCATCAAATTAACTATCGTCCGTATAGAAGATGATTTGGTGGTTGCTGGCTATACCTTGCATGGTCAAAATTTAGAAGTAAAACTGCCAAAGAATATCTTAGATATTGATCGAGATGCAGAAGGATCAGGCTGGCTGGCTTAAGTCCGTCCATATCGTCCAAAATCCATAATTATTTTCATAAAAAAAGGACACATAACGTGTCCTTTTTCGTTGCTTCATTCATGCGTTTAGAACTTCAGTTTTTTCAGACCGCGACTGACGCCATCTTGCAACGCGAATTTAACGATAGGACCAATAAACGGGACACGCCCTTTGAACTCAATGGTGTATTCCAAGCGAGTACGGTTGCCTAGATCAATAAATTTCATCACACCACGATGCTCTTTAATCGGAGCAATACCACTGGTAATCGCATATTCAATTCTTTCGTTTTCAACATAAACCTGATTGGTTTCAACAAAAGATGGCGTCAATGGAATAGAGAGTTTACGCGCAGAACCCACGCCATTACGCGCACCTTGACCGTCTTTTAGACGAGTCACCTTGGCTGGGGCAAAAATTTGACTGAGGTTTTCATGTTCGCTTAACGCTGCGAATACTTTTGCAACAGGTGCATTAAATTCATGGACGACATAAACACGTTGGGTTTTCAACATCGCGAATCTCTCCGATTTATTAAATTAGACAACACATATTGTCAATATCAACATGCTAGCACAATTGCACTGAAGATCTGCATTATTTACCTATTCTTTCTCTGCGTCTCTAGCAGAAAGAGTCACATTTTAGTGTCGACTGATACCAATTGCTTATCAACGACGCATCACAGGATGACGTCCGAACCACTCCCAAAAGCAATCAAAGTGGCAAATATGATCACAGCCTATACGTCATGAATCATCAAACTCCTGTATTTACAACACAGGAATTGGCATACTGATTTTTTATGATCTCATGCTTTAAGGTCAAGACTATTTTCATGGCATCACATACGTTTGAACTTTACTTTGCGCTCGTTTTATTTGCATTTTCGGCAGCGATCACACCTGGCCCAAATAACGTGATGCTCATGAGTTCTGGCTTAAATTATGGTGTAAGAAAAAGCTTGCCTCATCTTTTCGGCATTTGTCTGGGTTTCCCAGTGATGGTGTTGTTGATTGGTGTGGGATTAGGAAGCCTTTTTGAACGGTTCCCGATGATTCACACGGTCATTCAAGTGTTGGGGATTGTGTACTTGCTCTATTTGGCATGGGTCATTGCCATGACTAAAACACATGACATCAGTAGCAGCAATGCCAAACCACTGAATTTTTGGCAAGCCGCACTTTTTCAATGGGTTAATCCTAAAGCATGGATTATGGCGACAGGGGCGATTGCAACGTACACGACACTGAGCACCAATATTTTCCAACAAATTGGTATCATTGCACTCATATTCCTCATCACTGCATTTCCAAGCGCAGCAACGTGGCTATTCTTTGGTGCAAATTTGAAGCGTTTTCTACAAAACCCAAAACACCAGAAAATCTTTAATATCAGTATGGCACTATTACTCGTTGGGTCGATCATTCCCGTATTTGTTAACTTTGTGAACAGCTAAACCACTTATGCAAATTTGTCCCTGCAACTCCAAAAATCTCCTCGCCAACTGCTGTGGTCAATACCATGCAGGCGAACCTGCACCCACCGCAGAAAAACTAATGCGTTCGCGTTATAGTGCCTACACACTTGGATTAATTGACTATCTCGTTGCCACCACATTGCCTGCTCAGCAAAAATTATTAGATGAAAATGGCATTCGTGCTTGGTCCACACAAAGCACATGGCTTGGCTTAGACGTACAAAATTTTCAGGAACTTGCCGACAAGATTCACGCGACGGTGACGTTTGTTGCTAAATGGAAAGATGCGCAAGGTGAGCATCAACATCTTGAAAAATCAGGTTTTGTAAAAATAAAAGATCGTTGGTATTTTCTCGATCCCACTGCCCCAGTCAATCTCGGACGCAATGATGCTTGTCCGTGTGGCAATGGTACTAAATTCAAAAAATGCTGCTCTAATTGGATTGCATAGCTAGTGTGAAAGAATCGTGTGAATTGTCGAGTCAGCACTAAACCTCCATTTCATGAACCGAGTCGGTTAAAATGCCCGCACCAAAACTGATCCAGATCATCACCCTACATGCTGACTATTATTTACATCATCGCGATCACCGCTGAGGCCATGACTGGCGCGCTTTCTGCTGGGCGGCGCAGTATGGATTTATTTGGTGTTGTATTGATTGCATGCGTGACGGCACTCGGTGGAGGTTCAGCCCGTGATGTATTGCTCGGACACTACCCTCTCACTTGGGTCAAACATCCAGAATACCTTGCACTCACAGGTTTTGCGGCATTATTGACTGTGGTGATTGCACCTCTAATGAAGCACTTGAAAT
The DNA here is from genome assembly GCA_030149815.1 of Aquirhabdus sp. GTDB lineage: Bacteria > Pseudomonadota > Gammaproteobacteria > Pseudomonadales > Moraxellaceae > Aquirhabdus. The sequence continues at coordinate 134,229 of JASLHI010000005.1, read as the reverse complement.
CCATCTTTTTAGTGCTGGATGCGTTGGGATTGGTTGCGTTTACCATTATCGGGTGTCAGGTTGCCCTTCAAATGCAGCACGAAGGACTGATCAAACAAAGTCTGCTGATCAGCGCAGTGTTTGGTGTGATTACAGGGGTCTTTGGTGGGATTTTGCGCGATATTTTGTGTAATGACATTCCATTGATTTTTCAAAAAGAACTCTATGCTAGCGTTGCCTTGGCCAGTGCCGCGCTTTATCTCGGTTGCTTGCAACTGAATCTTATCGATGAACAAGGCATGATTATTACCTTGTTTGGCGGCTTCTTATTCCGCCTACTTGCCATCAAATATCACTGGGAGATTCCCAAATTTGTGTATCAAGACGAGCATTCAATTGAAAGGAATCAGGATTAACTTTCAACAGCATAGCTCATTGAGCCTGTCGAAATGTGCGGTATACGCTGATACAATTCGACAAATACAGCGAATTTGACTTGATAGAGTTTACGGGATTAAGATTTTTGAGTATTTCCCGCGCGTTTCGACAAGCTCAACGAGCTATAGCGTGCACTGATTTGATCTCATGGACAATCATTCTGTTTTACTTCCCCCCTTCAAGAGGAAGATCGAGAGAGGAATGGTTTCAACGCTAAAAACCACCCCTCACCTAACATCTCCCTGATGGGAGAGGATTTTTTCAAAGTATACTTATCGCTGCACCAACGCCAACTCAGCCCGCATCGCATCAATCACCGCCTTATAATCAGGCTGATTAAAGATCGCAGACCCCGCAACAAACATATCCGCACCTGCTTCCGCAATCGCACGAATGTTCTTTACATTCACACCGCCATCAACTTCCAGACGAATATCACGACCACTTTTTTCAATCATTTGCTTCGCTACGCGTAGTTTATCCAGCGTACTTGGAATAAAACTTTGCCCACCAAAACCAGGGTTTACACTCATTAATAGCACTTGATCGACTTTATCCATCACATAATCGAGGTAATGTAATGGTGTCGCAGGATTAAACACCAAGCCAGCTTTTGCACCGCCTGACTTAATCAACTGTAGTGAACGATCAATATGCGGTGTCGCTTCAGGATGAAACGTAATAATGCTCGCGCCTGCTTCCAGAAAATACTCAATCATGCGATCGACAGGCTCAACCATCAGATGCACATCGATCGGCGCGGTAATGCCATAACTCCGCAGCGCAGTACAGATCATCGAACCAAACGTCAGATTCGGTACATAGTGATTATCCATCACATCAAAGTGCACCACATCCGCGCCAGCATTTAGCACTCTTTCAACATCTTCACCCAAACGAGCGAAGTCAGCGGATAAAATCGACGGAGCAATCCAATACGGTTGGGTCATAACAAACTCTGGCTAAATAAATGGCAAATGTGATGATCAAGCGCAAACCAACAATCAGGCTTTGCGCAGCGCCTGCATATGATAGCGCACATGATCGGCAATCACACTTTGAATAAAATAATATCCATGATCATATCCCGCATGACGACGCAAAGTGAGTGGTTGCCCCACACTGGCACACGCCACCTCGAACCGATCAGGATGCAATTGATTGAGGAATTGATCTTCTAAACCTTGATCAATCAAGATATTGTCAAAAAATTTCCCTTTCGACGCAATTAAGCGACTGGCATCATGTTCAGCCCATTTGCTTTGATCTTCGCCCAAATAATTGGTAAAGGCTTTGACTCCCCAAAGACAATCCATTGGTGCAGCAATCGGTGCAATCGCGGAAACCGATTCAAATAACTCAGGATGACGCAGCGCTAAAGTCAGTGCACCATGTCCACCCATAGAATGACCCATTACACTGATTTTATTAATATTGAAATGATCTTTAATCAGATCATATAGCTCATCACATAGATAAGACTCCATCCGATAATGTGGCGCCCACGGGGCTTGCGTCGCATCGACATAGAATCCTGCACCTTGCCCCAAATCCCAATAATCCGCCTTTGCCGCTTCATCCCCACGCGGGCTGGTATCAGGTGAAATCAGAATCACACCCAACTCAGCAGCAATCGCTTGTGCATGGGCTTTAATCGGAAAAGTTTCTTCGGTACAGGTTAAACCAGCGAGATAAAACAATGCAGGACACGCATCGCCAGCCAATGCTTGCGGTGGCACATACACGCCAAACTTCATCGGTAAACCAATCACGGCAGAATCATGCTGATAAAAACGTTGTTCGCCATTAAAGCAGCGAGAAAAATTGAGGATTTTCATCTTGTTCTCAGGAAACAAAAAAGATTGATATAAGTCTACATTTTAAGGTTGTTTGCAACGCTAACCATTGGTCACAAACACCTTGACGGACTATACGCTTAGTGACAAATTATCTGACTACAAATTAAACAAATCGATGCTCATTATAATCAAAAAGGATCTTATATTTCCTGATCTACGCATAAGATCCGTGCACATCTTGATCGCTTCAATCACTCAAAAACTATAACAAGGAGTCTCATCATGAAAATGTTACTCACCGTCGATTTCCCACTTGAACCATTCAATTCTTTAGTCCGAAGTGGAAAAGTCGGAGAAATGATTGGCAAGATTCTGGAAACCATCAAACCTGAGGTCAGTTATTTCACAGAACAAGACGGAAAGCGCGGCGGAATCTTTGTCGTTGATATTAAAACAGCATCCGATATTCCGTTTTTTTCTGAACCATTCTTTCTATATTTTGAGGCGAGTTGCAAATTTCGTATTTTGATGAGTCCTGAAGATTTACAGATGGCGGGACTTGAGCAGCTCGGTAAGCAGTGGGGATAAATCATCTGTTAAAAAATTGTGATAAATCCATGCGTGGACATTGATATTCGGCTCGCCCAAACCTTTACAATGATTCACGCTCATGGGAAAAATGGGATTGTACGCAAAACAAACGCTCGCTATACTCCAAGCTCATCACTTTTGCATTCTTTGATTGTTATGTTCAATGCACCATACGTTTCTGTTGAATCACGCATCTTTACTGCGCTGATAGATAGTGCTGCATCGCATTTAACGTGCTCTCAAATAACTTACCAAAACAAGTCTAAGAAGCAGATTCTCATCTAACGGGAAGCTGCTTGCCGTCAGATGAGAATCTGGCGGAGGCATCACGAACCAAATTAACTTCTCCAGTTTCACATCTCACGGCACTCTTGAACGGTGTAGCGTGCAGGTGATGTTTTAACTTTTTTAAAACAACTGGAGTCTTTAATGAGACCTTTGACCCAAAGCGATGCCACTGGCATTTGGATCCCCCTTGTCACGCCGTTTCAAGGAGTCGCGCAACAACTAGACTTACCCGCTGCACAAAAACTCACGCGGCATTTGATTGATCAAGGGATCGATGGTTTGATCGTCGGTGCAACGACAGGCGAGTCAGCGACTCTAAGTGATGCTGAGCATCTGCAATTGCTGGATGCAGTTGTTGAAGCGGCTGACGGTCAATGCCCCATCATGGTCGGGCTCAGTGGCAGTGACACAGTGCAAGTCGTGGAAGATGTGCGTCGATACAGCACGCATCAAGGGGTTTCAGGTTTTCTCATGAGTCCGCCCGCCTATGTCCGCCCGTCACAACTTGGCATCCAACGTCATTTTGAAGCAGCGGCGGCAGCGACAACTTTGCCATTTATGATCTACAACATTCCGTATCGCACAGGCGTCAATATTGAATTGACTACGCTACAAGCATTAAATCGAAATCCGCAATTTATCGCAGTCAAAGAAAGTGGTAATGGCAATATCATGCAACTCAGCCAGCAGATTAACGAAACCACACTCAATATCCTCAGTGGCGAGGACAATATGATTTTTGTCTGCTCCTGTCTTGGTGGGTTTGGTGCAGTTTCAGCAGCGGCGCACATTCGCCCTGATCTGTATCGACTGATGCATCAGCATGTCCAACATGGGCGTTTGGTTGAAGCAAGACAGATTAATCATGCCCTACAGCCACTCATTCAAATTCTATTTTCTGAACCTAATCCAGCACCAGTGAAAGCTGCGCTGAATATCATGGGATTGATAGAAAGTAGTGTGCGCTTGCCGATGACACCTGCTTCAGCAGGATGTGTGGAACGGCTGAGGGAGATATTGCCTGCTATTCTTGAGTTGAAATTTAACTAAAAGAAAAGCGCCTAGACAGTAAAGGTTTAGGCACTTTTTGTTCTAAACTCATGCGAATGATTGCTGCAATTGCAACCCCATATAAAACGCTTGGCTGAACATCCATATTTCGTTAGGTACTTATGAAATTTATTCGATTCGGTGCTTGTGTATTGATCATACTATTCTTCGGAATGACGGGAATCATTACATGGATTGGACTAAATGATCACATTGCAAAAGCTGACGCAATTGTTGTTCTAGGTAATACTGTTTTACCAAATGGACAACCCAGCCCAAGATTACGAGCACGAATAGACCGTGCAATTGATATGTATCATCAAGGTATTGCCCCATTGATCATTGTCAGCGGCGGAACTGGGATCGAAGGGTATGATGAAGCAGAGGTTATGGCTCATTATTTGGAACAACACGGTATTCCATCAGCATCTATCATTCGAGATAGTTCAGGCATTAATACCGCTGCCACAGCACAGAATGTCGCCAAAATTGCGTATGAACGACATATTCGTTCTGTTTTTATGGTGAGTCAGTTTTTTCATATTGCTCGGACAAAGTTAGCCATGACGCATGTCGGATTAAAAGTGACTGGCTCCGCTCACGCTGATTATTATGAAGCCAGAGATATTTACTCTCTTGCTAGGGAAACGATTGGTTATCCTGCTTATATACTGAATTTACGGTAGGAATGCTGACAAACACACGATGGAAGTAAAATAAAATCCTTAACCATCCCAAATTAAGAGTCCAACTATTGAGGAAAAATCACAAAATAACAGTTATATAAAGTCTGCAAGAATAGGACAAAAAATGAAGAGCTCGCTACGCCACAATATTTTTGAAACGATGCTCACTTACAATTACACACATTTTATGATTGACATAATCACACTAAATGCTAATGTTAGACACATCTGATGTTCATTAAAATTATTTTTAAATTGAACTCAAAGACAATAAAAAATAACAAGATGAGCATAAGATACGTAATGTACATAATACGACTAAATTAAAATTGAATAAGGAAATCAATCATGAGCAAACTTTCCCTTACTCCACTCAACAATATTGACGGCTTTATTGCGACAGCACTAGTTGACTCAACCAGCGGTCTTGCCCTCGCAACAGCGGGCGGCGGTCTTGATCTTGAATTAGCGGCAGCTGGTAATACAGAAGTTCTACGTGCAAAAATCAAAACTGCACAATCATTAAAACTGAATGACTCTCCTGAAGATATTTTGATTACTCTCGGTCGGCAGTACCACTTGTTACGTCCTTTAGACCGTAATCCTGAAATATTTTTATATTTGGTTTTAGATCGTCAAAAATCCAATCTGGCAATGGCTCGCCACGAGTTGAAATCGTTTGAAAAAGAGTTGGACTTTTCTTGATAGAAGATTGAAAAAAAGAGTGCTTATCGTAAGCACTCTTTTTATAGGAATTTGTTGAAGATCAAAATAAATAGAAAAAAGATAAAGTTTTATTCGTGAACGTTTTCCAACGTAGAAACCTTACTTTGCGTCGCATAAGTAACGCCATTCGCATCTAAATATTCTCGAATCAATTGACGTACAACCTGTGATGGCGTCAAGTCTTTTGAGGCACATAGATTCTCAAATGCCTGTTTCTTCACAGGATCAATTAAAATTGTTAGACGGGCTGTCTTATTTTCCATTCGCTTTATCATTTCCCAAAAATAACCTATCAACAGCATAGTATCAAACTTGCATCTATCTCGCCACGGTGATGCCATCAAGCCAAATAAATAGCTCGAAGGCTCATCCCGCAAGTTTTATAAGGTGTCAAAAGGTCGTTCCCAATCAATAAACCACCACACTCCGAATCGATTCCCCCGCCTTCATCAGATCAAATCCCTTATTGATCTCATCCAACGTCAAATGATGGGTAATCAAATCATCAATATTCAGCTTGCCGTCCATATACCAATCCACAATCTTCGGCACATCAGTACGCCCACGCGCACCACCAAACGCTGATCCTTCCCACTTACGACCAGTGACGAGTTGAAATGGACGGGTACTGATCTCAGCACCTGCTTCCGCCACGCCAATGATAATGCTCCGTCCCCAACCTTTGTGCGACGACTCTAGTGACTGACGCATGGTTGTTGTATTACCAATACATTCAAATGAATAATCCGAACCGCCATCGGTCAGCTGAATAATCGCATCAACCACATTCGGAACTTCTTTGGGATTTATAAAATGCGTCATGCCGAATTTACGCGCCATCGCCTCTCGCGCAGGATTGGTATCAATGCCGATGATCTTACCCGCGCCAACCATCTTCGCGCCCTGAATCACGTTTAGCCCAATACCACCCAAACCAAACACGACAACATTCGCACCCGCTTCAACTTTCGCCGTAAACAACACCGCGCCCACACCTGTTGTCACGCCGCAACCGATATAACACACCTTATCAAACGGCGCGTCCTCGCGGATTTTTGCCAGTGCAATTTCAGGAACAACGATATGATTGGCGAAAGTCGATGTGCCCATATAGTGCAAAATCGGCTGACCATCGAGAGAGAAGCGTGACGTGCCATCAGGCATCAAACCCTGACCTTGCGTTGAACGAATCGCTTGGCACAAATTAGTTTTTTGTGAGAGACAGAATTTGCACTGACGGCACTCTGGTGTATAGAGTGGAATCACATGATCGCCTGCTTTCAGCGAAGTCACGCCTGCACCCACTTCAAGCACAACACCCGCGCCTTCATGACCCAGAATCGCAGGAAAACGACCTTCAGGATCAGCACCTGACAAGGTGTAATAATCAGTATGACAAATCCCTGTTGCTTTGATCTCAACCAACACTTCGCCCGCACGAGGCGGCGCAAGGTCAACTTCGTGAACTGTCAGTGGCTGTCCTGCTGACCATGCAATCGCGGCGCGTGTTTTCATCTAAAAATCCTTATCAAAATATGAGTTGAGCAAATCCTAACATTAATGTGGAACAGGTGCGATCGGTCGAGCCTTTTCAGTCTTAGGCAACAAATGAATCGACGATAGCTTTTCTAGTGGTGATAACTTGGTTGATTCTGAATGATTCGATGAGTTATCCGCAACCGCTGGCGTAGAAGCCACAACATCGGGTGCTGGGAACAGGTGACTTTCTAATTGCGGCAAAATCAGCGCAATGTTACTGCCCACACGCATCTGTGGATTAGAAGGTGCAAAACCTTCTTGTTTTTCACGTCTCGTAATTTCAATTTGGGCCGCCGTAAACGCCGAAGCGAAAGAATTCTGCGTACGCATCGCATTCGAGAAAAATGCACGACCAAAATAGGTGTAATCCGCTTCGGTAGAACATCCAAAAGAAGGACGATCTGCCGCAGACGCAGTGATAATAATCGTATCTGGCGACTCTAGCGCAGGAATAAAGCTACCTGAATAACACGCCGAGATGACCAACACACGCCAGCGAATGTTTGAACGATCCAAAGTCTCACGCAACCACTGAGGATCAATCGACGTTAGGCTGATTGGATCATTCGCCAGTTCAAAAACATTTTGATTACCATGCGACGTCATAAATAAAAATAAGACGTCATCAGGATTCATATCTTGACCAATCCGTGCCAAAGCACGCGCGATACTTGTGCGGCTGGCAAGCGGGCGTGTCTCTTGGGTATTGGCATTATTGATCAGCGCCAATGAACGTCCAGTCGTGCCAAACCGAGTGTCGAACTGACGCTGGGTATTTTCTATTTCCGTCCTAAACACATCCTGATAACCTGCACCTGCAACACCCATGAAGTACCAGTGCGTTTCGCCAAACACTCCTTTTTGTAGCTGATCCAACATATCATCCAGTAAGCGTGGCTGAGCATACAACGCTTCTTCGGAAAGCATGACAGGTTGTACTTTTTCTTCAACCTTCCAAATCGGTTGGCTACTGACCGCTTCCTGCCAAATCGCCAAGATCACAATCGTCGCGACCAAAATCAGGATTTGCTCCCACCAAGGCCATTTCAATTGTTTGGCAAAAATCCACAGCAAAGAAACGGTCTGCCAAATAAACAGGACTAGAAATAGCGAATTCATCCATGGCAACAATACTTCTGGCAACAGATTAATCAGCCCAAGATATTGCAAAAGGCTTTGAAAGAGCGCGACATAAATATCCGCGACTAACCACAGAATCACAGGAACCAGCATCAGGCGTCCAAGCCCATTACGCTGCGCAAGAAAAATCCCTGCAACCATTGCAATAAAAGGCCACAACAGATAACTTGCTAGACCTTGTGCATTAAAATGCCCCGCTCCATCTGCGGTCAACCAACTAAATAGGGTATTTGCAAGAACTGCGAAAATTGCCAGAACCACCAACTGGGAGGCACTCGGAGTGACAAAACGAAATGCGCGACGAGAGCCGAGCAACATCCAAAGTGCAGCTTTTTGGTTCGCAAACAGATCAGGAAAAAAACTTCGAGACGGTGGCAGCTCAATCATGGGATTTCGGCTTAGGACTTTATAAAAAACCAATAACTTTAAAACACACAAGTCTTCAAGAAATTAGAGTGACAACTCTAACCATTAAAGACGAAATAACTTTGCAAATGAATGACAAATTGCCAAATACGTGGCAAAAAACAGACTGCTAAATTAAGACTGAAATCGACATCAATTGATACAAATAATTTGTAAAATTGATTAATTTACATCCAACCAAATTCAACTCATCTGTGCTCTGTTTATGCTGGAGTATTTACCTCATACGGCAAACGAATTTGCGTTGCTAACTCATCGATATTCAGCACTGGCTGAAATGGCAGAACACCTAAACATGGCGCATGAAGTCGGTCATTCAATGAAGCACATTGTGCCTGAATCGCATCCAGTGACTGCTCATCATCGAGCACCGTTGCCACCCAGCCCGCCAACTCCAACCCATCACGACGAATTGCTTCTGCAGTCAATAGCGCATGATTGAGGCAGCCTAAACGAATTCGCACTACCAAAATGACAGGCTTTTGCAATAATCGAGCAACGTCAGCAACCGTTTCACGCGCATTGATCGGCACTCGCCAACCACCTGCGCCTTCCACCACGACAAACTCAGCACGCGTAGACAGGGCTGCTCGAACTTGCCCAACAACACGCTCGGCACGCAAGGTCACCCCAGCATCGGCTGCCGCAAGATGTGGAGAAATCGGAAGCGGTAATCGTATCGGAGCAAGTAGCATCGGATCCAGCACCACACTCGCTTGAGCACTCATCCGTGCAGCATCATCACTCACCAACACATTTTTGCCATTCAGAATCTCTGAGCGACAGCCTGCTGTAATCGGCTTGATGCCAAATGCACTTAATCCCAATAATCGCGCACGCGCCAGCAACGTGCAGGACACCGCGGTTTTACCCACATCGGTATCCGTGCCAGCAATAAAGAAAACGTCGCGTCGATTTGGTTTTTGAACTGAGGTTGGTACAGATTCAGACATTTAAAAACAAGATGATTCGGATGATATGAACATCATGAATGTATGATAAATACAAAGCAAATTTAATTTATAAATACTGATATTTATCTACTTATTTGTCTCTTTAGTGACTACTCACAAACGTCACAAACAGCGCAACTGCAAATACAGCACCTGATATTCCAAAGCAATTGGCTCTATATCACGCAACCAAGATCTAAAGGTTGCCAAAGGAACAGGCGCTTGCGCACGCCCCAAACGATGCCCACCCATCAACTTGAGCATGTGCAACAAGTCTTGTAGCGTGTTAAACGTTTGACTCCAACGCCTTTTACTGATTGAGAGCACTTCAACCGACTGTTTTTTAGCAGCATCAATCCAAGCATCAGCAGGCAAAAAATCAAAGACGGGTAATTCTGGATATCGTGCGCGAACGCTAGCAAACGACCCTTGAACAGGAATCGCCAACCACAACACACCGTTCGTTTTCACCACACGGCAAACTTCAGTCAAAATCATCGGACCAAGCCAATGCAATGCAAAATGACTCACTAAACAATCAATCGATGAATCGGCAAACGGTAAATGGTGAATATCCGCTTGAATAGACGTAACTCCGCCAATCCCTTGTAAATGCGTCAACATGGCAGGCGATTGATCAATGGCGAATATCTGCTGACCTTGCTGAGCAATTTTCTTTGCCATCATCCCTGTGCCGCAGCCTGCATCAAGCCATTGCAACTGATGTTGGGCAAACTCAGTATTTTGTTGTATTAACTCATAGAAAAATTCAGCAGATTGACGCTGTAAAACACTCACCTGATCATAATGCTCAGCAGCATGATCAAAGGCTTGCCAAACGGCGATATCGGGTGAATTATTCATCGAGCTATTCATCATAAAGTCGAATCTTGCTGTAACCCAGCTTCACTTACGACATGATGTTGGAAATATCCATCAAAACGACAAGCATCACCCAACCAACGATGTGCTGGTTCAATATCAGCTAATGGACTCGCAAGTTTCGGACGTTTCACAATCACACGATTTGCCACTTGCATGGCTAAAGGTAATAACGCATCACCCCAATCGATGACGAAATCATCAAGACGTGGCATAGATAATAAATATTGGAGAATCTGCATCTCTTTTTTTACAAGAGGCTGTTTTTTCTCAGTCGGGGCTTTTGGAAACATTGGATCAAGATAGACGACATCTGCCCCATTCTGAATAGCAGAATCAATCAAATATGCTTCTGACTTGGCAAAAATGACCGACATACGTGCCAAAGTCTGCTGCAATCGCTCATCCGCATGACTAGCCGCTTGAAGTTTTGCATCCATCAGCAAAGCCGCCAAAATCGGATGACGCTCAACTAAGGTCACTTTTGCACCGAGCCACGCTAACAAAAGCGCATCATGTCCCAGACCCGCCGTTGCATCGATAATGCGAGGAGTTGGCGTCACCATACATGCACGAGCCAACAACTCATTACGAATTCCTGCACGATACAAACGAGGTAACTCGCCAACCCAATCAGGCTGCATTTTCATGCCATTGACCGCTAACCACAGACCCTGCTCATCATAGATCAAACCAAGCTCTGGATTCTGCCGTAACTCACGCGCGGTCGGCGTTTGGCTCTGTTCAACAAGAACCAAAGTTACAGCCCAATCACGCGCATGCTGGATCAACCACTGCTGTACAGCTTGCGCTTGCTGCGCTGTCTGAGGCAAATGAATTAAATGCATATCAATGCCTGACTACTCAACACATAGGTCAACCCATAAACCATGACTGCACTCACAACTTGGCTCACTACAAAATCACTCATGATTGAAGGTTATTACGAATTATAGCTCATGCTACACTCGCCGTACTCATCAACCCACGATTCATCCACCATGACTCTATCTTTATTTCACGTTTTCATCTTGGCCATCATCCAAGGTATTGCAGAACTTCTGCCCGTATCCAGTTCCGCCCACGTCATCTTTGCTGAAAAAATGATGGGACTGGACCCAACCGCACCAGAAATGACGTTCCTTTTGGTGATGTTACATACAGGAACCATGTTTGCTGTGATCGTCTACTTCTGGCAAGCATGGAAAAAAGCTTACTTTTCTTCACAAGCTGCTTTTTGGAAGATCACCAAATTTGCTTTTGTCGCAACAGCGGCAACAGGTGTAATCGGAGTCACATTACTCGTCATCCTCAAACACGTTTTTGCCAACGGTGAAACATCTTTTGAAGTCGAGCAACTTTTTGATAATAAATACATCATCTCCACAGGATTAGCGGCATCAGGCCTACTTATTATTCTGTCTTCACGATTTAAAGAAACACAAGCGGGTGAATTATCCACATTCCGCGCGATGGTGATTGGTGCAGTACAAGGACTCTGTTTGCCTTTCCGTGGTTTTTCTCGTTCAGGTGCAACGATTTCGACAGGCCTATCTTTAGGCGTCAATCGCCGTCGTGCAGAAGAGTTTAGTTTTGCGCTGGCAGTCGTTCTGACACCTGTCGTCATTCTCAAAGAAGGTTATCGATTATTTAAAGATCAGATCCATACCGTGGGACCAACCGCTGCACATTTTGATATTCATGCGGCATTACTACCTGCACTACTCGGAATGGTCTTTAGTTTTCTCGCAGGCTTCCTCGCACTACGTTGGTTATCCCGCTGGCTTGAGCAAGACCGTTGGCATTTATTCGGCGCATATTGTTTGGTATTTTCTGGTGTTGTATTTTTTATGAGCTAGAAATTTACTCCTTCCCCTTCAAGGGGAAGGTCGGGATGGGGATGGTTTTAAAGTAAAATAACACTATCCCCTCTAAATCTTCCCCCTTGAAGAGGAAGACTTCAACCTAAAAGCACTACAGAATCCATTTCAACTATTAACAAGTATATAGCATTGATTAGGCATTCCAATTCACCCAACCCATCCATGAAGTCAATAAAATCAAAAGACCAAATGCAATGCGATACCATGCAAACGGCGTAAAATCATGCTGCGATACATAGCGAATTAAAGCACGAATCACAACCAGTGCCGCAATAAAAGAAACCACACCACCCACCAAAACAACTAACCAATCCTGTGGTAAAAAAACATGGCGATGCTTATACAGATCCAATGTCCCAGCACCAAACAACACTGGAATGCCTAAGAAGAAAGAAAATTCAGCCGCTGTGGTACGCGATAAACCTAAGAACAAACTACCAATAATCGTTGCACCTGAACGAGAAGTTCCAGGAATAAACGCTAAACATTGTACTAGACCAATGGTGATCGCCTTCTTCAAAGTCAACTGATCGACATCAACCACAGTCGTTTGATGCTGACGCTTTTCCGCCCATAGGATGATTAACCCACCGACAATAAATGCAGCGGCAACCGTATAGACATTAAATAAATATTGCTTAAGTATCGAACCAAATAGCAGACCAATCACCGCAGCAGGGATTGACGCAACAATTAAATTTATCGCAAAACGCATCGAGGCCTTATCACCGACAAAAACGCCACGTAGCGCACCCCATAGACGTCCCCAATATTGAAAAATCACCGCCATAATCGCGCCCATTTGAATCGATACTTCAAAGGCGTCGCGTTTATCTGGCGTCCAAAAATGCAGGAGCTCACCAGTGAGAATCAAATGCCCTGTACTTGAAACAGGCAAAAACTCCGTGATGCCTTCAACAAGCCCCATGATTACAGCTTGAAAAAATAATACGATATCCATCAGTCTCTCTTAAAATGATTCTTACAGGGTTAATAATTTTTACAAGATAACGTTACAAAGAAATCTTTCGCTGCTGATCTAATTTTTTCCACGCATCATCGCGCAAATACACAGGTAAAGCCTCTGCTGCACTCACCGTCTGACCACGCTGCAACGCATCCCAGCCCAAAAAAGCAATATCATGTGCTGTCGCACTACACTCAATAACTCGAGGTACATCTACGCCGACATCCAAAACCACCAATCCACTACCACTACCTACTAAAGCCTGCGTATCCGCTGCGAGATTCACCGCGTTATAAGCTGCCAATTGCTCATTACCCAGCATTTGCATGACGCCATATTGGTCAGCTTTAAACGATGCGGCATAGACCTCATTCATTCGCGCATCAATCACAGCGCAAACCTGATGTAGTCCGTTTTGAGTATATGCATGCTGTGCTAATGCTTGTAGTGTTGAGACTGCAATCACAGGCAAATCATGAGCCCATGCCAATGCTTGTGTCACAGCTGCATTAATCCGAACACCACTAAACGAACCAGGTCCGCGACTAAATGCAATCGCCGACAAATCTTTAAACGTTAAATGTCGCTCAGCCAATACCGCATCGATCATGGGTAAAATTAACCGCGTTTGCTCACGCGCGCGCATATCCAAACGCTCGGCCTGCACGCCTGTAGCATCATACAAAACAACCGAACACTGATCTGTTGCGGTCTCAAGCGCAAGTAGCATGCGTACCCCTAAAGCTAATTCTCAGCATCTTCTATTAAATCAACAAACAATTAGATTATCATGAGCAAGTCAGTACAAAGCATTGATGACTAAGCCAGATATGACATTAAAAGCAGGATTTTAAGCCAAATATGCCCCCTCTGCTCGATTCTTCACATAAAACAACCGATAAAGTATCACTGATAACGACACCTCCATTATCAGCGATTATTCTCGCAGGTGGCGAAGGGCGGCGAATGGGAGGACTCGATAAAGGGCTCGTGCTTTATCAGGATAAACCTCTGGTGGAATGGGTCAAAAACGCCTTACCCAGCCAAGTCAAACACATCGTGATTAGCTGTAATCGTCACCCAATCGAATACGCAAAGTACGGACAAACCATTCACGACTTACCAAGTGAATTTACTTACGGCGGTGCACTGTCAGGAATACTCGCAGCATTACCATTGTGCCAATATGATTGGGTCATCATCACGCCGTGCGACTTGATTTACTATCCAACCGACTTTGCACAATCTGCATGGACTGCGCTCAGCGCACATTTAAATAAAAACCCTGAAGCCGCGAAAATTGCCGTAGCACACGATGGCGAACGACGTCAGAACCTATGTCTTCTCTTACACAAAGATGAAATCAGTGGACTCACGACCGCTCTTCAAAAAAGCCGCGCCGTCCATGATTGGCTCAACACACGCCTAGCCCTCGACATTCCGTGGCTAAATAAACAAGCGTTCTTAAATATTAATGATCAGAATCAATTGATAGCACTCAAGCCCTAAGCTCTTATCGTTTACAGTCCTTAGCAACTGTTTGAGCAGAACATGAAGTTGCTAATTTGCCGACCTCATAAATAAACCTCATTATTAAAATTTCCTCCCCCCCACGCGAGTTTTGCGAAGGACACGGTTTCGCTTCCTTTTGCCAAGACAAAAGGAAGACCCGCGCTATTAATAATCTCAATAAAAAGACACCACCTCAATCCAACTTTTTAGCAACTGCTTTTAACTCAAAAACTATGCGGACGCAATCCCTTCTTAAACCGTTGACAATGCTCCGCATAATGCAATGCACTCATCCGAAGCATTTGCTCAACCGCCTCACTCGCAGGTTTAATCACTTTACCCGGTGAACCCATCACAATCGAATTATCAGGAATCACCATCCGCTCAGGAATCAACGCATTAGCCCCAATGATACAATTTTTACCAATCACCGCATGATTCAAAACGACCGCGTTAATCCCAATCAAACTATTATCGCCAATTTGACAACCATGCAATGTAACTTGATGTCCCACCGTCACATATTGTCCAATTTTAAGATCAATGCCCGCATCGGTATGCAGCACAGTATTCTCTTGAATATTACTAAAATCACCAATCTCAATCCGCGCATTATCGCCGCGTATCACCGCACCAAACCAAACACTGACCGACTGACCGAGCGAAACTTGCCCAATGACTGTTGCATTGTCCGCAACCCAACCATTCCAAATCTCACCAGAATCTACGTTCGTCGAGGGACAATAATCCTCAAAACAATACAACATCACATCACCTCTATCCTTTTTGCGCTAAACATCCAACGCACAGTAATACCATTTATTTTTTAGTCACATAAAACAAAGGCCAATCGATTCGTTTACTTAAACCATATCGTACAAGATCAACTAAAATTCGACCTGTTAACCCCCAAACCACCTCGCCTTCCACTCGAAAACTCGGTACAACAAACGTACCCGCTCTCATTTCGACACGATATGGCACAGGGTTCTCATTTAATAAATATGATAAACGAACAAAGAAAAGTTTATCAATTTCATCAGGTTGAGCAACCAGCACAGACTCAGCTGGAATAATCCCTACAATCGGCTTCACACTGATCCCACTACGCGCAGTTTGAGTAGGTAACTCGCCGATCAAACGCACAGAAAATGGATCAAGCGCCGTCTCCTCCCAAGCCTCGCGTAATGCAACGGCAATATTACTCGTATCACTTGAATCGCGTTTACCACCTGGTAAAGATACCTCTCCAGCATGATGATTAAGCGTATCGGCTCGTTTGGACAACAAAATACGAGGATCATCCTCATCTGTCATCGCAAGCAATACAGCGGCATCTGCAATACTGCGACGCTTCGCAAACCTAAGTTGTGACTCAACACGCAACCGAAGTGATGGCACAGCAACGGACATATACAAATCCACCCAACTGTATTTAAGCTTCTGAAATTAAAATATGACGATCCCTGACCCATAGAGTAAATCATATATATCCCACCAGACTAGCAGAATTCCTAGCCGAGCATTGAACTCATGAGTTCGATTATCGTTATTTTAGGACGTGTTGATACGCCCCGATAGAATACAATGATTCTATCGACATAGCGCTGGGCTTTAACAGTGATGTTTGGTATTGTTGATGCGCGATTACGCTCAGGAATTAAACCTATTCTGAGAATTGATCGCCTTAGAATTTGCTTTAATTTTCAGGAACAACACGATGGCTTTTTGTATCAAATGTGGTCATGCCACGCAGACCGCAATTCCCGAAGGCGACTCTCACTATCGCGAAGTCTGTCCAAATTGCCATCACATTCATTATGAAAATCCAAAAATCATTTGTGGTGCTCTCGCCACTTGGCAAGGCAAAGTCCTACTCTGCCGCCGTGCTATTGAACCTCGCTATGGGCTATGGACTTTACCTGCGGGCTTCATGGAACTACAAGAAACAATGGAGCAAGGTGCAGCACGAGAAACTTGGGAAGAAGCCGAAGGGAAAGTAAATATTGATCAGCTCTATTGCAGCTACAACATTCCTCAAATTGGTCAAGTTTATATGCTATTCAAAGGCGAACTTGAAAATGGCGAATATGGTGCAGGAGAAGAAAGCCTAGAATGCGCTTTATTTGAAGAAGCTGACATTCCATGGGATAGCCTAGCTTTCCCCAGCATCTATCGCACCCTAAAACACTATTATAACGACCGCAAAAATCATGATTTCTCAACCAATCAAGTGCCTTTCCATCTAGAAACCATCACAGGAAATGACACTTCTATTGAGTAATTAACTCCAAAGCATGATTTTATGAGCATAAAAAAGAGACCGATTTGGTCTCTTTTTTATATTACGCTAATTTTAAGGTGCAGGTTGTGGATTATAGCAACCACTTACTGCCATCGTGACATAACCAGAACTACGTGCGATGGAGATCTTATCAGCTGTCGTTGGAGTCGTTTTATTTGCATTCCAAAAATCATAATAATTTACATACTGAGCAGGCAATACACTTTGCTCGCCTGTACTTGTGACAGTCACTGCACCTGTTGACGAATCAGTCGAAGTGACATTCGTGTTATCACTCATATTCACGCTACCACTTAAAGCAGCTTGAACATTCACTTTTACAGATGGAGAAGAATTGATAGTTCCCACTTGAACACCATTCAATGCGCCAAACTGCTGACCACTGAGAGCAATGATCGGACTAATATACCGCGCAGAAATATTAGTAATCCCTTGGAATGCTGCACCGACTACACCAATACGATATTGCTGTGTTCCAGCCGCATCGATCAATGTATTAGCATTCACAGGAAGACACTGTTTATTCATGTCACTAATAATATTACCGTTCGCAAGAATGGCAATCCCTTGGCTACCAAGCGTTTGAGTTAATTTATTGGTGTCGGTATAGGTAAAGGTCAACACGCCATATAATGGAAAAATTGGCTTATTCCCGCTACCCACATTAGCGGCAGTTTTAAACACAAGAGGGTCTAAGAAAGTATCCACACTACGAGATTTTTGAAGATTCATCGTCCCATTATAATAATTCGTAATAGAACTATTACTTTGACTCCATGTCGCCAATTCATTTGATGGCGCAAGCACAGTTGAAGTATTAGAAACATTTTGCCAAAGCGTATTACTGCCAACAATATAAGTACCGCCCAATAGACGACCGTTCTTAAATGTGGCAGTTCCTAATGGGCTCGCTTGCTGTTGCCAAACACCATTCGAATCCAATGCAAATGCCTGAGACTGCCAAACAAAATTGCTATTCACAAAGTTACTAACAGGATTCAAAAACGACGGCGTATTGACTGCATTATTATTCAGGATCAAACGATTATAACCATTTGAGCTGGTCAATAGATTGTATGCTGTTGGTGTAGATGAGCCTGCAGGTGCAATATTGCCGTTCCACTCAACACCCAATCCAATCGCATAACCACTGCGATCAATCAGACTAGATAATCCAACTACAGCCTCATCATTGATGGTGCTTGATGTTGCCAAAGTCGCAATCTGCTGCGCAGCTGCTGTTGAAAAACTCGGTAAACTTCCAAGAACTATTGGATTGGTATAATACGCCCCAGCCTGAATCGCTTGTAACGCTTGATTGAAACGAGTAATCGTATCAGCCGTTGAAACTAATGTTGTATTTAAACCCGTAAGAACAGGTGCAAGTTTAGTTGCAGCAGCATCACTTGCGAAATCACCTGCAACAATATTAGATGCAAGTAAATTAATCTTATCTTGTGCTGTTGAATCAATAATGAGTCGACTGGTTGGTGAACCTGCCGTGTAAGGTGAGCTTGTACTTCTTAAGCTTTCAAGCACCTGCGCTATATTGACGGCAGCTGTCGCTGTAGAATCAGACAAACTCGTCGCATCTTTACTAGCGGAGACCAAATCAAGTGGTGTAATACTGACTAAAGCTTGAGTTGCATTTCGCCCAACATCACGATTTGATTGAATTAAGTAAGTGCCCAACGTAATCGATTTTTTACTGCCAGTACCCTGAATCGAAAAAGTAGCAACAGATTGGTCTGGACATGAAACCGTACCCGTAGCATCGGTCACATTATTCACACTACCACACTGATAACTAATCCCAGAGACGGGTGCATCAACAATAAATTGTGAGGTTACACATGTGGTGGTACTCGTAGAGGAACAAGCCACTATCGCACCAGTAGCAGATGCTGTGGGATCTGCTAAATTATTACTTGCGCCACCGCATCCACTTAATACAGTCGCAAGCGCTACGATAGGAAAAGCAGACAGAGTCACCGTCTTATACGGTGAATAAATACCATGTTTTTTCATAAAATCCATTTCTCCACCAGCCTCATATATCAATTTATCTTATAGCTCATTATTAAATTCTTCATCGTTGTGAAAAGGATGAATGAAAAACCATAACGACCATGGAACATACTTATTAAACAAATCTCGAAAACAAACTAGCGAAGTGGTATCAATCGAATCTGTCCAACTTCAGAAAGTCTAATATTTGGCAAATCAATTGCCTCATGGAGTGGTGTCAACATTAGGTATTTGGCATGTTCAGGTACATGCAAATTTCCAACGAGAACCGAAGGCTGTAACATCGTCGAAGGTAATGTTTTCTGATAAAAAGCATTCACTCCTTCCAGTACACATCCCTGCTCATCCAAAAAAATGGGTAAGGGCCAATAATAATCAGATTGACGCCCTAAAGGTGCAACAGATTGTAGTGATATGTCGCGATTATTTAACCCAAACTTGACAACAACGTAATTTAAACCAGCTCGGTGATTTACCATTGGCGCATCTGAACGAGGCCAAAGAATCAGCTGCTGATCTCGTAAGACCTTCACTTTATCAAGTGCCAAACCCGATAAACACTTCATATTGATCAAAGATACGATATCCACTGCAGAAACACGTTCGTATTGTGTTGATAAACTCACCAATGGTTCTGAACTGACTTCTGTTTTATCTTGAATATGATCTTCTTTATTGACTGCACCGGGTACTCGCTCAATCACTTGAGTTCCACCCATGCCATCAGGCATCGCATAGAATGTTTTTTTGCCTGCTAAATTAAACTTACGTTTTTCTAGATACTCACTATCTACATACTGCTGACCATCCATTGTCAATATCGGATCGGCTGAAGACTGATCCGATATTGATGCAGATGATAGGTTTGGATTATCAGAATCAGTACTCTTTTTCTGAATTGAACGCATGTGACCATCTTGATCGATCACTGTATAAAACTTTGAGGAATCATCAGCACAAGCAATAGTTGACAAAACCCCGACAGATATAAAAACCCCTGTTATGAGTACACACAACGCTCGATGTACGATAATCATATTCCTACCAGCGAGTACGATAAGCAATACCCAAAATCCATACAGTTGCTTGAGTTTTTACATCTAAGCCTGCATAAGGATTCAAGATGACGTTATCAATACCAGTATAGTTGGATAATTTACTCGTATTCGCAGGAATACTATCTCGGCTACGTAAGAATGCTGCTGTCAGGTCTATATCCGTATCCTTATCAAAGCGATACCCTAAACCTGTACCAAAAAGCTGTGCGCCATTTACTGGAACCAAGGTACTACGTTCATTATTTGGAATCGCACTCGTTCTCGGCTCGTAACCTAAACGTAATTTCAAGCGATCCGTCATACTGTATTCAAGCCCAAATCCAAAGTTCCATGGACTTTGAAAATTTAGAGGTACAGCCAATGAATTAGCAGTCACCGTTGGCGCGATCAACTTTGCAATCTGCAATACAGCGAGATTTCGATCAAACTGAATCGGTAAACTTTGCCAAGCAGCATAATCAGTCCAGCCGACGTCAAAATTAAACTGTACGTCTGGAAATATTTTATATTTGATCCCTGCTTGAAAATGTGCAGGATACTCAAGCTTCATCGAAGCCAAACCCTCTGTATGGGTTGGAATAGACGAAGGGAAACCCAATAAGGCAGAAAGAATTTGACCCGTTACTGAAGTTTGCAAAGCAGAAACAAGCTGTGGAGCACCAGGATCAACATCTAAACTAAAATGACCTTTTAGACTTTCATGAGCCGAACTTTGGTAAACCATACCGAATGCAAATTCATTTGTTGGTTCCCACAAAAGACCCAAGTTGTAACTCGGTGACAACGTCTGATCCATGGCAACCTTGAGAGTACCCACTTTTTTGAATGGTCCCACAGAGTCAGTTGCATTACACAGACCAAACAACAATAAGTCCGTGACAATACTACTATTTTGTTTAAACGGTGCACAGATATTCTCATCAACCAATCGCAACACACCGATGAGCTCATTCGGTAAGCGCAGGTCTGTCTTTAAAGCAACAGATGCATATGACATCCCAATTGAAGCACCGACGGATAAATTATCTGAGATTTTATATGATGCTGATGGAGATAAATAGGTAATCCGCTCAAGAGAAACCTGCTGTCCCATGAAATTACCAGGATCACCTTTAGCTTGGTTAAAACCAACAGCGAGTGGTGCATAAAATGCATCCGCATAGGTGATATTTGAATCTGGAGCTCTATATGCAATTGCTGCAAAAGGAACTGCGGCTGGCAATCCAGCTGGCAAATTCACAATTTTATTCAGAATTGGGACATAAAGTGAAACGCCATTGATTTTACTTTTTGCCGTTTTGAAGCTTGGACACAATCCACCATCATTATTTACTGGGTTTGCAGGCAAATTACAAACAACCGGATCATCAGAATATCCAAATACGTTGAAACCAGGTGGTGCACTAATCTCACGATTAATATTAATGCCTAGCATCAATCCTTGTAGGTCAGTCTGTAGACCTTGAATATGTGACAAACCCGCAGGGTTAAAATGAACCGCGCTGATTCCTGGAGGATCAGCTGTAACAGCATTCCCCAGAGATAACGTGCGAATATCTACCGAAAGATTCTGAGCAAGTTCAGCATGGGCGAACTGATTCATCATCGAGAGCCCGAGTAATACAGGCATCACTTTGATACTCAAAGTGAGCACTCTCATACGCAGCATCAAATTACTGCGCTCGTCTGTATCACGTCGTATAAGTGACAGGAAATTCATTTCTAACTCCTCACTTCACTTCGCGACCTAAACCCAAGAAATCAAGTGGGAGAGAAAGACCTAAAACAACATTCGGAGAATCTGGAGTTAATCCATACCCCAAGGAGACATTCACAATAGTTTTTGGTGACACACGAATACCCAGTGAGGATGTAAGCGTTGCCGCACTTGAACTACCTGGATGAGAAATAGTGCCGTCACTAAACTGATATTCAGAACCAAACACAAAACTTTGTTGATATGACACTGTAAGTGATACGTCATAATTTAACGAATACGCAAAACCAAAGCCCATCCCGATTGTATATCCAGGAGTAAATGAATTCAGGATACGATTACCGTTCGCTTGATTAAGACCACTAACGCTTAAACCGTAATTTCCAGACAATGTTCCAAACAATACGATTGGATCAATAAACTTACGAGTACTCGCACCACCACCAAATGAATAATATCCTTGACCTGTCGCCAAGTTAGTGAGTGGATTAATATCATAAGGACTATCGCCTGTCGGAGCAGTAACCGATCCAAACAAAGTCACAGGTAATGGTGTAGAACCTAAAGGAAATGGTTCCCAACGTGCGCCCAAACTCAGATCACCCAAACCAGCCGTTTCGGTAGATGTTGGCGGATTAATCTTTGCCACTAACGGCAACCCAGCAGTCAAGGTTAGATTATTAAATAGACCATATTGCAATGTGAAAGTATTGGTAAGCGCATGTTGTGCGTTATTCTCAACACGCAAACGAGTAATCGTTGAACTATTTGAATCCAATGCTAAATCCAAAGCGGTATTAGCATAGTAACTATACCCTAGATCATAAATAACCGAATAAGACCCTGCTTTAGATAGAGAGTATTGACGCTCTGACGCGGTAAATGTCTCATCAAGACTCTTCGCACTCGTCGCATCAGTTGATTTTTGTTTCAAAGCAGAACTAGCAGAAGACTCGCTAGGAACCATAGATGCAGTAGGCTGAGTAACTGGTGCTGGAGCATCGGACTTAGGAGCCGAAGTTGCTTTAGCATCGGATGTTGTGCTCACAGAGGCATCTGATGTTGTCGCTGCTTGACTTACATCGCCATCAGCAGCATATGCACTAATACTACTTAATATTGCCAGCATTCCAGCAGTCATTGCCGAAAGAGTAAATGTTCTGGCTTGTATACTTTTTTGCATATTTTCTTCCATAGTAGCAATCTGCCCTAATTATCCATTTAATCGTAATCAACCCAACCAATATGATGATTGAGCGTAATAAAATTTATCTACCGCTGTAATACAAACGTAGTGATGTATTAATTGCCCGATTATATGTTGCTGAATTTGGATCACTATCCACCACGCGCTTCAGCGTTGCAGCAGCATCTCGCTGTTGCTCGCGACCTAATAGAGGATACTTCACATCAACCAATGCAAATGGATTAATGGTCGCATCATCAATAATACGCATATCGCTATCTTTCAACGCAAGCAGGTCATTCGTTGGCTGCCCTTCACTTGGCGTAATAATAAACATAATGTCATTATCCCAAACTTCCTGAAAATGTTTCGCAGTAAAGCTGATATTACCCAAAGCAGGATCCGCAACAAAAACATGCCCATTCTTGACCGTTTTGAACACAACGAAATGCTTAAATCCAGCATAAGCAATTGGCACAATAGCTGGCTTATCAAGGGTCTCTAAATCATGAAACGTTCCACGAAACCCATTACTGTTAAACCCGAGGGCGTTGACATAACGCTTCATATCTAACAGAGAAAAGCTTCGACGTTGGACGATGCGGTCATATTCTCCATATTTCAGCATGCCATCCATCACTTCTCGTTCATTCTTATTTTGAGCCATATATCCGTTGAGCAAAGTCGTCAATGCGGCTGAACCACAACTATAGTCATAAGCTTGATGAACCACCCCACGAAATTGTGTAGACGACAATGGCTTTACAACAACTGGGCGCTGATGCATTAAGGCAGAACCATTATTATTGATACGAGAATCAGTTAACTCTGAATAATATACAGCACCACCTTGGACTTCGGCGGTATCTAGATTTGTGGCTGCAAAATTATATATCAGCGCTGAACCAAGCGTGAGAAGTAGCAACATAATAAACTAATTCTTTTATATGCCAGCATAAATGCTGGACCGTCCCGTAAAAATCAAACCTTCACCAACAAAGCAACAAAAACATCGTACGGCATCAGATTTGCGTCCATTTGTACCCAAGATACCGTTTTTTTGTTATTAGTTCACGTTTTTTTTGTATCCTGTATACACTTTTACATCATGTTACATACCGCTCACACCAATCTTAAGATTTGAAACGGTCATATTCGTTAAGCCAAATGAACCGAGAGATGCATTCTTTGATCCACCAAAAGTAGCATCCGAATTACCCGACGTACCCGCAATTATATTATTAAACTGCAAAGTACCTACCGTCAAAGATGAGTCCTGAAACAGTAAGCCGCCTGCAGTTAACGGCACAGCCAAAGAACTAAAAGCGGTATTTAAATTTGCTGTTGTTGCAATACCAAGCGTAGAACCTGATAAATTCAAATTCGTGATTGATGGAGTCATAGACAATGAAGATGCACCAACTGCACCACCATTAATACTTGTTAGACTCAATGCACTACTAAATACAACCGAAGAAATATTTAAACTATTAAACACCGCCATCGCGCCCTGAGTCGGATTGCCATATTGCAAGGTAATCAGAGGCGAACCTGAAAGACTAAAGATCATCGTTGTACTTGCCATGATCTGAGCATTTCCTATGCCCGTCGTCGTATTATTGACTACCTTATAATTTCCAGCCGTACCTGACGCAGCAGCAACTCCAATATCACCCGTAACAACCGTCATAACAGTCGGTAAACTTAGAGCAATATTTAACACAGGTTTTGTACCACCCGCACCACCACTTGAATCAATAATGGCGCGTATGCTGCCATTCGTAGTGACCGACATACCAGTACCTAAGGTAGGTTGCGCACCATCCGCTGCACCAGCTGCATTAGCATTTTTCCCGAGTACAAACACCCCTGGGTTAGTCTGACCAGCAAAGCTATTCCCATCAAAAATAGCAACTTGATCCACATTCAAAGTATTACTAGGCAAAGCAACGGTTACAGTCAGACCATCTTGACCCGTTGTGGATGCAAGTTGTCCATCTGTCAACTCATCCATTGACCACGCAGACGCAGACAATAGCGCAGTTCCAACCAAGACTAAACTGGCAAAAACATCAGCACGTACATCCCTCATTACTCGTCCACTCCTGTGATCAAACTATGATCCAAAAACTCAGAATCGCGCAAAACACACACAACAACATCAAAAATATAACAAATGCAACTCTCGAAACAACTGAGGCAGCTCAACGCCGCCTCAGTAGATAACTCAACCAACCAATCAATCAGACTTGATTAGTGACCTTGGATCGCAATCTTAGCACCAGTCAAATTCATGCCAGTAATTTTCATATCACCCAATGTAGATGCACTATCACCCAAAGTGACGCCTTGCACATATAGATCATAATTTGCTGAGTTTGCTGTACCATTACCCATAGTCAATAGCAACGCACCCGCAGTGTTTGTTGTACCCATACCAGCAATACCATTCAAACCAGCCGTAGTCACCATATCAACATTTGCTTTAAGAGCTAGGTCAGCAGATCCATTACTTTTCAGAGAAATATTGGTTGTACCCAGCGTACCACCCATACCCGCTGTATTATCAGTAATACCAAATCCAGCGATATTAATACCACCAACCACAGTACCAGCCACAACTGCTAATGCACCTTGAGTTGGATTACCCAATTGAATATTTACAGTAGCACCACCCAAACCAATCGTCATTGAGTTCATGATTTTTGATGCACCAGTTGCGTTAACCGCATACGCACCAGCACTACCTGTTGCGCCAGTCACACTGATATCACCAGTCACAATATTAAAGGTTGATGGTAAATTCACTGCAACATTCAATACAGGCTTTGTACCACCCGCACCGCCGCTTGAATCAACCACAATAGAAATCGGACCATTATCCGTAATACTGAAACCAGTACCAGTACCACCAACTTGACCAAGAGTCAAAGCACCGGCTGTTGCAGAACCAGTGAAACCATTTCCGTCAAATAACGCAATTTGTTGAATAGCCAATGTATTACTTGGCAAACCAATCAAAACAGTAATACCGTCCTGACCTGTAGTATCCGCCAGCGCAGCATCATCCATTGATTGAAGAGCAAATGCACTTCCACTTGTAACCATCGCAGTAACTAAAGCAAGTTTCGTAAACAATTTCATGCGAATCTCCCAAAAACCCTAAATAATTTTATTAATCCCTAAGCACACTCAATACGGCATTTTTTTCTTACACAACCCCAATTCACAAATGCCAATGTCGTATTACTTATTAAAGCTAAGGTACAAGAACTGTACAGTTGTAGCAAGGTTTTCTTTATTCTTTTGTAATTTGTCCGACAAGCGGCATAAACAAAATCACGAGCAACACAATAATATTTTTTTAATAAAAACAATATTTTAAACAAACAAAAAATAGAATTAAGAAATAAAATTAAAGCACAATAACAATTAGTCAAAGCATAATGTCAGACAAAGCAATCTAATTGCGTAAGCATTAACTTACAATTTACAAAAATAAATTTATTATCAATTTACTCAAAAAAATAAGACAGCCTAAGCTGTCTTATTTTTTACTACATACAACTCAACATAACGTCAGATTAGTGACCCATGATTGCGATATGAGTACCAGCTGCTTGAACGTTGATCAGCTGAAGATCACCAAGAGTTGATGTTGCTGAACCCAAGGTTACGTTTTGCATCATGATGTCATTTGCTGGACCACCAGAAGTAATGATCAAGCCACCAACACCAGTTGCTGGACCACCAAATGCTTGTGATACGTCAGCAACTACGTCAACCGCAGCACTCAATGTCAAGTCAGCACCACCATGATCTTTAACTGTCAACATGCTAACACCCAAATCACCACCACCGAACTGACCAGCAGTTGGGTTATAAGTGTTTGCATCATGGATGCTCAGGTTAGCAATTGACAAACCACCAGCGATTGTACCGCCGAGTTTGATCATTGTTGTTTGTCCTGGTGTAATACCAGCTTGCTGCGTGTTACCCAATTGGATGTTCAAAGTAGAACCACCCAAAGCGATGTCCATGCTATTCAAGATTTTTACTGCGTTACCAGTTGTACCACCAGTTGCAGCGTTAGCAGCAGTTGCACCTGACGCGCCTGTCGCGATACCAGCACGTGCTGAACCATCAACAGAAATATCACCAGTACGGATCAACAAGTCAGACGGCAAGCTTACAGCAATATTCAAAATAGGCTTAGTACCACCAGTACCCGTTGCAGCTTGACCATTAGACGCATCAATAACTACTTTAATTGGTGTGCTACCATAGATACCCATTGCTGTACCAGCAGCGTTTGCTGTGTTTGCTTGGCTTGCATCACCGAGGATGATCGCACCGCCACCCAAGCTACCAGTGAAACCATCTTTATCATGGAGAACTGCAGCACCGATTACGATACCGTTTGTACGAGTCAAAGTATCACCAGTAGTAGTTACACCACCTGCGACTGTTGGAGGAGCGATAAGGATAGTGATACCATCTTGACCAGTTGTCGCGCTCAATGCTGAATCATCCATAGATTGCATTGCATACGCACTGCCGCATGACGCAACTGCAGTAACTAAAGCTAATTGTGTAAATAATTTCATTGCATACTCTCCCAGAGCATTAAAATAAAAAAGTTGACTATCTGCTTCAATCGCACGCGACCCAACGTTAATTTTTATATTTAACGATAGCGTCCTTGCAAGCGTTTTTCATAGCATGTCGAACAGGGCTCAAGTTACAATGAAGTGTGTGTTTGTCGCAAGTGTTTTTCGATCTTTTTGTAACTTGTCCGACAAGCGGTACATTTGCGACGCAAGCGGCATTAAAAAATAAATGCTTATATTTTTCAAGGTATTAAATAAACATCATGACGCCACTTGAGCCAAACCTAGAAACAAAAAAGTTGATTTCTGACAACATTGTCAGACATTACCACATATGCATGTCAGCTAAAGCGTCGGATATCATAAGCCAAATCTTACACAACCCTTTCAACAGAGAACTAGGTCACAATTTAACAAATGGATTAGTCTATTTTTCTGGTGATTCATTCACCCAAACTGCCCCACACAAATCGACCACAAAATCACCAACACATCATTCCCACGAAGTAATTGGACTCCACCCAAAAATCTTTTTGGCTGCATATGCAACATCAAGCGGCATTCACACCTGTCGTTCAGAACGCACTATTAAAGGTAAATATACACAAACATCCAAGCATTCTAATTCACCTGATTATTTCACTGAATTAAAAGATATGTCGCTATCTGTAAATCATAAAGCAGATCAAGATAACGGCACACAATCTATTGAATTTAAAGGGGGATTGGCAGGATTCATCGGTTATGATCTTGCAGCATATCAACACATTGACACACTCAACGACCATCAACCACAAGCTAAACGACTTATTGCAGCAATGGGTCATTATGATATTTACCTCAAAAAAGAAGCCGATGGATGGGCGTTATATGGTTCAGACAATCCAGAATTGAACCCAATTTACCAAAGCATTATCAATGTGTTGAACATCATCTCCACTAGAAAAACTCAAACAAACAACCATCAATTCAATCCGTTCCAACCCATATTTCAGTTATTAAAACCGTTTACCCCCGTATGGTCATTCAATGAGTATATGAATGCTTTTAAGCGAATACAGGAGTATTTACGTGCAGGAGATTGTTACCAAGTCAATCTCACACAGCCTTTTGTTGCCAGTATCAAAGGCGACTTACTCACCATATTGGATGATCTATTACAGCTGACTCAAGCACCCTACTCTGGCTATATGCGTGTTGGAGAGCATGAAATACTAAGTTGCTCTCCAGAATTATTTTTGTCGTTTTCAGGAACTGACTCTGACGGACATAATCAGGTCATTACACGTCCCATAAAAGGCACAAGACCGCGGTCATTAGATGCTGAAAGTGATGAAGTAGAACGCAAAGCACTGAATGCCTCAGAAAAAGATCGCAGCGAAAATCTGATGATCGTCGATTTACTTCGCCATGATCTCAGCCGACACGCAGTCCTAGGATCTGTAGAAGTCCCTGTGTTATTTGAAATCGAAAGCTTTGCTCAAGTACACCATTTAGTCAGTGAAGTCCGAGCAACGCTACGAAAAGATGCATCAGCACTTGATGTACTGATAGATGCGTTGCCTGGCGGCTCTATTACAGGTGCGCCCAAAAAGCGTGCAATGGAAATTATCGCTGAACTTGAAGCTATGCCACGTAGCGCATACTGCGGTTCATTCGGTTACCTCAATTATGATGGTTCTGGGCAGTTTAACATCCTGATTCGCACCTTGCAGAAATACAAAGATAACTTGGTTGCATGGGCTGGTGGTGGAATTACGATTGCATCGGATGTGGAAGCGGAATATCAGGAGTGTTTAGATAAGATTAGTGCGATTTTGAATTGCGTAAATGGATTTGGACAAAAAAGTTAGAATCAAAGAAGCCACTTTCGGAATCATTCGAAAGTGGCTTCTTATTAGCTTTATATTGAACCAAAAAGCTGCCGCGAGCATAGCTCTTGGCGTAGATTCGGCTGGAAGCAGTGCTTCCAGAAACCCCATCATGCCCTCGCGCTGCATCGCGAGGGCATTCGCAAGGCAAGCAGCCTTGCTGCTTGAAACCCCTTGCTCACTCCCATTCAATCGTTGCTGGGGGCTTACTCGACACGTCATAGACGACACGCGAAACTTCTGCGATTTCATTCATGATGCGATTACTAATTAGCTCAACCAAATCATATGGTAGATGCGCAAAACGTGCCGTCATGAAGTCCACAGTTTCTACAGCACGAAGTGCAATCACCCACGCATAACGACGCGCATCGCCGACCACACCCACAGACTTAATCGGCTGGAACACAGCAAAAGCTTGAGCGGTTTTGTCATACCAACCACTTCGACGCAGTTCTTCCATAAAGATCGCATCAGCGCGGCGCAGGATGTCAGCGTATTCCTGCTTGATTTCACCCAGAATACGAACACCCAAACCAGGACCTGGGAATGGATGACGGTAAATCATTGCATGAGGTAAGCCAAGTGTCGTCCCCAATTTACGCACTTCATCTTTAAATAAGTCGCGTAATGGCTCAACCAACTCAAAGTGCAAATCATCAGGCAAACCACCGACATTGTGATGTGACTTGATCACATGCGCTTTGCCTTGTTTACTTGCTGCGGATTCGATCACATCAGGATAAATCGTCCCTTGTGCCAAGAATTTCACGCCATCAAGTTTACGCGCCTCTTCCGCAAAGACTTCAATAAATACACGACCAATAATTTTGCGTTTAGCTTCTGGATCGGTAACACCAGCAAGTTCAGATAAGAAGCGATCTTGTGCATTAGCACGAATCACTTTCATACCATGATCGCCTGCAAACATGTTCATGACATCGTCGCCTTCATTTAAACGAAGCAGACCATTATCCACAAATACACAGGTCAACTGATCACCAATCGCACGGTGTAGCAATGCTGCAACCACTGACGAATCCACACCACCAGACAAACCCAGCAGGACTTTTTCATCGCCAATTTGTTCACGAAGCTGCTCAATACGCAAATCGATAATATGCTCTGGTGTCCACAGACCACGAGCACCGCAAATATCAATGACGAAGCGCTTTAATAATGCTTCGCCTTGATTGGTGTGAGTGACTTCTGGATGGAATTGCACACCAAAGAAACGACGTGATACATCGCTCATCGCCGCGATTGGGCAGGTTGGCGTACTTGCACTGACAATAAACTGTGGTGGCAAGGTATTTACCTTATCACCATGACTCATCCAAACATGTAATTTACTTGGCTCATCTTCAATGCCTGCAAACAAAGTATCCGCAGATTGAATCGTGACATCTGCACGACCAAATTCATGTACGAGACCATTTTCAACTGAACCGCCCAGTTGTGCCGCCATAGTCTGCATGCCATAGCAAATCCCGAGAACAGGAATACCCAAGTTAAACACAACTTCTGGAGCACGCGGGCTTTCATTTGCCGTGACGCTTTCAGGACCGCCAGATAGGATAATCCCCTTCGGATTAAACGCATGAATATCCGCTTCATCCATGTCATACGCATACATTTCACAGTACACACCAGCTTCACGCACACGACGCGCAATCAATTGGCTATATTGCGAACCGAAATCAAGAATAAGAATGCGATCTTCGCTAATTGTGGGTACAACAGATGAATTTACGGCTTGAGTCATGGGTCATTTATTCAGTGATATAAAAGATGTCGTATTTTAGCAGTTTTTTTCGCCTTAGAAGCAGTCGATTTTTAACGGTGTCTCCACCAATGTTTTACGACAATCTTTACAACTCTATTAACGATGACATTTATATTAGAGTAAAATGAATCATTCGTGATATTTTTCATCGCGCAGCGTCTGTGCGCGTGATACTTCGTTATTTGAATGTTGTTATTTAAAGTTGCTATTTTGCATAGAGCCTAACCATGACTACTGCGACCACTGCTCAGCCATCACAATCAACCACCACCAACACAACAAAAAAAATACCACATGTTCTCGTCATTTTAGACGGCTTCGGACATCGTGAAGATGTTGCAGATAATGCAATTCTCGCCGCAAAAACCCCAAATTTGGATTCGATTAAAGCTAAACATCCACATGGACTTATTTCCGGTTCTGGTGAAGATGTCGGTTTACCTGATGGTCAGATGGGCAATTCAGAAGTGGGACACATGAGCCTAGGCTCTGGTCGTGTGCTATATCAAGACTTTACACGGATCACAAAAGATATTCGTGACGGTGTATTTTTCGAACATCCAGTGCTGACATCAGCAGTAGATGCCGCATTAACCAAGCATGCAGCCGTGCATGTGATGGGTCTGCTATCTAATGGCGGCGTCCATTCCCACGAAGATCATTTAATCGCGATGTGCGAGCTCGCATCGCAACGTGGTGCAACGGTTTATGTTCACGCGTTCTTGGATGGTCGCGACACTCCTCCTCGCAGTGCTGCTGCATCACTCGCTAAAATGGAACAAGCACTCGCCGCACTCCCAACTCCAGCACGTATTGTGTCATTGTGCGGACGTTACTATGCCATGGATCGTGATGAGCGTTGGGATCGTGTAGAACAAGCTTATCGCTTACTCACCGAGGGTGTTGCGACACGTCATGCAGACACTGCACAAGCAGGTTTAGATGCAGCCTATGCCGCCGATGAAAACGATGAATTCGTCAAACCAACTTCCATTGGTGCGCCTGTTCATATCCAAGATCATGACGGCATCGTCTTTATGAATTTCCGCGCTGACCGTGCTCGCGAATTGACTCGCGCATTTGTGGAAGATGATTTTGCGGGTTTTACTCGAAAAATCCGTCCAACCTTAAGTCAGTTTGTCATGCTGACCCGCTACTCTGCCAAAATCAATGCGCCTGTCGCCTATATGCCACTCGAAACCCATAATTCGTTGGGAGAGTATTTGTCTAGTTTAGGCAAAACCCAATTACGGATTAGCGAAACAGAAAAATATGCCCATGTGACGTTCTTCTTCAGTGGTGGCCGCGAAGAGCCTTATGCTGGTGAGAAGCGCATTTTAATTAAATCACCTGATGTCGCAACCTATGATTTAAAACCTGAAATGAGTGCATACGAAGTCACCGATGAGCTCGTTGCGGCGATTGAATCTGGTGAATACGATGTACTCGTCGTGAATTTTGCGAATGGCGATATGGTCGGACATACAGGCGTATTCAGTGCCGCAGTCAAAGCCGTTGAAGCACTCGATCTATGTATTGGTCGTGTCTATGATGCCGTCATCAAAACAAAAGGACACATGTTGATTACCGCAGATCATGGTAATGTCGAGCAGATGATGGACTATGAAAGTGGTCAAGTACACACCCAACACACCACTGAATATGTGCCTTTCATTTATGTGGGTAGAGAACAGGTGACTGTGCGTACAGGCGGGATTCTGGCTGATATTGCACCGACTATTCTTTCATTAATGCATTTACCTATTCCCACTGAAATGACAGGACATTCGTTGCTCGTTCCTACGACCAACTAATTATTCTAGTATTTGAGTTGTAACAGAAAGAATGAATGTTGAATTGAGTGGATTCTGAATTTAATGATGCGGCGGTAACGCAACCCGCCACATTCCTTTTTATCCTCGTATGAGTGCTGCGCATGACTTTATTCGTGACGACAGATTTAATGCAACCACAAAAACGGCACTGGTCATTGCTGCACTCATCCACCACTCACTCAAAAAAAGCCATCAAAACAGCATCTATCCTGCTTGCAGCATTACTTGGTTTCTCCACCGAGCGAGGCTTTGCTGCAAATAATATAGATAAGCCATCTTCTAATTCAAATATTCCAAGTAACACCACTGATGCAGCGCCATTGCCAATTGATGCAATGCGCCGTTTCGTCGATGTTTACGAAAAAGTCAGAATGAACTATGTCGAACCTGTAAATGATGACGTTTTATTTGATAACGCATTACGCGGTTTGCTCAGTAATCTGGATCCATACTCTGATTTCTTAGATGCACAAACCTATGACGCGATTGTCGATTTCACCGATGGAGAGCTAGGACAAACGGGACTTGTTATACAACCTGTAACCGCAACATCTGATCAACCCCAAGCTGGTGACAAACTCACACCTGTTGGTATGCAAAGCACAGCACAATGGCAAATTACCAGCGTTCCTAAAGGTTCACCTGCTGCAAAAGCAGGCATCCAAGTTGGTGATCTTTTGTTGAAAATCGATGGGAAAAGTGTCAAATCTCTGAGCCAAAGTGACATTGAGCAGATGCTACGAGGACCACGTAATAGTGTCGTCCGCTTATCAGTGATGCAAAGTGGGAAACACGCACGAGATGTCCGTGTCCTGCTGGCAATTCCAGAAGATAATGCCGTCAAAGCACTCATCCAACCTGACGGTATCGTTGCCCTACAGATCCGAGCATTTCAAACTCAGACAGGGACTCAAATCACAGATGCGCTAGATCCTATCTATAAAGAAGGAAAACTCAAAGGCATCGTGCTTGATCTTCGGGATAATCCTGGCGGGCTACTCACCTCTGCGATCGACGTAGCGAACTTTTTCTTAAATGAAGGTTTGATTGTGTATACGCAAGGACGCGGCGAGCCAGAAAAATACTATCGCGTCTTAACCGCTGAACGCTATCCAAATATTCCCGTGTCGATTTTGATCAATCATTATTCAGCATCAGCCGCAGAAGTCTTAACGGGTGCATTACGCGATCATAACCGCGCAACAGTTTATGGAGCCACCAGCTATGGAAAAGGCTCTGTACAGAAAATTTGGCCTATTGGACAAGGGCGAGCCGTCAAAATGACAGTTTCGCGGTACTACACCCCGAATGGGCGAATGATTGAAGGAACGGGAATCACACCTGATGTCGCAATTGCCGAGGCGGAGGCTAAACCTATCAAGAGTAATGACTCAACCATCGACCCGAAAGATATTGCGCTCATGAAAGTCGCAGCCGCCATGCATCAACAATTAAAACTGGACCCTGTTGGCACCGAACTTCCGAATAGTCAGACAACCAAACCCATTACGATAACTACAAAACAAGTAGCTCCAGTGACTAATACCAAAAATCCAATGGAGTCAAAAACAAAATCAACCACGACTGCAAAAGCTAAATTCAGTGAGAATACAGAATGATGCTTTTAATATTGACTGAGTAGAGCAACATAAAAAGAGAAGACTAGAATCCCCTACTTCCCTTCACATTTCTCACGCCACATGCCATACAAGGCATCAACAAAGTCGCTTGCGAATTTTTTGGCATCAAACACAGGACTATTCCTGACTTGTTCACGTAGAGTTGTTCTTAAGTCGGCTAATTCCTGACGTTGTTGCGCATCAGCACAGCCCCAAAAAACCGCTTTCTGCACATACTCATCTTCGCTATGTGCAACCCAATCCGACAATCCAGCATTGACCATAAGTGCCTCACCTTGTCGACCGAGCATGCCTGCCTTTGCAAGCGTAAGTGTAGGTACTCCCATCCATAACGCTTGAGCAGTTGTTGTTCCTCCAGGAAAAGGGAAAGTATCTAGCAAGATATCAACCTCTGAATACGATGCTAAATATTGTCCAATCTCCACGCCTTCTAACAACTCAACTCGCGTGACATCTATACCCGCCTGACTCATTCGTTCTGTCAATTGACTTTGGGTTTCAAAGTTTCCAAAACCTCGCGACTGAACTCGCAAACGTGCATTAGGGCATGCACTTAAAATAGCGGCCCAACACTTCAAAACATCATCATTCATTTTGACTAAGTTCTGAAAGCAACCAAAAGTGATAAATTGATTATCGATGCATGGAGGTACACTCACTTCTGGAGCTTGTGGTGGAATCGAAAAACAATATCGCAGAGATGGAAGTCGCCAGACTTTTTCAACAAACCAATCTTCTTCATTGACAGGTACTGTGACTGGATCAGCCAAGACATAATCCATACTCGACAGCCCTGTCGATCCCCAATACCCAATCCAGCTTACCTGTACAGGTGCAGGTTTCTTTGCAAAAGCAGGTAAACGACCGCCCTTTGTATGTCCAGACAGATCAATCAAAATATCGATTTGGTCTTTATTTATTTGTTCAATAAAAACATCATCACTCCACTCATCCACCCGTCGCCATAGATCAAATCGATTGCGCAATTTCTGTGTAAAATCATTGTTTATAGACTGATTGGCATAAGCTACTAAAGTCAATCGACTGCGCAATGAAGGATCGCGACTTAGCTGCTCAATCGTACTATCTAAGAAATAACCCACTGGATGATCAAACAAGTCCGCTGAAACAAAACCAACACGAAGTGGTGAATGGATTTTTAACTTCTGATTCGCATTTCGATGCGTTTTGACATTCCCTACCGCGGTTCGAAAGCGTCGCAATAAATCATTATGACGATTGACATCAAAAGACTCGAGATAATGGTGAATAAAAATCAAATTACTTAAAGTTTGGACATGTGAAGGATCCAGCACGAGGACTTGTTCATAAGCTTCCATTGCTTCATCGAGAAGCCCTTCAGCTTCCAAAACCCCTGCGACTCCGTATCTTGCTTTTGCATGTTTCGGTGCTAACTCACTAGCTTTTACATACACTGCTTTGGCTTGGGTGAAGTCGTTATTTTTATAATGAGCCAAGCCTAAATTAATCTGAAATTCAATATTTTCAGGCATGAGCTCTACAGCACGCAAAAAAGATTGAATCGCGTCCTGATAGCGACATAAATGCATCTGCGCAAGGCCAGCATTATAGATGAGGAGCGCATCATTAGGGGTTTGCTTCTGCAACTCTATAAATACATGAAGCGCTTGATCAGGTCGCCCGAGCTCTAACAAACTCGCGGCCATCAGTTCTCTTGCCAGAAAGCGAAGTTTCTCATCATTTTGCGCACCAGAAATACACGTCTGTGCAAACGTACAGGCTTGTTGCCACTGCTTTTCCGCATAAGCCTGCTTTGCTTTTAAATAGAATAACTGAGCAGGCATCGCATTCTTAGGATTCGATTGAAAATTCGGTGCTGATTGAATTGGGTTATGAGCCATATTTTTCGTTCCACATTCCATATAACGCATCAACAAAATCAGTGGCGAATTGCTTGGCTTCAAACACAGGACTTTGGCGCACTTGTTCACGTAACTTAGCTCTGAGCGCTGCCAACTCTTGGCGTTGTTCTGTAGCTACACTTCCCCAAGCAATCGCTTTCTGTACGTATTCTTCTTCGCTACGAGCAATCCAATTAGACAATCCCGCATTCATCATAAGCGCTTCACCTTGCCGACCAAGCATACTCGGTAACGCCAGTGTCAAGGTAGGCACGCCCATCCAAAGTGCTTCCGCAGTCGTCGTGCCTCCAGGATAAGGGAATGTATCCAATAGAATATCGACTTCCGCATAAGACTCAAGATAGTCTTTACGAGTCATATTTCCAATTAAATCAACTCGCCCAATATCAATATTTGCCTTTATCAATCGTTCAACAAACAAATCCTTCAACTTAGCTCGAACAAAATCAATAGACTGAATACGCAAGCGGACATTCGGACATGCTTTTAGAACATCACTCCAACAGCGAAGTACGCCATCATTCATTTTGCTTGAGACTTGATAGCATCCCATCACCATC
Organism: Aquirhabdus sp.; assembly: GCA_030149815.1. Taxonomy (GTDB): domain Bacteria; phylum Pseudomonadota; class Gammaproteobacteria; order Pseudomonadales; family Moraxellaceae; genus Aquirhabdus. Next base: position 96,870 of record JASLHI010000005.1, on the reverse strand, counting down.
GTTGTTTGTGTTAAAGACGGCAACGGACTCACATCTGGAGCATGATTCGGAGTAGAAAAACAATACCTCAAATGAGGCAACCGCCAAATCTTCTCAGAAAACCAACGTTCCTCACCCTCTGGAACACTCACAGAATCCGCAAGGACATAATCAATACTTGCTAACCCTGTTGATCCAAAATAGCCTAACCAACTGATTTGTAATGGTGCTGGTTTCTTTGCAAAAGCAGTTAAGCGGTGGTAGTCAGTATTTCCTGATAAATCAATCAATATATCAATCTGATCTTGATTGATTTGTTCAACGAATTGATCATCACTCCAACCCTCAATGTCACGCCACACATCAAACTGGGCATGTAATCGACGCTGATATTCATCTTGTGAAGATCTATTGCTATAAGCGACTAGGGTTAATTGACGAGATAATTCAGGATTTGCATTAATCTGTGTCAAAGTACTCTCTAAAAAGAACCCCACAGGGTGTTCGCGCAAATCTCCAGAAACAAAACCAACGATGAGTGGCGCATGTCGTTGTAATTGTGACGGCTTCGGTTGCGCAGCCAAAACCACGCCATGCTCAATCACACGCGCAAAACGTTGCGTCATCTCTTTGATCAGTTGTAAATCTAACGGATAGCGAGAATACTGCATGAAAATCACATTACCCTGCACTTTCAGATGATTAGGCTCATATTGCAGAACCTCTTCAAACACCTGTTGGGCCTCATCAACTAACCCTTCGTCCATGAATAATCGTCCTAAATTATGCTTAGGTTGCATAAATTGAGGGTCGATACGAATTGCTTCGAAATAACAAGATTTTGCCTGCTCATTTTCTCCATGTTTAGAAAATGCTAGACCCAAATTCACATGCGCTATCGCGTAATCAGGCTGGAGACTCACGGCTTGTTGTAGATAAGAAATCGCTTCTTCATAACGATGCAGAGACGTCAAACTAAGCCCAATATTGCTCAAGACAACTGGATCATTAGGCTTTAATTGATTCAGCTCAATCAGTGTGATCAAAGCTTGTTCTATCTGATGAGTCCTACTCAGACCTTCAGCCAGTAATTCTTTAGCCAGTATGCGTAGTTTTACATCCTGCCTTGCTGCGACAACACAGGCTTGGGCATGCACACAAACCTGCTGCCACTGATTGATTATTTGCGCTTGCTTAGCTTGTGCATAATGAAAATGCGCCAACATAGGATTGGCAGCACCAGCATTAAAATTCGGGGCAGATTGGACGGGTTTAACAGCCATAAATCGCACATCCAAAATCAGGAAAATTTATAGTCTTTATGGAAATGACAGGATTTGAATTAAACCAATTCTCACAAATACACTAAAGAATCACCCAACGGATTAATAAAATAAATCATTGAAAAATAATTCATTTTATTTAGATCCATATTGTGAAGTATCACTGAGTAAATACGATTAGATCAGCGTTCATCGCTGCCTTTAGTATCCATTTCTAAATCATCAGCATCATCCGTATCAGAATCTGTTCCCAATCCGAGTTTTTTCAGACGATAGCGTAGAGATCGAAAAGACATTCCAAGTTTCTTTGCCGCAGCGGTACGATTCCATAAACTAGCATCTAATGCCTGCTGGATAATATGGCGTTCGATTTCTTGTAAATACACCTCTAAACCTTGAGCCGGAAGATTCTTCAAGGACGGCACCGCATTTAGAGAAACATTTGTGGGTTGATTCAATGCGGTATTAAACAAACTTTGAGTCTGTACCGATTCACCCAGTCGTGAAATTGGCTGGAAAGAGTTCTCGAATTGATGTGCATCGTTTAATTTCAGATGCTCAGGCAGAATCACGCCATCGTCACACAATGTCAGTGCGCGCTCGAGCGTATTCTGCAACTCCCGCACATTACCAGGGAATGTATAGCTCAGTAATTGCTGCTGTGCCGTTTTAGAAAGTTTTGGCGGCGTAATCCCCCAATCATTGCATAGGCGATTTAGAAACGTATCTGCCAATAATAAAATATCATCGCCACGCTCACGCAAAGGCGGAACCTGCACCTCAATCACATTGATACGATAAAATAAATCTTGGCGGAAACCACCTGCGTTCACTTGAGCCTGTAGATTTTTGTGCGTTGCACTCAGTAATCGGATATCCACTGGAACTTCTGTTTGCGTGCCGATCGGACGAACTTTTTTCTCTTGGATTGCACGCAATAATTTGACTTGCATCGCAAGGGGCAAATCAGCCACTTCATCTAAAAATAGTGTGCCACCATGTGCAGACTGAAAAAGACCAAGCTTATCCTCACTTGCGCCAGTGAAACTTCCTTTCTTGTGGCCGAAGAATTCACTTTCCATCAGTTCGGCTGGAATTGCACCACAGTTGACGGGAATAAACGCACCACTACTTCGTGGGCTGAGCAAATGAATTAAACGCGCAACAACTTCTTTACCGGTACCAGATTCGCCACTGATATAGACAGGTGCTTGTGATCGAGCTAATTTTGTCAGCGTCGCACGCAAATTCTGCATAACAGGTGCTTTGCCGATCAAAAGATTTTCGCTGAGTTGAGCTTCTGCATTGGCCGCTGGTGAAGGCGCATTGACCTGTAAAGCACGCTCAACCAATGTACGTAATCGCGCCAGTTCGACAGGTTTACTGACAAAATCAAATGCACCTTTTTTCAGCGCATCAATCGCCACGTCCATACTGCCATACGCCGTGATCACGGCAATCGGCATACTCGGATAATCCCGAACGGCATCTGCAACGAGTGTTAAACCACTGCCATCAGGCAAGTTCAAATCGGTCATACAAAAGTCAAAATCTTGACGCTTCAGCCAGCTCTGCGCTTCTTTGAGCGTTCCTGCGGTTTCGGCATCAATCCCCATACGAAGCAAAGTCATCCGCATCAGGGTTAAAAGATCTTCTTCATCATCAACGATGAGGGCTATCGGGCGTGTCACAAAAGAGTCCTTTCCAAAGAGTCAAATCACGCATTAACATCACAGAATAGATGTTTTGAATGCGGACATATTGGCAATAGAGCATGCTATTGCATTTTATTTTACGGATGCAATCAATTTTTGAATAAGTTTTCTTGACGCATCCATTCTCGCTGCGATAATGCTAGATTGCGTTATGTTTGAATAGCCTCTTTCTTTTTTATTCGATGAAAAGAAGGGCGGTTTCAAGATATGACCACATGAATGAAAAACTTGTTCAACGCGACCATCTCGCAATCATCCTGATTATTTACAAAGCTATCCAAAAGGCACGACAACCGCATGATAGATGTTTCCACAACGGCGACCACAACTCAACCTACCGCACAGGCCGCACATCTATCCGTGTTACTTCACGAGACCATTGATGCATTGATTGCTGATCGAGTCTCTGGCGTCTATGTCGATGCAACCTTTGGACGTGGTGGGCATACACGGGCATTACTCGCCAGATTAGATGCAAACAGTCGTGTCCTCGCTTTTGATAAAGACCCAGATGCACAAGCTGAAGGTGCACGGTTGATGCAAACTGATCCGCGATTGACCATGATCCATGCAAGCTTTTCTGATCTAAAGCAGCAACTACATCAACTCGGTTACACACATGTCGATGGTATTATGGCGGATTTAGGGGTGTCTTCTCCGCAACTCGATGTCGCTGATCGTGGTTTTAGTTTTATGAACAACGGTCCGCTAGATATGCGCATGGACAACAGCAAAGGCATGACCGCTGCGGATTGGCTCATGCAAATCGACGAAGGCGATCTTGCGGACGTGCTGTATCAATTCGGCGAAGAACGCCATAGTCGACGCATTGCACGTGCGATTAAAGCAGCGGGGCGCATGGAAACCACAGCCGAACTCGCTGAAGTCGTCAAAGCCGCGCATCCTAAATGGGAAAAACATAAGCACCCTGCTACACGCAGTTTTCAAGCCATTCGCATTGCGATTAATCGCGAACTTGATGATTTAGATCTATTCTTACCACAGGCGGTAGAATGTCTGGTTGCTGGAGGAAGATTGGCCGTCATTAGCTTTCATTCGCTGGAGGATCGTCGCGTCAAGCAGTTTATCCAACATGAAGCCAATCCAAATGTCGAAAATTCTAGCTGGACGCCCATGCCGCTCATCACGAAACCTAAAACTTTGAAAAAAATCGCACGTATCGCACCGAGCGATGCTGAAGTGCATGCAAACCCGCGCGCACGAAGCGCATGGCTACGCGTTGCCGAACGGACTCAAGAAACCATACAATCATGATCAGCTCATCTCGCCCTATGCCGAACTCATCGTCTACTACTATGCAAAAGAAACCTGCGACTAATACAACGCCATTTCGCATCGTATTATTTGATGCACTTATTGTTTCCGTGCTTGTCGCTGGTATCATTGGGAGTGCGCTCAGTGTTGCGTTTCAAGCACACGAAACACGTCAAGAATTTAAGGTCTGGCAAAAATCCAAACAAATTCGTGATCAACTTGATGTCGAGTGGGGCCGATTACTGATTGAGCAACAAACGTTTGGGGCAACAACACAAATAGGCAGTCGCGCTGTGATTTACCTCCATATGTATTCGCCTCCTGCAAGCCAGATTTTGACATTGACCTTGCCTAATGCACACGGTTTAGCCACGACTGCAACCCCTGTGAATTCAACAATACCTGATCAAACAGGCACAGCTCCACAAGGAGTTGCGCCATGAGTACCGCAATGAAACGCGCTGTAAAGCGACAAAGCCATGTATCACAGCGCTCGACAGTTGAGCGCGATAGCTGGCGGTATCGCGTGTTGTGGATCATTATGCTCATCATTTTTGCCAGTCTACTCAGCAGAGCATTTTATCTACAAGTTCTAAATCATAAGTTTCTACAAGCCAAAGCAGATGCAATGGTATTGAGCGTAGATAGTATTCCTGCACATCGCGGTATGTTTCTGGATCGCAATGGTGTTCCACTGGCGATCAGTACGCCGCTGACGACCTTGTGGTTAGATCCCAAAGAATACTTACAAACCAAAGCAGAAATGCAAGATACGATGGAGAAGCTTCGTAAAGATCCAAACAGTCGCGCATTAAAACTCAAAATGCCTAAAACTGATTTTGATCTGAATGCGTTGGCGTTGGCTGTTGGGATTGATCCAAGCAAGTTGAACGCACAAATCCAAAGTAAACCACATTCACGCTACTTGCTCTTGCGCCGACAAATGCGCCCAGAAGATGCCGACATCGTCATGAGTCGTAAATTTCAATCGGTATATAAGCAAGTCGATTATCAACGTTTCTATCCTCAAGCACAGCCCAATGCACAGCTTCTCGGCATCACGAATCGTGCAGGCAAAGGGATCGAAGGATTAGAAGCGCAATACAACGAAGTCCTTGCAGGACATGATGGCAAAATGCGCGTCATGCATGACAAACAAGGCAATCGCATTAAAGATGTGGATCTCATTCAAGCGGAACAACCTGGACAAGATGTGACGCTGAGTATTGATGGTCGCATCCAATACATTATGTATCGTGAACTCGCGGCGGGCGGTATCTTTGATAACGCACGCTCTGCAACGGCCATTGCGATAGATGCGCAAACTGGTGAAATCCTCGCAATGACCAGTTGGCCATCCTTCAACCCGAATGATCCCAATGATTTAGAAAACAAAGATGCTATGCGAAATCGCGGTGTCATTGATAGTTTTGAGCCGGGTTCGACCATGAAACCGCTTACCATCTCTGCCGCATTAGAAAGTGGTAAATATCAGCCATTCACGAAAGTAGATACCAACCCCGGCTCACTCGTCGTCGGCGGTCATACGATTCATGACGACCATCTCAATGGTGTATTGGATCTCAAAGGGATTATCGTGAAATCAAGTAACGTGGGTGCAGCCAAAATTGCACTCTCGCTACCACCAGAAACTATGCCTCTATTCTACAAACGCTTAGGATTGGGACAAAAATCAACACTCGGCTTCCCAGGCGAAAGTCGCGGTATTATTCCGCCGCAAAAAGCGTGGACGCCCGTTCTCACTGCGACAATGGCTTACGGTTATGCGCTCAACGTCAGTTTGATTCAAATGGCTCAAGCCTACCAAACTATTGCTGCAGGCGGTGTGGAGCATCCTGTGACCCTCATGAAACTCAGCGGACCTGCGCCAGGTAAGCGGATGTTTGATTCGAAAATTTCTGAAGAAGTCATCGACATGATGGAAGGCGTCACTGCGCAAGGCGGAACAGCTGTTCAGGCGTCAATTCCTGGCTACCGCGTTGCGGGAAAAACAGGAACGGCGCACAAACTCCGCGATGATGGCAAAGGCTACTCTGCCAATGAATATCGCGGCCTGTTTATCGGTATGGCACCCGCAAGTCATCCACGCATCGTCATTGCTGTCGTAGTTGAAAATCCTGTTGGTCAATATTTTGGCGGTTTAGTTGCTGCACCGATTTTCCAAAAAATCATGTCTGAGTCTTTACGCCTCATGAATGTGCCGATGGACAAACCACTCGAACCTTCTAAAACTGCACAAAAGAGATAAAAACCGCCATGACTCATCCGACCTCATCATCACTCACAAACCCACTTCGCCCAGCGGTGAAGTTTTGTGATTTTTTTGAAGATCGGATGAGTCTGGTAAATGAAAGTTCAAGTCAATTGGATCCACAGTTTGCTGACATTCAGATCAATGCGTTAGCTATCGATAGTCGCCAAGTTAAAAGCGGTGTTCTGTTTTTTGCACTCAAAGGTACTGTCCCAGCCGAACAACAAAGCCTTTTATTGACAAAGATGACGGGGTATATCCAAAGTGCACTTGATCACAGTGCATCACTGGTTCTATCCGAAGTACAACCAACCTCATTAGGTTTTGACGATGAACCTCGCATCCTTTATGTTGAAAATTTACGACAAAAGATCGGCGGCATCACACGACGGTTTAATCAGTGTCAAAGACCACTGAACAAAGCAGCCCGTATCGCTGCGGTCACAGGAACGAATGGCAAGACCACCGTCTCACGTCTACTCGCGGAACTCCGGTCACATGCAGGACAACTCAGCGCAGTCTTGGGAACAACAGGGAATGGCATCTTGCCTCATCTGACGCCATCCACACATACCACACTTGATGCACTGCATTTACAAAATAAGCTGCATGAATACGCCGAACAAGGTGCAACGCTTGCCAGTCTGGAAGCTAGTTCGCACGGTCTAGAACAAGGACGCTTGGCAGGCACACCTGTTGAGGTGGCGATTTTTACCAATCTGACCCGCGATCACTTAGACTATCACGGCACATTTGAGGCTTACGCTGAAGCAAAATCAAGACTATTCAACCCTCAATATTTCCCAGAATTAAAGTATGCCATCGTCAATGCCGATGATCCTGCCAGCGCGTTAATGCTCAACCACATTACGCCTAATATTGTGGTCTGGCGTTATTCCATTCACACCACTATCCCTGCTGATTTTTATGTTCTCAAATCTGATTTCACCTTAAACGGTGCAACCCTAGAAATTCAGACACCTTTCGGCATCGTGACGCTACAAAGTCCATTATTGGGACGTTTTAATGTCTCGAACCTCTTGGCAGCTGTCGCAGGAGCACTGGCTCTCGGCTTATCCTTAGACCAAGTGGTTGCAGCTGTACCAAAATTAATTGGCGCAGCGGGTCGGATGCAAGTCATTGCGGATGAGTCGTTATTACTCATCGTGGATTATGCGCATACACCCGATGCCTTAACTCAAGTGTTGACCAGTTTACGACCTCATGTTGCAGGACAATTGATCTGCGTCTTTGGCTGTGGCGGGGATCGAGACAAAGGAAAACGCCCTCTCATGACCCGCGCTGCGCTGCAAGATGCTGATCGACTGATCGTGACCTCCGATAATCCGCGTACTGAAGATGCAAATGCCATTATCGCCGACATGCTGAATGGTCTAAGTCCTGATGAGTTAGCACGGATTACGGTCGAACCTGATCGCAGGCAAGCCATTCTACAAGCAGTACGCGAAAGCCGTGCAGGTGATGCTGTCGTTTTAGCGGGTAAAGGACATGAAAACTATCAAGAAATAGACGGTGTGAGACACTGGTTTGATGATGCAGTCGAATTATCTCAAGCACGTCACGCACTAGTCACACTTCCCCACACCACCAACGCGACCACCACAAATCATATCAACTGACAAATAAACCTACACCCACTCTTTTGAAATATGATTCAGTCAAGGATGACTAGCCAAACATCAATGAATCAAGGACAATTCAGTACAATGTGTGATTCTGATTTCGTTTATATTTCGCGCTTATCGCATTTACTTTGTTTCTATTTAACTCTTACAGATTAACTTTCATGACTGAACTTGCCGCGACAAAAGCACAACTTCCTGAATGGACTGCCAATGAACTTGCTTTAGCGACAGGTGGCATATGGCATATGGCATCAGCTTCGGATAGCACGCGTCTGAACAATCTGAGCATTTCACGCATCATTTCCAACACACGCCAGATTCAGCCCAATGATGCGTTTCTTGCACTGATTGGAGAGCGATTCGATGCACACAATTTCGTTGCGGACGCAGTCAAACAAGGCGCAACTGCCGTTATTGTTTCACACCTGATTCCAGATATTTCTGTCCCTCAACTTCTGGTTGACGATACTCGGCTTGCTTTAGGTCGTCTTGCGGCTGCTCGCAGACGCAGTTTTCCAGATTTAACAACTGTTGCCTTAACGGGTTCTAGTGGTAAGACAACCACCAAAGAAATGATTGGTAGCATTCTGCGTATCCATAGTCACCAAGAAGAAGTGCTGGTCACACGCGGTAATCTCAATAATGATCTTGGTGTTCCAATGATGTTATTAGAACTCACCCCTCAGCATCGCTTTGGCGTTCTTGAGCTTGGTGCCAACCATATTGGTGAAATTGCCTATACCACTGCGATGGTACAGCCGAAAGTTGCAGGCATTCTGAATATTGGCACAGCGCATGTCGGCGAATTTGGTGGTCGCGCTGGGATTGCACGCGCGAAGTCTGAGATTTTTCAAGGTTTGGCAGCTGATGGCATTGCGATTATTCCAGCGCAAGATGATTTCGCAGACGTCATTGCTGAGGCAGCTCAGGCATTTAAACGCATTCGTTTCGGTGGAAATGCGCAAAATAGCGATGTCTACGCGACCCAAATTGAAATTTTACCGACATCAAGTCAGTTCACGCTCAATACAGCAAATGATTCGATAGCAATCGATTTACCGTTTGCAGGTGCGCATAACATTGATAATGCACTGGCAGCGGCGGCATTCGCTCTTGCTTTAGATATTCCTTTAACAATTATTGCACAAGGACTTAATCAAGCCCAGAACACCAAGGGGCGTCTAAATTTCATTCAACATGCTCTACCACACGGTGCATTGACCTTGATTGATGATACCTATAATGCCAATCCTCATTCGATGCGTGCCGCAGCACAAGTTTTAACTGCACAAACTGGCGTTCGTATATTGGTACTTGGAGATATTGGCGAACTTGGCGACAGCGCAGCGAAAGAACATCGTGATCTAGGTGGTGATCTTGCCAAAATGCCACTCAATGCCGTTTTTGCCGTGGGGCAATTCGCGGAAGAGACCATTGCAGAGATCACTGCAAGCGCAGTTTCTGCACAAGCCTTTGCCGATAAAGAACAATTATTTGTTACACTGAAGAAGTGGCTACAATTACACACCGTCTATACGACTAAACGACCTTATCAGATCAACATTCTGTTTAAAGGCTCGCGATTTACGCAAATGGAAACGCTCATCAACGCGTTCGAAACTGAAATCAAACAAGACTCAGTGCAATTTGAAAACAGTATTATTCACCTTCCCCAAGATTCGGTATCGGAGACACATTAATGTTGCTATGGCTGTTTAATATTCTGGGACAATACCAGCGCACATTTCTGGTGTTCGATTACCTAACGGTTCGCATCATTTTCAGTGTTTTGACGTCATTGGGATTAAGTCTTTGGTTTGGCCCAGGCATGATTCGTCGTTTACACGCGCTAAAATACGGTCAGGCAGTACGCGATGATGGCCCGAAAACCCATCTTATCAAAACTGGTACGCCGACGATGGGTGGCATTCTGATTCTGTTTAGTATTGGGATCAGTACGCTACTCTGGTGCAATCTTAAAGATCCATATGTTTGGATTGTACTCGGGGTGATGGTGATTTTTGGAATCGTCGGCTTTATGGATGACTGGCTGAAGATCAAGCACAAAAACCCTAAAGGCTTATCTGCAAAGAAAAAATATTTCTGGACCTCAGTCGGTGCTTTTGGTGCTGGAGCGGCGCTGTTATACCTCGCAAAAACACCGGATCAAACCGACTTACTGATACCTTTTTTCAAGAATCTATCACTGCCGCTCGGGGCAGTCGGCTTCATCATTTTTACTTATCTGGTCATCACGGGAAGCAGTAATGCCGTCAACCTCACCGATGGTTTAGATGGCTTAGCGATTATGCCTGTAGTGCTGGTTGCATCAGGTTTAGGCGCTTTTGCGTATTTGTCAGGCAATATCAGTTTCGCTCATTATCTACATATTCCTTATATTGCGGATAACAGCGAACTCGTTGTGATTTGCGCAGCCATGATCGGTGCGGGTTTAGGTTTCCTCTGGTTTAACGCGCATCCTGCTCAAGTCTTTATGGGTGATGTCGGGGCACTCACACTCGGCGCAATGCTCGGTGTCATTGCGGTCATGGTTCGTCAGGAAATGGTTCTGGCGATTATGGGCGGTTTGTTTGTTGCCGAAGCAGTATCTGTCGTACTACAAGTTGGATCATACAAATTGCGTAAAAAGCGGATATTCAGAATGGCGCCACTCCACCATCACTTTGAAGAACTTGGCTGGCCTGAGACTCGAGTCGTAGTACGTTTCTGGATCATTACCATTATGTTGGTTTTATTGGGATTAATGACACTCAAGTTCCGTTGATTATTTAGAAAATACCTCTGTAAGAAAACAAAAAACCACTTTGAAAGTGGTTTTTTTTATGCACACAAGACTAACGCTCAAGCGCAGGTAATGTGACTCGAAACACCGCACCACCTTCAGGATGATTATAGGCACGAACCTTCCCACCTTGTTGTTCAGCAAGACTACGAACGACCGCCAACCCTAAACCAGACCCTCCTGTTGCACGCGAACGCGACTGATCTAAGCGAAAGAAGGCATCAAAAATCCGTTCATTCATCCCTTGAGGTAACCCTGCTCCGAAATCTCGTACTTCAAGGATTACCTCTTGTTTTTCCTTAAAAACGCGTAGTTCTACACGTTTGCCATTCGTGGCATATCTGAATGCATTTTCAACCAAATTAGAGACAATTTGGCTCATACGATCATGATCAACAAAGACCCAAGCAGATTCTGTTTGGAGATCTAATTGCAGACCATACTCAGCAGCACGCTCGACATAGACAGGAGAGATTTCATCAATTAATGTGGCTAAATCAAGCTCTGTGCGATATAGCGTGAGCTTTTCGGCACTATCCAAACCTAATACATGGACATCCTCAACCAAACGAACCAAATGCTGAGTTTGATCAAGTAACTTGTTATATTCCTGCACACTCGGCTGAATCATGCCATCGCATAACGCATGAAGTCGTCCATTTAGGATGGTTAATGGTGTTCTTAATTCATGCGAAATTGCTGCAGCCGTCGCTTTACGTTCACGCTCAAAATTTTCTAAAGCACCTGCCATCTGATTAAAGTTAGTAATCATGGCAGTCAATTCTCCCTGACCAAAGGATGTATGAGCACGTACCGTGAGATCACCTTCTGCGATTCGACTTGCAGCCTCAGCAATCGATGCGATTGGTTTAATAATAATTCGCGCCAATAACAGTGCAACAACGATTCCAAGCAGTAAACTCAGTATTAAACCGATGATTAATGGTGAAAGCTCGTTATTACCTTCTAAACCATTTGGGCCATCTGCAACAAATTGCGTCAAATACGCACATAATTCAGGACTATTTTGACCTAATGAAGTCAGATTACGTGCTACTTCCTCTTGCTTATTTGCAGGGAACTGACTCAGAAAATCTTTAAACTGGAGTTGTTCTCGAATCTCAATACTGACCGCAATAATACTAATCGTCGCCAAGACAAACAGCGTCATGTACAGACCAAGGCGAATCCAGATTTTTTCTAATTGTCTATTCATCACGCCATCACATTATGCATCACGCCATCAATCAAATTAGCAGATTACTTGGACTAATCAATCCAAAGTCGATAACCCACACCACGTACAGTCTGAATCACATCAGTACCACCTGCATCACTCAGCTTGCGACGTAACTTACTCAAATGAGAGTCGATTACACGATCCAGTGCATCACTTTCAGGTAAGCAAGCTTCAATCAAATCCATACGACTAAAACATCGTTTAGGTTGTCTTGCCAAATGTACGAGTAATTTGAACTCTGTCAGTGTCAACAGCAACTCTTGCTGCCCACCCGCCACATCCTCAAATTGCGCAGTATGGGCATTTTGATCAATCGTCAAACGACCCACTCTCAATAATGGAACCTGTAATGTCGTCGTATGGCTGCGACGCAGCACAGTTTTAATCCGTGCGATTACTTCTGCTGGATTAAACGGCTTGGCAATATAATCATCCGCACCTAGACGTAAACTGAGCAGTTTCGTGATGTCATCTGTCAATGCAGTCAGCATGATAATCGGAACGTTACTTTCACTGCGGATCGTCTGCAAAATATCTAAGCCATCGTGGCCTGGCATCCGAATATCCAATAAAACAAGATCAGGATGAAGTTGTCGCCAAAACTGTATGCCATGTCGCCCATTACTCGCATGTTGAGTTCGAAAACCTTCATGTTGTAGATAGACCTGCAAAATTTCTGCAATTTCTGGCTCATCTTCAATGACCAAAATCAGCAGATTCTGATTGTCTATATGGTGATTCATCATCATTCTGGTTTTACCTTATTCCTTAAGCACATATTTTGTCACCTTACGAGATCAGATTGGAATAGGATCGCAAAATTTCTATTTTTTTGAATCCATCAGATCTCCACATTTCCTCAATCGTTGCGCAAATTTACTTTGACAATATGCCATCCATGAAAATTTATGTCCACAAGCCTACATGCCGCTCCGCCCAAAACCGTTTGCTGCCCATGCAGCGACATGCAGGATTATTGTCTTTATCTTCATATAAAACTGTTGTAATCCTGTCGATGCTAGGACTCACATTAACTCAATCTGCATGTATGCAAAATACAATCCCAGACTTAGCTCAGCCTTTGCCTGCGCACTGGCAACATCAGACGCAAGATACACAAGAACCCTCTTCCCCAGATTTACAGGGATGGTGGAAAGCATTTCATGCACCAGATTTAGATGCCTTAGTGGAAGAGTCATTAGCGCAAAATTTAACGCTTGCAGCAGCGCGAGAGCATATTCATGCGGCAAGAATCTTAGCAAACAAAAATTCAAATCGTTTTTTACCTGACCTGCATTTTCGTACAGACGATGTACCATCTCCAAGTGCGACCAGTAGCTACTTTCAAGCTGAACTTGATACCTCTTGGGAATTAGGTTTATTTGGAAAAAGAGAAGCATCACAACAAATTGCCGATGGGCAACTTGCAAGTGTAGAAGCGCAAGCCCAAATGGCAAGAGTGTCTTTAGTTGCTGAAGTTGTCCGAACTTGGATTCAGTTGCGCACAGCTCAACAACAAACGCTATTGTTTAAGCAGCTTATTCAACAATCACAACAGCAGTACGATCTCACTTTAGCACGTGTCCATTTAGGGCTATCTCCAAGAAGTGCGCTTCCCACGATTCAAGCATCGCTTGCTCAGCAACAAAAAATGCAGCAAGCGAAGCAACTTGAAGTCGATCAGGCCTTACAACAATTAGCGTTACTACAAGGTCGTACATCTCCAAATCCATCATGGTCAGCGATCACATCACAACCCGTCATCGACGATTTTATTGTGCAAACTCTTCCCACAGATGTGATTAGGATTCGCCCTGATATTCAGCAAGCACAAGCTGAGGTTTTACAAGCGGCGGGACAACTCGGTATAGCTCGGGCAGCGCGCTATCCATCGATCAACATTTCTGGTTCATTCATTTACTCGCTGGCAATCGTTGGTCATTTTACGCTTCACGCCTTCGATGATAATACGATCGGAGCAATAGGTCCTGTTATTGATATTCCTCTTTTTGATTGGGGGTTGCGCGAGGCTGCCGCAAATGCGCGTGGATCGGAGCTAAAGGCTGCCACGCTCAATTATCGCCAAACCGTACTATCAGCAGTCAATGAAGTCGAATCCTCGTTGGCAGCAGTCCATACCGCCAAATATCAGATCGATCTGCAATACAAAGTCATGCATTCAGTGAAACAGACTTTAAGGTCCAATCAAGCACTGACTTACCTCGGTTTATTGAGTCCATTAGAACAACTGGATGAACAACAAAGAGCTGTGCAAACACAAATTGAATTTTCATCCTTGCAAATGAACCATGATCTTGCTTATGTCGCAGTCTATAAAGCATTGGGTGGGGCTTCCCTAGAACCCTCATCGTCCAAGCAAGGAAGCTAATGATGGTTGCCCTTGCCCGAAAAACATTATTTAGAGAATGGTCTCGATTCATACCAGCAATTTTGGCAATTGGTTTTGCTGGTATGCTATTGGTCGTGCAAGCAGCTTTGGTACTTGGCATATTTGGTAGTGCAGCCATTTATGTGAATGCCACATCCGCCGAAATCTGGGCGGGTTATCCAGGAACACAAAGCGTCAGCCTCGGACGCCCCATTCATCGAGATGTCGAAATGTTATTGCGCAGTGATCCAGAGATTACTGCGGCTGAACCTGTCCTGTGGGTCGACGGGGATTGGCGTGGTGCAAAAGGACAAGGGGGCGTCTCCGTCTATGTCACAGGAATTAACGCAGAACCTGATGGCATGATGTTTGATCAGATTTTACCCGTCAACTTACGCATGCGCTTATTAGAACCAAATGCAGTAATCGTAGATCGTGCCGACCTTGACTCGCTTGGTGTCAATATCGGGGATAATGCATGGATCGAAGGAAAACCTGTCCATGTGGTGGCGACAATTTCAGGATTAAGAGCGTTAGGTGGCGTCAATGTCATCGCCTCCACACAAACAGCCAAAGCACTCAATGACTCAGGGATTACTTATTTTGTTGCGCATGTCCGTGATCCTGAACAAGTCAACGCTGTCATCACTCGTTTGAATGGACAAACAACTTTTGGCCCTTATGAATTATGGAGTGCGAAAGACTTTGCTTGGCGGTCACAACGATATTGGCTGATGGATACTGGTGCGGGTGCAGCGGTCTTATTTTTAGCGGGAATCGTGTTTTTGGTTGGTGCAGTGATTGCAAGTCAGGCTCTGACAGCAGTTGTCATTTCATCCTCTCGCGAATACGCCACACTGAATGCACTGGGTGCTGGCATGAATGCCTTACGTCGTGTGGTACTCACTCAAGCGGCATGGATTGGCGGAATAGGTATTATTATTGGTGGGGTCATTAGCTCTGGATTATTGATTGCTGCAGCTCAGTCAGATGTGCCCGTCGCAATGACGCCTTTGATTGCCTGTATTTGTGTCGGGTTGGTCTTTGGGCTTGCCTTCGTCTCTGGACTCATTGCGATGTCAGGACTGCTTCGCGCAGACCCTGCAATCCTGATGCGATGACGGAAGAGAAAACGATGCCAACATTATCAACACATCAAATGTACTCAAACACGACCCTTGCATCGGAGCCAGCGGCTAAACCGAGTCTGGTTGCTGACAAAATCAGTAAGTCGTTTGAATCAGGACTAATTAACATCCAGATTCTGACCAATCTTTCGATTGCAATTATGCCCAGCGAACTTACTCTGATCGCAGGACCATCTGGCTGTGGAAAGAGTACGCTACTCTCTATCTTAAGCGGCTTACAATTTCCTGATCAGGGTCAGGTCTGGGCACTCGATCAAGAGCTTAGTCGCGCGACGCGACGTGAATTAGAACAATTTCGTTTGCACCATACTGGCTTTGTTTTTCAGGGATTCAATCTATTTCCCGCATTAACGGCGTGTGAGCAAATTGAACTTCCTCTAAGCTATCTAGGATTGTCCAAAAAAGAATGCCGTGAACGCGCACTCGAAGCCTTACACGAAGTCGGCATGGGTCATCGTGTCGATCAACGTCCTGCAGCTCTTTCGGGGGGAGAAAAACAACGCGTTGCGATTGCTCGTGCATTAGCAAAACGCCCACAGTTTTTATTTGCCGACGAACCTACCAGTGCGCTGGATGCTGCTAGTGGTCAGACGATTATTAATATTTTACGGCGTATTGCTCACGCACATGGTTCAACCGTACTCTGCGTCAGCCATGATCACCGTCTCATTCAACACGCTGATCGCGTTCTGGAAATGGAAGACGGAGTGATCAATCGAGACTGGCGCGCCTCATCTCGCACTCAATCACACCACTTATCACCAGTTTCAACCCTAGTTCCAACACAGGAACATGTTGTATGAATTTAACGCTTATGCCTTTATCTAACACCCAGTTCAAACTTCAATCTCAAAAGAAGATAATCTCTGCTGTCCTATTCGCAGCATGCGCAATCTCGCTCAGTGCATGTGACAACAGCCACAACTCAACACAAAAAAATACCGCACCAAAAGCAGAATATGCAGCCATTGCACGCGGAAAAGTAGAAATTGAAGGTGGATTACTCGAAATTTCCGCACCTGAAAACGGCATATTTAGTCAGATCAATGTCAAATTGGGCGACCAAATTCAACAAGGTCAGATCCTTGCTCAGCTTGATCCGCGCTCTGCTGAACTCGATGTTGCTGAAGCAAAAGCCGCATTGGCACAAGCTAAAGCACAACTCAATATGCAAACCATACGCTTACCTGCCGCAGAACGCTTAGCCAGCCGCTGGCAAAAAGCCGCCGCTTTAGGTGCAGCACAGCAGCAGCAAGCGGATGATGCCACACAAGCTGTTGCTCAAATCCAAGCCGAAAATGCTGTTGCAGCAGCGCAAGTACAAGTTGAACAACAAAAAGTCGCTGCAGCAGAATACACTTTAGAGAAACGTACCATCCGCGCACCACAGGCAGGTGAGATTGTAAAAGTCTGGGTACAACAAGGTAGCACTGCAACAGCCGATCAACATATCGCGTTTACCGTCTTGCCACCACGTCCTTTGGTCGTTCGTGCTGAGGTGAATGAAAGCTTTATCAGCCACATCAAAATGGGCATGAAAGCCAGTCTCTCTGCCGAAGGATCAGCATCTCAACTCCCGATTGTTGCGCATGTGATTCAAATTAATAAAGTCTACGAAACGGCCAGCTTAGGCAACGATCCAACGCTGCAAAACGGCCGTGTCGTGGCATGTATGCTGGCTTTAGATACACCATCCAAATCATCTTCTACTGCACAAAAACAGCAGCAGACTGAAACCCCGCCACTTCTTGTGGGCCAAAACCTGTTGGTAAAGTTCTATGACTAAGTTTATTTCGAAAGATCAGCTCATCAGCAATCAAACAGATCATGAGCAAAACGCACCATGGATTATTCTCTGCGACTTTGATGGCACGATCAGCCTTGAAGATACCACGGATGTCTTGCTCGAAAGCTTTGGCATGGAAGGTTGGCACCAACTTGAAGACGATTGGGTCGCAGGTAAGATTGGCTCACGGGAATGCATGGGTTCACAAATTGGACTACTCAATGTCAGTTCAACCGAACTGTATAACCGTCTAGCTCAGATGAAAATTGATGCGGATTTTGGCAAATTTGTCGAAGTTGCTGCTCAATTGGGCGCGCCATTACAAGTCATCAGTGATGGTTTAGATTCTGCCATTCAATTTATCTTAGGGCGCTATGAATTGGCGCACTTGCCAATTTATGCCAACAAGCTGATTGAACAAGAAAATAATCGCTGGTCACTTGAATTTCCATACGCAGAAGCCGACTGCCTTAAAGCCAGTGGAAACTGTAAATGCGCGCGCGCTGCCAGCGTCAAAATCACGCCACAACTGACGTCTCAACGAATTCTCTATATCGGTGACGGCAGTTCGGACTTTTGCGTATCCAATCGCGTGGATGTGGTCTTGGCAAAAGATAAATTGATTGGTTACTGTCAAACACAGGACATTACTCATCACGCGATTCGTAATTTTAAAGACGCACTTGCTCTGCTGCCCGAGATTTTACAATCCACACCGATCAAGACCACACAGCCAATTATGCATTACCCAATGCCGTCATTTAACTAAAACTTTGTATGCACTAAATCCCCCTCTTTAGAAAAGAGGGGTTAGGGGAGATTTGAAAACCGATGATCCAAAACAATGAATATCTCTTGGAAGGTCGAGAAATTGAAGGCTGTGGTCGAATCGGTGTTTTATTGGTACACGGTTTAACAGGCACACCGAATGAAATGAAGCTCGTCGGTAAAGGATTAAATCGTGCAGGTTTGACTGTTTATGGCATGCAGCTTGCGGGTCATTGTGGAGACGAACAAGACTTAATCAAAACCTCTTGGCAAGACTGGTATCAGACCGTAGAAATTGCCGCCCAGAAACTACGCGAACAAGTAGATCATGTTTTTGTCGCTGGCTTATCTATGGGTGCTGTCCTTTCACTCAAACTGGCGGCAGATCAACCTGAACTGATTGAAGGTGTAGGTGTGTATGGCCCGACCTTCCGCTATGACGGATGGAGTATTCCACGTTATGCGCGTTATTTAAATTTCTTATTGATCTGGTTCAAGACTCTCGGCATCTTCAAAAACTGGTTTCAATCTGGTGTGTTTACCGAACAACCCCCTTATGGACTCAAAGATGAACGGCTTCGTGCACGCGTTGTTGCCAGTATGTTTAGCGGGGATAGTGCCAGTGCAGGACTAGCAGGCAACCCTTGGCCTGCCCTCGCTGAGATGTTGACACTATCGCATATTGTCCGTAAACAACTGCCTCAAGTCACTTCTCCTTGCCTGATTATGCATTCGAGTGAAGATGATATTGCCGACATCAGTAATTCATTATTGGTTAAAAATGGTGTCAACGCCCCGACAAAAATGGTCTTGCTCAACGACAGTTATCACCTGATTACCATTGATCGTGAATATAAAACTGTCATTGATGAAAGCGTAAAATTCTTCATCGAAACCGCTCGTCATAAACAGCAAAAAACTGCCGAGCATATTGCGGCATGACCCATCTCGCAATCGGCTTATGGCTACTGAACATTTGCCTAGACACTTTTGGGCAAGTGGCATTCAAAGCTGCCGCGACGCAACCTCAACTCGCGGAGAAGTCCTATTGGCAATCGTTACTCAATCAGCGTTGGTTATGGTTAGGCATTTCCTGTTATATCTTTGAAATCACGACGTGGCTTGCTTTCTTATCACTCGTTCCATTGTCAAGCGGCGTATTGTTTCGCTCAATCAATATCATTGTACTCATGATTGCAGGACGTTTATGGTTTGCTGAAGCACTGACTCCAATTCGCGTTACTGGGATTATCCTTGTGACCATTGGTGTTGCTCTAGTTGGAGCAGGTCAATGAAACTTAAACACGGGACATTAAGTTTCTACGCCATTGGTTTTCTGTCCCTCATGATATTCGACACCATTGCGCAACTTTGTTTTAAATACACTGCGATAAGCGCCCTTCCTTTGCAAGCGAATGTCGATTGGCTGCTACGCATACTCAGCCACCCATGGATTTATGGCGCAGTGTTTGGCTATATCGGCGCATTTTTGACATGGATGACCTTACTTAAAAAAGCCCCGATTGGTCCTGCTTTTGCCGCCTCACACTTAGATGTAATCAGCGTCATGCTTTGTTCGTATTGGCTCTTGAATGAGCATCTATCGTGGGTTCAACTGGTTGGCGCAGTCGTGATTTTAGTCGGGATTGTGTGCTTGGCATTTGGGGAAAAGGCGGAAGAACAGAGTTAAAGCGATTCTTCAATTCAAAACACCCAAGCAACTCTACAAGAAAAATCCAGCTAGACCCAGCGCAATAGCGATCACTCCGACGATCTCGAATCCTTTGGAAATCTGCGCACCGTTCTGATGAGGATCAGTGAAACGGTTAAAGTTTCGAGTTGTCATCGTCTGGGTCGGCTGTTGTGGATTGATACGAATACTGATTTGGCTTTGCAGCGGATAAGCCTGTCGCAGTTGTGCTTCGATTTGGGTAGTATCGAGTTGCTGAGTCGTCATTTTACATTCGGCGTACAGCTTGCTCTGATAATCTTTGTTTTGAAAAGAAAACTTTACTGACGTATTCAAGCAAGCTTCTATTCGATTGCGTTTTCTTTCAAAAAACTGCATCGATTCATTTTGAATCGTCGCCTGAGTGGGAATCCAAAGCCGAGCGGCTGCGATATATTGATTATCTCGAGGCTTAAACAGCAGGGATTGACCCACAAGAGCGATACCAAAAAAGATCGCTGCAAACTTATAAGAACTCTTTCTTTTGGGTTGTCCTTCAGGCCGCATCATCAATCCATATGAAATAAATGCTTCACTAATCCTAAGCTGCGTCAGTGCGAAGTTCAATACTGCACATAAGTCCACGGCAATACTAGTTTGACAACCTCAACATCAGAAACGCAGGATTGGTTTAACTTTATGGATTTAAATATTTTTCCAAATCAGAAACATGATCACTATAAATTTTAATCATCTCTTCATTACATTCAGCAGGAACGACTGTACTCGTAGGAGGGCTCATTCGAAAGACTTTTTTGCCATAAAGCGTTAGCATTTTAATGCGGGCATTAGCAAAGCGTTGATCAATCGCATTGACTTCTGAAGCATTGAATTGATCACAGTTACGCTGTTGCATCACCGCTTGTTGGTACGCAGCTTGGCTGTACAAATAGATGGCATTCGACATCGCAGGATTCGGCGCAGCAGCTTGAGACTGGGATTGGCTAGGCAAAGTCTCCGCTTGTGCAAAAGGTGAAAAATAAATACAGACAACAACCAATAACCGTTTCATATCTAATCCTTCAGATTTAATGTCTTGTCTTCACTGACCTAAGACATCTTTATATTTTAAGCCCCTAAGGCTTCCAAATCGGGTAAAACTTGTAAAAAAGCACGGAACTAATCCGTGCTTCTTTTTACCACAATTAAACGCTTACAACCCTAACTTCATTTCTCTTTTTGCACGAGTCAGCAACTGATCAAGCAATGCCAACCCTTGATCAATCTCAGCACGAGAAATATAGAGTGATGGTGCAAAGGTAATGACGTTTTTGTAATAACCACCGACGTCCAACACCAAGCCCATTTTCTTGCCTTCCCAGTCCAAATCACCCGACAAGCCAATATGAACCATCTTGTCCAGCAACTCACGGTTTGGTGCAAAACCATCTTCCATACAGATCTCAGCGCGGAGTGCAAGACCTAAACCATCGACATCACCGATTTCGACATGGCGTTTTTGCAGCTCTTTCAGACCTTCGAGGAAATACGCACCGCTTTCCATCACCATTTTTTCAAAATCAACTTCGCGAGTCATTTTCATGACTTCCAGACCCAGCGCAGTACCGAGTGGATTTGACGCAAATGTTGAGTGAGTTGAACCTGGTGGAAAAATCGTTGGATTGATCAGCTCTTCACGCGCCCACAGACCACCCAGTGGATTCATACCATTGGTCAATGCTTTCGCAAATACCAACACGTCAGGCTTTACGTCGAAGTGCTCGATTGACCACAATTTACCTGTGCGATAAAAGCCCATTTGGATTTCATCAACAACCAACAATACGCCGTGATCGTCGAGAACTTTTTTCAGGCCTTTAAAGAAGTTATGCGGCGGCACAACATAACCACCAGTCCCCTGAATCGGCTCGACATAAAACGCAGCATATTCAGACTGCCCCACTTTTGGATCCCACACGCCGTTGTATTCAGTTTCAAATAAACGGGCAAAATCCTTCACGCAATAATCGCCATATTCTTCAGCAGTCATGCCCTTTGGACGACGGAATGGATATGGGAATGGCACAAAGTGCGCACGATCACCAAAATGACCATAACGACGACGATAGCGATAGCTTGAAGTAATCGCTGACGCACCAAGCGTACGACCGTGATAGCCACCTTCAAAGGCAAACATCAAGCTCTTACCATTCGATGCATTACGGACAATTTTCAAAGAGTCTTCAATCGACTGTGAACCACCGACGTTGAAATGAATACGACCATCCATGCCGAATTTTTGCTTCGCATCTTCAGCGATGATTTTCGCGAGTTCAATTTTAGTTGGATGTAAATATTGGCTCGCAACCTGCGGCAAAGTATCAATTTGATGTTTTAAAACATTGTTTAAGCGTTCATTTTTATAACCAAAATTGACTGCGGAATACCACATTTGTAGATCAAGATATGGTGTGCCATTTTCATCAAACAAATAACTGCCTTGGCAGTTTTCAAAAATTTTCGGCGGATTGACATAGTGTACGGTATCGCCAAACGAGCAATATTTCGCTTCATCAGCGAGGAGTTGTGCATTTCTAGTGGACATAAAAAACCTCAATCAAAACCCGATCAAAATCTGTATGCAAACAACTGCTGCACACAGCGTCGCAGTAAAAACTGCATTAAATACTGGGCTGGGATTTTTGAATAACAACCTTACTTTATAGTGAATTTTTTATGGAGGTTATATGTAGGGAACGAATGAATAACGAAAATTAGAATTCAATTAGACGCCAAACGAAATTCTGAAACAAGCACCATAAGCCTGTGGAATACACCATAGTGAGGCACCATTGGCTTCACAAAATGCACGTGATAAATACAAACCTAGACCTGTACCACCCGACTCTGTGGTAAAGAATGGTTCAAAGAGTGAGGACATCGCTTGTTGCGGAATCCCCGCACCCTGATCCATGACATCGAGCATCACTAAACCAGACTCCAACATCTTGATGCGCAGATAAATACGTGGCTTTGTATGGACTTTTGCACCGTGATGCAATCCATTATTCACCAAGTTCGTCATCACCTGCTGTAACTGCATTGGATCGAAGACAATATTATGATCATCTTCCTTAGTTGCTTGTACTTCGAGATAAAGCTGATCTGCACTATAATTTTGCGCTTGAATCATTTCTGTAGAATTCGGGATAAAATTGCGCATGAACTCTTGTACCCACTCTACCAACGGAATCGATTGGGGGCGTGAAGTACTGCGTCTGGACAATTGCAAAATATCTTCAATCATTCGATTCATACGGCTACTTTGCTTTTGAATCATATCGAGCAATGCACGCTGATCAGAGTGAACACCCATCTCGGACAACAGCTCGCCAGCCTGACTAATCGCAGCAAGAGGGTTACGAATTTCATGAGCAATACTGGCTGTCAAACGACCCAGTGATGCCAATTTCATCTGCTGTGCCTTTTGATTAACCCGACTCAAGTTTTCTAAAATAACAATCGTCGGTGCCGCATGCATTTGCCGTTCATTAATATGCGGAATATTTCCATCATCTAATGGGACTAATTGCACACTGAGCGCCAAATTATTTTCATTGGCATCGAGAACAAATGGCGTTAACACATGATTAGAAAGCGCTTCATTGATTTGTCGTTTGAGCGGAAGAGAAAGCTGAGTGAGCGTCCAACCTTGTATTGCATTCGGTTGATGCAGCCATTGACGTGCAGCTTCATTAATGACCATGAGTCGCTGCTCTTGATCAAATACCAAGACTCCCGTGTGCATGCGCTCAACAATATGCTGATTGATGACCTGTAATTGCAATGCTTGTTTAGTCTGTGAAAAAACTTCTTGTTCTACCAAACGCAAACGTCTTGTGACTAGTTGCCCAAGAATTGAAACCGCAATAAAACTGACCGCCTGTAAGCTCACCGAGCTCACCATCCGCAAGTCATTATCTCGAATTAATGAAAAATAAAACTGCTGATAAATCACTGCCAACGCAGCCAGTAATGCAATGACTAACGCGCGCCCTTGTGGCAATAAAATACTCGCTGCCATCACCATGACGAGATAGAGCATGGAGAGTTGCAGGCTTGGACCGCCGTTGGCATACAGCATCAACGACATTGCAATAACATCGACGACGAGCATGGCAAAGGTTTGAACGTCTTGATAAAACGGCCAATACTTCAGCAATAAAAAACTAAAAATACTACCTAAGCAATAGGTAGAAACGGTTTGTACATAAAACGCAGGATCATTAATCCCAACAATTGGATTTTTGACTGTGAGTAAAAATAACGAAAGCAGAAAAAAGGATAAAACAATCCGATAACTGGCATAAATCAGATTAATGCGTTGAAGCGGTGTGGTAATCAACAGCGTTGAAGATCCATGCTGAACATTCATGGGCAGTTACTACGGTGTAATTAACCGATAACGCATCGCTAAATGCGTTAATTTGACATCGCTATCAATCTGGAGCTTTTCAAAAATACGATAGCGATATGTATTCACCGTTTTTACGCTGACAAACAATCGATCCGCAATCTCTTGCGCACTGATGCAATTAACCACCATCATGGCAACTTGCATTTCACGTTCTGAGAGTAAATCAAAAGGAGAGTTTTGTTGATCTGACAAATAGCTCGACGCCAACTGTTCAGCAATGTCAGCACTAAAGTATTTACCACCTTGCATCACTTTGCGAATGGCACGCACCATCTCATCTAAAGGTGCGCCTTTGGTGATATAGCCACTCGCACCAGCCTTAAGCAACATGGATGGATAAGGCTCTTCACTCAGACCACTCACCGCAAGGACTTTAATGCCTGTTGCGGTTTGTAGTAATCGGCGTGTCGTTTCGACCCCACCTATGCCCGGCATATTGACATCGAGCAGCACCACATCAGGTTGATGCTGCCGCGTCATTTCTATCGCCTGTTCCCCTGATTCCGCTTCACCAACCACCTGAATTTCAGGTGTATCGACCAGCATTCGGCAAATTCCAGTACGTACCAACTCATGATCATCTACAACAAGAACTTTGATCAACTGTGCATCTCCGTTTGCATGGCGCTTTATCGGCTAAAACCATTTGCGAAAAATATTTTTTACAAAACTGATTAACAACCAGAAGGGGAATTACTCCCAGCATGGCATTTTTACATTCTCACACACAATATAGCATTTGATGATGGTAATTATCTATTTATATCGTAGACTGGCTCGCTTGGAAAATGAGGATGCTTGAGATCATCATCTTGATAACCGCATCACCAAAACCGACGCAAAACACCAACTGCGTCACACTTTATAAATAACACCATAACCGTTGTGTTTATTCTAATGGATAAGTCGAATGTTTGTGCGTTATTTAATCAAATTTCATTTGACTTTGTTTCATGAAACGAACATTCTTAAAGATACCGCTTCATGTAACGCAATCACTCGATATTATGTAAGACCTCTTGAAAAGCGTCTTGAAAATATCAATATAAAGTATATGAAGTCAGGCTTTTCAAGATATAGGGATATAGGCACAGATCAGCAAGGATGAGTGCGCTCTACATGAGTAAACACTCTGAGAATGAATGTGAAGAAGGAAGACAACATGAATACATCCAGAGACAACCCTCCGCAAAAATTGCTGGCACTAAGCATACTGGCATGGTTAGTCTCGTCCTCTGCACATGCCAACCTCCAGATTAGCCAAAATACAAAAAGCGCAACGACGACTGCATCACAAAATCATTGGTACAACGGTTCTACAGAAACGAATCGTGCCAGTCGTATTATGAATAATGACAATGATGAGGAAGATACTGATTTAAGTATTGATATCCGCCGTCTCCCTAATGCAAGTACGCCAACCAATCGCGCAGGATCACTGACTGGGTTGATTGATAGTGTTCGAAATAAAGTCTCTGGTACTGATAGCCAAACGGATAGTTTGCTTTCCTTAAATGCAAACGCTGCGCTGGTCATGGATAGCAATACCGGTGAAGTGCTCTACGGCAAAAATATCGATGCCACGCGCCCAATCGCCTCGATTAGCAAGCTCATGACTGCAATGGTGACATTGGATGCACGCTTGCCAATGGATGAAATGATTACGCTGCAACCTGAAGATTTCATGGGGCCAAAGAAAGCAAGATCCAGCTTAAGATCAGGGGAAACCTACAATCGCGCGGAGCTTTTATTATTAGCGCTGATGCATTCTGAAAATCCTGCAGCTGCAGCCTTAGCGCGCACATACGATAAAGGTCGCACACAATTTATTGGTAATATGAACGCAAAAGCCAAACAGTTAGGCATGAAAACCGCTTTCTTTGGCGACCCAACAGGTTTGGATAGCCGCAACTCCGCTTCACCACGTGATCTAGCAAAAATGGTGAAAGCTGCTTATGAATATGAAGTCATTCGTCGGTTTACGACAACTGCGGCATATGACTTCCACAATGACCGCGGCGTATTGCATTCAGTCAACACTAATGCCTTAGTTCGTGCAGGCAAATGGGATATCGGTTTATCTAAAACAGGGAATATCAACGAAGCTGGTCACTGTGTCGTGATGGAAGCCAGCGTCAACCAGCGCCCAACCGTCATCGTACTGATGGATGCAGACTCCTCACAACGTCGTACTGGTGATGCAAATCGCATCCTTGCATGGCTTGGAAATACGATTTAATTAATTGCGTTAATAATCGACCATCCAAAATGCCATAACAATTTTGTTGTGGCATTTTTTATCAACTCAGCAAAACAAGCTGACTAAGTTCTTTTGTTTAAGTTTTTAGCCCAAATACTTGATAACGATAAAAACATCCCCATCCATTTGACTCAGAGTAGAGTCAAAAGTAAGGTCACGATAGTCTACAATTTAATCATCATCACTTCATCATCATCGTCGACCATCATATTTGATCTCACGATCTTGCTTTAAGTGATCCATGAAGACTATCCGACCAAGCCGTAGTGTAATATGCTTCAACGATACCTGTTGGCAATCATAAAACGGCATAGCGCCCCAAATAACATCAATATCAATGATGATTTAACACACTAATTTGCGATATGAGTACACAATATGAGTGAGCAAATGGTCAATTCAGCAAGCACTGAAACCTCTACCTTGACCGCAGCAGCAATCCCAAATTGGTTAAAACCAGAGCTATTGCAAGGCATGTTACGTGGCATTGAAAAAGAATCTTTGCGTATGCAAGCAGACGGTTTTTTATCACAAACTGACCACCCTACCGCACTGGGTTCTGCACTGACTCACCCACGCATCACCACAGATTACTCTGAGGCATTAATTGAGCTAATCACCCCACCGTGTGTCTCTCCGCAAGAAGCATTATCATGCTTACGTGATTTACATCAGGTGACTTACCAAGCACTTCCAGAAGGTGAAACACTCTGGCCTTTATCGATGCCCTGTATGCTCGACAAAGATGAAGAAAAAATCCGTCTCGCCCAATACGGCTCATCCAATCTCGGCAAGTTTAAAACGTTATACCGCCGTGGGCTGGGGGTACGTTATGGTCGCAGAATGCAGACCATTGCAGGTATTCACTACAACTTATCATTCCCAGACGCTTTATGGGATACATGGCAAAACGAAACCTCACCGATCAACCCAGCCTTATCCAAACAAGATTTTGTCAGCGAAAGATATTTTGGTCTCATTCGTAATTTTATTCGGATGACACCCATGGTGATTTACTTATTAGGCGCAAGTCCTGCTGTTTGTGCTTGTTTCCTAAAAGGTCGCGAACACCACCTGCAAGAAATGAAGCAAGGCACTTTATTTCTCCCTGAAGCCACCGCACTTCGTATGGGTAAACTCGGTTATCAAAATAGCGCTCAGCGTAGCTTAGGCATTCACTACAACTGCATCAAAGCCTATATTTCTGGTTTAAAACATGCAATCGGCGACGTCTATCCGCCTTTCACTGCATTAGGGTTGAACGATGAGCAAGGTGAACCGATCCAGATTAACGATCATATTTTGCAAATCGAGAATGAATACTACAGCCTGATTCGCCCGAAACAAATTACTCAGGCAAATGAAACACCATCGGCGGCACTTGAAGCGCGTGGTGTGGCTTATGTTGAATTACGTGCGGTCGATCTAGATCCTTTTACTGATGTCGGCATTAGCTTAAATACGGCTTGTTTCCTCGAAGTATTGGCACTGTACTGTTTAATGACCTCAAGCCCTGCTCTACTCGCTCTCGAGGAAGAACGCATTGCTCGCAATCAGAATCATATTGTGGACCAAGGTCGCTTAGCTGGAATTACGATTGAAACTGAATCAGGTCAGCAAGATTTTGTGCAATGGATGGCCGAACACTTAACTGCAATGCTACCTTTCGCGCAATTATTGGATCAAGCGCACGGCAGCAATCAATACAGTGCAAGCCTCATAGAAATGCAAAAACGCGCCAATGACCCTGCGCTAACGTTATCGGCTAAAGTTTTAGAAAAAACTAAATCCGACGGCAGTTGGGGCTTTGGTCATCAATTGGCACAGCGTTATGCTGCATCGCTCAATGCAACACCACTACCTGAGCATATTGCAACCGAATATGCTGAATACGCAGAACAATCAAGAAAACGACAGACTGCAATAGAAAATAACGATACAGTCAGCTTCGCTCAGTATGTACAGCGTTGGCGTACGTCAACACCTACTGAGGAAACCAAGACCGTGCCGGATGCGGCAAGCGTCACGAACTAATACTGAAGGGAACACATGCATGATGCAACTGAGTTATAGACGCGTTAATTTCGCTTTATTTCTAGCCAGCGTAATCGGTATGGGCTTTGCACTCTATTTGCAAAATCATGATCACTTAGAACCTTGTCCCTTGTGTATTTTTCAGCGGATCGGCTTGATGGTCATGGGGGCATTTGCATTGATTGCTGCGCTACATAACCCTAAGCAACTGATCATGCGTCGTCTGTATAGCTTGCTTGCAACACTGGGAATCCTATGGTCAGTCGGTGTAGCAAGTCGCCATGTGTGGATTCAGCATTTACCGCCAGAAGATGTCCCTGCATGTGGTCCCGGCTTAGATTACTGGTTACAAACATTTCCATTACAAAGCGTCGTTCAAAAGGTTCTTCATGGCTCAGGTGAATGTGCCAAAGTCGATTGGACGTTGTTGGGATGGTCATTACCGCATTGGGGGTTACTATTCTTTTCAGTATTACTCATCGTTAATTTAGGGCAATTGTTCAGAAAAACTCGCTAACACTATCGCCTCAGAAATCATTCCAAAATAAAAAACCGTAAGATAACTTACGGTTTTTTTATGCTTAGCGATCCAATCAGCCGAAAAACTTACTCAACGCAGAAGTTATCAAACTATTAGATTCATCAGGATTTGAGGTATCACCATTAGGTGTTAGATGATTAATCACTTGTGGCAATAATGTCGCCACTCCGCTTTGGATTTGTTCAGGGCTCACGCCAATTTTTGCAGCGAGCTGAGTCACTTGATCAGAGCCTAACAACTGAGTCACTTCTTGTGTTGCCATTTGCTGATTATCGCCATTACTAATCCATGATTGAGCCTGTTCACCCAAACCAGAACTAGTCAATGCTGACACCGCATTACTCACACCACCTTGCTGCTGAACCCAGCTCAGAATCTCTGGAAGTAACGCTGCAGCCACACCACTATTTCCTTGATCTTGTGTTGCACCACCCAGCAAACTCTCCGCAAGACCCATCAACCCACCTTGTTGATCACCTTGTCCCAGCTGACTCATTAATCCATCCAATAAACCCATGATTATTTTCCTATTTCTAAGTAAAAGATAACGTCGTGCTGGTCAAAATCGTTTGACGACTGCGTGGCTAGTATAAAGATAGGAGGGCTGCGTTGAGCAAGAGTGTTTTTGCTGTGAATTGTTAATGATTGTGATGTACTGGGTTAAGACCACCCAAATACCTCGTCAAGAACAGCAAGTCTTAGCTGTTGATATGCTGCGTATCACTTGCCCAAAATCGCGCAATAACAATCAGTCTTCGCCAATGATCTGCATCGACTTGATCTCGCCAAATGACCCAACTCTGAATCGTCTTTTTATTTTTCTCCGTCGTTTCAAAACGCAGTAGCATCACAAAAAACCAGTGATGTACATTCAATAAACGCCCTTCGTGGATAAGTGCTTTTTTGATCCGACGTGGATCGTAGACTGACCAGCGCCAATCATCCTGACTAAATTGAATCAGTTGAACGAGGTGTGCTGGCGCTTTCTGAAGAAGCTTTTGATAAGCAATGACACAAACCATCGCGATTAATGTGAGTGCAATGATCAGTGCTGGCATGGCACTGAAAATTAGGATCAAAACAACGATGAGCAGTAGCAATGCTTCTACCCATATCTTCGTTTGACTGACTTGTAAGTGTGTATTAATACGCATTGATCAAAGCAAAATAAGTCATGCTTTTAGTGATTTAATCCGATTGATAATTGAGACTAATTCATCGGGCGGTAAGCTGACACCCATAAACCAATCGAGCAAATCTGGATCTTCTTGATCGATTAACAGTGAAAAGTCTGCTTTTTCTTGTGCATCCGCTTGAAGGAAATGCTGACGGACATAGGGATCAAAGTAATAATCCAATTCCTTCAGGCCGCGACGGGCGCGATAAATCACTTTACGATCAGCTAGACTCATTTCGCCACTTGTATCAGTATTTGTTTGATTGGTCATTACGCTTCAATTCCTGCGCCTAAATATGCGGCTTGTACGCGAGTATCATGCAATAGCTCGTGTCCTGTACCGCTTAATGTCATTTCGCCATGTTCTAAAACATAAGCCCGATCAGCCAGTTGTAATGCACCCCGTGCATTTTGCTCAACCAGCAAAATCGATAAACCACTTTTTTTCAATTCCGCCAAGGTATTAAAAATCAGTTCAATCATCAACGGTGCAAGCCCCATCGAAGGCTCATCCAGTAGCAATAGTTTAGGACGTGAAAGCAATGCGCGACCAATCGCAAGCATTTGCTGTTCACCACCAGACAGCGTTCCTGCCAACTGATCACGGCGTTCCGCCAGCCGCGGAAAACGTGCAAAAACCTCATCCAGTTCACTTGGCTGCAAACGATGCAAATAAGCACCCATCTGCAAGTTTTCCAATACCGTCATTTTGGGAAAGACGCCGCGTCCTTCAGGAACCAATGCAAGTCCTTGCTGAACACGTTGATGCGACGCCAGTTGATTGATCTCAACGCCCTGATAATTCACAGAACCCGTTGATGGAACTAAACCTGCCAACGCATTCAGTGTGGAACTCTTCCCCGCACCATTGGCGCCGATTAAGCACACTAGCTCACCATCATTGACTTGTAGATTTAAACCTTGTGCCGCATGGATATTGCCGTAACGGACATTCAAATCGGTAACGGTCAGTAATGCTGTATTCGTCGTCATCCTGCACTACTCCCATCGACCACTTGTTGACCTTTACCCACAGACGATGTATCTGTCCCCAAATAAGCTTTAATCACGCGTTCATTACAGCGAATTTCTTCAGGTGTGCCATCGGCAATTTTTTCACCAAAATCCAGCACGCTGATTCGATCACACAGTCGCATCATCAAACTCACATCATGCTCAATCAAAACAATCGTCATACCATCATCATGCAGACGGCGGATAAGTGCTTTCAACTGCGCAGTTTCAGTTGGATTCATCCCTGCCGCAGGTTCATCTAACGCCAGTAAACGCGGTTTCAAAGCCAATGCACGTGCAATTTCCAAGCGACGTTGGTCGCCATAAGATAAAGTGCGCGCAACACGGCATGCCACATCTTCCGACAAGCCCACGTATTGCAATAAGCGCAGACCTTCTTGACGAATCATCAACTCTTCACGCTTCGCCGCAGGTGTCCGCAAAATCGCTCCGATAATGCCTGTTTTGGTTTGGCTATGTTGCCCGACCATGACGTTCTCAAGTGCGGTCATTTCACTGAATAAACGAATATTTTGGAAAGTACGCGCTAAGCCTTTTTTTGCCAAAACTTGTGGACTGATTTTCAGGCTAATCGCCTCCCCATCAAACCAAAATTTACCTGCATCAGCTTGATACATGCCAGTCATGACATTGAATAGCGTCGTTTTTCCCGCACCATTTGGACCAATCAGACCGTGAATCGTACCTTTTTCAATGCGTAAACTGACTTCTTTGAGCGCATGAACGCCGCCAAAGGATTTATTAATATTTTCAAATTCGAGTAAAGGCTTGCGAGAATCAGTCATGATGAAATTCCTCTTTGCAACGACGCGAAGGCAACAATCCTTCAGGTCTGAACAACATCATCGCCACCAGAGCGCCACCAAAAATCAGCATCCGCACATTATCAGGGTCAACGATTTGACGACCGAATAGTGCGTCCTGTAATGGATGAATCGCTTCACGCAAGATTTCAGGCGTTAAGGTCAGTAGAACTGCGCCGAGAACCACACCTGGAATATTCCCCATGCCACCCAAGACCACCATACACAACACCATGATGGATTCCATCAGACTAAAGCTGGTCGGATCAATAAAACCCTGAAAACTGGCAAACATCCCGCCTGCCACACCACCAAAACTTGCGCCCATTGCAAAGGCCAAAAGTTTGATATTACGAACATTAATACCCATTGCTTTTGCAGCAAGCTCATCTTCACGAATCGCCACCCACGCACGACCAATCCGAGAGTTTTCAAGGCGCATACAGATGCCTATCACGATCAGTACTAAAGCAAGAAACAGATAATAATAAAGATAAGAGCCATTGAAATGTTGGCCAAACAAGTCTAAACCTGAACCAAAGTCACGACCAAAAAATGATAAATTATCAATCCCACTAATACCTTGCGTACCATTGGTAATATTGATTGGACGATCGAGGTTCTGCATAAACAACCTCACAATCTCACCGAAACCTAAAGTCACAATCGCAAGATAATCCCCGCGTAACTTCAAGGTTGGCGCACCCAAAATTGCACCCGCCAAGCCAGCAAAACCAGCACCAATCGGAATGAGTAACCACGGCGAAACATGGATATTGAGATGCGGTGAAGCGAGTACCGCAACCATATACGCACCCAGCGCATAGAAAGCGATATAGCCTAAATCAAGTAAACCCGCATAGCCCACAACAATGTTCAAGCCTAACGCCAACATGCAATACAACAACGCATAATCCGCTGTACGCACCCACGAAGGTCCCATGACGCCGAGAGCAAACGGTAAAAGCATCAAACTGATGGCAAGCAAAGCAAATGCAGCTTTTTTCTTCGCTGACATTGTTTTTTTATTCATGATAAAAGTAGCCACATCAGGCGAAGTTTGGTTATCCGTCATTAAGCACGCTCCGACTGACGCTCACCGAGCAGACCTGAAGGACGAACCATGAGTACCGCGATTAACACCAAGAATGCAAAAATATCTTTATATTCACTGCCCATCAGACCATGCGTCCAATCTGACAAATAACCTGCACCCATCGCCTCAATCACGCCAAGCACAAATCCACCCAGCACCGCACCACGAATATTCCCAATCCCACCGAGAACCGCTGCAGAAAACGCTTTCAAACCTAATAAAAACCCCATCGTCGCACTGGCTTGTCCATAACTGGCGGTATACATGACGCCAGCCACACAACCTAATCCAGAACCCAGCATAAAAACGCTGCTAATAATGCGATTCACATTCACACCCATCAATGCAGCAACCTTGTCGTTCTGCGACGTTGCACGCATTGCACGACCCAATCGAGTCCGCTGCACCAAGATCCACAAGCCAAGCATCAGTACGATCGACAAGACAAAAGTGCCCATCTGATATGCGGTGATACGTGCGGTAAAAATGGTAAACGGCATACTGGTCAACACATCAGGAAAACGCTGATAACCCCGCCCCCAAATCATCATCGCCAGATTTTGCAGCATGATTGACACGCCAATCCCGGTAATCAGCGGTGCCAGTCGCGGTGCATGACGGAGTGGTCGATAAGCAATTCGTTCAATACTAAATCCAAGCAACGCACACACAGGCAATGCTAGTAATACAGCGATCACTAATAATAAATAAGGCGGAATTCCCAAATTAAAGCCAATCAATGTGGTCAAAATTGTCACAGTCGTCATTGCCCCGACCATCACCACATCACCATGTGCAAAATTGATCAATCCAAGAATGCCATACACCATGGTATAGCCCAGCGCGATCAATGCGTAAATACTGCCAATAATCAAACCATTAGCAAGCTGTTGAATGAAAATATCCACGAATACCGATTATCCTGAATTGATTTTTTGACGACAAATTGAGGTGCATAAAATGCAAGCATGGATTATGCCGTTTTTATCTGCATCAGGATATATAGAGAGTGTTTTTGGAGAGAAAGAAGTGATTAATTTGGTTTAATTCGTATCACTTGCCACATTGTATGTGCATCAGGCACAAAATGCTGCAATAGCCACGCTCCGCCAACCACCAAAATAAACATGAACAGCAATGGCAGCCAAGTAACATGCCAGAATGTTGACAAATAACGATGTCTCTCTGATTTCTTAATACGATGATAAATCTGTAAAGAAAGCACGCTATCTAACGTGAGCTCAGCCATCATCGTAGGTGCCGATGAGATAAACCAAAAGACTAAACCAAACAGCATGAGGATAAAAATAAAGATAAAGAAGCCTTCATCAATATCAAAAAAAGTAAAAAAACTCGCTGGATCATTCCAATCGGAAGAACGATATGAAGATTTATAAGGTTTTCCAATTAACTTTGCACGATTCTCGTCAGCGGTGATATCTTGCGGATGTGAGCCTGTCCAGAACCATAAACTCACACACAACGTCAAATAGCCTACCAACAAACCACATGCATAACGCAGTGCCATACTCATGACACCATATTTTAACAGTATTGCTGAGACGACAAACCCCATCATTCCTGCGATCAACACTAAACATGCCATCGTACGATTTGGTGAACGCCTATTAAGAATTTGCTTCTCTATGACAGCAATCGCATCTTCACGAGGTTGAAAATAAGGTTTCTTATTCTGTTCAGACATTTCGCACTCTAAGTATTATTTGACTGATATAGTCCGTTTTACATCAAAACTTCTGCCCCCAAAATAGCATATTCTGCGCAAAGACATCATCCACAAACGCATCGATATGATCTGCATGACGATCAAACTGACCATCCAAAATTAACGTACTCAAACCATGTACCAAACTCCACGCATGAATTGCTGCACTATTCACCTGTGCAGATTTTGGATCAGCTTTTAACACGGTTGCGATCATATTGATCAACCCCTGAAAAGCCAGATTCCCAGGATTATTCAGATCATCGCTACGGTGTGATGCAGAAAAACGTCCAAACATCAGACGATACAACGCAGGATTTTTACAGGCAAAATCAATATACGCACGCCCCGCCAGCATAAATTGCTGCATGGGTGTTTCACCGGTCTGCATGGCGTTCATTTGCCCCTGACTAAACTGCGTAAATCCTTCTGCCGCCATCGCAAGCAGTAATGCCTCTTTATTTGCGAAATGACGGTAGGCCGCATTTGCAGAAACGCCCACCTCACGCGCAAGCTCACGCAGACTGATATCTGCATCCTGACTCGACTCTAAGAGCTCTAAACCTTTTATTAATAAGGCTTCGCGCAAATTGCCATGATGATAGTTGCGTGCTTGCTCTGTGCCATCTGTCGTTGGATCAATATTTAGTGTTGACACTGTATACATTCTGCCTTATTGTGATGTTGTCACTGTGTACATACTAATTCATAGCCGTTAGCCCAACAAGAGGATAGCCCAGATGAAACACAATAATATATTGAAAAACGTGGTTCGCACTGCGAGCAAGCTTCTCGTTAAACGCGTTCCCTACAGCCCAGATAATCATTATCTAGAAACAATTTTTGCTCCAGTTCATCAGGAACACACTGCAACACAACTCAAAGTCAAAGGGCAAATCCCCACAGCACTGAATGGCATCTTGACCCGCATCGGCCCTAATCCCAAAAAAGTCGATAATCCAGGTAACCATCCATGGTTCGTTGGTGATGGCATGGTGCATGGCGTTCGTATTGAACACGGACAAGCGATCTGGTATCGCAATCGTTATGTCGCAGATACCAGCCAAGATCATAAGTTAGAACAACAACTTGGCGCACAACGTGGTATTGGCAGCGCAGTCAACACCAACATCATCGGTCATGGTGGTCGACTCTGGGCATTGGTTGAAGCAGGTTCTTTTCCTGTTGAGCTCAATTCAGAACTTAGCAGCGTGCATGTGGGGCTATTTGATAGCACAGTGAATAATGGCTTTACCGCACACCCACACTTAGACCCGCAAACAGGCGAGCTACATGCTATTTGCTATGATGCGCTGAAGCAGAATCATGTGACTTATCTCGTCATTGATCAGCATTGCCAAGTAAAAAATAAGGTATCAATTCCCGTCAAACACGGCCCAATGATGCATGACGGCGCAATGACCAACAAAAGCATGATCCTCTTTGACTTACCTGTGACTTTCTCAGGAAAAGATGTTCTGAAAGGTGCATCACTGCCCTATCGCTGGAATCCGAAGCATCCTGCGCGTGTCGGTGTTTTACCGCGTAACGGCAAAGCTGAGGATGTCCGCTGGTTCGCTGTTGACCCATGTTATGTCTTTCACAGTTGCAATGCATTTGAGCGTGATAATGGTGAAATCATTGTCTATGTCGTCGTCCATCCAAAAATGTTCGCATCTGATCTCACAGTGAAAACAGGTCCAGAACTCGGAAGTACGACATTCGAGCGTTGGACATTAAGCCCTAATTCCAACAGAGTGCAACGCCAAGTAATTCATACCGAACCACAAGAGTTTCCTCGCTTTGATGAACGTTTTGCGGGTCAATCTTATCGCCATGCTTACAGCATTTCGTTGCCAATGAATGGTCATACCTCTCTGCCGAATCAACTCCTTCATTTGGATCTACAAACTGGTGAAATCAATCGCCATAGTTATGGTGCTAACGCAGTCACAGGCGAAGTGGTCTTTGTACCACGCAGCCCTGACGCGCCTGAAAATGATGGCTGGCTCATGTCGTATGTGCATGATTTAGATTGTGGAAACAGCAAAGTCGTTATTCTCGACTCACTCAATCTCGGCGGTGAACCTGTTGCAGAGATTGAACTTCCTGTACGTGTGCCAATGGGATTTCATGGGAACTGGATTGCGGATTTGGTTTAAATCGATAACGCGTATGATTGCTCAAATGTGAGTCATACGCGTCATGATGCAATTTTATTTGCCATAATAAAAATCGCCTAATGTAACAAAATTCCAATTTTGCTATGATAGCCACTAATTTTATACGCACAAGGTTAGTGGCAATGCTTGTATTTGAGCCTCTCATCAAGTTAACAGAACAAGAAGATCATGAATTTGCGGAATTCATCAAATCACAACGCAAGATTTATATCAAATCACCAAAAGAAGCGGCAAAAATTGCAACAACCCTAAACAAAAATCAAGTTGATTCATTACTACAATCACATAAAATTTCTGATGCCATCGTACTATTAAGACAGCTTGCATATGATGAATTCTTGAAAGAAGAGTCTGTCTTTAACGGGATTATTTTAGCTGAAATAGGTAGGAAATTTGACGCACCAAAAGCAATGCTC
Organism: Aquirhabdus sp.; assembly: GCA_030149815.1. Classification (GTDB taxonomy): domain Bacteria; phylum Pseudomonadota; class Gammaproteobacteria; order Pseudomonadales; family Moraxellaceae; genus Aquirhabdus. The sequence goes on along the minus strand of JASLHI010000005.1, from coordinate 59,149 downwards.
GATCAAGCGAGCAAGCAACTATTTGAGAGTAATATTGAATCTGAGGCTGATCTAAAAGAGAAAATTATTCAACTTTTTGGTTCCTATGCAGGCTACATCAGCCCATACATTTACCAATTATGTTTAAGTAATACTCAATCAAGACGCTCAAGAGCAGGGAAAGTATTTGAAGGCATTATTTATTCTCTTTATGAATACTTTGAATTCCCTTACGAATCCCAATCTGCAATTGGCAAGAAAGCGTTTTCCGATCTTCGATTAGGTAAAGTCGTTGATTCCATTTTACCCAGCACAAAAGCATTCAATGAAATCAGAAACAAAACGATTGTTGGTTCAATGAAAACGACACTGAGAGAACGTTGGCAAGAAGTCGTTGAAGAAATATCTCGATCAAATCTGCCCAATATTTACTTATTAACGGTGGATGACGATATTTCTGAGAGTAAAGCAAGCCAAATGGCGCAGCATAATATTGTCTTAGTTGTACTGAACACTGTTAAGAATCAAGATAAACTCAAGACCAAACGTAGCATTATCGATTTTGAAACTTACTTTACTTATGAAATTCCACGAGTGTTGGATTACTGGAAGACAGTATGATTAAAGTCATTGATTTATTTGCAGGTATAGGCGGAATTAGACTCGGCTTCGACCAAGCATTTGATGGTGTTAATTGTGTTTTCACCTCTGAAATCGATAAGTTTGCAGTCACAACCTATCAAGCCAATTACGGTTTAGAAACCGTACATGGTGATATTACACAGATTAGTACCGATTCGATTCCACACCATGACATTTTATTGGCAGGTTTTCCATGTCAGCCTTTTTCACAAGCTGGTCTAAAAAAAGGATTTTCTGACACCAGAGGTACATTATTTTTTGACATTGAACGCATTCTTTTAGCTAAAAGACCACAAGCATTCTTACTTGAAAATGTAAAACAGCTTAAAGGGCACGACAAGGGTAATACACTTAAAACTATTCTCCAACATCTTGAACAAGCAGGATATACAACGTATCACAGTGTTTTAAAAGCACGAGACTTTGGAATACCCCAAAATCGAGAACGCATTTATATTGTTGGTTTTTTAGATGCTGAGTTACCTTTTCATTTCCCCAATCCAACTGGAATTGCAACACGCGTAGGCGATATTTTAGAAGCCTCAGGCACAGAGAACTACACAATTTCTGACAAGCTATGGGAAGGTCATCAACGGCGAAAAGCTGCGAACAAGCTGAATGGCAAAGGTTTCGGGTATGGCATTGTCGATGAAGATAGTGCATACACTAATACAATTTCTGCACGCTATTACAAAGACGGTAGCGAAATTCTGATTGCTCAAAAGGGTAAAAATCCACGAAAAATAACCCCGAGAGAAGCAGCACGACTACAAGGCTATCCAGATGATTTTAAAATTCCCGTTTCTAATGTCCAAGCATATAAACAGTTCGGCAACAGTGTTTGCGTCCCTGTAATCAAAGCCATTGCGACTGAAATGATGAAGTCCTTACAAGCTCTAAAATCTAATGCTGCTTAGAATAGAGACAACTGTCTTAATTTATCTACTTCAAATAAGACTTCAAAATTCCAACCACCTGCTCAATCTCAACTTCACGCTGCTCAGGCGTAAGATCATTCGCACCTAAGTGCGCACGAATATGACCCTCCAGCACTTCCGCCATCAGCCCATTCGCAGCACCACGAATCGCGGCGATTTGCTGCAAAATAGCAATGCATTCAACATCTTGATCTAACGCTTTTTCAAGCGCATCAGTCTGCCCCTTAATACGGCGAATGCGCGTTAAGATTTTCTTCTTTCCATGAATCGTATGGGGCATAGCCGTGTTTTCTCTCTAAATGACTAACAACTTTCACTTCCAATATACTAGGGGGTAGTATATTATACTGATCACATATTAGCCACACTCCTGAAGCATAATCATGTCAGAGTCATTATTGCAGCAACATCAGCATAACACCACATCCATTAATAAGCCGCAAGGAAACAAAGCCTATTCCTTCAATATCAGTAACCCTCTTGCTGAAAAGAAAATCAAATGGGCAGTGATCCTGACGGCAATCATGATGGTTGCGGAGATTGCAGGCGGTTACATCTATAACTCGATGGCATTGCTCGCCGATGGCTGGCATATGAGTACACACGCCATGGCGCTTGGCCTATCGATGTTCGCATATGTTTTAGCAAGAAAGCTCTCTACAGATGCACGCTTCGCCTTTGGCACATGGAAAATTGAAATCCTCGCGAGTTTTACTAGCTCTATTTTATTAGTTCTGGTCTCAGCGTGGATGCTGTTTCAATCAGGCGAACGATTACTCTCACCGACACCTATTCACTATAATGAAGCCATATTTATTGCCGCAATTGGATTAGTGGTCAATCTCATCTGCGCGTGGCTGCTCAAAGATAATCATAGTCATGGACACAGCCACGGACACGATCACTCGCATGATGCACCACACAAGCATTATGACCACGATCATGGACATTCACACTCTCATGGCAATCATGATCTGAATTTACGCTCAGCCTATATCCATGTCATTACCGATGCTGCTACTTCAGTACTAGCAATTCTTGCACTGATTGGTGGCAAACTCTGGGGAGCTAGCTGGTTAGACCCTGTGATGGGATTAATTGGCGGTGTACTCGTTGCAGTCTGGTCTTATGGCTTAATTCGTGACTCTGGGCGTATTCTGCTGGATGCAGAAATGGATGCGCCTGTGGTGGCAGAAGTGATTGAAGTCATCGAAGCCAGCCCGTTACGTGCAGAAATTAATGACATCCACGTCTGGCGCGTAGGTAAGGATCAATACGCTTGTGTGCTGAATCTAACCACCATTAGCCCAGAAGCAAACGGAGAATACTTCCGTCGACAACTGAGTATTCATGAGGAGCTGGTTCATATTATCGTGGAAGTCAATCAACCAATGATTAACAACCCTTATCCTCAATCCTCTTAAAATCACACCTCAGATAAAAAAGCGTCAGATCTATAAATCAAGACTGACGCTTTTTTAGTTCTAAGCACTAAGCAACAACCTCACCTAAAGATTTCAGTGGCAAATAAATATCCGTTTTCTGCTCAAACTCAGGCTGATCAAAACCTAGCGTTAAATAATGAAAATAGACAGGAAAATCGCGTAACTCCTCACCACTATTCGGCAACCACTGACGATATAAATAATAAACACTCTCGCCAATCCGATCATGTGACCCCACATGACGTACAACGGCACAACGGCCACCAGGAATCAGTTTCGTAATAATGCCATGCGAATTTTCAGGCACAGCCTCCGTCACCGAGCCACAAATATCGAAACGAAAATCTGCGGCTGGCGTCGTGTCAGGATTATCATGTGCAACACCATAAGTTCTGCTCGTTGCCACAGATGATAAACCCGTCGTTTTACGCCAATCAATAAAATGCCGCACAGAATCATTCAGTATCGCAGGTGAACCACGATGCTCAAGCACTGCAACTAATTCAGGTTCAACATGGACAATTTTTACATTCATATTCTTTGCTCCTTCCCGCTGTGGAAATTGATAATGTTGATGCCATAAGTCCCAAGCTGGTTTTTTTCTAAACTCAGTCGGTGTCTGCCCAAAGATATGTTTGAACGCACGCGAAAAAGATTCTGGATTCTCAAAGCCAGCATCCAGCGCAATATCAATGATTCGCTCATCAGAATTGAATACCAAACGATGAGAAGCACGTTTGAGCTTAATCAACTGAATATAGCGGCTCACACTAATCCCACAATATTCTGAAAATTGCCGATGAAAGTGAAATTTAGAAAAATAGGCCACACGACTCAACTCATCCACACTTAGTGGATCATCAAGATGCTTTTCGATGTAATCGAAGACTTGGTTAAAACGTGCGGCATATTGCTCTGCTTTGGTACGGCTCATCGTATTTTTTCAGCTTAAGACTTAGAGTTAATGTGCCTGAATGTTTTTTGACTGTCTTGACTCAAATTGCTCTATCTGAACACATACCACCTAATCTTTTTATTGATCATTCATTTGCGTATAAATCGCCAACATCTCAACTGTCGCCCGCACATCATGTGTTCTGATGATAGACACTCCCTGCTGCACACCCAATAATGCAGCAGACAACCCTGCATATAAACGCTCATCCACAGCAGCTCCGCCCAATATTTCACCCAACACGCGTTTACGTGAAATACCCATGAGTAAAGGAAAACCAAGATCATTTAGCTGCCAAAGTTGATTGAGTAACTTCAAACTTTGCGCCGTATTTTTTGCAAAGCCAAATCCCATATCCAGAATAATATTCTCGCGACGAATACCTGCGGCTAGAGCGGCATTTAAACGCAAACTTAACTCATCTTGTATCTCAAGAATGACATCATCATAAACTGCCAAATCATTCATCGTTGCAGGCTCGCCGCGCATATGCATCAGCACCACAGGTAAATCTAACTTTGCAGCAACTTCCAACGCATTCGGACGAGTTAATGCACGGACATCATTCCAAATGGTTGCGCCAGCATGTGCCGCCGCCGCAAATACTTCAGGTGTACTCGTATCAATCGAAAGCACCGCATCGAATCGACTATTTAGGGCTTCTATTAAAGGAATAACCCGATCTAATTCCTCTTGTAAAGAAACCGCCTGTGCATTCGGTCGAGTCGACTCCCCACCGATATCAAGAATTGATGCATCATCCTGTAACATGCTTTCAGCTTGTCGTAATGCCGCATCAAGATGATTAAATCGTCCACCATCTGAAAATGAATCAGGCGTGACATTCAAAATACCCATCACGTGAGGTTGAGACAGATCGAGCGTATGGCGGCCACAAACTAATGTCTGCTGAGGAAGTGCGTGTAGTTTCATAATGTATTCTAAAAACCAACTGGATACTGACATTATTCATTAAAACCATAAAGAAAGCCCCCGTTTCAACGAGGGCTTTCTTGGATCAAACAATGATAATTACATCGCTGGCAATGGCGGAGGTAACACTGCGCCTTCAACAGGTGCCACAGATACAGGCACAGGGTTCACTGGCTCATATACTTTAGGTTCGCGCGGTTGGCGACCTTCCATGATATCAATCACTTGATCACGATCGATGGTTTCCCATTTCAGTAATGCTTCAACCATCACTTCGATCTTGTCTTTATTCGCCTCAATCAAATCACGCGCAACAGTATATTGCGTTTCTAAAATGCGGCGAATTTCTTGATCGATCAATTGCTGTGTTGCTTCGCTGACCGTACGATTGCCGATCTTGCCGAAATAACCACCATCTTGCGAATCATCTTCATACACCATGACACCGAGCGCATCGCTCATGCCATATTTAGTGACCATTGCACGGGCAATTTTGGTTGCGCGTTCAAAGTCATTTGATGCACCTGTAGACTTCTGATTCACAAAAACTTCTTCAGCAATACGACCACCAAACAAGATTGATAACTCATTCAACATCTTGTCTTTATAATTACTGATACGATCAAATTCAGGCAACTGCCATGTCACACCCAGTGCCCAACCGCGCGGCATAATCGTGACTTTATGCACAGGATCAGTATTCGGCAACAGCTCTGCAACTACAGCATGGCCTGCTTCATGGTACGCCGTATTTTTGCGCTCTTCATCACGCATTACCATCGACTTGCGTTCTGGACCCATGAAGATCTTATCTTTAGCATCTTCAAAATCATGCATATCCACAGTGTTCTTATTACGACGCGCTGCAAATAATGCCGCTTCATTGACTAAGTTTGCCAAATCTGCACCACTCATACCTGGTGTACCACGTGCAAGCACTTTAGTTTCAACACCAGTCGATGAAGGTAATTTCTTCATGTGAACATTCAAAATCTCTTCGCGACCCTTAATATCTGGTAAGCTCACTGCAACCTGACGATCAAAACGACCTGGACGCAATAACGCTTTATCCAACACATCAGCACGGTTTGTCGCCGCAATTACAATGACACCTTCTGAACCTTCAAAACCATCCATCTCAACCAACATTTGGTTCAACGTTTGTTCACGTTCATCATTACCACCGCCCATACCTGAACCGCGATGACGACCAACTGCATCGATTTCGTCGATAAAAATAATACAAGGCGCATGACGCTTTGCTTGTTCAAACATATCACGTACACGAGATGCACCAACACCAACAAACATCTCGACGAAATCTGAACCAGAAATCGAAAAGAATGGAACTTTCGCTTCACCCGCAACGGCTTTTGCCAGTAATGTTTTACCTGTTCCTGGCGGGCCAACCATCAGCACACCACGCGGAATCATCGCACCAAGACGTTTAAACTTGGATGGATCACGGAGAAAGTCAACAATCTCAACCAACTCCGCTTTCGCCTCATCACAACCAGCAACATCGGTGAAATTAACCTTAATTTGATCTTCTGTCAGCATCTTCGCTTTAGACTTACCAAAGCTCATCGGACCGCGACCACCGCCACCGCCACTACCACCGCCTTGTGCATTACGCATAAAAAACATGATCAAACCAATGATCAACAGGACTGGAAAGCTTGCAACAAGCAATTGCATCCAAACACTTTGACGCTCAGGAGCAGCACCTTGTACTTCCACTTTTTGCGCAGTTAGGCTTGGCAATAATGCATTATCTGGGATGCTTGGACGTACAGTTTCAAACGTTGTACTGTCCTTACGCTGACCTTGAATGCTTTCACCATCAATTTTGACACTCTTCACCTGCCCAGTATTGACCGCAGTCACAAACTCAGAATAGCTCAGAGCCTCTGGCTTTTTCTTGTTGTCAAAATTGAGAAATACCATTGCCACGACGCCGATCACAATCAGCCACAGCACCGTATTTTTGAAGATATCGTTCAAGGCTTTTTCCACCTATAGTTACTGAATTAAATACAACACGTTTTTCAATCAAAATGCTTTAAATCAAATTATCTACCATTACCATAGCGCTATTACAGATCTACAACAACCTAATTACAGGCCAAACAGGTTCGATTTTGTCACGATTTGTATGGTTGCCATCGAAGTGTTCACTCAGAAAATACAAGAAAAACCTTAAAGATTCGCCGTATTTGCCACACCCACTACACACCGAGCTTACTTACGCCCCTGCGCCAGCAAATAAATCTCAGGCGACCGTGGACGCGATGCTTTAGGCTTAACCGACTTCACCACAGTGAACTCTTTAACGACCGCTTTACGGTATTCATCAAAACCTTCGCCTTGGAAAACTTTCACCAAAAACTGCCCTTTTTCATCAAGCACTTTATTGGCAAAATCCAGCGCAAGCTCACACAGGTACATCATCCGAGGTTGATCTACAGCACTATTACCAGATGTATTGGGTGCCATATCCGAAATTACAATGTCTACTCGTCGACCAGCTAACATTTCTAATAATTTATTAAAGACGTCATCCTCACGAAAATCACCCTGAATAAAAGTCACACCCGCCAAATTATCCATTTCAAGGATGTCCGTCGCGAGCACCATGCCACGATCTCCCGTAAGTTTGGCTGCAATTTGCGACCAGCTACCAGGTGCAGACCCCAGATCAACAACCGTCATGCCCGGTTTAATAATTTTATATTTATCATTAATTTCCAATAGCTTATAAGCAGCGCGAGCACGATACCCATCTTTATGCGCTTGCTTAACATAAAAATCATCGAGATGCTCACGCATCCAAGTTGCACTACTGTTAGAAAGTTTTTTGTTGGTAATGCGGGTTGCCATGAGTTTTCCAGTTAATGCGCGAAGTTTTACAATAATCGAAGACAATGCGTTTTTTCGTTTACAAAAATATTTAAAATTTAAATCTAAAACATATGAAACTTGATCTTTACGATCAAAACTGAACTTAGATAAGCTAATCCATGCAGACAATAGCTATATTGGCAAACGGATTAATGCAGAATAAAAAACAATCTCACTATTATCCGTGCAAAAGTAGCGTAGGTAGCCTTAAAGTCTTTAAAAAAACTAAAGGGGGAGTTAAACCAACACGTCCTAGACTATTTTAAGCCAAAATAGTATTTGATGCCTGCTCATATCCACCTTAAGCATATTTCATACGTGTTTTACGCTACAATACTCATAGTTTGATCCGCGATCCGTTTGATAAAATCATTTCGCTTTATTCTTTACCACATCCGCTATAGGTTTTGCTATGTCCACACTCTCAACCCAAGAACGCAAACGCTTACGTCGTATTGGACACGAGCTCAACCCTATCGTTATGCTTGGAAATCAGGGACTCTCTGATGGTGTGATTGAAGAACTGCATCGCGCCCTTGCTGACCATGAACTGATTAAAGTCAAAGTCGCAGGCGAAGACCGCGAACTGCGCCAAACATTGATTGAAAGTGTCGTTTCGGTCAGTGGTGCTGAAGTTGTTCAACAAATTGGCAAAATCATTCTCATGTACAAGAAAGCAGAAAAACGCAATATCCACCTATCCAATCTCGTCCGCTTTGCACATTTGGATGATTAAATCTAAATCATCACGATCGTGAAGTCGCTAATTTTTTTGGCGACCTCACCACAAATTCATCTAAGCACATAAATATCAATAAAAATTATTCTTACAACATATCTTCAAGTCCCTATCAAGAATGGTTAACACACATTTTTTCATTCCACCACTTGAATTCATTAGATAATCGCGGCAATCTCAATATACCCTCTCAGCGGATACAGATGAAGCATATGAAAACTTTGCTCGCTATTTCGTTACTCACAATATCGCTAACCGCTTTGGCTGATCCAGTCGCCTCTCGAAGCGCTCTCAACTACTCTGCCGATCAATCCACACCACCCGTCGCAACAAAACCTACAAATACACAAGTAGAGACGGTGCAAGGAAAAACAACAAGGCCTACTTTGATCAAACGACTGAAGCACACCACGAAACATCACAACAACCAGCCTCTTATCAACAAAAAGTAATATCACCATAAAAAAGGAGCCCTCTAGGAGACTCCTTTTATAAATTACTGAATCGAATAACGCAGATTAGCTTATGAGTAAATTTGACTGCGCTTGTATCCATCTACAAATTTTTCAATTTGAGCCACAGCTTTATCTACATCATGATCTCGAGAAGCCTCAAGCATAATTTCCAACATCTCATCAATTTCAGCCATTGAAAAATATTTTTCTTTAGAGCGCATGATCAAAGTATGTGCTGTTTTCTCAACAATCTCAGCATCAATAAGCAACTCCTCATAGAGCTTCTCACCAGGTCTAAGACCTGTGAACTGAATTTCTATATCACCAGAACTATGCGTATCGTGAATACTTAACCCACTCAAAAGAATCATTTTTTTCGCCAAATCAACAATTTTGACAGGCTCCCCCATATCCAGTAAGAATACGTCTCCCCCCGTTCCCATCGCACCAGCCTGCAATACAAGCTGAGCCGCTTCAGGAATCGTCATAAAATAACGCGTCATTTCTGGATCAGTGACCGTAAGAGGCCCGCCTTTCGCAAGCTGCTTTTTAAACAAAGGAATGACAGACCCCGAAGAACCAAGTACATTGCCAAAACGCACCATACTAAATTGAGTATCACTCTCTGGAATCGTTGCATAAGCCTGACAGACCAACTCGGCAAGACGCTTTGTCGCACCCATAATATTGGTCGGTCGCACTGCTTTATCTGTAGAAATTAAAACAAAAGTCTCAACTTTTGCCTCTAGTGCCGCTTTCGCACAGCGCGCAGTCCCGATCGTATTATTAATAATCCCCTCAAACGGATTAACCTCAACCAAAGGCACATGCTTATACGCCGCCGCATGATAAACGGTCTTCACATCATACTCTTGCATTATTGATTTTAGGCGATGCTCTTTTAGTACACTTCCCATGACGACGACAATAGATACCTCTGAAATTGCCTTCAACTCTTGTTCTATCTGATATAAAGCATATTCACTTTGTTCTAATAAAATTAAACACTTAGGGCTCAATCTAACGATTTGACGACATAGTTCACTGCCTATCGACCCACCAGCACCTGTCACCAAAACTGTTTTATCTTGAATATTCTTAAGCAACAGTTCTCGTATAGGCGGCACCGAGTCTCGACCTAACAAATCGACAATATCTATCTCGCGAATATCAGAAATAGAAATCTGACCTCCAACTAAATCCATCAACCCTGGTAAAGTGCGAACAGGAACTTTGAAAGGTTCGAGTAACTCAACAATTTCACGTTGTCTTGCCTTACTTGCAGAAGGTAAAGCGATCAGCACTTCATCTAAATTAAACTTTCGATAAACTGACTCAAAATCGCACCCCGAATACACTCTAAGTCCAAGAACAGTTGTATACATTAGACTGGGACTATCATCAAAGAATACAACGGCATGATACTCATGCGACGCACGTATTGCCGCTAAGAGTTGGCGACCCGCTGAACCTGCACCATAGATTGCAACTCGACGACACCCCGACTCAATATGAAAAACTCTGCGAACAACCCACCGAATGATTGACCGAGTTAACCAGACCCACAGAAAAATAAGAAAACCAAAGAAGAATGGTACGCTGTGGGGAATAAAAATAATTTTGGAAATGGATATAGCAAGCAGCATCAAAACAATAATCAAAACGGCAAGAATCAAATCATGTAGAAAACTTTCATCAAAAGCCCTTACTACCGCTCGATAAATACCGCATCCCATAAAAACGGTAAGACAGAGGATTGATACTAATATTGCATAAATATAACTATTGCTCAGATGACCTTTTGAGAAGTCATCCAATCGAATAGCAAAAACTAAGCAAAATAAGTAAGGTATTGCGATTGCGTCAGCCACAAACAATATGAATTGTTTCATCCGCCGAGGTAATACCGACAATCTTAACAACAGTTCTTTCATAGCAATGGGTACCAAAAACATATGTTTAGATCATCATCAACAATATCTATCCTTTAGCTGAACGATTTCGAACAAATCGAGGATGATTATTGGTACGCGCTGAGTTAAAACCATACTAGCCTTATTTGAACCAAGCGCTCTTTGATGCTCTTTTTAATTTTGTGTGATAGAAAACTAGAAGTTCGTAAAACGAAGACCAAGACTAGTTACACCATAATAACGATCAAGCCTACTTGCTGTCATCGTATTATAAAGAAATGGTATTGTGCCCACAAAATTAGATTTAAATGCCTGTCCCTGTACAAAAATATCTAAATTCTTATTCAGTTTATAAGCAACATCCAGACCAAGTGTTTGATTAGACGTGACAGGCGTAGCTCCGAAACTCGAAACCTGTTTATCAACCCCATTACGGCGAATATATTGATACTGATATCCTAAATTGGTTGTAAACCGATTATATTTCCAGCGCCAAGAGCCACCTAAGCCAAGAAAACTCGCTGTATAGTTAAAATCTTTTTTTACATCAACACCGTACTGACTGGCATTAGCTGTAAAAGATGCATCCAACAACTGCCCAGAACTGGTAGAACAAGGTGCCGCTAACATACCCGTTGCAATATTATCGGTGCTGATATCTACGTTAAATTTACAATTTCCACGCATTTGAACAGCATTTATATCACCAATATCAACTTTACTCACACCCGCACTCAAAAACCACGTCAGCAGGTTACGTTCATTCAAGACACTAGAAAAAATCGCATCAAGTTGAGCCTGAATGTCATTCGGATTATTCACAGTCACTTGATTAAAAGTCGTCGTATTAATCTTCGTTGGTGTTGACTTATTGACTTGACTAGCATGATCTCCCCATAGCGAAAATCGTAAAACCGCACGATCTTCAGCCATTGGAAGCGCAAATGGATCGTAATATAGTGACACCAACCAGCTATCGATCGCATTAGTATCTGCACCATAAGCTATATTTCTATTCCAATAGGTCGCTTCTGTAGACCAATTCGGAGTGATATTGTACCCAAGTGAAATATGTCCACCATGATAATCACCCGCATTATCCGGAGCAGATCCTTGACGCTTACGTAAGTTAAAAATATCAACAGTATCATTCATCAAATCATAACCAATCTCACTACGAAATTTAGCTTCGCCTATATTCGGCTCCGTATGCAAGAACTCATCGTTTGGTGCAGCGAATGCCATAGACTCCAAACATAAGCTCAATACAATGAATCCACATCGGATGGTTTTCTTTGAGTGGGACAAAAACATCTCAGAGTTTCCTAAAGAGGTATTAGATGTGAAGGATTATAATTTTTTTTAATGAATAAACCGTGGCGCTAAAAACATTTCTAAATAAAAAATCCTGATTATCTTCAGAACTCACAAAGATAATCAGGATATGCACATATCAACTAAAAGACTTAGTTAATCGTTGCAGCTACACCAGAGCCAGTAACAGTTGCCGATCCAGCAGCCACACTTACTGAATTTAGGGCTTGACCTGAACTATCGCCTACATACACGGTATTAGATGTTGCACTGCTAAGTGTAAGGGAAGCAGATACCGCAGCACCAGCAGTTGGCGTATAAGCAGCCAATTGTGTAGTGGTAAGAGATGCTGCTGCAGATAGCTTACTCAAGAACAATGAAATTGAAAGGTCAAGATTTCCACTATTAAACAAACTATCTTGAGCGTTATTTGTTAAGTTCGCTGATGCCGTTTTAGCGCCTGACAAACTGAATGAGTAGGTTGAGCCTACAGGCACTGTTGCATTAGTCAATACACCAGAGCTATTAAACGTCAACTGTACGTTGTTGATAATCACATTAACAACGTTAGTGCCTAACGTATATTTGAATCCAGCATTAACTGCTACGGTCTGTCCTGCATAACTAGCACCAACACCTTTCAAACTAACTTGAATATCGTTCAGAGCAGGAGCTAGACTAAGTGGTGTCGTTGAAGAAGCTTGCACTTGTGCAAGTGGAATTGCTGTACCACCATTCAGTGTCACGCTAGCAACTTGAATATAGTTAGTTAACGTAACACCCGCTGCCGCACCGATAGTGGATGTCAGACCACTACTTTGTAATGCAGCTAAAGTCGCCGCTGGGTTAGCACCAATCGTAATATTCGCAAGAGCAGTGCTTACCGATGAAACCTGAGCACTAATTGCAGTTGCTTGTGCTGAGGCAAAGCTACTTGCCAAGCTAGAAATCGAAGTACCAGCAGGAAGGTTAAACGCACCAGCAGTATTATTCGCATTCGTAACCGCTGCAGAAAGAACAGAAGTGATATTTGATGTATTCGTTAAGCTGAATGTAGAGCCTGTATTAGCTGCAATTGCACCACCCAATGCTGCTGAAGCTGCTGCAGCGGCCTGAGCTGGTGTCAGACTTCCACCGTTTTGTTGTGACAGTTTTTGCAGAGCCGCGCTGACTTGATTGATGAGAGTTTGAACAACTTCAGCTGCTTGCAATGACTTTGCATCAGTCATAGGATCAGTTGTCAATGGGTTAGCGCCTGCAGGTAAACCAAGCTGAGCAACAAGATCAATTGATGGGTTATTTGCGATCAAAGTGGTCAATGGCGAAGCAATCGCTGTCGTAGCGCCTGCAGCTGGTGCTGGTGATTTCAATACACCAGTGAACGGCAGGTTTGTACCAATATCAGTACCACCAGAAACAGTAAATGCGCTAGTAGCACAACCAGCAGGAACAGTAAATGCACCGTTTGCATCGGTCGTCGTTGTTTGACCACAACCAGTAAAAGTCACGGTAGCACCAGAAAGGTAGAAATCGACTGCTTTTCCGCTAATTGATGCAGAACCCGTACCAGAATTAGAAGTGCCGCTACCACCGCCACCACCACATGCTGCCAACAAAGCTGCTGCAACAGAAAGACCAAGAACCTTTACTCGGAATGACATTTTGTGATTTGCTACCATTATTTTCTCCTAAAAAATCTAAATTGATTTATTGATTACAAAAATGAATTGATAAAACTACATATCAATTGAACATTAAATACCCAACAAATCACACCAACCCAATTAAATAGATAAAACCTACCAAACGCAAACGTTTTTACAACCCTACAAACAGCAAAATATCTCAAAAAAAATTATTACCTTAAAAATCATATTATAAAGTACCACCTAAAAAAACAATCAATAGCACATTAAATATTTATAATGTATGACCGTAATCAGAGCTGCGCTTCCAACATCACCTCACGTACAACCAGACAAGTTTTTTCGATCTCTGCCGCAGTAAGTGTTGGATGCGTTAAAAACATCAAGCTCGTTTCACCCAGCTCCCGCGCAACAGGCAATGGCTCAGATGGACGCCAATTTGTCCCGTCAAAAGCCTTCTCTAAATAAACCTCTGAGCATGAACCCGAATAACACGGTACTCCGCGAGCAACAATTTCGTTCATAATCCGATCACGGTTCCAACCTGCGGCTAACTTTTCAGGTCTTACAAAAGCATATGCACGATACCAAGCGTGTTCAATATAACTAGGCACATCTGGAACACGAAGAGCAGGTGACTCAGCACAAGCAGCAAGAATAGATAATGCATTCGCCTTACGAGCTTCATGCCAGTCAGGCATCCGTTGCAACTGAATACGACCAATCACGCCCTGCATTTCCAACATGCGCCAATTGGTTCCAAACGACTCGTGCAGCCAACGAAAACCTGGTGCATGCTGACGATTGTAAACCGCATCAAAACTCTTACCATGATCCTTGTACGACCATGCGCTTGACCATAATGCGTGATCGTTAGTGGTCAACATCCCCCCTTCACCACCTGTTGTCATGATCTTGTCTTGACAAAACGACCATGCAGCAGCGTGCCCTAAACTACCAATAGGTTTACCACGCCATAATGCACCATGTGCTTGCGCACAATCCTCAATTACAACAAGATTATGTTGCTGAGCTAGCAACATCAATCCATCCATATCACACGGCCAACCCGCTAAATGCACCGCAATAATAGCCTTTGTGCGAGACGTAATTACTTTTGCAACCGTTTCAGGAGTAATATTCT
Organism: Aquirhabdus sp.; assembly: GCA_030149815.1. Taxonomy (GTDB): domain Bacteria; phylum Pseudomonadota; class Gammaproteobacteria; order Pseudomonadales; family Moraxellaceae; genus Aquirhabdus. The sequence goes on along the minus strand of JASLHI010000005.1, from coordinate 44,145 downwards.
GTGAGTCTCGATCCACCTCTGCAAAAACTGGTATCGCACCCGCAGTGACGATAGAACTTACTGATGCAAGAAACGTGCGAGGTGTCACAATGACCTCATCCCCAGTACCAATATGTAAAGCCTTTAACGCAAGATCCAAAGCAACTGTTCCATTAGCCAATGCGACTGCATGCGGAACTTGACACCATGCCGCAAACTCTTTTTCAAAGTCACGGCATTCTGAACCCGTCCAGTAATTCACTTTATTAGACAATATGACCTGTGATACAGCATTCGCTTCTTGCTGGCTAAAACTAGGCCAAGGCGAAAAAGGCGTGTTTAACATAACTCAAATCCACTATTTTTCAATAAAGAATTATCTCATCTAAATCGAGACAATCATGATGAACCAAACTCACAGAGAACCTTAAGACTTCAGATCTTTATCGTTTTACTCTGAAAATCGAATTATTAATTAAGGCTAGGTAAGCAGAACAAGCTACAATAAATCTCAACAGCATGAGCATATACTCTACACACGATATACACAAAATTAATTTTCATTAAGATTTAACAAGTGGACGAGCAGGATTACCAATAACGGTCACCCCTGCAGGTACACTCCGTGTCACAACCGCACCCATACCGATCACTGCACCTCGACCAATAATGAGAGGCTGCTGGGGTGTCCCCTGCTTAATGATCACACCTGTTCCAATATAGGCATGATCTTCAATGATAATATTGCCATTACAGCGCACACTAGGTGCAAAAGTCACAAAATCACCAATGATACAGTCATGCTCAACATAGCTATATAAATTAGCCTGAAAGTGTTTACCAATACGAATATTTGAGGTTAATGTGACAAAAGGACTCAAAATGGCACCCTCACCAATATCAACCTCATCCATAATCACACAATTCTCAGCATGAATTGACCAAGCTCGAACCTGATCTTGATGAAGCTGTAACGCAATTTTTTCACGAATTGTGCTATTTGCGATTGCGATACTTACAATACGTTCAGATGCATCTAGTGCTAAAAATTCAGCATATTTCACTACTTGATGACCATTAACGGATGATGGAACATTTTGTCCATCATCAATAAATACGAGACGATCCAATGATAAACCCTGCTTCAACACCCACTCTCGTGCAAGAGGCATAATTCCTCGCCCACAACCACTCGCACCATACACACCAAACAATGACTCAGTCATTCTTTTGGCCTTCCTGAGTTCCAGTAAACTTAGACATCGTGACCTCTCCTTCGGCACTAATTCCATCACGAATTAACACTTTTTTAATCGTCAACAAAATAATCTTCAAATCAAGACTCATAGTACGATGTTCAACGTACCATGTGTCCAACTTAAATTTTTCATTCCAACTAATTGCATTACGCCCATTGATTTGTGCCCAGCCTGTCACACCAGGTCTTACATCATGACGTTTAGCCTGCTGTGGAGTATATAAAGGTAAGTATTCCATCAATAACGGACGAGGTCCCACCAAACTCATATCACCTTTAAGCACATTCCAAAGTTCTGGCAGTTCATCCAAGCTTGTTGAACGCAAAAAACCGCCAAACTTAGTCAACCTTTGATCGTCTGGCAATGGATTACCTTTTTCGTCATTTGCATCCAACATCGTACGGAACTTGACCATTCTAAAAGGTTTACCATTTAAACCAGGCCTTATTTGACTAAACAATACTGGGGACCCTAATTTTCTGCGCACCAAAACTGCTACAACAAATAAAATAGGAGAAAAGACAATCAACGCGATTAAAGCCGCAAAAAAATCAAATAAGCGTTTCATGATTTTACAGCCCCATTCCTTTCAGCATAGCTTGATTTACAGAGTTGACATCAAACTTTTCGACTGCAACCTTACGAGCGGCACTACCCATGCTTATGATCAATTCTGGTTTTAAAATAAACTGTTCCATCGCATCAACAAGTAAATCTACCGTTTTGATCGGAACCAAAAATCCATTGTGACCGTCCACTACAGTTTCACGACATCCTGGAGCATCAGTCGTAATCACAGGTCGTCCCATCGCCATCGCTTCTAATACAGTTCTCGGCGTTCCCTCACGATAGGAAGGCAATACATAAATTGAATTCTCGGCAATAGCTGGTTTTACATCAGCCAACTTTCCCCAAAACTTAATCAAACCTTGTTTAATCCATTGATCAAGTTCCGCCTGTTGAATTGCGTTTGGATTATCATCAACCCAACCAACTAAATCAAACTCAGCATGAGGGTATTTATTTTTGATGATCTGTGCGGCTTGAGCAAACTCGCGAACCCCTTTATCAATTAGCAACCGCGCTATCAATAAAAATTTTGGTTGTGGAACACCATTTTTCATCTTAAATGGAACCAATGAATACTCAGCAACGTTAACACCAGATCCATTTACAACTTGCGTCTGGGCGTCAGGCTTTATTATTCTTAATTTCTCAAATAGTGCTAAATCATCAGGATTCTGAAAAAAAATCTTTTGAGTCTTCGCCAAGGCAGTAGCATAAAGTTGATGGACTAGTTTTTGCAGCTTTGTCTTTTTATGATCACCCTCTTCAATGCCTTGAAAAGCATAACCTAAGCCTGTAATAAGTGCGAAACGATGAGGCACTCGTGCAAACCAAGCCGCCAAAGAGCCATAGATAACAGGCTTAATCGTATAACTTAATACATAATCAGGCTGTATTTTATTCATAAGTCTAAAAAGTACAACCATGCTTTTTAAATCCGCTATCGGATTCACACCTGTCCGCTGCATAGGAACATCATGAACTCTATAAGCCAATTCCTCTAGCTCTTTGCGTACTTCTGGAACACTCCCTACGCTGGGTGCAACGATATGAATTTCAAATCCTTTATTATAAAGTTCTTTAATCAACGAGCCTCGAAATTGGATAATTGAATTAGGATAACTTGCAATAACTAAAAAAACATTCGACACTAAAAGCACTCCACATCAAAAGCCAACTAAACAAGAACCTATCGAATAGTTAAATTATCAAAAGGCTTTAGATAAAGGCATTTGAATCTGTTTTGACTTTTCAATATTACTAAACTGATTATCTAATCCAACACCTGCGGTTAAATCCTGATGACTATCAATAAATATTCCTCGCATACTACCGTTTTGAGTAGCTGCATTAATTTTGTTATTATGAATATTAATCCGCACAAATGGATGGTCGTCACTCGGATTAGCAATACGTATGGCCCAGATCCGTGTTTTAGATTTATGAAGCCCTACATTAGTAATCTGATTGTTATATATTTCAAGATCATTGATACCTAGAGCAGCCTTCGACTCACTGATATCTATTCCACACCCTTGAATATTCCAAATTTTATTACCTCGAATAATAGCACCATCTACAGCACACAACGCAATACCATGCCACGTTACAGGTTGTGGGGTTGTTATATCTGAATAAATAATATTATCTTCAATTAGTAAGTTTTTTAGAGGACTTGTCGTCGCGGCAGGCGATGTATTTTGAAAAATAGCTGTATTTCCTGAATACACAGAATTATCAATCCTAAACATATTTTTTTTAATGGTCAGGTTTTTATTCTGATATGGAGCAAGAGACCACAGTGTCAAACCTAGGCTAGTTACCCCATCAAATACGTTATTGAACCAAGTATTGTTTATAGAATCTTGTACTGCCGCCACTGCATTACCACCCGTGACATAATTTTTAACGCTATTCGATGTTACATTAGTATTTCGTCCATGTATTTCCAGTGCAACAACTGCTATTTCTGGAGAACTAAAAGGATCGACAGGCGATTCATTATAGAATCTATTATTTTCAACCGTGGCTCCATTAGCTTGTATATAGATCGAGCTATGATCATTCTGAGCTCGGTTACCTTTGATCGCTCCACCGACATTAAAAATCACATTATTACTAATTAGCGCATTGGAAATAGATGGACTTGACATATTATTACCTAAGTTAATAACGCCACGCCCAGGAGCGTTACCAAACCAACAATTTGTAACACTAATATTATTTCCGCTCAAAACATTAATACTATAAGCACGACGGATATCTTTTTTGGAAAAAGATCCATGCACAACATTATTCTGACCATTGCCATCGAAATGTAGATTTCGAATTGATAAATTATCAACTCTTTCTTTCCCTTCTGGGGCAAAAACTCGATAATCCCCACCAATCGTATAATTATCAGCAACTTTCAAAATAGAACTTTCGCCATCACCAAAAATAGTTAAATTACTCCGCGCTACAATTATTGCAGAATTTTCTCCTTTTCGTGAGCCGCTTAGAAGATACGTACCTGAAGGAAAGTACAGATCTAAACTATTCTCCAAGGCATGTTGAATTGCCGCATTGATATAGACCGAGGCATCGAAGCTGGCAATACCCCTGACTATTTCCTCGCGCTGATTATTATTATCTAAAATATCCAATACCGAAAAAATCTTATTTTTCGAATTTAAAGGCTGATTAGCAAATGCAGAAAATGGTGTAGACACTGCTACTGCACCTACGCATTGCAATAATTCACGTCTATTCATAATATTAGATCCTATCTTTCATTAAGAATTAATTAAACCTTCAAGCAATTTACTTCAATGAAGTTTTGCGCAACAAAAGCATATTGCCAATTAATCGTGAACCAACATCATTTAGGTGAACATCATCTCGGTACAAAAGTATGTTGTCAATTATTGGATAACATATCCCTTTTTGACAAATCACATCATTAGGGTCAATAAATTTAATCTGTGGATTATCCTTTTTAATATCTTCCCAGTATTTTGCATGCTCATCTTGCTGAGCATCACATTTTATTGAAGTTTTGTACATTAACTTACGAATTGGGCAAGTTGCCCCATTCGTAATTTTTTGATTATTCAAAATTACTATAACTTTTGCACCTGTTCGAAGAATCTCTGTTATAGACTTTTGGACAAATACTCCCGACGCAGCATCATTAGGCCAATATGCAGCAAGAATTACATATTTATATTTATTCTGAGTAATTTCATGATAGACATGCTGGTTTCTGGCCCTGCATTTATCTGAATAGCTTAATGATTTATTAGAATCATAATTCAATATAGGGGCACAACTATCCATCGTATAATCAATAATAGAAAGATTATCTGCTTTTGCTAGGACATCAACCATACCCGAAAAATGGTTTGCAAATGAGTCTCCAATTAAAAGGCCATCGACATCACCATTCTTATTACCAAGCCTGCACTTGTTACTAATTTCAGTCTGATAGAGTACCGTAGGTACATGACAACCTCGCCTCATTTCATTAGGCTTAGCGGCAGACATATCCTCAAAATGAGTTACTCTTGGATCAAATCGAGATTGAAAACCATTAAAATAAATACTAATCAATGCAAAAAATAATAAAATAAAAACAGGGACTAAAAACCGTCTAAGAAAAACTAAAGAAGTCTTCATAGAAGAACCACTTTTTCTGAACGGTGTTTCTATATATATCAATGACAGCCAAGCAAGAAAAATACTCGACAACAATATTACCAACCCTACAAATACACTAATCTTTATACCTACATAATGTATGTATGAAATAATTGGCCAATGAATCAAATACAATGAATAAGACAATACACCAATAAACACTAGTAATTTATGAGATAGTATCTTTTTGCTTAGTGACTCAGGATTCGAACCGCACCAAATTAAAATAGCCGTACCTATACAAGGATACAATGCATTAAGACCAGGAAATACAACATCTTTACTCAACACAAAAAGAGGAACAAATATTAACAGAGCCCCAACAAGAGCGACCAACACATTAACTTTACCTCCCTGAGACTCATTGGTCCGCAAACTCCACGCTAACAATCCGCCAATAGCAAGCTCAAAAAATCTTGTAGGTAACAGATAATAAGAGGCTGATGCAAAATTATTAGCACCAAACTGTGAAACATAAAGAAAAACAAGAATAGTAATTAAGAGAAATAATGTTACGAACTTCTTACTAACCTTAAGAAGTAAGATTATAAATAAAGGCCAGACAACATAAAACTGCTCTTCTACACCTAAAGACCATGTGTGTAGAAGAATCGCCTCATCCCTATTCCCCGTAAAATAGTTTCCATATACTTGCCAAAAGAATACGTTAGAAGCACCAATAACTGAATAAAATGCACTACACGTAAGTGTTTTAAAATCAGTTGGTGATAACAGAATTATTCCTATTGCAAGAGAAAATAATATAACTAGTAGTAATGCTGGTAATATTCTATTAATACGACGTTTATAAAACTCTGATATAGAAAAACCACCTACCAGAACTTCCTTAACAATCTGTGATGTAATAAGAAAACCAGAAATAACAAAAAAAATATCAACACCAATAAAGCCGCCTGGCAATATTGATCCATTTATATGATTAATAACAACAGAAAGTACTGCGATCGCTCGCAAACCATCAATATCTGGTCTATATTTTATGTTACCCATGGCAATAATCTCTTAAAACACGAAATGCTCGAATAACACAAAAGGACTTTCTTAGTGCCGAGTCAAACGATACAAATTATTAAGCAAACAAATTTTCATAATGAATAAACTCCACTATGAGAAATAATTTATGATACCTTTCCCCATACGGTACGATTAATATAATCAGTGTAGCTAAGCACGACTCTAACAACCTGCTTGGATACAGGACCGCCTTGATAGTCCTTAACAACTGGAATTACACGATGAGATCGCTGATGCTGACTTGTGATTACACGAACAGCATCTAAAACACGTTCTGTTCTAAAACCACTCATAATCAAAGTCCCCTCATCCATTCCTTCTGGACGTTCATGAGCAGTACGAATCGTAATCGCAGGCAAACTCAATAATGATGCCTCTTCTGTAATCGTACCGCTATCAGATAGGACACAAAATGCAGACATCTGTAATTTAATATAATCGAGTAGACCAAATGGTTTTACAAAGCGGATCAAAGGATGATCTAATGACTCACCTAATGCTTCCAATCTTTTACGAGTACGAGGATGAGTCGATACAATAATAGGATAATGATACGTTTCGGCAAGTGCTCGCAATGTCGCCAATAAATCGCTTAAGTTTTCAGGAGTATCTACATTCTCTTCACGATGCGCACTGACTACAAAAAACTGATCTTCAACTAGACCTTCACGTGCTAATACTGTTGATTCCAGTATCTTTGGCATATAGTAGTCTAGAACCTCCTCCATATGAGAGCCAGTTTTAATAATTGTTTCTGGACGAATGCCCTCGGCAACTAAGTAACGACGTGCATGTTCAGTTAAGACCATATTGATATCACTCAAATGATCTAACACCTTGCGATTTAGCTCTTCAGGCACACGTTGATCAAAACAACGATTACCCGCTTCCATATGAAATACTGGAATCTTACGGCGTTTAGCAGAGATCACTGCAAGACAAGTATTCGTGTCGCCATACAAGAGAATTGCATCAGGCTTAACCAATTCCAAAATGTCATCAGCTTTTGAAATAACTTCTGCAATTGTTTTAGAAGCTGTATCACCTGCAGCACCTAAAAAATAATCAGGCTTACGAATACCTAAATCATCAAAAAACACTTGGTTCAATTCATAATCATAATTCTGACCAGAATGTACTAAGACATGATTAACTTGCTGATCTAACTCGGCAATCACGCGACTCATTTTAATTAATTCTGGTCGTGTACCGACCAATGTCATAACCTTAAGCATTCAACTCACCCTGAATATATTCTAGTTTCAATAAGAGATCCTTAATCCCTTGGATATCTAAGCGCTCAGTATTATGTGACGTATAATCATCTAACTCGGAAATCTGTTGCTCGCCTTCAACGAAGTATTTTTTATAATTAAGATCACGATTATCTGCAGGAATACGATAGTAACGTCCCATATCATCAGCTTTAGCCATTTCTTCACGAGAAATTAAAGTCTCATAAAGTTTTTCACCATGACGGGTTCCAATAACCTTAACAGCAGAAGAAGCATTAAATAGTTCAGTTAATGCCTGCGCTAGCTCTTCAACAGTAGAAGCAGGTGCTTTCTGAACAAAAATATCACCTTGCTGAGCATGCTCAAAAGCATGTAGAACCAAGTCAACTGAATCTTCTAAAGACATTAAAAATCGAGTCATGTTTGGATCAGTTACAGTGAGCGCTTCATTTGCTTTAATTTGACCAATAAACAAAGGAATCACTGAACCACGCGAAGCCATCACATTACCATAGCGAGTAGAACAGATGACTGGACCTGTTTTTGGGATAATACGTGATTTAGCAACAACCAATTTTTCTGCCATTGCTTTAGATATACCCATAGCATTAATTGGGTAAACCGCTTTATCCGTACTTAATACAACAACGCGTTTTACGCCAGTAGCTATAGCTGCATTCAGTACATTCTCAGTACCAATAACATTAGTTTTGACCGCTTCCATAGGATAAAATTCACAAGAAGGCACTTGTTTAAGTGCTGCAGCATGGAAAATATAATCCACACCAACCATCGCTTGTACCACGCTATCATAATCTCGAACATCGCCGATATAGAACTTGACCTTATCATTGCCCAGTGCGATACGCATATCTTCTTGCTTTTTTTCATCGCGACTGAAAACTCTAATTTCCCTGACATCTGTATCAAGAAAACGCTTAAGAACTGTATTTCCAAATGATCCCGTACCGCCCGTAATCATTAAAACTTTATTATCAAACATGACAATTATCCAATCTGTAAAAATTAACGGAAATCACGCATCATTTTAATGAGCTGTTGCCAACTCGGAGGAATATAGCCTGTGGCTTCTTTGAAGCGTGTTGAATCTAATGACCGATCAATCTTCAATCGCTCATCAGGCTTAATCTCAATCTCTTTTCCATAAACATCAGCTACCATTTTTAGCAAACTGAACTTGTCTATTGGCTCGACAGATACGTGATATAGACCAAAGAGCTCTGGCTTCGGTACAACATAGTCTCGCATGACCCTTGCCAGTTCCACAGTTGGCAAACCAGAAAATATAGCTTGTGAAAACCCTTTTACTGCACCACTCTGAGATAAAAACCAATCAACAAGCGCATAATTACTATTGTGCTCATGACCTATTATTGAAGTTCTTAAGGTAATCGCATGTGGCAGATCATTTAACTCGCCAATATATTTTGATTTGCCATACAAATCTTCAGCATCAGAAATATCTGTTTCTATATACATGCCAGTTTTGCCTGAAAAAACACAATCGGTGCTCACATGGATCATTCGAGCACCCGCAAGCTTACACAGCTTGGCCAAGCGGTGCGGAAACATCGCATTGATAGGTAATGCCGACAATGGATCTTTAGCATCGGCTAGTTGCTTAATCAAACCTACACAATTAATCACAATATCAGGACGAACTTTGTCTATCACTGAAATCAGAGAATCCTGATCAAGAACATCAACATTGACCAATAATCTAGAATGGCTTGATTCTGGGAAATATTTTAGCCCCCCATTACTTCGCAGAGTTCCCCAGACGTCAAACTGTTGATCCAAAGAAAACATCTTAAAAACAGCACCGCCCAGCATACCAGTGACACCAACAACTAATACCCTCATCTCGTCACTCACTATTTATCTGAAATCACTACGCAACATTGAAATTTAATCTTCAAAATATAATTAGCCTCTAAGCAACTCACTCTTTAAAGTCCGCTCAGAAAAATTAATCCTAATAATACCGACCAGCATCGATACCACGAAATAAGAAAAACTAGTAAGCGCCATACCTACCATCAACCTCACCAACACATTACTTATCACAAAATAGCTAAAAAATCCTACCAATATCAAATCAGTAATACCAATTACAATCATTAGCCGAAGAATAAAGCTAAGTAGGTGGAAACTTGGCCTTGTTCCAAAAATACGGTGTAATAATGAAAAACTCACCGCACTACTCGCAAATGCAGCAACCAAAGTAGCTATTGCAATGGCTTGAATACCATAAAAATGAACAAAGAAATAACAGATGAGAATATTTGCCAGCAGTGCGATAACGCCTGTCAACATTCCCAACTTGGCCTCACTAAAGGCATATATTCCCCTAATATATATCTCCCTTAATGCAACAAAGGGAATCGACAAAGCCAATACGGAAAGCAGATTTGCAACAATAGCAGCATGATCAGCAGAAAGTCGACCGCGCTCCAGTATAATTGACACAATATCCCGACTAAAAAATGCAAGTACAAGGGCTACAAAAGTCGAAGTAAAAAGTGTTAATCGTGTATTCCAGTAAATATCATCTATGAGTTCAACAAGCTTCTTCCCCGACACCTTATCAGCAAAAGCAGGAAACGAAATCGTCGAGGTAATTACAATAAAAACACCAGTACAAAAACTAATTAGCCGAAAAGCGTATGAAAGCATCGAAACACTTCCTTCGGCTAAACTTGAACCAAAATAAACACTGACAATTGGATTTAACTGCTCAATAGACACACCAATGAGCGCAGGAAAGAAAACAATAAATAAAGCTCGACGATCCTGTTTTTCTAATATCCACATCCATGAATATTTAAATTTACCTTTAATAAACAATGCTTGTAATGGAATCTGAATCACCCACGCTACAGCCGCAGAAACCGCTGCAGCATAGATTCCATATTGGGCCGAAAATAAAAAAACACCCAACACAAACAAACCGTTATTAATAATCGGAATAAGTTGTACACCCATTGCCTGCTTGTTTGATAACTGAATGGTCGTAAAAACAGCAGAAACCATTGAAAAAACAAATGTTGCAGAGAATATTCTCGTCAAAACTACTGCTAATGCAGCAGTTGACGACGTCACAGTAGGTGCTATACACGCAACTAAAAACTCAGCTTCGACAAAAACAACAGCCGTAAATATTAACGCCGCTGCCGCATACCAATTCAAAACACTACTGGCAAAACTATACGCTTGCCCTTCATGACCTTCAGCAATCTTTTTGGTATATAAAGGCAACAACACTAACGGTACTGTTGCCAATAAACCGGCATAAACTAAACTCGGAATATTGCTAGCTATAAAATATGCATCCGTTTGCACAGAAGCACCGAAGTAGTATGAAACCAGTAAGTCTTTACCAAAGGCAAGCAGCTTTCCCAGTAGCCATAAAACAATGACGAACAAAGCTACACGAGAGGTCCCCATCCAGAATCAATCCTATATAGAATGTCTTATATTAAATATTTATGCTGACTTACAATCATACTTCCATCGACTATAAAACCACATAGAAGCAATAACAAATACAGCTAGGACACTCTCTGGGCCATGTAGCAATTGATTATTGGACGGAACAAAAACAAGCCCTAGATTTAAAACACAGAAAAATAGAATTGACAATGGATTCCTATAGACAATAGCTTCTTTCCAACATCTACCATATACAAACGCATAAAAGAAGAAAATAATCAAAACCCCTGGGAATGTAAAATCAGAAGCCAACCATGGAAATACAGAATGCCATTTAGCTAAATCCCAACCCGTATCAACGCCCACCCTAAAAGGATACGAATCCTCAACAGAAACGGGCAAACCAAAAAGTTTCCCAAACAATATTGTAGTTGCGTAAGAATTACCAATTCCGTACGTCCAGACAAAAGGCTCGTTGAAAGCTAGAGAAAGTCCAAGATACCCTTGCGCCAGATATCCTGTAAACATTGACATAGCAAAACCAACTTGATCACCAAAAATTTGGAATACGAGGTGGTGAGTGTTATAAACAATTAACGGATGAGATAACCCTTGGATATTACTAGCATCTATACCTAATGCCGCATATCTTGCTGTCAAGACGCTAATAAAACCAAATAATCCAAGAACACCTACTAATAAGCCCCAGATATAAATCCGTTTGGAACGCCGCCTTCTTTTAATATCTCTAGAATTCGACTCAGAACCCAGCTTAATAACTAATATAGAAAGCAAAAAGACCATAATATCGCCAATCTGCTTCTGCTTACCTTGACCCAAGGTATTTACAATAAAAACTAGAGCAAATATTGCGATTACAGAAAGTCTATAAATACGCGGTAGTTTTTTATAATAATAAACGCCTAAAATCATAGAAATAAGCAAGGGTAAATAGAAAAATATACTAATTACCCACTCTATATTATACCCGCCCGCTCCGCGTTCATAATCCGCATAAGTTTCAACATAATTTTCGCCAGCATTCGCAAATGATAGGTTCAACTTACCTGTTACAGCTAAAGCCGCAAACTCTTGAAACTTATAAAGCACCGTCACTATGATGGAAAACTTCAGCAATCGAAATATTTTTTTTTCTACCAGAGCGCTATCCCGCAGAATTCTATCCTTAGAGCCATTTACCCCTAAATAATAACCAGCAGTAAATAAAACTAAAAACAGAAGCATATAGCTAGAAACATTAGCCTCATCCAACCCTATATATGTCAAGGGTCCCCAGAAAGCTAACACTAGAGTAAATAGAATATATGTAGAAAAAGCTATTAACGGAAGGTATTTTTTGCGCAATCCATCACCTCTAGATTGACGACATGAAAATGATTATAAAATTTTTCATGATAGGTTTGAATCATGCACAAATTGCTGCACACTCGGTATAAAAGTTCGATAATCAAATGCCTGCTCTTTTATACACGAAGCCTTTACTACAGCAAGCTCCAAAGAACTCATTTGCAAAATTTCTTTAGTTGCCTTCACACAAATATCCATATCAGAAAAGTCAACCAAAAATAACCCAGATACTTTTCCTTGATACGATTTCAGATTCCCCAGATAATTTGTAATGACAGGAGTACCACATGAAATTGACTCAGCAAGCTTACTAGGGAATCCTGCTTCAGTTAGTCGACTTCTCTTTCTAAAGAAAATTGAAAAATCACTTTGTTGCAGTTGCTGCAATATTTCTTTATGAGGTCTATTACCAAAAAATATAATTTTATTAATATTTTCTCGCAGAACATCTAGGTGTTCTGGGAATACTTTTAGATATTCTTCCTGCGTTACTCCATAAACTCTTAACTCGACAGGAGTTTCCTCGCTATTTAATCGAGCAGCCAAGATCACAACTGCATCTAAGCGATCTTTAATATTTTCACGTTTACTATCTACACGTCCTGAATTGAAAGGCGAACCCGCATAAATCCAACGACTCACCTTAGAATCAGATGTAGCTTCAGGGCGATTAACGATAATCGACTCTTTATCATAAAGCGTTGGTAATTCAACAATCGGAATATTTTTTGTCCGAGCATAATACTCAGTAATAATACTACTTGTAGTAATCAACGCATCCACAAGGCGATGCATCACACGCATACGGAAATTAGTATCAAGCCATTTCACTAGGCCAAAAATTACTCCACCGCCAGAGCTTTCATACCACTCTGTCACATCTGCTAAATACTTTACATTATTTTTCTGACATAAGTGACGTATACGCCATTGAGCTAGAGCTGGATGATTATAACAAATCACTGCTGCAACACGCCCTTGATAGTATTCCTCGACTAAATATCGAATAGATTCTGAACTTGAAATTGCTTTTAACCATGCTTTCTTTGAAGTAGGGTATGCCGTAGCAAAGCACGTAAAACCGAAATGATCCGATTTCGTTTCGAGAATATTTTGGTTATCGTCGATGTCTTTTGCAACACCACAAAATACAACATCATAACCAAGTTCTCTAAAAATCTTACCATTCGCAATAACGCGCTGAGCAGCACCATTTTTATCTGGGAGCTCAAATCCCCCCACATAAATAATAGTTTTTTTTAGCGACATAAGTTAAATCCTACTAATAATCCAAGTCTAAATAGACTCGACAGATTACACTCAATTATTTCTTAAGAAATGAGATATACCATGGCATCGCAAGAGATATACCTCCCTGAATATCATACACAGGATCGTAACCAAGCAAAGTCTTAGCCTTGCTAATATCAGCTTGTGAATGACGTACATCGCCTGCACGAAAATCACGATAAATCGCATCATTGGTGCATACAATCGAATTAATTGCCAAAGCATCCTTTAATGCATTAAAAAGTATATTTAATGAAGTGCGCCCATTCACCGCAACGTTATAAACCTGATTGCGCGCATTATTATCAGTCGTAGTTGCCGCAAGAATATTCATCTGCACTACATTTTCAATAAAACAAAAATCACGACTCGTTTCACCATCGCCATTAATATATACATCATCACCTTGTATCAAAGCTGCAGTCCACTTCGGTATTACTGCTGCATATGCACCGTTAGGATCTTGACGCTTACCAAACACATTAAAATAGCGCAAACCAATACAGCTAAAATTGTAAGTACGAGCAAAAACTTCGGCATACAGTTCATTAACATACTTTGTCACAGCATAAGGCGACAAAGGCTTACCAATTCGATCTTCTCTCTTTGGTAAATCTGGATGATCTCCATATGTCGAACTACTTGCTGCATAAGTAAAGCTCTGAACACCAGCGTCACGTGCAGCAACTAACATATTCAGAAAACCATCAATATTCGCTGAATTAGTTAAAATCGGATCATTAATTGATCGAGGAACTGAACCTAATGCTGCCTGATGTAGCACATAATCCACATTTAAACACGCCCGCTTACAATCGTCTAATTGGCGAATATCACCATTAATAAATTCAAACCTCTGCCACTGCTCTATGCTGACAGAGGACTGAACTTCATCTAAATTATATTGATGACCAGTCGCAAAATTATCCAGCCCAACGACCTGTTGATCAAGCTTCAATAACGTTTCCAATAAATTGGAGCCGATAAACCCTGCAACACCTGTAATCAACCATTTCTTTGGAGCATCTTGTAGTGTTTCACACACCTGCTGATAACGACTCATTTAATCTCTCAATAAAACTTATAGACGAATATCAGATTCTGTTTTGTCTAAAATATATTTCAAATCATAGACGATATGGCTACTACGTCCTAAATTACGAATTTCAGTAGAAGACATTTGTTTAAACTGATCATGAGCAACCGCCAAAACAATAGCATCGTACTGATCATTTTGAGGTGCCTCAATCAAATCTAGACCATACTCATGGTTAGCCTCTTCAGCACTGACCCAAGGATCATAAACATCAACAATAATGTTGTACTCAGCTAACTCAGCGAGAATATCAACGATTTTGGTGTTACGAAGATCTGGACAGTTCTCCTTAAAAGACAATCCCATTACAAGAACACGCGCACCATCAACCTGTATCTTCTTTTTGAGCATCGCTTTAACCAGTTGAGTTGCAACATAAGCACCGATACTGTCATTGAGACGACGACCCGCAAGAATAATTTCAGGATGATAGCCGATAGATTGCGCTTTGTGAGTTAGATAGTAAGGATCTACCCCAATACAATGTCCGCCAACCAATCCAGGACGGAACGGTAAGAAATTCCACTTCGTACCAGCTGCCTCAAGTACATCTTGAGTATCAATACCCATCTTATTGAAAATAATTGCTAATTCATTGATCAAAGCAATATTGACATCACGCTGTGTGTTCTCAATAACTTTCGCAGCTTCTGCAACCTTAATACTTGTTGCTTTATGCGTACCAGCCACAATAATTTCGTTATATAACGCATCCACAACCTGAGCGATTTCAGGTGTTGAACCAGAAGTTACCTTTCGGATATTAGTCACTCGATGAGTTTTATCTCCAGGATTAATACGCTCAGGACTATAGCCTGCAAAAAAATCCTGATTAAATCTTAACCCTGAAACTCGCTCTAAGACTGGAACACAATCATCTTCCGTTGCGCCTGGATATACTGTCGATTCGTAAATGACAATATCACCTTTCTTCAGCACTTGACCAATCGTTTCCGAGGCTTTAATCAATGGCGTCAAGTCGGGCTGTTTATACTCATCAATTGGCGTTGGCACGGTAACGATAAATATATTACAGTCTCGCAAATCAGCTAATTGATAGCTAAACTTTAAATGTGTCGCCAGACCTAACTCCGCACCACTTACCTCTAGAGTATGATCAAAATTTAACCCCAAGGCCTCTATTCGAGCTTGATTAATATCAAAGCCAACGACCGATCGTTTTTTTCCAAACTCTACTGCTAAAGGCAGTCCAACATAGCCAAGCCCAATAATTGCAATCTTTGAGGTATTATAATTCAACATTTTATAGGACAACCTTTTAAAACTAAAAACATTAATCTGACACAAGGTTTTCTGTAACTACAAGAAAACCTACCTAGTGAAAGTTAACCTCAATTGCTTGAACGATACTGATATGCATATTGATAGCCATAACCATCGCCAGCCCGCACATCATTAAACACCACACCATGGACTGAAGCACCCGTATGGGTTAAACGTGAAATCGCGATATCTAGTTCTTTTATATGAGTATACGCATAACGAGCTACCACCAAAGTCATACCCGCAACTTGTGCCAGAATCGCAGCATCAGTCGCAGCCAAAACAGGTGGAGAATCGATTAGCACATAATCATATTGCGCAGACAAAGTCTCAACCAACGATTTGAATCGTTCTGCAAGAAGCAATTCTGCAGGATTATTCGAAGCTTCGCCCCGCGAAATAAAGTCAAGACCATCAACAGAGCCACCTACAACAATAGCATCAAGCGGTATTTGACTATCTTTCAAATAATCAGATAAACCCTGTTTCTTTTCTACAGTGAAATAACTTTTCAAAGTACCACGACGCATGTCAGCATCAACAAGAACCACACGCTTACCCATTTGTGCAAAAACCGTTGCCAAATTTGCGGAAATAAAAGACTTGCCAATTTCTGGAGATGGTCCCGTAATTAAAATCACATTATTCCAAGCTTTCGTTGAAGCAAAATGAACAACGGTTCTTAAACTTTTAAGCCCCTCAACGGCCATATCCTCTGGATCCACTTTTGCCAAAAGTTGCAACTTCTTTGCATTTCGCAAATAAATTTTACGCTGTGACTCTGAGCGAGGGATCGTAGCTAGAACAGGTAGCCCCGTTTTTGCTTCAATAATTGAAGAATCCTTAACACCTGAAAATAGTTTATTCCGCAATAAAATAAACCCAACACCACTAACAACACCCAAAAGAACCGCCAAGAATAACGTAATAATTTTCTTAGGCTTGATAGGTTCTTCCGACATAACAGCGTCATCTAAGATGCGGACTGTCGCTACTTTTCCGGCACGCATTACTTTCAATTGTTGATAGCTGTTTAACAGACTGGTATACAATGCTGTATTAACTTGCACATCTCGGTAGACCTGCAAATATTGACGTTGTAAATTTGGAATTTCTGCTGTCTTTGACTCCAACTCCTTCAACTCACCATCAACCACATCTAACTGTGACTTAGTGGCGACTGCCAATGGAAACTTCGATGTATATTTCTGATCGAGTAAAGCGCTCTGCTGTTGAAGTTCACCTTTCTTTGTTTTCAAATCGACAATTTGCTGCAGCAAGAGTTGAACTTCTTGCGTAGGATCAATGGTATTATTTTTTTCACGGAACTTATTATATCGATCCTCAGCAGCCTCCAAATCAGCCTTCGATTGGGGAAGTTGGCGACTTAGAAAATCTAATGTATGTTGCGTTTCATCCATTCGATTTTCTATATTTTTTTCAAGATAAACCTGCATGACCTCATTGAGAGTCTGAACTACAAGTCGTTGATCTCCATTATAAATCAACGCCAAAACTCCAGTTTGCTTTCCTTTTTCAGAAATCAAGAAGTTATCATTAATATCTTTTACTGCCCCAAGAAGACTTCTCTTCTCAAGATATACCGACCCAATCTTACTATCACTTTTTTGAATAAATAATTGCAATACCCCCCCACCAAGAGGCATATTTAACTGACTCCCAACAGCTCCAGAAATTAACTCTTGCTGCTCAAAGCCTGGGATTTTAGACTTATCCAATAGTTCTAACGTATAACGCCCATTATTCAAAAAACTAATTTTAAATTTTTGATCCAACAAAGGAAAAGGGACTTCAAATTTACGAACATCAAACTCCAAACCATTCGATGAATAATGAACACCATCTTTTGAGTTAATAATTCGTTTAGAATTGACATGGAGCAAGCGGTTATACCACTTGTCACCATTATCAGTTACCAAAATATCAAGGTTTAAATTCTGGATAACACGCCCCAATATAAATCGAGACTTCAACAACTGAATTTCAGTATCTGATGGCGATTTAGCAGTTAAGCCAGCCAAACTAGCAACTCCCCCAGCCATACCACTCAAAGCACCAAGCATCAAATCAGACGTACTTTGACCTTCCTCTATTTGCACCAAGCCATCAGCAGAATATACATCCGCTGTTTCACGTAAATAGAAAATAGATAAAATTAACGTAAGGGAAACACAGACAACTATTACCCTCCAACTACTAAGAATAGCTCGAAACATTTGCCCAAGATCGATCTCATCAACATCCACTTGTTGTTCTCTTACTTCAGCCATACACTACCCAATATGCAATTAAATTAACAATACAAACATAAATGTTTATTGAATCAGACTCATTATACACTCGCGGGATTTTTCACTTTCACAAGTAGCGACTCCAGTCTCGCACTCCTTCTTGAATTAAATCTTTCGAAGAAATAAAAGCAGACTTTTCTTTACGATGAGGATCAGCAATATTCTTATCACTCCAATGGCAAAGTCTAAACACTCTGCCCTTACTAAACTCCCAGCGGGCTTCCACTATCTGAACTTGCTGTGTCGTCATTGCTAGAACAAGATCAGCCTTAATCAACATCTCAGTATTAAGTCTACGACCCAGATGAGTAGATATATCCACACCAATTTCACGCATACACTCAATCGCCAAAGGATCTGGCGAACAACCAACCAACCCTTCCAAGCCCGCAGAAGAAATATCTTTGAGAGGAAAAGCTTGCTTTAGCAAAGCCTCTGCCATCGGACTTCTGCAAATATTACCCATGCAAATCACTAAGATATTCTGGAAATTCACTACAAACTCCATCCTTCACACTACTGTGCGGCTTTATTGTAGTATCCTGCAGCACTTAGCGACGAAATACCTTGTGCAGAAGGTAAAAGTAGATTAAGCACACGGCTCCATCGCGCCAAACCACTAGCATCAACATAGACAAGATCATTAGGCTGCATTTTGAATCGCTCAGCTAAAGCAAGATTTGCAATTGACGATAAGTCAATATGAAAAATATTAGTTAAATTACCTTTAGCATTGTCACGAACCACGTAAACCATTGCAGGATTTGCACTCAATGGATTTAGACCACGTCCACTACCTATAACACCAGCAAGACTAAGACCTTGTTGCGGTATAACTAATGGGGTTGGAACGCCTGCTTCACCAAGCAAATAAAGTTTTCTACTATCAGTCGTATAAACATGAATACCATCACCTTCTTTTAGAAATATACGATCTGGTGATAGGTTATTGCGTTGAAGCTCCAATAAATCGAGTAGATAACTTTTACCATCTCGAACCAAGAGAATATTGTTAACATCCCCATTTTCCTGCACACCTCCAGCACTGGCTAATGCTGTATATATTGTACTTGGCTGCGCAGATATTGCATATTGCCCAGGCATCTTAACCGCACCATCGACATTAAACTTATGCCCACCATAGAACAGCACTCGAACCTGCGCATCTGGTTGCTTAAGATACACACTCAGTCGCTTTTGCAACAAATTCGTAAAATCCTCTAAAGACAACCCTCCAGCCTGCACGCGCCCAACCAATGGAAAACGAACATACCCAGATTGATCAATAGTAAAACCAGAGCTTAAAGCACCATTTACAGATGCTAAAGGAGGTGTAATTTCAGGGTTTGCCCACAAATTAATACTTAAAACATCACCTGGAGCCAATAAGTAAATAGGATCCACCTGCTGATGAAACAATGGTAAAACATCAGCTATAGCACTTTGCCCAACTGTTGCAGGCAAATTATTAGTAGAAATTGTTTGAACCTCAAGATTCAAACCACTCTCAGTCACAATTCTTGTTCCAGACGGAGGCAGATCACCAACACGAAGACCTGGAGCAAACGCGCATGCAGACAAAATAACTACCGTTGCTGAAATAGCTATACATTTTAAAATTTTAGTTACTCTCAGCATATCCTAAACATCCCAAAACAAATTATTTTCACCATAGCATCAAGGCACATATTGAAATATAAATATACCAACACAGAACACTCAATTTACATGAAAACACCAAGGACACATACATTCAAAATGCGAAATTCTGTAAACCAGTTCTCAAATTAGAACACACAACGATCATTTTTAACACAAAAACTACCACAACCAGCTCATCAAACATTTTACAAAGGCACAACATTTAATATTTTTTATTTTTTCAAAAAAAAAGCCTTATGTTGAAAACAAAGGGCCTTTTGAGTAAACAAGAATAACTTTTATAAAATATACTCAATCAACAAATGCATATTGCTTGCAGTATATGCAAAAATCCACAAATATTCTTTTATCTCTACACATATTCTACATATATTAGGCTAATTTAGAAACGCACACGACATTAACAATCGTTAACATCCTAAGAAAACAGACTATTTAAAATTTATGAAGATCAAACGACATAGAACTAAAACTCTAAGAGCAACTACTGTATTTAATTTGCATCAATGAACGAATCTACAAAAATACTAATTACAATAAAATCTTTTAATTTTAACTTTAATAACTTAAAACTATTTCAAAATGATTACTCAATATAAAAAACCTCAGAATTTTGCAATTACTGAGGTCTCAAATCCCACATATAGTATATGTGTTAGAAATTGGCGGTGAGAGAGGGATTCGAACCCTCGATACGGTATTAGCGCATACACACTTTCCAGGCGTGCTCCTTCAGCCACTCGGACACCTCACCAAGGGGCGGTAGTCTAACGAAAAACCCAACCAAAGCCAATCGGAATTTTTTAGGACAGAAACGCTGTCCTTTAAGTATTCGATGCTAACATGTACACATTAGTATAGATTGGACAGTGATATGCAAGACTCTCAACAACGCCAAGCAATGTCAGCGTTGACTCTTGCCGCATTAGGTATTGTATTCGGAGACATCGGTACAAGCCCGCTTTATGCATTAAAAGAATGTTTTCATGTGACTCACGGGATCGCACTGACCCACGGCAACATACTGGGCGTACTGTCATTAATTTTTTGGTCGCTTATGATTGTCGTATCAATTAAATACGTTGCGATCATCATGCATGCTAATAATAACGGCGAAGGCGGAATCATGGCGCTATTGGCGCTAAGTCTACGCAATAAACGTTTAGGATCCAAAACACGTGCAACATTAATCGCGATTGGTCTTTTTGGTGCGGCTCTATTTTTTGGCGATGGCATTATTACACCCGCGGTATCAGTCCTTTCAGCAGTAGAAGGATTGGAAATTGCAACCCCAGTATTCACACCATTCGTTATTCCTATCACAATTGCCGTATTGATTGGATTATTTGTCATTCAACGGAAAGGCACAGGTTCCGTGGGTCGGTTCTTTGGTCCAGTCACATTGCTTTGGTTTATCTCCCTAGGATTCCTAGGGGTCATCAGTATTATGAAAAATCCTGCAATCCTCGGCATGGTCAACCCTTACTGGGCAGGGTTTTTTATCGTCAACCATCCTGGCGGATCATTTTTGACCATGAGTGCTGTTGTACTCACCATTACAGGTGGCGAAGCACTCTACGCAGACATGGGACACTTTGGTCGCAAACCAATTCAAATGGCTTGGTTTTTCGTAGTCTTACCATCGTTATTACTCAACTATGCAGGGCAAGGCGCACTGTTATTGCGTGATCCTACTGCAATTAATAATCCCTTTTTTAATCTTGTACCTGAATTAGGTTTATATCCGATGATCGTTTTAGCGACGATTGCTACGGTCATCGCGTCGCAAGCTGTTATTTCTGGGGTTTTCTCGATTGCCAGACAAGCAATGCAGTTAGGTTACTTGCCGCGCTTCACTGTATTACATACTTCTGAATCCGAAATTGGACAAATTTATATTCCGTTTTTGAACTGGTTACTGCTCGGCTCTATTATCGTACTTGTGGTTCTCTTCAAATCAAGCTCAAATCTTGCTTCCGCGTATGGTCTAGCCGTAACGATGACTATGATGTGCGATACATTATTAGTGAGCTTTGTGATGTACAACAAATGGCGCTGGAAATCTGTAAAAGTTGCTTTGATTGTCTTGCCATTTTTGACGCTTGATCTGGTATTCTTCGGTGCAAGTTCGCTGAAAATATTTGCAGGGGGCTGGTTCCCACTACTCGTAGGTAGTATTGCGTTCACCATTATGATGACATGGAAACGGGGACGTGATCTCCTGCTCTCGAAACTCCAAAAAGATACGCTACCGCTTGATTTATTTGTAAATAGTGTCACCAGTTCGGCACATACGGTAAAAGGCACCGCTGTATTTCTGACAGCAAGCCAGACTGTTGTTCCTCATGCACTACTACACAATCTTAAACATAATAAAATCTTGCACGAGACTAACGTTCTCATGACAGTAATTACTGAAGATATTCCTTATGTGAATGATGAGTCGCGAGTGACAGTTGAGCGAATGAATGAACGTTTCTATCGTTTGGTGGCACGTTATGGATTCAAAGAACAGCCAGATGTACCTGTTGTTGTAGAGCAAGGTTTAGCGCTACTTAATTTACCGTTTGATATGATGATGATTAGCTTTTTTGTCTCTCGTGAGCGAATCCTACATACTGTCGGTGATGGAATGGCGCCATGGCGTGAGAAACTATTTATTTCCATGTCTCGCAATACCAGTGCTGTCAGTGACTTCTTTCAGATCCCGACCAATCGTGTCGTTGAAATGGGCAGTCAAATCGAGATTTAACGCTCGCTATTGTTCTATAAAAGACAAAGCCGTTTATTCTGCTTTGTCTTTTTGTTTTATACCAGATTATTGTTTTTATTCATTTAAGAGTTTTCATGTTCCTTCGTTATCTTATTTTGTCTAGCTTGGTTTTAAACGTAGTGATTGAATCTACAGCGTTTGCAGATTTTTCACCTCACACCAATCAATCAGCTCATCCATCATGCCTCGAAAATTATTATCAAGGTGACGCACCGAACTTTATTAATCCTGCATTATCACGTGGAACCACTGAGCTTTGCTTTGATGGTTTTACTGTGATGTATTCTGGGATTACTCGGACACCTTTATGGTCAGCAGAACATCTCACCAAAGATCGCATTGAACGCGCAGAACATCTCGCACGACAAAATAATTTTCACGAAGAGAATCAACTTCCTTTTGATCAGCGCGCGACGCTAGAGGACTATAAAGGCAGTGGATTTGATCGAGGACACATGTCACCGAATGGCGATATGGGAACGCGCGAGCAGCAATTTAATAGTTTTTCACTTGCTAATATTGTTCCGCAAAACAGCTATAACAATCAGAATCCTTGGCGTTTGCTTGAGGAAGCAACACGTGAACTCGTCAAACAGGAAGGTGATGCTTACGTGATCACTGGCGCAGCATTTCGCGGCAATCAAATTCGTAAAATTGGCAATGTACTCGTCCCTTCAGACATCTATAAAGTCGTTTACTTCCCGAAACGTCAGGCTGCTGGTGTTTATTTCGCGCCCAATGATGCTTCTGGTCAAGTAAATATCATCTCTCTCACAGAACTCAACGAAAAGATTGGATTAGACTTATTTCCAAGTCTGTCCACTCAGATCAAACAGCAACGGGTGAATATGCCCCTGTCGACAAAAATGGGAATACGGCAGGGTGAGATTAATCACAGAGAAACAAATGCTTCTGCAACCAGCAACCACAACGATCAAGTGAAATATTATGGTGTGTCAGCAAGCTCACAGACACAAGCTGCCACACGAGGGCTGCTTGTACGGATGTGGAAGGCGTTATGGCAAAATTAATAATCAGTGATGACGACTTAAAAACGCATTAAACACGATAAGCGCGAACGAAGCGTTGCACAACTTCGCGCACATAACGCTCGCCTGCTATTTGGTCAGCGACATTATCAATAGCTAAAATAAGACGAAGTTGAGTACACCCGGTGAACGCGGATAAAAAGTATTCAGCAGCCATCACACAGTCAGGAATACTCAGTTTACCTTGTTGATTAGCCTGTTCAAATAATCGTGCCGTTTCATTCAGCGTTCGCTGCGGTCCCGCGTCATAGAACAGTCTGGTTTTTTCAGGATTTTGAACTGCCAGTGTAACGAGGAGTCGGTGCAATTCAGTGGACTCTTGGTTATGAATCAACTGCTGAAAACGAGAAGCTAAGGCATATAACACATCTAAAATTGAAGCATGTTCTGCCAAATCAAACAGAGATGGCGGTAAATGATTTATACAATGCGCCTCAATTGCCGCAGCAAATAATGTTTCTTTGTCATTGAAATGACTATAGACCGTTAATTTAGATACTTTTGCCTCAGCTGCAATCGCATCCATGCTACTTCCATCATAACCCAACCGTAAAAATAAGACTTTTGCTGCTAATAAAATTGCGGCTCGCTTAGTCAAGTCTTTTGGTCGCCCCAATCCACCGATCACAGCGTTTGGCATAGGGGATAATGATGTAGTCATAGGTTACTCTATCAATCTTTTCAATAACAGCTTGTACAGAAGTTCGTCGCAGATACAAAACTAATTAGTTCAATAAATATTAAACCGAAGGGTTTACTAAGTCTGCCATACTGCATAGTATAACAGTGAACAGTCATGGTCGACTATTTTGCGACCAGATAACAGCATGGCAGAGCGCATACACAACGGCTACCCACTGATTCAACACAACTCACACAGTCATTCTAGGAAAAATATCATGTCTATGCAGTTGCCAATTCGTACAGCACTCATGACAACAGTCGTCTTGGTCAGCGCCTGCCACCACGCCGAACCAGAAAAACCCGCACCACGTCCTGCGATTGTGGCACAACCTAGCCCAGCAGACGTGCTATTGAACAGCTATTCAGGAGAGGTGACTGCACGATTCCAACCGCAATTGTCATTTCGAGTCTCAGGAAAAGTAATTAAACGATTGGTTGATGTCGGCGATACGGTCAAACAAGGACAAGTCCTTGCACAACTTGACCCACAAGATGCAGAGCTTCAGTTGAATGCTGCAAAAGCGCAACTTGCGAGTGCGGAGTCAGCAGAGCGCATTGCCAGCGCAGAATTAGCACGCTACAAACTACTATTAGTGCCAAATGCAATTAGTCGCTCACAATACGACCAAGTCGAAAATCAACTTAAAGCAACAGAATCAGCACTCACACAAGCAAAATCTCAATTGAGTCTTGCAAACAATCAAATCGAATACACCTTCTTACGCGCGCCACAAAATGGCAAAATCATACAACGTCAAATTGAAGCTGGACAAGTGGTGACCGCAGGGCAAACCGCATACACGCTGGCAACTCAAGGTGATCGTGAAGTCCTTATCGGAATTCCTGAACAAGAAGCAACGCATTTTCATGTTGGACAAGCCGTCACGGTCACAGTCTGGTCGCAACCCAATACACGTTTCCCTGCACATGTCAGAGAAATTTCACCTGCCGCGGATACCTCGCGCACTTTCGCCACTCGAATAGCCTTTGATCAGCTTGAACCCAGCGTTGAGATTGGACAAAGCGCACGCGTTTTTACCAGTGATACTGCGTCCAAATCACTCATATCGCTCCCTCTCTCAGCAATCACCGCAGAACAAAGCGCAGCATACGTTTGGGTTGTAAATACGGAAACTTCACGGATTAAAAAAGTACCCATTCAAGTGGGCGTTTATGGACGAAATTCAGCAACAATCACCTCTGGTCTTCAACCCACGGATTGGGTCGTCACAGCAGGCGTACAACTACTCAAGGATGGTCAACAGATCCTGCCTGTAGACCGCCAAAATCGAGCCATTGATGTAATCTCGCAGAGCAAGGGTTCAAGCACAGCACCTCATTCGCCGAAGCAGGGTTAAAACCATGAATTTTAATCTCTCTGCTTGGGCACTCAAAAATCGTCAGCTTGTACTTTATTTTATGATCTTGCTTGGCATCACAGGTGCGGTGTCATACACCAAACTCGGTCAAAGTGAAGATCCGCCGTTCACCTTTAAAGTTATGGTGATCCAGACCTATTGGCCTGGAGCAAATGCAGAAGAAGTCGCCAAACTGGTCACCGACCCAATCGAAAAGAAAGTCATGGAGACGGGAAATTACGACAAGGTCATCTCTTACTCTCGTCCTGGTGAGTCACTGATTAGCTTTGTTGCACGAGACTCGATGCATTCTAGTGAAATTCCTAATTTGTGGTATCAAGTCCGCAAAAAAGTCGGCGACATTAAGCAAACCTTGCCTCAAGGCGTCCAAGGACCCTACTTCAACGACGAATTTGGTGACAATTATGGCAACATCTATGCACTGACAGGTAAAGGCTTTGATTATGCGGTTCTAAAAGATTATGCCGATCGCATTCAACTTCAGCTCGAAAATGTCCCAGATGTTGGTAAAGTCGATCTCGTTGGTCTACAAGACGAAAAAATCTGGATTGAACTCTCAAATACCAAAATTGCCAGTCTAGGTCTCCCCTTACAAGTCGTACAAGATGCTTTACAAGCTCAGAACTCGATCACGCCTTCTGGGTTCTTCGAGACACCGACGGATCGAATTCAACTTCGTGTCAGCGGACGCTTTAAATCAGTCGATGAAATCAAAAAATTCCCAATTCAAGTCGCAGGACGCAGTTTCATTCTCAGTGATATTGCTGATGTATATCGTGGATTTAGTGATCCATCCCAGCCCCGTATGCGTTTTTTGGGTGAAGATGCGATTGGTATCGAAGTGTCCATGAAAGCTGGCGGCGACATCTTGGGCTTAGGCAAGAATTTGGAAAGTAACTTTGCAGAAATTCAAAAAAATCTTCCAGTTGGCATGGAGCTCCGCAAAGTTTCAGACCAACCTGCTGCGGTTAAAACTGGCGTTCGTGAATTTTTAGACGCACTTGGCGAAGCAATCATCATCGTATTATTGGTGAGTTTTTTTTCATTAGGCTTCCGCACGGGAATGGTCGTTGCACTGGCCATCCCGCTGGTTCTCGCCATGACTTTTGCCGCGATGCATTTTTTTGATATTGGTCTACATAAAATTTCACTCGGCGCGCTGGTTCTAGCGCTCGGTTTGCTGGTCGACGACGCGATTATTGCTGTGGAAATGATGCTGATTAAACTCGAACAGGGTTTTAGTCGTCTGCAAGCAGCAAGTTTTGCGTGGAGTTCAACCGCTTTTCCAATGCTGACAGGCACACTCATTACAGCCGCAGGCTTTCTACCCATTGCGACAGCAGAGTCCAGCACGGGTGAATATACTCGCTCTATTTTTGAAGTTGTCACCATTGCTTTATTATTATCATGGTTAGCTGCTGTGATTTTTGTTCCGTATTTAGGGGATTTATTACTTCCTAAGTTTACCCAAAAGAAAGATGCTGAAATCAATCCAAATAAGGCGATTGAAACTGAAAACTCTACGTCAAAAACATCCCCTTCAACACATCGGAATCACGATAGCCACTCAGAAGTACACGATCCTTATGCGACCCAGTTTTATCAACGTTTCCGTCGTATCGTAGAATGGTGTATCAGCTATCGCAAAACTGTGATTGCGATTACGGTTGCAGCCTTTATCGGCTCGATTGTTCTGTTTGGTTTTGTACAGCAACAGTTTTTTCCCGATTCCAGCCGTTTAGAGTTAATGGTGGACATGAAACTGGCGGAAGGCGCCTCCTTGACCGCAACCGAAGCGCAAGCCAAAAAACTCGAAGCATTACTAAAAAACCATCAAGGCATCGACAATTACGTTGCCTATATTGGCTCTGGCTCACCGCGTTTCTATCTTCCGCTCGATCAACAATTGCCACAAGCCAGTTTTGCTCAATTCGTTATCTTAGCTAAAACATTAAAAGATCGTGAGGAAATCAGAACTTGGCTCATTAAAACCTTGAATCAATCGTTTCCAGATATCCGCACTCGTGTCGCACGTCTCGAAAATGGCCCCCCTGTGGGCTATCCAGTACAACTTCGTGTGTCTGGCGAAGACATTCAAGATGTCCGTAAAATTGCCCGCGAAGTGGCTGAAAAAGTACAAGAAAATCCACATGTGGTGAATGTACATCTAGATTGGGAAGAACCAAGCAAAACCATCTTCCTCAACGTTGATCAAGATCGCGCACGCACACTTGGCGTCAACAGCCAAGATCTTGCAAACTTCCTACAAAGTGCTCTCACAGGCGTCACTGTCAGTGAATACCGAGAAAATATTTCCCTGATTGACATCCAAGTGCGCGGAACAGCACTTGATCGCAGTGCTGTCAGCTCACTATCTAGCCTTGCCGTGCCCACAACAAATGGCGGCACAATTCCACTATCACAAATCGCCACTCTGGAGTATGGATTTGAAGAAGGCATTATTTGGCGCAGAGATCGCTTACCCACAGTAACGGTTCGTGCAGATATTTATGATAATAGCCAACCCATTACATTGATTAATCAAATTCTGCCGACCTTAGATGGCATTCGCGCCAAACTTCCCTATGGTTATCAATTAGCAGTTGGAGGCACAATCGAGGATTCTGCTCGTGGACAAACATCCGTCAATGCTGGCATGCCTCTATTCTTAGTTGTCGTCATCACGCTTTTGATGCTGCAACTTCGTAGTGCATCACGTACTGTGATTGTTTTTCTCACTGCACCATTAGGCTTAATTGGCATTTCAATCTTCCTACTCGTTTTTCAACAGCCATTCGGTTTTGTCGCCATGCTCGGTACGATCGCCCTATCAGGCATGATTATGCGTAACTCATTAATTCTGATTGATCAAATTGAGCAAGACATTCAAGCTGGGCGAACCGCATGGGATGCTATCATTGAAGCAACGGTGCGACGATTACGCCCAATCGTGTTAACCGCCCTCGCAGCAGTGCTCGCCATGATTCCTCTCTCTCGCAGCGTGTTCTTTGGCCCTATGGCTGTTGCAATTATGGGTGGACTCATTGTCGCGACCGCATTAACGTTACTATTCCTGCCCGCACTCTATGCAGCATGGTTTAGAGTCAAAAAAGTAAGTTAAAGCAAAACAGAGCCCTACTCACGTGGGGCTATGTTTTTTCATCTAATAACCCATTAAAACAAATACATACTTCATTAAAATAGATTTTCTAAAGAGCATCAGATCTAAAATCCGCACTAAAACCTCTACTACTTAAATACTAATCTACTTTTCATGACGCAGTTATCACATCTTGCCGCTTTCTTAGAAGGCTTGTAGACTCAGGAGATTAGGCAACAGGATGTTGATATTCGCCGTATAAAAATCTGCCAAGCACGTAAAATCAGATTTACTAAGGCTCCCTAATATTATGCTCACCTCATGGAAAGAAGGGATTACATGCGGACTCTCAAAGAGCGATTCAACGTTCTAAGATTCTTTACTGAACCAGAATCCGTTCTGATCAAAAAATGGAACGATCTTCGTGGTTTCTCTTCGATCATGTTTGTCATGCCTGCGGCTGTGGGGGTCTCGCATTGGATCTGGGATTATGTAACAGACCCCATCGGAGCACGTCATACGATTGGGCTAAGACTACTGTTCCTATCTAGTTTAGGGTTTCCATTCGCCTTCAAATACATTCAGAATCGGCGCTTGCTAGAATTCGCATCAATCACTCTAGGAATGACTGGATTATTTGTTTATATCCTGATTCTTAATAGAATTCACAATGGAATGATTTATGGTATTGGTGGATTTACATTTTTTTTATTTATTCCACTCCTCATGTTTCAAGGTTTCTCTGTCCGTGTAAATCTTTTTAGTACATTTCTGTTTGCTCTATTTCCGCAATTTCTTGGCATTATCGGCGTCGCTCACAACTTCCAAAATGCACAATACGCTGTTCTCATTTGGCCTACAGCAATCGCGATGATGCTGGCACATTTTGCATTCGCACTGAACTATCGCTTACGCTATGAATCCGAAATTAATCTCGCGCAAATGTCGAACACTGATCCACTCACTGGTGTAAGTAATCGGCGACATTTTATACCCACAATTTGCCATGAGATTATGCGTAGTCAACGTCTCAAACACCCTCTGTCACTCATCATATTAGATATTGATAATTTTAAAAAAATTAATGACATTTATGGTCACTCATCAGGTGACGCTGCAATTTGTACGCTTGCAAAAATATGTCAGCAAATGGCACGACAAATCGATACCGTCGTGCGTTTGGGGGGTGACGAATTTGCCATTCTATTATTAGAAGCAAACTTAGAAGAAGCGCTTTCCATCGCCGAACGTATTCGAGCTGCAGTAGAAAAAACACCGCTCACAACTTTTGAAGCCACAACCGTCTATTTCACAGTCAGCGTAGGAGTTGCGGAACAACCAGAAGGTCATACTTCAGAGAAATGGATTCTTGAGCAAGCAGACGACGCAATGTATCAAGCAAAGATTGCTGGGCGAAATTGCATCATGACAGCAACTCCGCCATACTTGCCCACAATTTGAAGACACATCTTCAGCAAATAAAATTTAGGCAACAAAAAACCCTTAAACAATAAGCTTAAGGGTTTTTTCTGCTGAGAACAGCGATGAAACAGTATATGGTCTGGGAGGGCATCAAACTAACAACACAAGCATTTGTTTATTATTTATATTAAAAAACAACATCAGAATAATTACCGTCAAATTTACCGTCATTTAAGAATACCTAATACTCGCTTCTACAGTTGAAAACTCTGTGTTAAATTCAGAATACCCAATAGAATAGGGTAAATAAAACATATTGATATGCTAAGGGGATGCATATGAATCGTGAAGTTAATCAAAGGGGTAATAGTACAATTTTAAGTATTATTGTAGGATTAATTGTCTTCATTGTTATTATTGTACTAGCCATTCTACGCTACAACGCGAAAGCACAAGAAAAAGCTGAGGCTACACAAAAAGCAGAGGCAATACAAAGAACTGAGCTTATAGAAAAACAAAAGCGTGCAAATGAACAACAAGCGCAGCATGATCAAGAAGTAATGGCACAACAAAGTAACTCTACCCCAAATACAGTTTCATCAACACCAGATACAAGCAAGGATATTGCCGAGCAATCAAAGCTACTACATGATGTAAAAATGATGATGAAAGACCCAGACTCAGTTCAGTTCAAAGAGCTAAAATTTGGGCAAGAAGAGAATAAACTTGCCGTTTGTGGGCAAATGAATGCTAAAAATGGCTTTGGTGGTTATGGCGGATTCGAGGGATTTTATGGCGGATATGACAAAGACGGTAAATTCGGTGTTTATATGCAGTCAGATACACAAGGTTTAGGATCACTAATGTATTCCCTCATGGCAAAGCAGCTAGGATGTATTCAATAGACCGAAATCTATAAACACTTAAAGTGAGACAGTAATAATGTCAAAAATAACACTTAGAAATAGTAAAACAGGGCAAGTTAAAACTGCCCCTGTCGGTTTTTCTTGGACAACATTTCTATTTGGGCCGTTTCCAGCCATGATGCGTGGCGACATTCTAATGGCTGTTTTAATGATAGTAATTTTCTGCGTTACGGCTTGGCTTGGTACGTTTATCATGGCATTTTTATACAATAAAATTTACCTTGATTCACTCATCAAACAAGGTTACTGACCAATTGGAACAACTGGTGGACTTAATATGACTGATGTTGGCTATTCAAATGACATAGTTCATGAAGAGCAAATCAGATGTCCAGAATGCCGCGAATTTATTATAAAAGGGGCTAGGAAATGCAAACATTGCGGCTCGCAACTAAGCACGGAAATAGATAGTGTGACGAAAATCGGAACTGAACATCACTGATAGCGAATATTGAACTGCTGCTTTCTCATGATTGCAGCAGTGCGAAAAAATATTGAAATTGGATTTCTACTTTTTGCATATCCTAAACAAAACCCAATAACCTCGCCTTAGCCATACTAGCACTGACCATTCCTGATTGATTAGAATTTAACATGGCGTGGTGTCTACGCTTATCATCATGCCTATAGTCAATGAACCATATCTTTTTACCATTAGCATAAACAAACAAGCGCAGCCCATTTCCAAATGGATATTTATCTGGGGCTTTTTGAGTTGAAGGTGGTAATTTTAGTTTTTTGATTTGTGCATCTGTTAGCATCGCGAATCCCTCGCGTTATATGACATGACGGTAAAATTCCTTACCGTCAAATTTACCGTCTTTTTAAGTGGTCTGCAATGGTACGAGATGAATTGCTATGAACAACAAAAAAGCCCTAAAGCTTGATGCTAAAGGGCTTTCTGGTCTACCGTGAACGGTAGTGGAACATTATCTGGTGCGCTGGGAGGGAGTCGAACCCCCGACCCTCAAGTTCGTAGCCTGATGCTCTATCCAGCTGAGCTACCAGCGCAATTTACAACACAATGCTGTTTGAAATCAATACGATATCATCAAACTTCACTGCATCGAGGTGGCGTATTCTATAGAACTTCTACATCTTACGTCAACTATTTTTTTACTTTTTGTTCAATTTATTTTCTATCTTTAATTCATGATTAAATCTAGAAACATTGAAACATACAGCAAAAAAATGGCGGTGAGAGAGGGATTCGAACCCTCGGTAGGGGTTAACCTACTCTCCCTTAGCAGGGGAGTACCTTAAGCCACTCGGCCATCTCACCACGAGGCGGTCATATTACAAAAACAAATCTAGAATCACAAGCTGAATTATCATAAATATCAATGACAGCTCAGGAATTCACCAAATAGGGCTAAATAAAGGTCGAAAATGATATTTTCCAGCACGTTTAAGAAGCCCAAACCACCCTCACGCCAAAGTTTAAAGCTTTATTTCTTTGTCGTATTCGCATTTACATCATCAATAATACTATTTTCTTCGCTCACACGCTGTTTATTGTCAGCCTTATAGTAATCATCACCATGTTTATCTGTTTCTTGCTGTTTAAGCGCTTGCTCTGCAGGAGTCAAAGTTTTGCTCTCAGTAGCTGCATCTGGTTTTGGTGGAGTTTTGTGTTTACTGCATGCTGTTGCACCAAAAAGCACCACGAACGCCAAAAAACAAACTTGCCATTGGCGGTTTTGACTTTGCTTCATCTTTCGCACTCCTTGCAATCTGTTCTCACTAGAACGATTTGACTGATTTTCAGGGATTTAAAAAAAATTAAGTTTAAAATTCACCCATTGTTATACAGGTGATCAGATAATATAGCATCTCTTCATTTATTTTTTCTAACAGAATAACATTGCGATAACATTGTTCAACTCACGAACTTCGTAAACTACAATTCACTCATATTCGGCGCACAACCTATGTCTAGGTCATCCACAATATCAACATTAACCATTCAGCGTATGTTATTGCCACTTTTATTAGGCTCTCTAGCCTACTTTAGCTTCGAAGTTTTCAAGATTTTTCTCACTCCTGTCGCATGGGCAGCTGTTTTAGTTTATGTCACATGGCCTTTATATCAATGGGCTTTAAGCAAACTCTCAGGTAGAGAGCATGCTGCTGCAGGAGCGGTTACGATTGGTTTGGTTATTGTCGTTGGCGTGCCGATCGGATTTGGGTTAATCATCCTAGAACATCAAATTGTGTATTGGTATCACCAACTACACGATCAATTAAAGGCTGGACAGTTAATACTGCCTATATCATTACAAAACATGCCGTGGGTTGGTGGTTATTTACAAGATGTTGTCGCACAGCTTAACGACGACCCTCACGCACTTGAAGCCCAATTACGCGGAGTACTTCACCAGCAAGTTGGTAAGGGCGCTCGCTTTGTAGGAAATATAGCCGAACACCTTGCCTCCCTAGCATTCTGTCTGCTCACAATGTTCTTTTTTTATAAAGATGGCGCTCGAATTATGGTGCAGATTAAATCAGCACTTGAGCGCATTATTGGCAAACAGGCCGATCATTATCTATCTGCGATTGCAGCCACAACACGCGCTGTCGTTTATGGCAATGTACTCACCGCTGTTGCACAAGGCACACTTGCTTTCATAGGGTACAGTCTCGCGGGCTTACCTGGTGCATTTGTCTTTGCAATCATCACATCGCTGTTAGCGATGATTCCATTTGCATCCCCAATTGCATGGGGCTTGGCTGTTGCATGGCTCGCGTTAACAGGCTTTCCGCTTGAAGCGACTTGTTTAGCCGTATGGGCAGGAATTGTCATCTTTACCATTGATAATATTTTCCGTCCAATCGTAATTTCTAGCGCAACTGAAATTCCTTTTCTTGTCGTTTTATTTGGTGTTTTAGGTGGGTTAACCGCTTTTGGAATGATTGGATTATTTATCGGCCCAGTCATTTTAGCCATGCTTCTTGCAGTTTGGCGCGAATGGCTCACCTATGACCCAACTCAGGACAAAGTTTTAATCGAAACGATAGAAACGCCCAAAACGACACCACCATCAGTTTAATCAGTAACTTTTAATAAAAATTTCGCATAAAAAAGCCCAGATTTGATTTCTGGGCTTTTTTGGATTTGGTGCGGATGAGAGGACTTGAACCTCCACGATTTTACTCGCCAATACCTGAAACTGGTGCGTCTACCAATTCCGCCACATCCGCGTAGGTCGGCAATGCTATAGATTTCATGAATTATCGTCAAGTACTTCCCTGCATTTAGCGCAGGCTATTTATCTTATGTGACCAAAAAAACTGAATAATTTTCCAAAATGACAGCAAAAATCTTTTGGTTGCTTTGATGCCTTTCCGCAACTAAACCAATCCAATATGATTCATTCTCATTGCGGATACCGTATTGTCACAAAAGCTGTGGTAAACTGCCTGCATGAAAAATACAAACACTCCCGCTACACCTTGGAACGATCCGGAAGCGCTCAGTGAAGCTCAGCGCTATGAATCTCCAATCCCAAGCCGCACCCTGATTTTAAATATCTTAGAACAAAATCCGCAGCCACTGAGCCATGCAGAATTTGTGACTTTATTTAACCTGCAAGACCCTGCTGCAATCGAAGCAGTCAGCCGCCGTTTATCTGCAATGGTACGTGACAGCCAACTGACAACGGTTGGACACAACCCTCAACGTTATCGCCCAATTAGCGAAGATGATTTATTTATCGGCAAAGTGCAATCAAATACCAATGGTTTTGGCTTTGTCACCTTGACCGATCATCCTGATTTATTTTTGACTGAGCGTGAAATGCGCCTCGTATTTAATGGCGACACCGTCAGCGCACGTGCGACAGGAACGGATCGTCGTGGACGTCCATTAGGGCGCATCGTTGAGGTAAAAGAACGTCAACAGACTCAAGTAATCGGTCATGTACAAATGTTGGATGGGCAATTTTACATTCAGCCTTCACATCCAAATGCACATCAGCCTATTGCGCTTGAACCGGATCAAGTTGAAGCCGCCCAGCTCGCTGTCGGCGATGCTGCAAAAATTGAAATCGATGATTGGCCAACACGTGAAGAATATGCCAATGGTCACATCGTGGAAGCGTTCTCAAATAAAGTCGATACTCAGCTCATTATCCCAACGACATTAATTGATTTTGATTTACCGCATATTTTCAATAAAGATGTTTTAGCAGAAACCGCAAAGTACAAAGAACCTGCGGCAAAAGATCGTAAAGGACGCATTGATTTACGCGAACTCCCTCTCGTCACCATTGATGGTGAAGATGCACGCGATTTTGATGATGCAGTCTATGCCGAGAAACGTGCTGGCGGTGGTTTCCGTCTAATCGTTGCAATTGCTGACGTGAGCTACTACGTTAAGCCAAGCATGGCGCTGGATGATGAGGCGCAAGCACGCGGAACTTCAGTGTATTTCCCGAATCACGTCGTGCCAATGCTGCCTGAAGATTTATCGAATGGCTTATGCTCATTAAAACCGAATGTTGACCGCTTATGTATGGTGTGTGATATCAATCTATCACGCGCTGGCAAAGTCATGGGCTTTGAGTTTTACGAATCTGTAATGCATTCTCAAGCACGTCTCACTTACAACCAAGTTGCGGACTACTTAGGTGGAAAAACGGACGCGATCCCGAATATCCCAGCGGTACACAAATCCATTAATACCTTGAATCAACTGTTCCACGTCATGCTGGATGTTCGCGCAAAACGTGGTGCAATGGAATTTGAGACCACTGAAACCTATATGACCTTTGATGATAAAGGTGCTATTTCAGCAATCAAACCCCGCACACGTAACGATGCACATCGTCTCATTGAAGAATGCATGTTGCTGGCAAATACTTGTGCCGCAGACTTTGCGCTGAAAAACGAAATTCCCGTGTTGTATCGCAACCATGAACCACCTGAAGCAAATCGCGTCCAAAAAGTACGTGATTATGTAAAATTATTAGGCTTAAGTTTTCCAGAAAAACCAATGCAGTCTGATTATCAGGCGATTATTGAGGCCACGCGTGATCGGATTGATGCACCAAGCATTCATACCGTCTTGCTGCGCTCTATGATGCAGGCGGTTTATGCACCAGAGAATTTAGGGCACTTTGGTTTGGCCTATGAAGCGTATACGCATTTCACATCGCCAATTCGACGTTACCCAGACTTGCTCTTGCACCGTGCAATTCGCAATCATTTAAATGGCAAAAAAACCAACCTTGAAGGCAATCAGCTAATCGCGGCGGGTGAGCAATTCTCTCAAACAGAACGCCGCGCTGATGATGCGTCACGGAGCGTCATGAGTTGGCTCAAAACACATTATATGCAACAGCATATTGGTGATCGTTTTACAGGTGTAATTACAGCTGTGACTGAATTTGGATTTTTCGTCACACTCAGCGACCTTTATGTCGAAGGTTTAGTGCATGTACGCAATCTTGGCAATGATTTCTATGAGTATCATGTCGGTAGCCAATCCATGCAAGGTAAAACACATGGGCAAAAATTTGCACTCGGTGACAAAGTCGAAATTCAAGTTGCTGGCGCAAATCTAGAAGAACGTAAAATCGACTTTCAATTGGTCAAGCAATTGTCGAGTGGCGGCAAACCTATTCGTGAGAAAGCACCGCGTACAGCGAATGCACAGGTAGCACATAAAACCGCTGCGCCGGCGAAAAGTTCAACACCCTCAAAAGCAACGGCAAATCGCCCAGCACGAACAGGCAATCCACAGACGCAAGGGGCAAAACCTACTCCACGTCCAGCTCGAAAAAAACCTAGGCAACAAGTCGCACAACCG
The DNA here is from genome assembly GCA_030149815.1 of Aquirhabdus sp. Classification (GTDB taxonomy): domain Bacteria; phylum Pseudomonadota; class Gammaproteobacteria; order Pseudomonadales; family Moraxellaceae; genus Aquirhabdus. The sequence goes on along the minus strand of JASLHI010000005.1, from coordinate 6,785 downwards.
ATTGAACAAGTGAAAACGGTCGCTGCTCAAGCGACGCAAAAACCACCTGTTGCAGCAGTCAAAGAAGTGACGATCATTGGACAAGTTGCTGCGCCAGTTGAACCCATTGTTCAGGAATTACCTGCTGAATCTGTAGGTAAAACCAAGTCGAAGCCAAAAACTGAGAAATCGAAATCTACTAAGAAATCGACGGATAAAGCTAAAAATCAAGCCAAGTCCAAGAAAAGTTCAAGCAAAAAATCGACTGATGAGAAATCAGACAAAAAAGCCGATTCAAAACGAGAAGAGTCCAAGAAAGCCAAAAAAAGTAAGTAACATGAAAAAAGCAAGTCAGTCATCTGGCTGCCTTGCTTTTTATTTTTACGTCTAAAGACTGGCTATTGCTGAAACGAAAATCCTGCAAGAATCCCCCTCGACTCTCATTGAAAATTGACCAAGAATCATCGATCCTCATGGTTACAAATTTGAAACTTTGACTTAAAAAGACAATTCCATGAACGCAATCACCCCAACCGCAATGCTCCATCCAGCTCGCCTCCCTCTTCCAGACTTTCCTGCATTGACCAATGCTGGCATGAAAGCAGATATTGAGTTATTGCTCGCCGAAGGGTTTTCACTACTCAATCAAACGAGTCACATTCAATCGGGTGCAGAAATCGATTTTGTGCTGCAACTTGATGCATTTGAAAACCGAATTCATCAGATGTGGAGCGTTTTTTCTAATCTGAATGCGACCTGTAATACACCAGAATTACGCGAAACATATAATTCGTTATTACCAGAACTTTCACGTTACTACACAGAACTTGGTCAAAACAAGCAGCTCTATCAAGCCTACCTCACGATTTATGAAAGTGATGATTTCTCTCAGTTTTCAATCGCACGACAAGAGTCCATTCGCCTTGCCTTGCGCGATTTTAAGTTATCTGGTGTTGCTCTCGAAGGCGCAGAAAAAGAGCGCCATGCAGCGATCACTGAACGTTTATCACAGCTTTCATCACAGTTTTCTGATCACTTATTAGATGCAACTCAAGCCTTCGTTCGACCATTAAGTGCGGATGAGTTAACTGGTTTACCTGAGTCCGCCGTGGCATTAGTCAAACAAATGGCTACACTCCGCGCAAAAGACCATCCAGAACCAAGCAATCCGATTGATGCCGTCGCAACACTTGATGCACCTGTTTATATTGCACTACTCACTTATGCCGATAATCGCTCACTACGCGAGGAACTGTATCGCGCCTTCGTCACACGCGCATCTGAACTTGCTACAACACTCAACGCAGAATCTCAGGATAATGGTGCAATCATCGTCGAAATTCTGGCACTCCGTTCGGAAATGGCACACTTGCTCGGATTTGCCAATTATGCTGAACTCTCACTGGCAAGCAAAATGGCTCCAAATGTCACGACTGTTCGCGAGTTTCTCGTCGATATCGCCAATCAAGCCTTAGAACCTGCAGCACGTGATCTTGCTGAACTCAAGGCTGAAGGAGTTAAATTCGGCATTGATGACTTACAGCCATGGGATACAGCCTATCTGGCTGAAAAAGTAAAACAGCGCCAATACAACCTATCCCAAGAAACACTGAAACCTTATTTTCCAGCACCTGTAGTCATCAATGGACTATTTCAGGTTGCAAAACGACTATATGGAATCGATATTGAACAACGCGCAACTCCAGTTTGGGCAGATGGCGTTGAATATTATGAAATCACCGAACAAGGCAAACTCGTCGCAGGTTTTTATCTCGATTTATATGCACGCACTGGGAAGCGCGGCGGTGCATGGATGAGCGGCTTCCGTCCACGTATGCGCACAGAACAAGGTTTGCAGCTCCCCGTCGCATTTATGGTCGGCAATTTCACTCCACCTGTCGATGGTAAACCAGCCTTACTCAGCCATGATGAACTTGTCACGCTATTCCACGAGTTCGGGCACGGCTTACATCATATGCTGACTGAAGTGGATGTATTGTCTGTTGCGGGAGTCAATGGTGTCGCATGGGATGCAGTTGAATTACCGAGTCAATTCATGGAGTTTTGGACATGGGAACCTGAAGCGCTGACGCTCATCAGCAAGCACGATGAAACAGGCGAACGCTTACCCGCAGATCTGTTGAATGCATTGCTTGCAGCACGTTATTTTCAAAGTGGGATGCAAGCACTACGACAAATTGAGTTTGCGTTGTTTGACATTGACATTCACCATGCTCAGCCGGCACCAGATCTTAACCAAGTGCAAACCATCCTAGATCAAATCCGTCAGCAATACGCTGTCTTACTTCCGCCTGCCTACAATCGCTTTCAGCATGGATTTAGTCATATTTTTGCTGGCGGATATGCTGCAGGTTATTATTCTTACAAATGGGCGGAAGTATTAGCATCTGATGCATTTGATCGCTTCGAGCAGGAAGGAATTTTTAATACCGAGACTGGGCAATCTTTTAGACAAAGTGTCCTCGCGATCGGAGGCAGTAAGATTGCGTTAGAAACATTCCGCGACTTCCGCGGTCGTGATCCATCCGTCAACGCATTATTACGTCATAATGGCTGGAATAACACTCAGGCAAATAAATCATGAGCAACAGCACACCCATCAAAAAACGTTTTATTGCAGGTGCTCGCTGTAGCGCTTGCCAAGCTCAAGACAAAGTCATGATTTTCATCACACTTGATGACGAATGGATTGAATGCGTCGAATGTGGTCACACGGAACGACGTCCCACAACCGTCGTTTCAAAAGGAACATTCGACGACGCCTCGTCTACACAACCTGACGCTGAACAAGTGAGTGTGGTACAGTTCAAACCAATGCGCTAGAATCAGCGTAATTAGAATCAATATTATTTATCTTTCGTATGGATACACCCACCATGAAGTCGTTATTAGAACGCGCCAAAGCACGCCCTTCATATTCGATTGGAATCGTTATTGCGGTCATTGCCTTTCTATACATTCTCTGGTGGGCTCTCAGTCCAAATCCTAAAGAAAATACAGCACAACAACCCAAACCAAGTATCATCAGTAATCAGAAAATTATCGCGCCTGTGAAGCAATCAGAAGCCTCAGCACCAGTATCAACAGTAACCAGCACAGATAATGCAGTTAATAAAGCCAATGAAGCTCCAGCTTCCGCGCCTGCAATAACAACTGCACCAGTTGCAACAACTCCAACCACGCCAGTCAATGCCGTACTGCCTAAAGATCCAGCAACCGCAGCAGAAGAACTAGATCGCCTGAAAGACGAACAAAGTCGATTAAAAGAGCGTAAAAAAGAGCTAGTAAAACAATTAGCGATCTCAAACAAACTCGTTGCCCTAAAAGACCAACAATTAAAAGACCTCAGTCAAACCAACCCTTAAAGATACTAACCAGAGCTTTGGCACATAACCACTCCCGCTCAAAGCTCTGCTAGACTAGCGCCCTGTTATACTGGTTATATTAGGTCGATCATCATTTGAGTACTCACTTCTCAAAACCTTCTCATCAAATCGGTAGAGGCTTAGCGCTACTCTCACTCTCCGCCTGCCTATTTGCATTGATGGGTGTCTTAATTCGATTAGCATCGCACTCTGTCGACAACGCTGCCATCGTATTCTTTCGAAATCTAACGGGACTGACCATTCTGTTGCCTTTAATGCTGATCAAAGGCACAAACTATATCAAAACCGATAAGCTCTGGATGCATAGCTGGAGAGCAATCATTGGTTTGGCGGCAATGTATGGCTTTTTCTACGCGATTGCGCATCTGAAACTCAGTAATGCCATGGTCTTTACCTACTCTTCACCCATCTTTATCCCACTCGTTGCCTGGTTATTCCTTAAAGAGCAAATGACCTCAAGTATGTGGTTAGCCGCTCTCGTTGGTCTTATTGGTGTTGTTCTGGTAGCAAAACCCTCGGAAGGCATATTCAACCTCCTATCGCTCATCGGGATCACTTCCAGTTTTTTTGCTGCGATGGCATTTGTTACCGTTCGAGCGCTCACAACAACAGAACCTGTAACGCGAATTGTGTTCTACTTCTGCCTGATCGGTAGCCTGCTATCGAGTATTCCAATGTTTTGGCATTGGCGTCCTTATACTGTTCACGAACTTTTTCTTCTAGGAGGTGTAGGGCTATTAGCAACTCTCAGCCAACTTTGTCTATCCAAAGCCTACAGTTACGCTCCAGCTGGAAAAATCGGTCCAGCAAATTACCTCGCCATTATCTTTGCAGGTATTTTTGCCGCACTGCTGTGGCAGGAATATCCCGATATGATTAGTATTATCGGCATGATGCTTATTTTAGTAGCGCTCGTCTTATGTATACCGCAACCAAGCCGCTTAGACTCTAGTGATATACCAAAACAAACTGATGCGATTTAACCATAAATATGATCAGGCATTTCTAGCTATTCCAATTAATAATATTACCAATTAATAGTACATCGAGCGGATGTCGAAATATACAGCAACTGGCAAGTAGCTCAGTCACATCGACTCAGAGAAGTAGAATTAGGATTCTTCATTTACGAGAATGGCTATATAAATAGGCATAAAAAAGCACCGCTAGAGCGATGCTTTTTTAACACATAACTCACCGATTAAGGCTTATTTTCCGTACAACATCAATGGAACATAAGCAACGATCAACAAGCTCACTGAAATCACGATTACCGGCAATAACCAGCGCTCATAACGATAATAGAAGCTCTTATGTTTTACTTCATGGTCTGCAGAATGCATCACATCCTCACCAACCACCTGACGTGTTAGAAGCTGGTTCAATGCAACTGGAGGCAATAAATAACCCAACTCCAACGCAGTCAATACCATCATCCAGAAGTGAACAGGATCAATGCCATTTGCATATGCAATCGGTGCCAGTGTTGTCGATACGAGCAACATTGCACCCATAGGCTCCATCACCATACCGATCACGACTTTGACCAAGACCAAAACAGTCATTGCGATCCAAATGTTCGGGAATGTATGCGGGAACATGTGCATCACGCCTGTACGATCCACAACACCAGCCAAGCTCATTGACAAAGACATGAGCAAGAGCAACGCACCGATATGACTAATGGTTTCGTTAGTAGCCGTACGAATCGCCTGTTCAAATGTCACGCGACGATCTTGACCACTGCGACGGTCTTGACCATGTGTTGCTTCTGCTGCACGACGTTCAACTGGTGCTGGAGGAATTTGACCACCCGCAGTATGAACACCCACACCAGCAGTTTCTGGCAAAGGCGTACGACGAACCTTGTCAAAGAATACAATCGCTAACATCACATACGGCAGAATCATTGCTGCGGTATATTCATCCAACTTTGTATCAAGAACGATTTGGTAGAATGCAATCACAATGATCATGATGATCACGTATGGCGCAACTGGAACTAAAGCGCGAGCCATTGCAGGAATAGCAACACCTGCAGGTGCAAGACGATATTTCGGTCCATTTTTCTCTCTAACCATCAGAGAAACAACCAAGAAAATCGTCGAAGTCATGAGGAACAACCACTTACCATGACCATATAGCTGATCTGAGGTGACTTCTTTATTCATGGCTGTGATCAAGATAATCAACAAACACGGACGCAAAACCACACCCAAAGAACCAGACATCGCTGTTGCTGCCAATGCATACTGCTTACGCGCACCAGCTCCAGCGACTTCATAATAAATAATCGAACCAGCAGCCAGAATAAAAATACCTGATGCGCCAGTATATGCAGTCGCAACCGCAGCAAAAATCATGATGACCCAAGTCAACACCTCTGGCGACAAGCCCCAAGGACGGAAAATATCCAAGAACAAATCAACCAAACGGGTTTGTTTCATCAACATCCCGATCCAGATAAACAAGGTCAAGCTCAGGAACAACGCTGAGTAATCAGATAATTGACCCATGTAAATCAACAAACCACCGAAGTAGTTTTGCAAAAAGAATACGGTACCAGCAACAACGGCCATCACTGCATAAAGTGGAATAGACAAATATGCAGAGAATAGATTTCCACCTGGTGTCGCATCTTTAGGTGAGTTAAAGGCCTGATAAATACTGATTAAGGTCAACGCTGTAAACAAGCCAAGCCAAACGACACTAATCGCAAGCGTCACTGGATCCATTGCAATACCAGATGCACGCTCACCCAATAAGAAGAATACCGAAGCAACCATACCAATCGCATTACCAACGATTGTCGCTGCAAAATAAACACGGTAATCCATCACGCTTTGTGGTGGGCGCAATGTCAAATGGTGACGATTAATTGTCGTTGATAACGCAGCAAATGCGATCATTATGATCAAAATCAACGAACGATATTGAGTTCCAAAATGGAAAATATAGAAGAATGCTTCTTCAAAAGTACGATATGCACGAACTGCAGGCGTAATATGAGCCGACACTTTATCGTGGAATGCGTATTTTTCTTTACATAAATTTTGCGCTGCAACCATCGATTGACGAATGGCTTCAGGATTCTTAGCATCATCAAATAAACCGCCCAACCCATCATTCTCGGCTGGAGCTGCCATCTCTTTTTTTACTAAATCATCAATGTTGGCATTCTTATCGCATGTCGGTAATGCAGGATCGCCACGCAAGAACGAATACTGAACACCAGAAGCAGGGTCACCGAATAATTGCTCGCCCATACGCAATAACTGGCCATGAATCATTTCGCCAGTACCAATCAGTAACGTCAATATGAGTAAACAGAAGACTGGCAGCGTGGTTAACCACTCCAACCATGTCCGACCTAATGGGCCCATACGCCCGTCAGCATTA
>JASLHI010000051.1 GCA_030149815.1 Aquirhabdus sp. | reverse complement strand
ACACTGCTGGCAGGACTTGGCAATGACGCGTTCAAAATTCTATTCATCATGGTGGTCAGCACACTGATTCCACTACGACTGTATGCATACATCGTGAAGAAATGGCTATGATTGATCTATTGACTCAACATATTGCTGATTATTACTCAGCAAATATCCTGATTATCGCGGGTTTCTTATTAACCTTAGTGGGTTATGTTGCGGCCAAGTTTTTGAACATTCGCTTTCCACGTTTTCCGCTGGTGATTGCGGCAATTATCATTGTGGTATCACTGCTTGCGATCTTTGATTGGCATTACACCGCATACGCGCAGACCGTCGAACCGCTATTTAATCACATCCTCGGTTATGCGACTGTTGCACTTGCGATTCCATTGGCAACGATCAAATTTGATCAGCTTCCGATCAAACGTCTCATTGGTTTATTTGCTTTTGCAACGATTTTCGGCAGTGTATTGCCGATGTCTCTCGCCTATGGATTGCACTTGGCAAAACCAGAAATTCTCGCATTCGCCACACGCGCAGTGACCACACCGATTGCGCTCAATGTCGCGGCAATGACACATGCTCCACTCACACTCGTCAGTTTTATTGTGATTTTTTCAGGACTCATCGGCGCTGTGCTTTCGCCACTATTCTTACGCAATATCGATGACGAACGTGCCGCAGGTTTTGCAATGGGATTAGCAGCTCATGCAATTGGCACGGCCCAAGCATGGCAACGCAGCCCTATTGCAGGTGAATATGCTGCTTTTGGAATGGCGGTCAATGCCGTCATCACGGCGATGTGGGTGATTCCTGTTTTTTCTTAAAATTTCTTCATCAATGCTTCTGTAAATTTACATAGAAATATTCGATTGATATATTAACAACACCTTGAGTCATGCTATAAAAACATCAAGAATTAAAGGATTTTTATATGAGAAAAATAACAATCAGCACCTTATTCGCCCGTTGCATATTAGGTCTCGCACTCAGTATCTCAAGCCTTGGTCATGCTGCCGATGTCACAGGCACATGGAAAACCATCGACGATAAAACTGGTTTTGCCAAATCTCTCATTAAAATAGAAAAATATACTGATGGCTCTTATGGTGGCACTGTCATTAAGGTGCTTTCACATGCTGGATACACTCCAGAAAAATATTGCATCGACTGCCCAGAACCCTTTACGCATAAACCAATTGAAGGCTTGAATATCCTCTGGGGGCTCATGCCGAATTCATCGCAAGAAGGACTCTATGATGGCGGAAAAATCCTTGACCCTTTGAGTGGTCATATGTACAAAGCCAAAATGACGCTTTCTCCTGATGGCAACACACTCAATGTCCGAGGCTACATAGGTTTTTCATTATTAGGTCGTAGCCAAATCTGGCATCGTGAAAGTAACAACTAAATAAAACAAACCGACGCGTCTACCTACCTCCTCACAATCCCAAAAACAACATCAATGAGCTTAACTCACGAATGCTGCTCATTGATGATCGGTTCAATTAGACCCCAGAGTCACGATGCGATGAATAAAAGGATAGATAAATCGCCTAACTAATGCTACCTTAAATGTGACTTAGTTCTCACAAACTATTTCTTGTAAATCAGGAAGATTTACATTTAAGGTCATAACAAGGATGATGCGGGTAAATATGAAAAACGAGCATATTGCCGTCATGAATAATGGAGTGTCTCAACTCGTCGAAGAAGACGTAGAAGACCCAGTCATCGAGCCTCAATTCTCCGAAGCTGAAATAAAAGCCACCTTAGATACAGGAATCTGGTTTCTGCTTTTTCCTGCTCGATTGGAACAAGAATATCGAAAACAGGCTATCAATGGTGCAATCAAAGCCTATCGCTTCAATGGTATTTTTGCATTTCTTGTATTTACGATCATTTGTATGAGTGTATTCAAACTCATTCCTGTCGATAGCCTCTCTCGATGTGTATTTGCTTATGCATTGGCTGGCGCAGTCATGCTCGGCGTCAGAATTTTTTCATTCTTTAGAATGTTTGACCGCTGGTTCTACTGGTATGTAACCATCAGTGGTGTTGTCATGATCACCGTTGCAGTCTACGCAAATAATGCGATTCCCATGGGCGCAGCTTCTACACTCTCTTATATTGGTCTCACTTATATTTTATTCTTTACATACTGTTTTGTTGGTCTACGTCTACAACTGTCATTACTTGCAAACTTTCTTGGCGGTGTGTTGGGCGTTGTTTTAACTTATACGACTGGCGCAAAAATGGATTGGCTCATCATGCCACAGACCTTTGCGACAGCCAGTTTTTTAGCCATGTTCCTTGCTTATGGCTTGAAACGACAAGAGCGCATTAACTACCTACAATCCTACTTATTAGAACTGTCATTAAAAACAAGTGAGAGGCTTTCTCGCGAAGATGCACTCACAGGACTCGCCAATCGACGCTACTTGAATGAACAAATGGAGCATGAATGGAGTCGTATGCTGCGTTATCAATTACCGCTCACCATCATGATGATTGATATCGACTCATTTAAGCGTTACAACGATGCGCTAGGACACTTAGCGGGTGACAAGTGTTTGCAACAAGTGGCAAAAATTATTCAGGGGCTTGCACATCGAAGTGGTGAGTTAGCTGCACGTTATGGCGGTGAAGAGTTTGTTTTATTATTTCCAAACATGGATATAGATCTCGCCAAATCACAAGCTGAACGATTACTGCAAAGATTAACTACCGCCGCGATGCCTCATCCTGACGGTAACGGGAAGATGGTGAGCGTGAGTATCGGTATTTCAGTTTGCACGCCATCTCCTTCAACCACAGTTAACCAACTTCTACGCCAAGCAGATCAAGCGCTGTATCAAGCGAAAGCTCTGGGGAAAAATCGCTACGAACTCATGTAATGACCAACAGTATATCTTTGCAGATTAAGCCTATTTATTTGTGATTGAGTCCACTAAGATGATTACGCAGAAGTCACTATCGACTCCAAATAACAACGCGATGTTTCCTTAACCTCTCAATAAGATGCACTATTTAGGTATGTATGCCCTTACGCCATGATCTCATCAAAGTGTTTTCATACAATAAACACCAGTGCTGGATTCTTTTAGGCTATGCCATCGTCATGTTGGCAGGCGTGTATTATTTATCCGCATATTGGGCTACACACAGATTGATGAGTTCATTTGAAGCTCAAGATATTGCCGCGATCAAACATAAAATTCCTGATGAAATGCTCGCTCACATCATTCCCAAACGTCACTCAGAAAAGGATTGGAAAGGTATTGGACACAATTATTTGCAGCATGTGGAACCTCGACTCTATACCGAAATAGATCCAGCCGCATGGCTCGCAATCCAAGCTCAGGTACTTGGAAATAATAAAACCCATCATTATTACGAACATTATTTTAATCGTTATCGACTCGATCTCGGCACGAGCCATGATCAAATCCGCATTGAATTTGAGCGTACTAACTTTATGCATTGGCACGTCAAACGCGTTTGTTACCCTAATCCACAGCCTGATTGGACGGTAAATCGCTGCCCATCTTCTAAACGATAGGCAACAAGCTGACCACCCCACACGCAACCCCCATCCAACGGAATAGCATTTGGAATCTGCCCCGCCCCCTCTAACGCAGCCCAGTGTCCAAATAAAACCTTCTCCGTCCGCGCAATTTGTGGTTTCCAATCAAACCACGGCGAAAAACCTTCAGGCATCGGCACGTTTAATCCATCTTTAAAGCTAAACTCTAATCTGCCTTGCGCATCAACCAATCTCATCCGCGTCAGATAATTGGTAATGACGCGAAGTCGCGCCATGCCCTTCAAATCATCAGACCAAACATCTGGATCATTGCCATACATATTTTCAAGGAAGCGATCCAGTTCAAGAAATGTCCCGCGTAATGTTGCAGCGACTTCGAATGCCAAACTCTCAGCTTGCTCTGTCGACCAACAATGCGGCAAACCTGCATGCATTAAAACATAATCTGGATTAGGGCGAAGAAATAAAGGTCGTTTCCGCAACCAATTGAGTAAAACTGCCACATCAGGCGCGTCAAAAATTGGTGCAGTGCGATCGTTTTTTTTCAGCTTGCTGAATCCACGCCAAACTGCGAGAAGATTCAGATCATGATTGCCCAGCACGGTATAGGCAACTTCTTTGTCGCACAGATTTTTGACAAAACGCAAAGTTGCCAATGAGTCTTCACCACGCGCAACCAAGTCACCTGCAAACCACAAACAATCGTGTTTTTCATCAAATTGAATACGCTCAAGCAAAGCTTGCAGCGCAGCATAGCAGCCCTGCAAATCCCCGATCACATAATTGTAACGTCTTGGCATTATTCGTTATTCCGCGCTCATCTCATCAGATGAATCAATAATAGACTCAATATCTTGCACGTGTGTGTCAATATAGTCTGCAAGCGCAACAAAATTGGCTAATGATAAGGTTTCAGGACGCGCCATCGGGCTAATACCCAGTTCGGCAAAACCAGCTTCATCGATTTGACCTTTCAGCGTATTACGCAAGGTTTTACGACGTTGGTTGAAGACTTGCGAAACGAGTGCCGCAAGCAGTTTTTCATTCCGCGCTTGAATCGGTTTGACCACATAAGGTTCTAAACGGAATACTGCACTGGTCACTTTTGGTGGTGGATTGAATGCCCCCGGCGGTACTTCAAACAAGAATGTCGGCTTGCAATAATACTGAATCATCACAGACAAACGTCCAAAGTCTTTGCTCTTTGGCTCGGCAACGATACGATCAACCACTTCTTTTTGCAGCATAAAGTGCATGTCTTTGACCAGTGCACCATAGCGAATGAGATGAAACAACAGAGGCGTCGAGATGTTATATGGCAGATTACCCACTACACGCAGTGGCTTATCCAATTTTTCCATTTGCGCAAAATCAAAGCGTAGTGCATCACCTTCGACGATGGTGAGATGCTGTGGATGACCCATTCGTGTCGGTAAAGTTGCCGCTAAATCACGGTCAAGTTCTAATACTGTCAGATGCTCTGCTGCGGCTAACAATGGCGCAGTTAACGCCCCCATTCCTGGTCCAATCTCGACTAAGTTGTCACCGTGACGCGGCGCAACGGCTTGCACGATTTTTCCAATCACGCGCTGATCATGCAGGAAGTTTTGTCCAAACCGTTTACGCGCTTTATGACCTTTTAGCTCAGGTTCTGCGAATAGCAAAGCATCGCTATCAAACGTTTCGGTTTCACTCATGGGGGAATCTCAGGTTTTCTAGGTGTAATAAGGGGGGATATTTTACATGATTGGGTAGGTTGGAGGATATGAAAGAACTAAATCTTGACTTAACTACATCTTGATGACACATTCAGCCCTATATCAATTAAAACAAGGATCTTATGTGGCGCATTTTGGCATACTTTATGTCAAAGATAACACATAAGAGTAGTTAGAGACCTTTTGAATATTACAAGGAAACATTGATGTTTAAAGATTTACATAAGAATTTTGAGAAGAAAGAAACAGATCTTCATAAATTGCAGCAAGAAAAGGGGTTCTCAAGATATATACTTATCCGATCACTTGCAAACGACCATTTAAAAGAGCTAATTCAGCGTACGACTGGCAAAGTTCTCACTACGGGAAAGGCCGAAGAATTATATGAGAAATTATTCTTATCTAAAATTTCAGAAGAAGAAATTATTAAATATATTAAGGAAAAATATCCAGAAGTAAGGACGCATAGAATAGAACAAGAAAAACACTTACCCTCTATTATTAAAGAGTTTGGAGAAGTTAAGTGTGGTGTTAGGAATGACGACTTAAACGATACCGCAAAGGAGCTTGTTCGGGATAAAAGTATTCAAACAAAGGCTGACTTGGAATTAAAAGTAGACACTTTACTCAATGGTACAATTCGCAGTTACATTTTGTGGCAATACTATAATCAGGTTACAAATGATCTTATTGAGCACATTTTCAACGATCATCAGAATGTTATACCAACTCTAAGAAAAATCAAATATGTCGATTTCTTGGTCAAGGTCGGCGATAAAATTATTCCTTTTGATCTAAAAATTACGCACATCTCCGATGACTACTTTGACTTATACGAGAAAGGCTTAACCTATTCAGAAGATCAAAATGATAATTATGTTGTTGGAAACAAAAAGTCCGAAATGGAAACAATCAAGGAACATTATAAGAGCGTTAAAAACACCTTGGACTTGCCAAACTACGGAGGACTAAAGAAAGTAGAAATTATCGATATTTTAAAACAATGTGATAGTAAAGAAACACAAGAATTTCTTATCGATCTACATAAGTCAAGGAAGAAGATTGTTGAAAATTTAGATGCGGATCTCAAGTCCGTTGAATGGTGGAATTATAAATACCAGGGGGAAAGACTGTTTAAAAACAATAATAGATTTTTTGTTTTTTTATCTTATAAAGATATGTTTGACGATGCACGCCCACTAAAAGGTAACTTAGAGGCAATAAAGGCCAAAGTCACAGCAAAACTCGATAAAATAACAAAAGGCGAGCTCAACAACATAAAATACTACTATCAAAAAGACAAAGGCTTAGAAGGAGCATACGAAGTAAACTCCATATCTGTTCTCGTTACAAATTAATCTTATAGCCGCAACTTATGCAGATCATAATAGCGGCTTAACTCCAATAACCCTCATCATCTAGAGTAAAATTATTTGATAGAACTTCAATAAAGTTCGTATCTTCAAAAAGTATATGTTCTGAGAATATTTTCCTTAATATAACGATGAAAATATCATTAGTATTACATTTTTCAATCTTCAAAATTCCCTTAACTTCCCCACATATTAGTTTTTCAGTTTGCTCCTTGTCTAATCTATTTAATACTGGTTTTATCCCTGTCTTCTTAAAAGTTATTAACACATCACCTTTTACAGTTTTTTTTCTATTCAATTGCCTTGGCGCAAAAGTTTTCTGTGTTAACCACTGAATATCTTGAATCGTAAAGCCAACTTCCAGACATGCCTTAGTCAACGCATACCATTCATTTCCTGAAATTGAATGAAAAGTAATACTAAAGAACTTATCCTCCTTCAAAACCCTATATATTTCTTTAATACATAATGCAATTTCGTTTGCAAAGTGTTCGGCTCGCTTTTCTCTGACTTTACTGTCGCTAATTACAACTTCATTTTCATAGTCAGCTTTATATCCTAACCATGTATTCCATAGAGCGCTTTGTTCAAAATAAGGAACTGAATCACCATACGGAGGGTCAGTGAATATGTAATCAATTGAGGCATCAGGAAATCGAAGAACTTTTGTGTCGTAATTGGTAATTAAAAACCCACGAGAGTTCTGACAAAACGATCCTATATCCTTAACCTCGTCTTTACGCCTAAAGCCGTCTATTCGATTTATTTGAGAAAGATAGTCTTCTTTACCTGCGATTACTTTTGAAACTCTATTTAGAAAGTAATGAAATACATTATTTTCTAAATAGGTTTCACCCGTATAGAAGCCAGTCATCCAAGCTCCAGGAGCCATAGGCCCTCGTGAGTTTATGGGTGGGACTAAACGAGAGCAATTAGCTAAGTTCGATGTAAAGGTGAATTTGGCAAGGTCTCGTACATAAGGATCTATTATTGAATCTAAAGATTCTAATAATTTTGCGTGGCAGGTCAGTGTGCGTGTCGTAAATAAGTCGTCTGTTGTCATATTATCGAGAACACTTATTCGACCATTTCTGAGTAGTTTACTTACGGGATGCTTAACTGAACAACATAAATTCTCCTTGTTTAATAATTCATTAGCTTCACTTTCAGTTAATTTATATTCAATTGCAGCGTTACTACATTTACAGTTTACTTTGTTCATCAAAGGTTTGTTTTCTTTACTGCGTAAGGTAGCGACTATGTGACAAGATTGATGACATTTTGGACAAGTGGTGCTATACCAATGATCCAATAAACCCGCAAGTTGAGTTAGTATTCTATTAATTTCATTTCTGTATTGATCTAGATTGACCTTTGTATTCAGAAGTTGCTTCTGAATAAAAATGGATGATGGGTTTAAATCATTACCAATAGCATTTCGATTATTAAGAAAAGCTTCACATACAAAAACTCCGTATCCAGCAAAAGGATCAAGAACAATATCGCCCTCGTTGGAGTACTGCTCAATCAACTGTAGCAGATCTTTGGAAGGTTTTTTCCCCCAATATTTATGCATTTCATAGCGTGCCATTTTTTGTTTCATTAATTAACAGCCTCGCGCACTGTGAGCGCATAAGTTATACTTTTAACGGATACCTCTAACCAAAGTATATTATATACGTTAAACGAATACAAACATTATGAATAAAAATGTCTATTTTTCTGTAGCACCTTCTTTAGTGATGGGTTGCATACTATCTTGGTTAAGGCAGCAATCGGGTCTAGATCAACGCAGCATGGCCCAGTTTTTAGGAATTACTCAAGCCTCATGGTCACGAATAGAAAATGGACATGCCACAGTTAATTTTGATCAAATATTAATTAGCTGTAACGCAATGGGCATCGACTTTGTTTACTTAGCCCAACTCTACACCCATATAAATCAAGAACTTGAAATAAAATTTATAATTATTCCAAATGACGTAAATCACGAAAGTAATGTAGACACAAAAAGAATAATTAAAGAAATTATTTCTACGCACGCACTGTCGGTCTCTAACAAAGCTCTCAACTCGGAAGCATAAATGCAGCTTTATCGAACCTTCCGACGCGCCAGCTCATCCGCCAACTTCACCGCCACCACCAAACTCCCCGCCTCCGCCTTCCCTGTCCCCGCCAAATCCAGCGCAGTGCCATGATCCACCGAAGTCCGAATAAACGGTAAACCAAGCGTAATATTCACCGCCTCACCAAAACCCAACGCCTTAAGCACAGGCAACCCCTGATCGTGATACATCGACAGCACCGCATCCGCACCATCCAGCAAGCGCGGCGTAAACAACGTATCCGCAGGCAACGCATGACCTACATCCACACCTTGCGCCCGAAATTGCGCAAGTACAGGCTCAATCACCTCAATCTCTTCATGACCAAGATAACCACCCTCACCTGCATGTGGATTCAAACCACATACCAGAATTTTAGGGTTCTCTATCGCAAACTTAGTCCGTAAATCATGAATTAAAATCGTCAGAACTTGCGTGAGCAGCTCAGGCGTAATCGCATCAGGCACAGCACGCAGCGGTAAATGTGTCGTAGCCAGTGCAACACGCAACGTGCGCGTCGCCAGCATCATCACCACTTTTTTAACTTTGGCTTTTTCCTGAAAAAACTCGGTATGACCACTGAACGCAATCCCTGCTTCATTGATCACCGATTTCTGCACAGGTGCCGTCACCACACCCGCCACACGCCTATGCAGACATGCATCCGCAGCAACCGATAACTGTTCCAGCACATACGGCGCATTCAGCGGATTCAACTGACCATCAACCACTGGTACACGCAGCGGCACAGGGCGAATATAAAGACTTCCCGCAGGCGCAGCCGTTTCTTGTCCCATATAATCAATTAGATTGACATCCAAGCCCAATTTACGCGCACGACGCAGCATGAGTGCAGGATCAGCAAGCACAATCACAGGACGTGTAATCCCATGTTCTGGCAATAATTTAGCCAATGCCAAAGTAATATCAATGCCAATCCCAGCAGGTTCGCCAGTCGTCAGGTAAAGTGGTAACGCCGATGTACTCATGTCACACCAAAAAATAATGAATTCACAAAGATAAAGCAGTATACCGCGCCCTAGACTTTGATAAATCATCGAAAGGTGATAATCCTACAAAAGAAATCTTAGTTTTCACGCCAAATCGGTTGTCAAGCCCAAAATACTTCCCTATAATTCGCGGTCTGTTTTGAGAGCCCCGTAAACTCTCTTAAACACTTTTATATAGGCACTAATGCAATGAAAACTATCAGCGCAAAGCCAGAAAACGTCACCCGCGAGTGGTTCCTCGTTGACGCAGACGGCAAAACACTTGGTCGTATCGCGACTGAAATCGCGAGTCGTCTGCGCGGCAAGCACAAGCCAAGCTACACACCACACGTTGACACTGGTGATTACATCATCGTCATCAATGCGGACAAAGTTGTAGTGACTGGCAATAAAGCGCAAGACAAAATGTACTATCGCCACAGTGAATTCCCAGGCGGTTTGAAAGAAACCAACTTCACCAAGTTGATCGCTCACAAACCAACTGACGTGATTCATCGTGCGGTAAAAGGCATGTTGCCAAAAGGTCCTCTTGGCTATGCCATGATCACCAAATTGAAACTTTATGCAGGTGCAACTCATCCGCATGAAGCACAACAACCACAAGTTTTGGAACTGTAAGCCATGACGACACAACGCAATTACGGCACTGGTCGCCGCAAGACCGCTACCGCTCGTGTGTTCCTGGCTCCAGGTTCAGGCGCATTAACTATCAACAACAAGACTCTTGATCAGTATTTTGCACGTGAAACTTCACGCATGATCGTTCGTCAACCACTTGAGTTGGTTGATGGCATCGCTAAATACGACATCTTTGTTACCGTTAAAGGCGGTGGCATGAGTGGTCAAGCTGGTGCGATCCGTCACGGTATCACCCGTGCACTGTACGCATCTGACGAAACATTGAAATCAGCATTGCGTCAAGCTGGCTTCGTGACTCGTGATGCTCGTGAAGTTGAGCGTAAGAAAGTTGGTCTACGCAAAGCGCGTAAACGCCCACAATACTCAAAACGTTAATTCTCGAAACGTTTTTTGGATGTGTACAAAACCCCGACTCTGTTCGGGGTTTTTGTTATTTTGAGATTCGATTTTTTTAACTTTCGCCAAAGCTAGATCACTGAGCCTGTCGAAGTGCGTAGACTACTTTTGCATAAATCACATACCACACGTTTCGACAAGCTCAACGAGCTACTCTTACTTATCAAAATTCACTATCAAAACTAATAGTAAACATCTGTGAACTATCAGATAAATCACTTTTATGCTAAGTTCAAAGGAATCTGAATTTATTAAACAAGGGGAATAATTAGAATGGCTCAACCATCATACGCACCCGCATTTCCGCATGATCCGATCATAGAGATATTTCCGAACGTTTACTTTGTTCACGGCAGCATCAAAATTGGACCTGGACTAAGAATGAACCGCAACATGGTCATCATCAAACAAGAGAATGATTTGACGCTCATTAATCCTGTCCGTATCAATGACAATGAATTAGCCAACTTAGATCAATTGGGTACAGTCAAAAATATTATTCGATTAGGCGATTTTCATGGTTTAGATGACCAATTCTATATAGATCGTTACCAAGCTCAATTTTGGAGCCAGCAGGGACATGAAACATACAAAGAGTTAATTCCACACCAATTTATTAGCGCTCAGATAAAGCCACCGATTCACGATTCTGATTTTTTTATTTTCGAAATCGCTAAATATCCAGAAGCCGCACTTCTCATTAAGCCTTTAAAGCTCTTGATTACCACAGATAGCGTACAATACTGGTCTGACTGGAGTTATTTTACTCCTGCAACCAAACTGATTGTAAAGCTGATGGGATTTAGGCTGGGTCTACTGATTGGCGGGCCTTGGCTAAAAAGAGTCACACCTAAAGGCAAAAGTTTACAGCAGGACTTTGCCAAACTATTAGCGCTTGATTTTGACAGTTTAGTATCCGCACATGGAGCACCGCTAAAATCTGGGGCAAAACAAGAGTTAGCAGCAGTCATTAAGAAAACGTTTAAGCCATAAAATTTAAAGGAAACACTCAATGAGCAACGCGAATGATAAAGACGACATCAATATCAATCGCCGTCGCATGTTGATTAATACCACTACTGCGATGGGCGCAGTAGGAGTGATTGGTGTATGCACTCCCCTCGTCAGATCATGCACACCCAGCGAAAAAGCCAGAGCAGCAAGCAGTCCGATTACTCAAGACATTAGCGCGCTTGAAGCTGGAAAAATGATGGTGGTCGAGTGGCAAAGTAAACCGGTCTACATTATTCGTCGTACGGATGAGATGCTTAAAAAGCTGGTTGTTAATAATCCAAAATTACGCGATGCCAACTCCAATGAATCCAACCAACCTGATTATGCAAAGAACGCACATCGTTCACGCGATCCAAATCTACTCGTCATGGTGGGTGTCTGCACCCACTTAGGTTGCGCTCCAGGTTTTCGCCCAGAAGCGAACGCATCAGGCCTCGGCGCAGATTGGGCAGGTGGATTTTTATGTCCATGTCATGGCTCACGATATGATTTAGCGGGTCGCGTATTTGATGGTTCTCCCGCACCTCTCAATATGGAAATTCCAAAATACAAGCTGATTGGCAATATCCTAACCATCGGTGAGGACGCCTAATGCAGATCAAGCAGCGGTTCAAAAACTGGATCAATTTACGCTTCCCAGTCCAGCAAACTCATGAAAAACATCTATCTCAATATTACGCGCCCAAGAATCTAAATTTTTGGTATTTGTTTGGCGTATTGTCGATGTTGGTTCTATTTAGCCAGCTCATCACAGGCATCTGGCTTGCCATGATGTATACCCCAAGTATCGAAGGCGCATTCGCATCGATCGAAGGCAACATCATGCGGGATGTCACAGATGGTTGGTTACTACGTTATATGCATGCAGTTGGTGCATCTGCGCTTTTTCTAGTGATTTACCTACATATATTTCGCGGGTTACTTTACGGCTCGTACAAGAAACCCAGAGAACTCATTTGGTTGGTCGGCATGGGACTGTATCTGCTGATCATGGCGGAAGGATTCTTTGGCTATGTGCTGCCATGGGGTAATATGTCCTTCTGGGGTGCGCAAGTCATCTTTAATTTACCTGCGGCAATTCCTTGTGTTGGTGACTCTATTTCGACATGGCTGCGCGGCGACTTTGTACTGTCAGAGATTACGCTTAACCGTGTATTTGCACTACATGTAATTGCCATTCCGTTATTCTTGGTTGGATTCATTTTTATCCATCTAGTCTCCTTGCATCATATCGGCTCCAACAATCCAGATGGTATTGAGATTAAAAAACAAATCGATAAAAACGGCATTCCACTGGATGGTATTCCACTTTACCCGTATCACATCCTGCATAATTTAGTCGGTATCGTAATTTTCCTCATCATTTTCTTTAGTGTGGTTTTTTTCTGGCCGACAGGTGGCGGATATATTTTAGAACATGCGAACTTTGAACCTGCCAATCATCTAAAGACCCCAGATCATATTGCGCCTGTTTGGTATTTCACACCGTTTTATGCGATTTTGATGGCCATTCCCAACAAACTCGGTGGCGTACTGGCATTAATGAGTGCAATCTTGATTTTCTTTTTCTTACCATGGTTAGATCGCTCTCCTGTGAAGTCGATGCGATATAAAGGTTTACTATCAAAGGTTTGGCTCGCAATCTTTGTCATCAGCATTCTAGTATTAGGCATCATCGGCGCCACACCACTCGATCATCGATTATTACCAGTCTTAAGTAATCAATCACTTGCTCAGATCATGACCTTGCTTTATTTCCTGTATTTCTTGTTGATGCCGTTTTATACAGGATTTGAAAACTTTAAAGTTCCACCTGACCGTATCACACGAGGTCACTAATGATGACCTCAAAAATTCGTTCGATATTAATTTCGATTATTCTTTTAAATGGAATCACTGGATTTTCGATTAGTACCACACATGCCAGCATAAGTTGTGGCTCAAGCGTTAAACCTGATCCATTGCATCCAAATCAGACTCAAAAACATGACTTAGCTTGTCGCCAAGCACCGATTGATGTGAATGACCAAGCGTCCTTACAACGTGGTGCGGCGCTTTTTATGAATAACTGTGCAAGCTGTCATTCGCTGAAATATCTCCGCTATGAACGTATGGCTCAGGATTTATCTATTCCACCAGCTCTCCTTGAACAATACATGAAGCTGACTAATGGCAAAGTGACGGATGGTATTGATAACAAAATAGATCCAGAACTTCAGAGAAAAATCTTCGGTACTGTGCCCCCCGATCTGAGTGTAGAAACTCGCATCAAAAGCCCTGATTGGGTGTATACCTACTTGCTTAGTTTTTATCCTGATAAAAACCGTCCTTTTGGTGTGAATAATACGGTCATTCACGATGTCGCGATGCCGAATGTTCTGGATGGATTACACCAACAAGTCGGCGACCAAGCATTCCAAAAACAAATTGGCGATCTGGTTAATTTCTTAAACTATGCGGCTGAACCTGCTCAAGGTGAACGTAAGATTTACGGCATCTTCGTGATTCTATTTTTATTGATCTTTCTTATTCCTGTGTACCTACTTTACAAAGAATATTGGAAAGATGTGGAATAAGTGAATTCGTTCCGCTAAAACAGTATTGTTAATAAATGAGGCATTAAAATCACGCCTAATTGATCCAAACTGCTTTATACTTTTAGATCGATTAAAAATACGATGTATTCATGTCTTCAGCTTCTACGTCTAAAGCTTCGCCTCGCACCGCGCCGACATCTTCAGCAGCCAATTTACCGCTACAAAACGGCTTGTTTCTATACGCACATCCAGATGCACATCATAGTCACCGCGTTCGCTTAGCATTGGCGGAAAAAGAGATCGAATACACGCTCATATTGGTCGATCCAGATGACCGACCTGAAGACTTAGCTGCACTGAATCCTTACAACACGCTGCCCACTTTAGTTGAGCGCGAATTACGACTATTTGAAAGTCGTATCATTTTAGAATACCTTGATGATCGTTACCGACAAACTCGTCTACACCCTGATGCACCAGCGGCACGTGCATTGGTCAAACAATATGCATGGCGCATCGAACGCGACTGGTTAGCCGCAGCAGATATTCTCCTGACAGATCCAACAACACTGGATATCAAAAAAGCTGCGCAAGCCCGCAAAGCCCTCACTGATTCTCTCATCAGCTTATCGCCGCTTTTTGGTCATCAGCCGTACTTCTTGAGTGATTCGTTTGGTCTGTGTGATTGTCTACTTGCTCCCGTCTTGTGGCGTTTACCACAAATGGACATCCACTTACCCTCCAATTTAGCAAAACCTCTGTTAACATACTGTCAGCGTTTATTTGAACGTCCAGCTTTTATCAAATCCCTGACGGCACAAGAACGTGCCAGACAGCGCGATTGAAACCGGCATTTCGATGACGAATACAAAAAATGCTAAACAAATGAAACTGTGAGCCCGATCATGACCACATCAACCTCTCCATCGACTATTAGCCCAACGCGTCCTTATCTCGTTCGTGCAATCTATGAATGGATCAATGACAATTCATTCACGCCTTATCTGCTGATCAATGCCGAAGAAAAAGGCGTTTTTGTTCCGCAGCAATACATCAAAGATGGACAGATTGTTCTCAATATTGCACCACATGCAGTGCATCAGTTACTGATGGATAATGACGCCGTCGGATTTAGTGCCCGCTTTGGTGGAGTACCACAACAAGTCTACGTCCCGATGCGCGCCATCATGGGTCTGTATGCGCGTGAAAATGGTCAAGGCTTATTTTTCGATGCGAACGAATATGCAAATGAAGCTGTTGAAGACACCAACACCCCAACAGAAGAAACACCAACTCTGCAAGCTGAAACTGCTCCAGTGAAAAAGCCAAGTTTAAGAATTCTGGACTAATAAAGACTAGTGAATTTGTCATGGGCGCATGTTACCTTTGCGCTCATTCCATGATAAATTTCTACACAACTTATCATGCACGCCCAATCAAGGATATTTAATAACGTATTGGCACATCTAATTTTATTGATGAGAAGTTTTAGTTCTACTCCAACTTGTTTTGATACTACAAATTATAGTTCTCCACACAATATTCTCCACTGAATGAGAGAGGCTTCACAAAATGGCATTATCTTTATTGCAACACTTACGCGAGACCCAAGGGGCAAATCTGGTTGGTGAAGTCACCCAAAACTACGGCCTCAGTATGGAGCGAGCGACTGGTTTTATTAATGCAGGACTTGCCTTAGTCGTCGGTCGTTTAGTTAACATTAATCAGACTCAAGGTACTGCGACGGTTCTAGAGATTCTTGAAAAACAAGATAGTGCTGCGCTTTGGCGAGATGCAAACTTATCCAGCGCACATCAAGAACTCACAGGACTCGGTGAGATTGACGAGACAACCAGTTTACAAGCACTGAATTTAATTGCTGTCCATAGTCTTGCAGAAATCCACAGCCTCGAACAAACCGCAAGCCTCGGCAAAGAAGGCATGAATGAATTGCTCGAAGGACAAGCTGAACATTTACAAGGTCATTTTCCTGACTGGATTTATACTGCGGCTGGCTTACCTTCACTCATCGGCTTAGGTGTTTTTAATGCTGTTAAAGAAAGCGTAGCAAGTTTAGGTAGTGTCTTGCGTCAAGCAAGTGATCAAGTTGCGGAAGCAGTATCCGACGTTGCACACAAAGCATCCGATGTCACATCTGCGGCAGTAGATACCATCAGCCATACAGCGTCATCTGTCGTTGAAAGCACCTCTGAACTTGCAAGCAAGACATCAGCAGCCACAGCAAACGTGCTTCATGCAGCAAGCGATGTCGCCCATAAATCAGTCCATGCTGCTGGTCAAATGACCGCAGAAGCTGTCAAAGAACCAACCTCATTCTTCCTGCGCTTACTGCCATGGCTAGGTTTAGTTGTGCTTATTCTTCTGGGTTTATTATTCTGGAAAGGCTGCCAAAGCCAGACGGTTCCTGTCGTTGCCAAAACTCCAGTGGTATCTAACGCCAACCTCAGCCCTGAAACCATGTCACTGAATACAGGTGCACACGGTGAATTGCTCAACTGTAAAGGTGTTGCAGGCAATGCTGATCTCGTCGCAAACCTCACTTCTGCTGTTCAAGCTCAATTCGGCCCAGCAGCCAAATGTGACATCAAAACCGATGCAGCAGTAGACACATCCTTTGCAGGTCTAGCAGGCTTAAGCGATGCGCTAGGTGCGGTTAAGGCTTCAGCAAATACCAATCTTGAACTCAAAGGCAACACTGTCACCATCAATGGCCCAGACCAACTCGAAGTTGCAAAACTGATCGAACGTCTTAAAACGCTTTTTGGTACAGGCATCACTGTTCAATCTGCGACTCCACTTGATCCAAACGCAGTTGCTGCGGGTGAACTTGCCAATATCAACCCGAATGCTGTGAATCCAGACAGTGTGATGCATGCATTGAATCTGCAAGTCATTAACTTTGCAGTAGGTTCAAACGACATTCCTGATGCTAACAAAGCAGTTTTGGATAAAGCGGCAGCATTGATCAAAGCCGTTCCAAATCTTAAAATTGCAATCACAGGACATACGGACTCATCGGGTAATGAAAAGAGTAATGTCGCTCTATCAACAGCTCGTGCAAAATCAGTTGCTACCTACTTAGCCAATCAAGGTGTCTCAGCAACATTAATCACTGCGAAAGGTATGGGTTCAAGCCAACCGATTGCTGACAATACAACTGAAGAAGGCAAACTAAAAAATCGCCGTATTGCATTTGCGATTGAAGGCGCTGCTAGCAAATCATAAGCAGCTAGATTGATGTGAAAAAAGGACTGTCATTTGAATGGCGGTCTTTTTTGTTGTTTGCTCCATAGCTCGCCTCGCCTGTCAATACGCGTGGAGAATTATCAAAAAGTCAGATTTTGTAAAAAGTCAGTAGCCTTATGCAGACGCGTTTTATTTTCTAATTATAAATATAGGAGGGAGACAACAATGACATTTAATGAACATGATGTCTGGCATCAAAATGCCCATCTTCTATTTGGATTTCAATGCCATAATTGCGAAGCAATGATTGGTTATGGAGATGTAGACATAGATCCCAATCGCGACTTCCTCCAATTTTGCATTGAAGTCACTGAAGAGGCAAAAAAGAGAAAGTGGGTTTGTGCAGCACCATTCGAATTTTATTGTCAAGACTGCGCTTCAACTAACGCACTGAATAACCAGTAATAGCATACCAAACATATACAGCTTCTAAATTGGTGCTCAATGCGCACCCTAGCAAACCACAAATAAAATTGACATAAAAAAACAACCTTTCAGATGGCAGTCCTTTTCATTGGCAAATAAAAGCCTCAATCAAACCACTTCAACTTATCTCGAAGCCGCACCACTTCACCAATAATTGTCAACGTCGGCGCAACGACTTTTTGCTCATCAATCAAATCAGCAATCGTCTCAATCGTACCCACCACGACATGCTGATCAGGTGTTGTTCCCTTACTCACCAGCGCAATCGGCATATCACCCCGCAAACCATGCGCCATCAACTCTTTGCATGTATTACGCAGTCCAACCAAGCCCATATACAACACCAAAGTCTGATTTTCATAAATCAGTTCAGACCACGGAAGTGCTGGCGAACCTTCTTTGAGATGACCCGTCAAGAAGCGCACACTTTGCGCATATTCACGATGCGTCAGCGGAATGCCTGCATAGGCGCTACAACCCGATGCCGCAGTAATTCCCGGCACAACTTGGAACGCAACGCCTGCCGCAACTAACTCCTCAATCTCCTCTCCGCCTCGACCGAAGATAAACGGATCACCGCCTTTTAAACGACAAACGCGCTTACCTTCTTTCGCCAGACGAACGAGCAACTGGTTAATGTTTTCTTGCGGCACAGCATGATTCGCTCGCGCCTTCCCAACATAAATCCGCTCAGCATCACGACGAACAAGCGACAAAATAGGCGCAGACACCAAACGGTCATACACCACAACATCGGCTTGTTGCATCAAACGTAATGCTTTAAACGTTAACAAATCTGGATCACCCGGCCCTGCACCGACGAGATAGACTTCTCCTCGAGAAGAAATATCAGCCTGCCAATCCGCTAAGGCTTGCGGCATTGCAGCATCAGCCGCTTCACGTTGACCATTGAGCACTTGCTCTCCGATCTGACCCGCGTACAACGTTTCCCAGAAGATTCGACGCTCATCGGGATTTACAATCGCTGCTTTAATCTGAGGACGCCAATCGCCAGAAAATTTAGCGAGATCGCCATATTTTGCAGGGACTAATGATTCGATTTTGGTACGCAGTTGACGTGCCAATACAGGTGACTTTCCACCGCTCGACACAGAAATCAAGAGTGGCGAACGATCGACAATCGCAGGCACGATAAAACGACAATGCGGTGGATCATCGACAGAATTCACCAGAATCCGCTGCGCTTCACAATCATGAAAAACACGCTGATTCACGGCTGCATCATTAGTTGCCGCAATCACAAGACGATATTGCTGTAAGTCAAAATTGGATGAGTAATGCTCCAAATAAACGCTACCACCACTGTCTTTTGCCATGCTGTCTAATTCAGGCAATACATCGACAGCCAGTACATCCAGCTGCGCACCCGCTTGCACCAAAAGTTCAGCCTTACGCCGCGCAATCTTGCCCCCGCCCACAATCAAACACTGTTGATTGGTTAATTTGAGCGCAATTGGTAATACATCCACGATGATCCCCTAATTACTAATCTGATCATTCACTTATGAATAAGGAGGCTTTTCGCCTCCTCGTTATTTTCATCGTCATTCAACCATTCGGCATGACTAAATCATCCGCCGAATAGCTCAATAATGCAATTATTTAATCGACTCAAGTCCGCGTAAATAAGGGCGCAGTGCAACTGGAATTGTAATCGAACCATCGGCTTGTTGATGATTTTCCATCAGTGCCAGCAAGGTACGACCCACCGCCAAACCTGAACCGTTCAGTGTATGTACAAACTCGGTTTTCTTGTCAGCTTTAAAACGTGCTTTCATACGACGCGCTTGGAAATCACCAAACATCGAGCAACTTGAAATCTCACGATACGTGTCTTGGCTCGGCAACCATACTTCTAAGTCATAAGTCTTGGCTGCGGAGAAACCCATATCACCACCGCACAACAACACCTTGCGATATGGCAATTCCAACGCTTGCAAAATCGCCTCAGCTTGACCTGTTAAGGTTTCTAACGCTTGCGGTGCGTCTTCTGGTTTGACGATTTGTACAATTTCAACTTTTTCAAACTGATGCTGACGAATCAAACCGCGTGTATCGCGACCATACGAACCAGCCTCGCTACGGAAACATGGCGTATGCGCAACAAATTTCAACGGCAAGGATTTCTCATCAATGATTTCATCACGAACCAAATTCGTCACTGGAACTTCTGCAGTTGGAATCAGGTAATATGGTTTTTCACCGCTCAGTTTAAACAAATCTTCTTCAAACTTAGGCAATTGACCTGTGCCTTTCAAGCTATCCGCATTGACCATCAGTGGCACATACACTTCAGTATAGCCATGCTGTTCAGTATGGAAATCCACCATGAACTGTGCAAGCGCACGTTGCAGACGCGCCAAAGGTCCTTTTAATACGCTGAAACGTGAACCTGTGATTTCAGTAGCTTTAGCAAAGTCCAAACCGCCCATGCTTTCGCCAAGATCAGTATGATCTTTAATTGGAAAATCAAAGCTGCGCGGTGTGCCCCACTTCAAGACTTCGACATTGTCTTTTTCATCTTCACCGACAGGCACTGATTCGTCAGGCATGTTCGGAATGCTCATCGCATGGGTTTCGATTTCGATTTGCAATGCATCAAATTCGGCTTCGACTTTTTTGACTTCTTCACCGACCGCCTGCATCCGCGCCATCAACTCACTGGCATCGCCGCCTGCTTTCTTGATCTGACCGACCTGTTTTGCGCCGTTATTCCGCTCGGCCTGCAAGGCTTCTGTGCGACCTTGTAAGTCTTTACGACGCTCTTCCAGCGATGCCCAAAGTGCTGCATCTAACTGTAAGCCATTACGTTTTGCGAGGGCTGCATTCACCACATCAAGTTGGGTGCGAAGTAATTTTGGGTCTAGCATTTTTTGTCCGTGATCGTGTCAATGGCTTTAAAAAGGTGAATAAATGAATGGTCGATAGTGTAAGGGGTTTAGGTCTAGATGGGTAGAGATTAGGGCATTTTAAAAACAACGTAGCCCATCACTAAATACGCCATGATCAGCAATATGCTGATTATACGCTGCGATAGCATCTTGATTTTCTATTAACCAAGACTCTTTTGTAAGAAGCATCATCATGGCATGGAGCTCATTTTCAAGCATATCAAAATCGCTAGTTGTATTTTGCTGGCTATTTACTTGAGCATGTTCTTTTTTAAGTACCATGTTACACACCTATCTTAAAAAACTCACGAATACAAAAAAATGAAAATTGTAGGGGCGACCTGTGGTTGCCCTTTTAGATATTACTCTAGCATTTGATACGGACAACCAAAGGTTGCCCCTACATCACCAATCCAATAAAACCTATCAACCACCCGAACCCGAACTGCGACGACGTTGTCCCGCATGATTGGCATGACCAGAGTGATTCGGATTACCTTGCGGCTTCGGTTTTGGAGTTGGCTTTTTCGCTGCAGAAGCAGGCTTCTGTCCTCCGCTATTCGCAGACTTCCCTGCTGCACCATTCCGATTACGCGGCGGACGTGCTTCTTGCGGTTTACGCAGTGGTTCAGCCTTGATGCGAGGATCAACTTCAAAGCCTTTGATCACTTGCTGTTCCAGTTTACGTTTCATCAGCTTTTCGATATTGGCAAGCAAGCGTAACTCATCAATACACACCAACGAACACGCCTCACCCGACATGCCAGCGCGCCCTGTTCGCCCGATACGATGCACGTAATCTTCTGGGGTAGTCGGTAACTCATAGTTCACTACATGAGGCAATTGATCGATATCTATGCCACGCGCCGCAATGTCAGTCGCAACTAACACACGCAAACGACCTGCTTTAAATTCACTCAAAGCACGTTCACGCGCAGACTGGCTTTTATTGCCATGAATTGCCATCGCTGAGATGCCATCTTTATCGAGCTGCTCTGCCAAGCGATTTGAGCCATGCTTGGTGCGGGCAAAAACCAGCACTTGCTCCCAACGATTGGTCGTAATTAAATGCTCAAGCAGCGCACGCTTACGCTCACGATCTACTGGATGCACAACTTGGCTGACCAGCTCTGCAGGCGCATTTTGTTTCGCGACTTCGATATGCACAGGGTTGTTCAAAATGCCTGCGGCAAGTGTTTTAATTTCTTCTGAGAAAGTCGCAGAAAACAATAAGTTCTGACGAACTTTCGGCAAGATCGGTAAAATTCGACGGATATCCCGAATAAAGCCCATGTCCAACATCCGATCAGCTTCGTCTAAAACCAGCGTATCCACGCCAGATAAATCAATGGTTTTCTGTCCAATGTGATCCAGCAAACGTCCAGGTGTCGCGACCAAAATATCGATACGACGATTTAATCGTTCTTTTTGCGGATTAATATTCACACCGCCAAACATCACCATCGATTTGACATCGATATGCTGACCATAAGTCCGCACGCTTTCCTCAACTTGTGATGCGAGTTCACGCGTCGGCGTCAAAATCAGGGTACGAATCTTGGCTTTATGATTTACCCGTGAAAAATCAATGCGTGATAGCAGTTCCAAAATTGGCAAGGTAAAACCAGCGGTTTTCCCTGTTCCTGTTTGTGCTGCGGCGAGTAAATCACGACCTGCAATCACTGCAGGAATCGCTTCAACTTGAATCGGCGTTGGCGAAGTGTAGCCTTGCGCTTCTAGCGCACGAACAATCTTAGGCGACAACCCAAGTTGTGCGAAGGTCGTGGTAGTTGTTGGCTTTTGCGTAGAATCTGTGGCGAGAGAATTAGATTCAGAAGTTTTAGTGGAAACAGAGTTTACCGCGTGGGACATAAGAGACTCATTTATTAAGGCGTGATCGCATACATATCTAAACGATGTGAATACAATTTAAGCGCCATTATAACAGCTTCGGCAAAGTCATTGTTCGTAGTATACTCATGAAGCACCAGTGTTCCTTTTGCTGAATGATTTTGTAGTGTCACAACAAGTGATTAGAATAATTTACGATGAAATTGGATCAATAAAAGGTACTTCTTGTGAGCTTGCTCAGTAATTTTATGGTGATTGGCATCTTAGTAGCATGTAGTGCTTTTCTCTCCATGTCCGAAATTTCTATCGCTGCCGCACGTAAAATCAAACTTCAAGTTTTATTGGCTGAAGGTAAAACTAACGCACAAAAAGTCCTCACCATCCAAGATCAAGCAGGTAATTTTTTTGCCGCAACGCAAATTGGTTTAAATGCTATTGCCATTTTAGGCGGTATTTTTGGACAAGCGACGCTCACGCCCTCTATTCAAGCAATGATTAGCCATGTATACAGCGGCGAAATGTTAGGCTCTATTAGCTTCATTATTTCTTTCATTGTGGTCACAACCCTATTTATTCTGTTTGCTGATTTGATGCCGAAACGTCTCGCCATGACAGCACCAGAACAAGTGTCTATTCGCTTGGTGAGGCCGCTCTTATTTTTTATTAAAATCTGTACCCCTCTAATTTTCCTGATCAGCGGTGCTGCAAATAGCCTATTCAAGCTATTTAATATTTCCACAGTACGCAACGATGTCATTACCTATGATGATATTTATGCGATGGTAGATGCTGGCGCACAAACAGGTGCAATTGATAAACAAGAATTTCATTTAATTGAAAATGTCTTTGAATTGGAATCCCGTACTGTACCGTCATCCATGACGTCACGTGAAAGCATCATTTACTTCACGTTGAAAGAAAACAGCGACAGCCTTAAACAAAAAATTGCCGCACATCCTCATTCTAAATTTCTAGTCTGTGACCAAACCATTGATACAGTTATTGGCTATGTCGATACAAAAGACATCCTGCTGAGAATGATTAACAATCAACCACTTGCACAAATCTACGAGTCAAATATTCGTAATGTATTGATGATCCCTGACTCGCTGACCTTATCGGAACTCTTAGCCCGCTTTAAAGCCACCCGCGAAGACTTCGCAGCGGTCATTAATGAATATGCTTTGGTCGTCGGTGTCATTACGCTGAATGATGTGATGAGCACAGTGATGGGTGATTTGGTTAGTCAACAAGAAGAACAAGTCATTCAACGTGATGAAAACTCATGGTTAATTGATGGTGTCACACCGATTGGTGATGTGAAGCATGCACTGGGCCTAGAACTTTTCCCTGATGAAGAAAACTATGAAACTATCGCAGGCTTTATCATGTATATGCTGCGCAAAATTCCAAAACGCACCGATTTTGTTGAATTTTCAGGGTTTAAATTTGAAGTCGTCGATATTGATCACTATAAAATTGACCAACTGTTAGTTACACGTATAATTGCGCCATCTCCATAAATAACTGACGAAAAAAATCGTTAAAACCTACAAGGAAGTTCTGCAATGAAATGCGTATTGATCACAGGTGCAGGCGCAGGAATTGGACAAGAAACAGCACGTCTTTTTGCAAAAAAAGGTTGGTTTGTCGGCTTATATGATCGCGATGAAGCTGCTGTCCAACGCCTTGCTGAAGAAATCGGTAGTAAGCAAGCTATTTACGGCAAACTCGATGTCACCGATGTTGAAGGCTGGAAGAAATCATTAGCTGCTTTTTTTGAACAAAAGTCTCGCCTTGATTTATTGATTAATAATGCTGGCGTTCTACACTCTGGTGCATTTCAAAACATCACAATCCAACAGCATAAACAAATTATTGATATCAACGTACAAGGCGTCATCAATGGCTGTCACAGTGCATTTCCTTATCTACAAACAACGCCTAACTCTCGTGTCATTAACCTATCCTCAGCCTCTGCAATTTACGGTCAACCTGATATCGCAACTTACTCAGCCAGCAAGTTTGCAATTCGCGGCCTAACAGAAGCGCTGGATAATGAATGGAAAGTTCAAGGCATCCGTGTATTAGATATCATGCCTTTATTTGTAAAAACAGCAATGGTCACGGATATGAATGCTGCGAGTTTCAAAAAAATGGGCGCGCGCTTAACGCCAAAAGATGTCGCACAAACGATTTTTCAGGTCGCCAATGACAAGTCACCTGCAACTCATACACCTGTAGGACTTTCAACACGCCTACTCTATACCATCTCTGGCTTTGCGCCAGATCGCCTCAATCATTGGATTAATGGGTTGCTGAGTAAGTAAAGACTCAATGCTCGTCTCCTTCCCCTTCAAGGGGAAGGTCGGGATAGGAATGGTTTCAAAGTAAAGTAAAGCCATCCCCATCTAAATCTTCCCCTTGAAGGGGAAGACTTCAAAGCAAAACTTTACTGATCAATCACATCAGCACCCTTCGGCGGGACAAATTCAAACTGACTGCGAGCAATCTCTGGGTTGACTTTAATATCCGTGAAATTCACGGTAGTTTGCTGTCCCAATGAATCTGACAGCACCATCTGTGCAGGAACATTCGC
Organism: Aquirhabdus sp.; assembly: GCA_030149815.1. GTDB lineage: Bacteria > Pseudomonadota > Gammaproteobacteria > Pseudomonadales > Moraxellaceae > Aquirhabdus. Next base: position 52,913 of record JASLHI010000051.1, on the reverse strand, counting down.
ATCGAAACGAATCGCTAAACTTTCAAATACACCATCTTTTGCGCGTGGATACAGGACGAAATATGGAATTGCACTATTCGGTTGAGTGACTTTATACGACTTCATGATCTGAGCAGCATTTCCAGATAACAATAACGCTGGCGTATTACTCATCTGTTCATCCAACGTCTGACGTGTCGCCTGCAGCAAATCAGGATCATAAATCCACACGGTTTTACCGGTTGCCACAATCAACTGTTTCATCGGACTGGTTGTTTCCCAACGGAATAAACCTTGACGCTTCACCTGCATAACACCACTAAAAGTCTGACCCAAGTGGCTAGATCTCAACCCCTGTTTTTGTGGGATAGACTTAGTCGATGTCGTTGCCTTCGTCGTTTGGCTAAAGTTTGCTTGTAAGCTGCTAATTTTTCCCAATAAACCATTTAACTTTGCTGTGGCTTGCGCCTCTGTGGCAGCAACTTGTGTCGTCATTTGCCCAACGGTTGCAGCATTTGCAACTACAGGCATCACACCAACCAGACTCAAAGCAATCGAGACTGCCAAAACGCCAAAAGAGCGACTCATCGTAATTTCCCCAATTTATTCAAGTATCTCTATGAATGTTTGTATTTTGACGTGTGTTGGCTTCGTATTCCACTGCGGTTTTGTGTGCGTTTTTGCATAAATGACGGTTTATTAGATAGAGTTGCGTAAAAATATGGAGAAAATGAATACTTTTCCCCTTCAAGGGGAAGGTCGGGATGGGGATGGTTTTAGAATAAGATCTAGACCATATCCTTCTCTTGCGAAGCAGTGTTTCTCATCCCCTTAGGAAGACTTCAAAGCAAACATTGAAAAACACATTTCAACAATTAACACATACAAAACTTCTAAACACTTATCTTAAGCAAGCTTATTTAATCGGCGATAAAGCGTGCGCTCACTGATTCCAAGTGCTTCTGCAAGCTGTCTTTTATTCCCACGATGATTATTAAGCAAATTCAACAACAGATCATCCTCTAAAGCTTTCAGTGGCTTAGTGGCATCCTGAGAAATTGTGAGTTGTTCAAGAGGCGTATGAAAATCTATATGGGTATTTTCCAGTGCCAAGGCTTGCTGAATATCATTCACCCGAATTAACGCAGAAAAAGCTAAAACCGCTGCGCGCTCTAGAATATTACGCAGTTCGCGGATATTCCCTTTGAGCTCAAGTGTCTTTAAATAATGAATTGCGTCTTGATCAATACTGAACACCTGCTGTTCGCGCCGAGAAATGCGCTGCAATAAGGTCGTTGCCAAAATCGGAATATCATCAACCCGTGCTTGTAGGTTCGGCAAATGGATTGGAAATGCGCTGAGACGATAGTAAAGATCCTGACGGAACAACTGTTGTTTTACTCGATCCAACAAGGGTTGATGAGTGGCAGAAATAATCCGCACATCGGCATGCCGAATTGTCGTTGAACCCAACCGACGATAAGTTCCTGTCTCTAAGAAACGGAGCAGTTTGACTTGTAAACCTAGAGGAATATCGCCGACTTCATCAATAAACAGAGTACCGCCATGAGCAGCCTCCAGTAGCCCTGCACGCGCACTGGTTGCGCCAGTAAATGCGCCGCGCTCATGACCAAACAACTCGCTCTCAAACAAGGTTTCTGGCAAGCCTGAACAATCAATCGCCACGAAGCTTTTATCATGGCGTGCGCTGGCATCATGGATCGCACGCGCCACTAACTCTTTACCCGTGCCAGACTCACCGAGTAACAGAACTGTCGTCGAGGAACGTGCAACGCGCTCCACCAAGTTCATCATGGATTTGAAAGCAGTCGACTCCCCCACCAGTTCAGACTTAGCAAAATCTCGCGCCGTTTCTAGCTGATGAACCCGATTCAGAAAATATTGTTTACCCGATGCATCAGGTGTAATCGGAATGAGTTCAACGCGTACTCGTCTTGCGCCTTGACGACCACATTGGCTGCGAACTTCCTCTACACGCGCACCCGTACGCTGGGCAATTTGCAATGGACAGGGATGTTGATCTGTACCGCAAGGATGATCGATCTGATGTAAAACCTGGTAGCACTTTTGACCAACCATCATATCGGGCTGTTCATCAAATATCCGCACATAAGCAGCATTGACGCCCAAGATATGAAAGTCCGCATCAAATAATAAAACAGGCTCGGGCATCCCTTCAATCAAGGAACGAAGTGCATCCAAAACGGCCATTTTGTTACCTCATATCAATCACATCAAGGGATGACATGTCAGCTTTTTATTGATCTGCCAATTATGTCATGCCCTCTGCCAGTTTCGACAGCTTTATTTTATTAATCAAACTCTAATTTTACATTTTATTTATAAATTTCAATTAACTAAAAATTTAAAGTCATTTGGCATAGTAATTGATATACATCATGTAAACGGGGGCTATTTCATGAAAGCCAATGATCGAAAACTGGTTAAAGAAATCATAGCAGTCTTAATCATCAAACTCATTCTACTGTATGGCATTTGGTACTTTTGGGTCGCTGATCGTGCTGTAAAAGTCGATGCGTCAACTGCTGCCGAACATATGCTATCTACATCACATTAATTATTTCTTAATAAATCGCATTCAAAACGAATGCTAAGGAGCGTGTAATGATCAGTGAACATCTGGTTGATCTGTCTCGGTTACAGTTTGCCGTGACAGCACTTTACCATTTTTTGTTCGTCCCATTGACCTTGGGCATGGTGTGGATTCTTCTCATTATGGAAAGCATCTATGTCATGACAGGAAAAATGATCTACAAGGACATGACTCGCTTTTGGGGCAAACTATTCGGCATTAACTTTGCCTTGGGTGTCACCACGGGTATTACGATGGAATTTCAGTTTGGTACAAACTGGGCGTACTACTCTCACTATGTCGGTGACATTTTTGGCGCACCGCTGGCAATCGAAGGCTTGATGGCGTTCTTCCTTGAATCAACCTTTATCGGATTGTTCTTTTTTGGCTGGGATCGTTTGTCACGAGTTCAACATTTACTCGTCACGATGCTTATGGCCATTGGTACAAACCTATCTGCACTATGGATTCTGATTGCAAATGGCTGGATGCAAAATCCAGTCGGCTCAGAATTCAACTATGTGACGATGCGTATGGAAATGAGCGACTTTTGGGCGTTAATTTTTAACCCTGATGCACAAGCCAAGTTTGTTCATACGGTTTCTGCTGGCTATGTCTGTGCATCAGTTTTTGTGCTGGCGATTTCATCATGGTATTTACTCAAAGGCATTAACATTGAGTTTGCTAAACGCAGCTATCGCATTGCGGCGGCATTTGGACTTGCTTCAGTATTGTCAGTGATTGTGCTTGGCGATGAATCGGGCTACACCGTCGGAGAAGCACAGCAAACCAAAATGGCTGCCATCGAAGCCATGTGGCATACCGAACCAGCACCTGCGCCATTCAATATTATTGCTGCGCCTAACGAAAAAGCGATGCGTAACGATTGGGCAGTACAGATTCCTTGGGTGATGGGCATCATCGGCACTCGCTCTTTGACCAAACAAATTCCTGGGATTATTGAGATTAAAGAAAAAAATCGCGAGCGCATTTTGTCTGGTATTCAGGCGGTGACTGCACTCGAAGCGCTACGGGCCAATCCAGCAGATAGTCAAGTTAAAGCGATTTTTGAAGCCCACAAAGCGGATCTCGGCTTTGGCTTGCTATTGAAAAAATATGTGGTGAATGTCAAAGATGCAACACCTGCTCAAATTCAACTCGCCGTTGACTCTACCGTACCACGCGTCGCACCGATGTTCTGGAGCTTCCGTATCATGGTCGCTATGGGTGGGTTAATGCTGATCCTGTTTGGCTTGTCATTCTGGCATACCTTACGTCCAGGCTTTGAAAAACGTAAAGCATGGTTATTCAAATTTGCGTTCTTTATGCTCCCTGCACCATGGATTGCTATCGAACTCGGCTGGGTTGTCGCGGAATATGGTCGTCAACCTTGGACGATTTATGGCGTATTACCAACCCATCTCTCCGTATCGACACTTTCTGTTGAAAGTATCTATGGCTCTTTGTTTGGTTTTATCGCCTTCTACACCGTACTCCTCATCGTCGAAATGTACTTGATGATCAAGTTTACGCGCCAAGGTCCAGGCAGTTTGGGTACAGGCCGTTATATGAATGAAGCACCGCATGACTCAGTCACCGCAGCACACTAAAAGGGGCATAACATGATTATTGATCTTCTAGATTATTCCACCTTGCGGGTGATTTGGTGGGTGTTGGTGGGGATATTGTTGATCGGCTTCGCGGTCATGGATGGACATGATATGGGGGTGGGTACACTGCTCCCATTCGTTGGTAAAACCGATATCGAACGACGCGTCATGATCAACACCATTGCACCGCATTGGGATGGCAATCAAGTCTGGTTCATCACTGCGGGTGGTGCGATCTTTGCCGCGTGGCCATTTGTCTATGCAACTGCCTTTTCTGGATTTTACTGGGCGATGATGATCGTACTCTGGGCACTGTTTTTTCGCCCAGTTGGTTTTGATTATCGCAGTAAGATCGACAACCCAACATGGCGTTCAGCTTGGGACTGGGGTCTGTTTATCGGCGGTTTCATTCCACCTGTGATCTTTGGCGTCGCATTTGGTAACTTGCTGCAAGGCGTACCGTTCCACTTTGATAACAACATGGTATCAACCTATGATGGTTCATTCTGGGCATTACTCAATCCATTTGCATTGCTCTGTGGTTTGATTTCAAGTGCGATGATCACTTTTCATGGCGGTGTTTATCTGATGCATCGTACTGAGGGTGACATTCAACGCCGTGCGCGTGCGTGGGTTCTGGTACTGGGAATTGCTTTATTGGTCATGTTTAGCCTTGCAGGATTATGGGTTGCCTATGGTATTCAAGGTTTCCGTATTACCTCAGCCATTGACCCAAATGGTTTCTCTAATCCACTCTCCAAAACTGTCGTCCGTGAAACAGGCGCATGGTTGAACAACTATCAACATTGGCCGCTACTCATGGCCTTCCCTGCATTGGCTTATGTTGGATTCTTAAGTGCACTTGGTCTTGCAAAGAGCGGTAAAGCACTCTTGGCTTTTGTGATGTCTGCGTTAGGTATCGCTGGTGTGATCGGCACAGCGGGCGTATCGATGTTCCCGTTCTTGATGCCATCATCCAATGACTTTAAATCCAGCCTGACCGCATGGGATGCCACTTCAAGTCATATGACGTTGTTTATTATGCTCATCGCTGCACTGATTTTTGTGCCGATTATTCTGTTTTATACCAGTTGGGCATATGCAGTCATGCGTGGCAAAGTCACTGCGGCTTACATCAAAGAAAATAGCCATAGTACGTATTAATACTTTGATTAAAGGAATGAAATTATGTGGTATTTCGCTTGGGTACTCGGTGTAGGTTTTGCGATTCTACTGTCCATTCTTAATGGGATGTGGGGAGAACTGGAAGAGGATCGCCTCAACCAGATGACCAAGGATGAGCACTGAGTCAGTGCTCATTTCACCCCTTCTGCATCTATTTTTGAGGAATCATGATGTCAAATCTACCTACAGAACCACAAACATTGATACATAGCGATGTCGAAGGTCACAGCCAAATTGCGCTATTACCATTAGTCATTGCACTGAGTATTTGTTTGTTTGTCAGCATCTTCCCTCAACTCTTGGTGCAGGAAGGGATAGCCAATCATGGCGCAGCAAGTCTATTATTTTGGGCAATGAGTGCAGGTTTTATTCGCGGGGTGGGATTTATTCCCAAACATTTCGTTCCGCGACTATTGTTCTCAACTTATGCCTGCCTACTCGGGATTATCGCAGCAGCCGCGTTAATGCTGCTGCGATAAATCAATCAACTGGCGATACACAATCATCTCGCCAAACTCCAAACGAATTTTCTCAATGTGGTGCTGTAAAGCACCGTATGGGGGACGTTTTAAATTTTTTAACTCGATCAGCAAATTACTAATCAACTGATTATTACTCACACACAAGGAATCATCATGAATAAATCATTTTTGGCAATCTTGATTTTGACTAGTGCAACTCTTGTCCATGCCGAATCACCATGGTCAGTCAAAATCGGTGTTTCTGAAGTCATCACGCAGGGCGATGGGGGGACATTAGCGGGAACATACCAAGGTTCGACATCCAATAATCTACAATTTACCCCAGCGATTGAATATGCTTTAAATCATGAACTATCTGCGGAACTACTATTAGCAACGCCTTTTAGTCATTCGGTGTATCTCGATGGGACTAAAGCAGCCACAGTGAAACAACTCCCCCCAACCCTATCGTTGAAATACAACTTTACTCCAATAAATGGATTTAAACCTTACTTTGGCCTTGGGCTCAATTACACTCGCTTCTGGGATGCAAAAACCGAAGGACCTATCACTGGTAACAAAATCAGTGCGGGCAGTAGCTTAGGCATGGCTGGATTAATCGGTGTCGCTTATACAATTCCGCAAAGCCCTGTTGATATTGCACTTGACTTACGTTATGTCAATCTGGATAGCAAAATCAAACTTAATGGCAATAAAATCGGTGATCTCACGATCAATCCTTGGGTCGTCGGGATTGGTGCAATCTATCACTTCTAAGCAGTAGTACCAGCTAGACGGGGTAAATCTCCTGTATTATTGAGCATACAGGAGATCCAAAATAACAACCTAAGAAATCACAATCGGCTAGATATTCAAAACTTATTTCTTCGCTTTCATATCAATGATTTTACACACCAATTTCAGCTTAAGCTGCATGCGCTTATTCACTTTCACTGCAACAAAGTAGTCGGCACAGTTAAAATCTTCATCATAATAAGCTTCTTTAGAAAAAGTCGCGCCTGCGTTTTTATATTTCTTGATTAATGAAGGCACATCTTTTTTGCGATATTTCAGCAACACTTCTTTTTCTTTGTTCCCTTCAAAGAAATTTGCATCATCACTATATGTGGTCAAATAATCCTTAATATCAAAGGCTTTTAAGCTCACGATTTTTTTACTCTTGGCTTTATCTTGGATATAACCTTGAGTCGCAATGATTTTTTCGCTTTTAATTCCTAGATTGACGCTGACCGTACCAATCAGATATTTGGCATCCAATTCTTTTACGATTAATGGAACCATGCCCATCCACAGCACCGATAACGCCTTACCGCCTCGATATGCTTCATCAACACAGGTGCGGCCAATTTCATATACCTGATCTTTGCCTTTGAGGTAATCTGTCAGATCAAATTCTAACTCTGAATAATAGCTACCTAATTTCTCTTTGGCTTTGGGTGTGACGACGCGGGTACATGCAGCAATTTGATTGGTCTTGGTATCACGTACCACCACGTGAATACTATATTCATCAAAGCGATCAATGTCTGTGCCTTGATCAAAATAAATTCCGTAGGCTGAACCAAAAACTCGCGCACGGAAGCGCTGAACTTCTGCGATCGTTTTGGCATCACTCACCACTTCGCACTTGAGTGCAGCGATTTTTTTAGGTGGTTTTTGCTTAAAATTTTTCAGCGCAGTTTTAGGCATAAAACGTAAAATTGGGCCTGAGCGAAGCATAGTGGCTTGCATATGACTTTCCGATGATGATCTATTATTTGTACTTCATCGTAGTCTTGAAATATGACAGTTTTAAGAAAGGTTTCTACAACACTCGCTAGTCATCTGTTATTGAAAATAATTTTATTGTTAAAAATATTAAAACCATTTAACAATTCATCAATGCACCCAAACTGCATTTTTAATACATTATCAATAAAAAATCCGCCAACAGGCGGATTTTTTTACATCTACTTTTTAGCGAGATCAAGCACCTAAAGCACCCAATACTTTACGTTTGGTTTTCGATTTAGCTTCTTTATTATCGAATCTCAAATAACCATCTTCAAACGAGCTTTTACGCAAATGTACACGATCAGACAGATAATTATTCATCACCAGCCATGGTGCTTTTGAACCTTGACGTGGCAAAGTTTTCGCTGCGCGCGCAATATAACCAGCATGGATACTACCCATAACGGTATTTTCAGTTTTGCATCCCTCATGATCTTGTGGAACAACGGTTTGATAGCCTTTTTTGTCCATAAAGTTGAGCAAGCGACAGATATATTCAGCAGCAATATCGACTTTCAATGTCCATGATGCATTGGTATAACCCACGATCAATGCTGCGTTTGGTACGTTTTCAACCAAAATGCTCTGATACATCAGATTTTCATTTGGATTGAATCTTTGACCATCGACTTCTACTTCTGTACCACCGAGCATTTGTACATTGAGTCCAGTTGCAGACACAATAATATCTGCTTTCAATATTTTACCTGATTTGAGAATAATGCCATCTTCGGTAAATGACTCAATATGATCCGTTTCAATGCTTGCCTGACCTTGCTTCAGCACTTTAAACAAATCACCATCAGGGACAACACACAAGCGCTCATCCCAAGGATTATAGTTCGGCGTGAAATGACGCATATCAATGTTTTTGCCGACTTGGTGTTTCACGGCGGAAAGAAGCAATTTACGCATCACTTTAGGCTGCGCTAAAGACATTTCATAAATCGCTTTTTGTAGGCCAATGTTACGACCACGAGTGATTTTATAAGCCAGCTTGCCAGGAAGAACTTTCTTTAATCGATCATACACAAAATCAATCGATGGCACGGTCGCAATATACGTTGGAGAGCGTTGTAGCATCGTCACATGACCTGCTTTACCCGCCATCGATGGAACAAGCGTAATCGCAGTCGCACCGCTACCAATAATCACGACACGCTTGCCACTGTAGTCCAGATTTTCAGGCCAATGCTGTGGATGAATAATTTGACCTTTGAATCGATCTTGATTCGGGAATTCTGGGCTATAGCCTTGGTCGTAATTATAGTAACCTGTACAGCCAAGCAAAAAATCAGCAGTCCACTCTTCGGCTTGCTTTGTCACTTCATTATAAACAGACAAAGTCCATAACTTTTGTTTTGATGACCAAGATGCTTTTTTGACATGACGCTGATAATTGATGTGTTGTTCAATATTATATTCTTTAGCAGTATCATTTAGATAACCACGAATTGACGCACCATCTGCAAGTACTTTTGACTCAGTCCAAGGTCGGAATTCATAACCAAAAGTTGACATATCAGAATCAGAACGGATACCTGGATAACGGAACAAATCCCAAGTCCCACCCATTGCTTGGCGGCGCTCTAGGATCGCAAAACTTTTCTTTGGACAATCGCGCTTGAGATGACACGCTACGCCAATTCCAGAGATACCTGCACCAACAATCAATACGTCAAAATGTTTCTGGCTCATTATGTTACCCTAATCAATCATGAAGGACTTCTCGCTAACATAACAGAAAGTTGACAATAGTCAATGTCAACTTGCGACAGATAATAGTCTTTGCATGCCAAAACCGCACTAAACTATTCAATTATAATAGTAATATCTTTTCTAATCCCGACACTTAACGCTCATTAAATCGCCTATTCGATGATTTTACATTCAATTTTATCCACACTTTATTATCTCTGTTCCTAGCATACTCCTTTATTCACCACCCATAAAAAAATCCGCCAAACGGCGGACTTTTTCAAACAAATTCTTAAAAGAATTATGCTTGGATTGGATCTACGAATACGTAGCGACGACCAAATGCACCTTTAACCGCAAAGCGTAGGATGCCATCAGCAGTTGCAAACAAAGTATGGTCACGACCCATACCTACGTTTGTACCAGCATGAAATTCAGTACCACGTTGACGCACGATGATGTTACCCGCTACGACTTTTTGACCGCCGTAAACTTTCACACCGAGCATCTTAGGATTGGAATCGCGACCGTTGCGGGTTGATCCACCAGCTTTTTTATGTGCCATGAGTTTTAACTCCTCAAGCGTAAATAAGATTTAAAAAAACAAAGTTTTAGAACAACTAAAAATCAAAAATTATGCGTTGATCGCAGTGATTTTGATTTCTGTGTACCATTGACGATGACCTTGTTCTTTGTGGTAATGCTTACGACGACGATGCTTCACGATACGAACTTTGTCATGACGACCATGGCTCAGGATTTCGTAAGTTACGCTTGCACCAGCAACAGTAGGCGCGCCGATTTGGATTTTATCACCATCCACAACCATCAAAACTTCATTATCAGTGATGCTTTCGCCAGTTGCTGCTTTGAGCAATTCAACTTTCAAGTATTCACCAACTACGACACGGTGCTGTTTACCACCGCTTTTAATTACTGCATATGCACTCATATTCAACACTCAACAAAGACCCGTGTTCGCGGTGCAGCGACTAAAATTGTCTCTGGCTTCAAACCTGCGTCACTGGGTTGATTCATACAAATCATTAGACCGCGCATTGTAGAGATTTTACACCCACACGACAAGTGATATTTTGAACATTTTATCACCGCTTTAACCATTTTTGAGAAGCTCGGATTGTCATATTAATTTTTTTTCATAATTTTTAAATCGACACACTGGAAGTTCAGTTCTCAGACGGTTAGGATGAGCACGAATTTGCATTAATTGGGGAAGAAAACCCCTTATAATCCATGTAAAATCCAGTACAACATCTCAGGTATGAGATCTCGAAATATTTGTTTTAAGAGCAGTTCAATAAATGACCGACTTCAATAGTATCTTACACCCTGTCGCTGATGATTTTGCCGCTATGGATCATTTCATAAAAACAGGTATTAACTCTAAAGTACCCTTGGTATTGAGTGTAAGTAGTTATGTTGTTGAAGCGGGTGGCAAGCGCATGCGTCCACTCATGTCATTACTTGCTGCTCGCGCCTGTGGTTTTGCGCTTGGCAATGATTCCAACCAAACGGATCAACATTTAAAACTGGCTGCAATTATCGAAATGCTCCACACCGCTACACTCGTTCACGATGATGTAGTCGACGAATCTGGCTTACGTCGCGGGCGTCCAACAGCCAACGCGACATGGACCAATGCAACTGCGGTTTTAGTCGGTGACTATTTAATTGCACGTGCGTTTGATTTATTGGTCAAACTCGGTGACTTGGAACTATTACACATCATGTCGAGTGGCACATGTGAAATTGCAGAAGGTGAAGTATTACAGCTACAACATCAACATAATCCAGATTCAACCGAAGCGGATTATCTCCAGATTATTTATGGTAAGACTTCTCGCCTCTTTATGCTGGCAACCGAAGGCGCAGCGTTGCTTACACATACAGAGCATTTGCGCGCGCCATTAAAAACATACGGTGAACACTTCGGCAATGCATTCCAGATTATTGATGATATTTTAGATTACACCTCAGATGCTGCAACGCTTGGGAAGAATATCGGTGATGACCTTGCAGAAGGAAAACCAACATTGCCACTCATTGCCACAATGCAACGTGTGCATATTAAAGATAACGAGATGATTCGCCATAGTATTCAAACTGGCGGGCTCAATGATTTGGATAAAATTGTTCACTTGGTGAAAACTAGCGGCGGCTTAGAATACTGCCAAATGCGCGCGAAACAAGAAACAGAACTCGCGATAGCAGCACTTAATCCACTACCCGACTCAATCTATAAGCAATCTTTGATTAACTTGGCACTACTTGCACTCGAGCGCCTGACTTAATCCAGAACGCCTAGCGTTAATATGACACAGCCATTCCATGAATGGCTGAAAAGTGTAACAAAAAATAAGATTTTGAAATAAAATATATACTATAAAATTAAATACTTAATTAAAATAATTCTATTCCAGCCTGTCTTCAGATGTGAATAAACAGCCCTGACAACAGCCTAATCTCATGATTTATACAAATCGCAATTTATATTTAGAATAAAGTGATGCTCTTGACCAGACTAAAAAATCTATTGAATTGAAAGGTTAAAATCTTATTTATGCCAAGCATTTCAAAAAAAAGTAATCTAACTTCGCAAGAAGTAATCTCGACAGTCTCACCTGAAACATTCAACTCCGCACTCTCAGCATGCTTTGCAGAGATGTTAATCCAAATAAATTCAGCTACACCATCAGTGCAGCCTTTAGTTGATTTAATTGAGCAATTGCGTCCGTCATCCAGTCACAACACATTTGAAATCACAGAACGCTTCAATCTATGGATGAGCGACTTAGAAAATCGACCTGACCACGCAACATCTTTAACCAACTATGTCCTGAATTTACTGGAAACCTACTCTCCAGAATATTTCTATAGTGATCAAGGAATCCTCAGTAATGATGGTTTCTTTACCACCCTCGCACAACGTCTCACATGGCGTGTCCTGCCGCCATTGCAATCAGAACATCGACTAAGTGCTTTATTTCAAATCGTATTCTATAAATCGAGTGATATTCGCTGGTTGAATCACATTCAACCGCAAGAATGGCATCGACTTTCAAGTTGTCTATCGAATGCAAATCCAAAACCATCTCTCATGCAATCTGCTCAAAATCAGATATTTAATGCGTTGATGATATTGTCTTATCGCGTCACAGCGATGGGTTTAGAACGTGATTTAATGCGAATCGATCCCAGCATTGATGAGTTTGAATCGCCATTTATGGCTCAGAATCGAGAAGTGATTGCATTTATTGAAAGCTATCAGCCGCTCTATCTCGATGATCATCCAACGACTGCACAAGAGAATAATTCCAACATATCTGAACGAACACCACCCGATGAACGCCCGATCGCGGTCATGATCGAGCAATGTCGTGATATTTTATGTCGTGTTCGAAAAAATACTCGGCGCTACGGTGTCAGCATTCATCTCACAAATTTAATGATTCGGATTGAGCAAAGTCTGGCACGGATGGAGCTTTTGCTTGAGTTATTACTCGGATTCCAGCGTAGCCCTTATCTAAAACCCATTATGATTGAAGCGCATGACCAAGAGAGCATGCATAAAAATGCAGTTTCCTATCCTGACAATCCGATACAACGTGTACTCCAGATCCTTGCCGATGATCAAAAAAATCACGCCAGCATTAAAGATTTAATTTCCATTAATACCGAATTAATGGCACTTCAAGTGACCGAAAATGCGAGTAAGACAGGTGACCATTATGTCACTGACGATCGGCGTGGATATTTTGCGATGATGCGCTCGGCGATGGGCGCAGGCGCAATCATCGCTGTGATGGCAACAATTAAAGTGCTTTTTGGTCGTTTGACATTAGCACCATTTGTAAAAGCATTTTTGAATAGTATGAATTACTCATTTGGATTTATGCTGATTCATGTATGGCACTTTACAGTTGCAACAAAGCAACCTGCTATGACTGCTGCAACGATTGCAGCAACCGTACATCACGCTGAAAAAACAAAGAAAAATCAAAATGATCAATTAACAGACTTAGCAAGATTAACCGTCAATATCATGCGGACGCAACTGGTTGCGATTTTTGGTAATATTGTGATTGCGATGCTGGTTGGCATCATCATTACTTATGTATGGCATACGTTTTTTCATCAGCCGCTGCTTTCCAATGATGCTGCCCATACACTCCTTCATGGTCTCAATCCATTCACCTCTCTTGCAATTCCACATGCGGCAGTCGCAGGTGTTTGCTTATTTTTGGCAGGTTTGATTGCAGGCTACTATGACAACCTCTCTGTTCACCATCAGGTTGGCGCACGTCTTCGCCAGCATCCTTTCTTAATCAAAACGATGTCAGTAGAACGATTAGATAAAGTGTCTCGCTATATTGAAAATAATCTTGGATCTTTAGCCAGTAATTTTTGGTTTGGCGTGATGCTTGGGAGCATGGGAACTCTAGGTTATTTTTTAGGATTACCTTTAGATATCAGACATATTACGTTTTCATCCGTTAATTTTGCTCAGTCGCTCTACTCACTAGGCTCTAGCGCAGGTATCGGAACGATCATCATTTCATTCTTGGGCGTATTGCTGATCGGGATGACAAACTTATTAGTCAGTTTCTCGCTGGCCTTATTTGTCGCACTCAAAGCAAGAGGAGTATCGTATGGTGAGTGGATTTCATTGGGTAAATTAATCGTCGGGCACTTCTTTACTCGCCCAACCGATTTCTTTCTACCACCGTCCGAAGCCAATTTATTAGACGAGAACACTCCAATAGACAAGAAACCAGCCAAATCATGATCACGCTAAGACTAGATCTGGTCGAATCAATTATTTTGGTAATCAACTTAAATAAATCTGATCAATGACTGACACATTGTTCTATTATTAGAACAATGTGTTTCGTATTTATTCAGCTCTAGTTAAAAATTAACAACAATAATCGCTTGCACCAATTTGTACTAAGCAGTACTCTTTAAATCAATAATACCAATCAGTACGTTTTCCATTCCTACTGATACTGCTATTAATTCTAAGTTCATGAACCATTTCTATACTCAGCATCATCTAGATGTCTTCATGGGTATGACAATTTTTATATGATTTGATAACCTCAATCTAATACTGATTTATGACGTCAAATAACGCACCAATAGGCCGTACTTCCAACCGCCTACAACACAAAAGTCCATTCGAGGTTGCTATGAAATCGCGTCAATCGACACACAATCCTTCGCTCCATAACAAATTAACCGCTTGGCCTACCCTCCTCCTTCTATCGACCCTATCCGTCAGCATTGCACTCACTGCATGTGGCAAAAAAGAAGCTGCGGCTGGCGGCGCTGGTGCAAGTGCCCCACCGCCTGAAGTTGTTGTCACTGTTGCGCAACGTTCACCGATTACTCAATATGTCGAACTAGCAGGTCGTACCAGTGCATTTCAGCTATCACCGGTTATTCCACAGGTCAGCGGAGTCATCTTAAAGCGCTTATTCCAAGAAGGAAGTATTGTTAAAGAAGGTCAGCCGCTCTATCAAATTGACCCAGCCCTTTATAGTGCTGCGGTTGACGCCGCAAGTGCTTCGGTGCAACGCAACAAAGCCAATCTGGCTGCGCTCAAAGTCACTGCTCAGCGTTATAAGGATCTCATCGCAACCAATGCAGTCAGCAAGCTCGATTACGATAATGCCATGCAACAAGTGGCGCTCTCGGAAGCTGATCTGGCGTCAAGCCAAGCCGCATTAAAAACTGCACAAATCAATTTAGGCTATGCAACTATTCGATCACCGATCACAGGTCAAAGTGGTGTTTCGAATGTTACTGCGGGGGCTCTGGTTACGGCAAATCAAGCTACGCCATTGGTCACGATTCAACAGATGGATCCGATGTACGTCGATATCAGTCAGTCTAGCGCGGACATGCTGAAACTGCGTCACCAAATCCAATCAGGCTCACTCAGCAAACCAAACAACGCAACGCTTAGTCTCACGCTAGAAGACGGCAGCAGCTATCCATATCAAGGTCACTTAGAGTTCTCTAACGCCAGCGTCGATGCAACCAGTGGCTCTGTCATCCTGCGCGCGGTGATCCCAAATCCAACGGGATTATTACTCCCTGGCATGTATGTCAAATCTAAACTCACACAAGGCGTGGTTAATGATGCGATGTTATTGCCACAACAAGCAGTGACGCATGATCCAAAAGGCAACGCAGTTGTCTTAGTAGTCGCAACTGATGGCACTGTCAGTCAGCGCACCATCCAAACTGGCGCAACTCAAGGCGACAAATGGATCGTCACAGGCGGTCTCGAAAATGGCGAACAAGTCATTCTCGAAGGCTCACAAAAAGCCAAACCGGGCTCTAAAGTACATGCGACGGTTGCAACGCCAACCGATGGCGCTGCCAATGCTCCAGCGCAGCCAAGTCAAGCTTCTGCCGCAGGCAACGTAAAATCTGCGCCTGCATCATCCACCACGACAGCAACTGCTGCTAAATCTTAAGGAGCCGTTGCTATGTCTCGTTTTTTTATCGACAGGCCCATTTTTGCATGTGTGCTTGCGATATTGTTGATGCTGGCAGGATTGCTATCAATCTTTACCATGTCCGTATCTCAGTATCCGAGCATTGCGCCACCTACCATCACCGTCAGTGCGGTGTATCCGGGGGCATCAGCAAAAACCGCTGAAAACTCAGTAACACAGATTATTGAACAACAAATGAAAGGACTGGATGGACTGTATTACATGTCCTCCACCAGTGCATCGAATGGTGCAGTTTCAGTTTCCCTGAACTTTAAATCAGGTACAAACCCAGATATTGCTCAAGTTCAAGTTCAAAATAAACTGCAAGCAGGGATTACCCTACTTCCACAAGCGGTTCAACAACAAGGTGTGACGGTTAATAAATCAGGCCGTACCTTTATGATGGTGCTGGGTTTCGTCTCTAAAGACAACAGTATGGATCGTGCAGCTATCTCTGACTATGTCGTGAGTCGCGTCGTTGATCCACTGAGTCGTGTGCAAGGTGTTGGAGACATTCAGGTTTTCGGGACACAATATGCAATGCGTATTTGGCTGAATCCTGCCAAATTGAACAGCTATCAGCTGACGACATCTGACGTGATCAATGCGGTACAAGCGCAAAATACGCAAGTATCTGCCGGTCAACTCGGTGGTACACCAGCCGTTGCAGGTCAGCAGCTCAACGCAACCGTGACTGCACAAAGTCAGTTGCAAACACCTGAACAGTTCCGTCAGATTTTTCTGAAAACCACTGCCAATGGTGCGCAAGTGCATCTTGGGGATGTTGCTCGGATTGAGCTTGGTGGTGAAAACTATGACACCATCGCTCGCTACAACCGTAATCCTGCCGCTGGGGTTGCAATCAAATTAGCGGCAGGTGCAAATGCATTGAATACCGCTGCTGCGGTTGAAGCCAAAATGGTTGAGCTGAAAAAAACCTTCCCGCAAGGTCTCGATGTCATCGTGCCTTATGACACGACTCCAGTCGTCAAACTGTCGATCAAAAACGTGATTGAAACACTAGTCGAAGCGATTGTGCTGGTGTTCTTGGTTATGTATCTGTTCTTGCAAAATTTTCGTGCAACACTGATTCCGACAATTGCGGTTCCAGTGGTTCTGCTCGGTACGTTTGCGATCTTGAAATTGTGTGGTTTTTCGATCAATACACTGACATTGTTTGGTCTGGTGCTCGCTGTCGGACTGCTGGTTGACGATGCCATCGTCGTGGTGGAAAACGTCGAACGGATCATGCATGAGGAAAAACTAGGGCCATTAGAAGCGACTCGTCGTTCGATGGATCAAATCACAGGAGCCTTGATTGGGATCGGGGTAGTCTTGTCTGCGGTATTTGTCCCCATGATCTTCTTCGGCGGCTCAACTGGAGTGATTTATCGTCAATTCGCGGTCACACTGATTGCTTCGATGGCACTCTCGGTCATCACGGCATTGATCCTCACGCCTGCGCTTTGTGCGATTTTGCTGAAAGCACCTGATGAAAACAATCATGAAAAAGGCGGTTTCTTTGGTTGGTTTAACCGTTATTTTGGTCGGACGAGCAATGGCTATGTGTCATGGGTCACCAAGATGCTGGCAAAAAGTGGGCGCTATGTGATCCTTTATCTGGGTGTGATTGGCGTATTGGCATTCCTGTTTATGCGCTTGCCGACATCATTCCTGCCCGATGAAGATCAGGGCATTATGTTCACCCAAATCCAGCTTCCTGCGGGCGCAACACAAGAGCGCACGATGAAAACCATTAAACAGGTCGAAGACTATTATCTTGAAAAAGAAAAAGATTCCGTCGAAGGCGTGTTTTCTGTAGCTGGATTTAGCTTTAGTGGTACTGGTCAAAATGCGGGGATTGCTTTCGTTCGCATGAAAGACTGGAGCGAACGTCCACGCGCTGACCAAAGCGTTAAAGCATTGGCAGGTCGCGCAATGGGTGCATTTTCACAATTGAAAGATGCGATGGTCTTCGCCTTCCCACCTCCTGCGGTAATTGAATTGGGTGTGGCGAACGGCTTTGACATGCAGCTACAAGATCGTGCAGGCTTAGGTCATGAAAAACTCATGGCGGCGCGCAATCAATTGCTCGGTATGGCAGCAACTGATCCAAAATACAAACAAACTGTAGTCGGTGTTCGTCCAAATGGTCAGGAAGATACCCCGCAATACAGTTTGACGGTCAACCAAGCCCAAGCAGGTGCGACAGGTGTTGCCTTGAGCGATATCAATAACACCCTTTCCACGGCATGGGGTGGCTCGTATGTTAATCAATTTCTTGATCAAGGTCGTATCAAGAAAGTCTATATCCAAGGTGATGCTGACTCTCGTATGTCACCTGAAGATCTTGGCAAATGGTATGTCCGCGGTAGCACAGGTTCAATGGTTCCATTAACCGCATTTACCCAAGGACAATGGAGCTACGGCCCACCACAGTTGCAACGTTACAACGGTTTCTCTTCCGTAGAAATTCAAGGCAATGCAATGCCAGGCAAAAGTTCTGGTGATGCCTTGAAAGTCATGGAAGACATAGTATCGAAATTACCTGATGGCATTGGTTTTGAGTGGACAGGTCTATCACTAGAAGAAAAAACTTCTGGTTCACAGGCTCCTGCTCTGTACGCCTTGTCGTTGCTAATCGTATTCTTATGTTTGGCGGCACTCTATGAAAGCTGGTCTATTCCAGCGGCGATTCTCATGGTTGTGCCATTAGGTGTGATGGGTGCGCTCCTCGCAACGTGGTTCCGCGATCTGTCAAACGATATTTACCTGCAAGTCGGTTTACTCGTTGTCATCGGAATCTCCGCAAAAAATGCTATTTTGATCGTGGAGTTTGCAGTTGAACTACAACACCAAGGCGAGGGATTGATACAATCAATCTTGCACGCGATCCGCATCCGCTTCCGTCCAATTATTATGACTTCGATGGCATTTGTCTTGGGCGTATTGCCTCTCGCGATTAGCTCTGGCGCAGGTTCAGGCAGTCAGCATGCGATTGGTACGGGCGTCATCGGAGGCATGATTAGCGCATCCATACTCGGCGTATTCTTTATTCCTTTGTTTTACTTATGGATTAAGAGCGTATTTAAAGGTAAACCTCGTCCTGGCTCAGCTATACCTACGACCCCAACATCTGGGCAATCTTCTGAAACATTGGATACTCAAGAATGAAAACGAATCTATGCAAAAAGCAACACAACAATCAGGGCAATACCAGATCCGTACAAAGATCAGTGAAAGTTGTATTCACCGTTCTCGCGTTACCTTTGGCGTTATCAGCATGTACGAGTTTCTTGCGTCAGCCTGATCCAGCACCAGCGAGTAATCTGACCTCAGCAGCATATCCAACGCTGTTGAATCAGACGCTACCCAGCCAAGCAGAGACATCAATTGCGGCAAAAGGCTGGTCTGATTACTTCTCCGATCCAAAACTCAAGAAATTGATTCAATTGGGTCTGGATAATAATCGCGATATGCGTACCGCTGCGCTGAACATCGAACTCGCACGATCACAGTATCAATTGGCTAAATCCCCTCAATTACCGACTGTAGGCATCAATGCTGGCGCAAACACTGTGGGGAATAGCTCAGACCATACCACGACCTATACCGCAGGCTTAGGTTTGACCAGCTATGAGTTAGATTTTTGGGGTCGCGTTGCTAATCTGAAAGATCAAGCATTACAAAGCTTCTTCAGCACCGAAAGCGCTCGTGCAACCACGCAAATCAGCATCGTTAGCCAAATCGCACAATCTTATCTTGCGCTGGCTTTCGATCAAGAACAGCTCAAACTGGCTCAGCAAACACTGGATGCTCAGCAGAAATCCTATGAGTTGAATCAAGCGCAATTCAAAGCTGGCATCATCTCTTTAGCCCCTGTGAAACAAGCTCAGATCAGTGTAGAGAACGCCAAACTTGCCATTGGCAATGCACAAACACAGGTCGCCAAAGATCGTAATTTACTGGCGCTGACGATTGGTTTGCCGACTGTACCTAATGACTTAATTCCGCAAGGTGCTGTCGATCAGATCACCACTAGCCCACTACTTCCTGCGGGCTTGCCGAGTGAGCTGCTACAACGCCGTCCTGACATTGCTCAAGCGGAATATACGTTAAAAGCAGCAGGGGCAAATGTCGCTGTTGCACGCGCCGCCTATTTCCCGAAAATCAGCCTCACAGGTGATGTGGGTTACTCAAGTCCTAGCCTCTCGAACCTCTTCAAATCAGGTTCATTTGCGTGGAATGTTGGGCCATCAATCACCTTACCAATCTTCGATAATGGCGCACGCAAAGCAACACTGGAAAGCGCACGCGTTCAGCAACAAATTCAACTCACTGCGTATGAAAAAACCATCCAGTCAGCATTCCGTGATGTCGCTGATGTCCTTGCAGTTCGTGCAACGATTGATGATCGTTTAGCTGCGCAACAACGTCTCGTTGATGCATCACAAACTAACTATGATTTAGCAAATGCCAGCTTTAAAGCAGGTGTAAGTGACTATCTGACTGTACTCGTTGCACAAACCTCATTGTTCAGCGCACAACAAGCTCAGATTACTCTGAAACAAGCGGCTTTGCTCAGTCAAGTGAACTTGTATACAGCGCTGGGTGGGGGTGCAGTAAATCACATCGATGCTACACCTGATAATGCAAATGGAAATACAACTGCTCAGGTTGTGAAACAGTAAAAATCAACAGCAAATCCTCCCCAACCCTCCTTTTTCTAAGGAGGGAGTTTTTTTACTTCGTAAAAAATCAAAGTTCCTCCCTTTGAAAAGGGAGGTTAGGAGGGATTTTGCTTTTGACTTTAATCTTAAAAAACTTACCGCACTTTCGCGCGACGAATCACCTTATACAACAGCGTCGGCGACACTCGTGATAACAACGCCGCGACTTTTTCTTTCGCGCCGCCAACTACAATATATTCACGCCCCGCCAAAAGTGCCTTGATTGTTTTCTCAGCAAAATCGGTTGCGCTCATTGCTCCAGCTTGCGCATCATCCATCGTACCAAGTTCAGAACCATCGCCGACAAGTGCAGCGACAGAAACATTGGTTTTGACAAAACCTGGAAAGACCACGCTCACACCAATACCTTGTCCACCCACTTCTGCACGCAAACTATTTGCCCAGAGATGAACCGCAGCTTTTGCTGCACTATAGCTTCCACGATATTGCGTACCGACCAAACCTGCAACACTGGAAATAAAAATCACTTTACCTTTTTTACGTTTCAGCATATCTGGCAAGACCTTACGTGTCAGATTCACCACCGAAAAGTAATCCACTTCCATGATGCGACGATCGACGTCGGTAATGGTGTCACTAATCAATGAACGCTGGCTAATCCCCGCATTATTAATCAGCCAATCCACCTGCCCCATTTCTTTTGCGATATTAAAATAAGCGGTATCACAAGCCACATCGTCGGTCACATCCAATGACACGGTGAGAAAGCGACCATGACCGACTTCTGAGCAAGCCGCTTTTACGCGCTCTAACTCATCGATTCGCCTTGCACTCAGTACTAGATTCGCACCACGCTCAGCGCAGGCAATTGCCAATGCTTCACCGATACCACTAGATGCACCAGTAATCCAAATCGTCTTATGGGCAAGTTGTCCTCGAACCGTAGGCTTCATTTTTCTATTTCTCTTGTGATAGAACTCATCGAGCATGTTATTACAAAAAACTGGACTGAAATATCGGGATTGCGACATTTTGTTAAATATTCCTACAAATCCGATTATTAATCGATTTTGATCTATTCATTCGCAAAACTGTCTATGTTCAATCCAAAATTCACCATCAAAATCCGCTACAATAGTCGCCAAATTTTATTATTCGCTTTCTGGCATTTTTGGAATCTTTTAAAAACATCATGACCGCATCTGATACGACCACCGCGCAAACGACACCAGACAACACGCTCGCCACCACTTACGACCCTGCTGCGATTGAAGCGCATTGGTACGCCAAGTGGGAAGCGAATGGTTACTTTAAGCCATCAGGTACTGGCGCGCCATTTACTATCATGATTCCACCGCCGAACGTGACAGGCAGCCTGCACATGGGGCATGGTTTCAACAATGCTATCATGGACGCGCTGACTCGTTTTCATCGCATGAAAGGTCATAACACCTTATGGCAACCGGGTACTGATCACGCGGGGATCGCGACACAAATGGTCGTTGAGCGTCAACTCGGTGCGGAAGGTGTCAGCCGTCATGATCTCGGACGAGAGAAGTTCCTAGAAAAAGTCTGGGAATGGAAAGAACAGTCAGGCGGCACAATCACTCAACAAATTCGCCGTTTGGGTTCATCAGTCGATTGGTCACGCGAACGCTTCACCATGGATGACGGCTTGTCGAATGCTGTCAAAGAAGTATTCGTGCGTCTGCATGAAGAAGGCCTGATCTATCGCGGCAAACGCTTGGTCAACTGGGATCCAAAGCTACACACCGCGCTGTCTGACCTTGAAGTAGAAAGCGTTGAAACCGCTGGCAACCTGTGGCATTTCAAATATTTCTTTGCGGACGAAAGCCTTAAAACGCAAGACGGTAATAATTATCTTGTCGTTGCCACCACACGTCCAGAAACGTTGCTTGGTGATACCGCAGTTGCAGTAAACCCTGCCGATGAACGCTATCAACATCTGATTGGCAAACAAGTTCGCTTGCCATTATCAGGTCGTTTGATTCCAATTATTGCTGATGAATACGTTGAAAAAGACTTTGGAACAGGCTGCGTCAAGATCACGCCAGCGCATGATTTCAATGACTTTGAAATGGGCAAACGTCACAACTTGCCAATGATTAACATCTTCAACCTTAATGCCGAAGTGTTATCAGATTTTGATTTCTTTGAAAAAGCAGGCGCGCCAATCACTGCAACCATTCCAGCACCAGCCGAATATGTCGGACTGGAACGATTCGCTGCGCGTAAAAAACTGGTTGCGGAAGCGACTGAAAACGGCTGGCTCGACAAAATCGAACCGTACACGCTGAAAGCACCAAAAGGCGATCGTTCAGGCGTCATCGTTGAGCCACTGTTGACTGATCAATGGTATGTGGCTATGTCCGAACTCGCCAAGCCAGCGATTGATGCTGTGCAAAATGGCGACATCAAATTCGTGCCTGAGCAATACAGCAACATGTACATGGCGTGGATGAACAACCTGCAAGACTGGTGTATTTCACGTCAATTGTGGTGGGGTCATCGTATCCCTGCATGGTACGACGCGACGGGCAATATCTATGTCGGTCGTAGCGAAGAAGAAGTTCGCGCGAAGCATGGCTTGCCGAATGACCTGTCACTGCGCCAAGACGAGGACGTGCTCGACACATGGTTCTCCTCTGCCCTGTGGACATTCTCTACGCTGGGTTGGCCTGACAACACGCCAGAACTGAAAACATTTCACTCGACCGATGTGTTAGTAACGGGTTTTGACATCATTTTCTTCTGGGTTGCGCGGATGATCATGATGACGCTGCACTTCGTGAAGAACGAAGATGGCACGCCGCAAGTTCCGTTCAAAACTGTGTATGTACATGGTTTGGTACGTGATGGTGAAGGACAAAAAATGTCCAAATCCAAAGGCAACGTGCTTGACCCAATCGACCTGATCGACGGTATCGACTTGGAAAGTCTAGTTGCCAAACGCACCAGCGGTCTGATGCAACCCCAAATGGCTGCCAAGATCGAAAAAGCCACACGTAAAGAATTTGCCGATGGGATTTCACCGTTTGGTACAGATGCGCTGCGCTTTACCTTCTGTGCCTTGGCGAATACTGGACGCGACATCAAATTCGATCTGAAACGCGTCGAAGGCTATCGTAACTTCTGCAACAAAATCTGGAACGCGACGCGCTTCGTGATGATGAATTGTGAAGGTCATGAAATTGCCCAAACTGCACGTCCTGAACTATGGGAATTGCCAGAACAATGGATCGTCAGCCGTTTGCAACGATGCGAAGAAGCTGTGCATAAAGCCTTTGCTGACTATCGCTTGGATTTGGTTGCGCAGACGATTTATGACTTTGTCTGGAATGAATACTGCGACTGGTATGTGGAACTCACCAAGCCTGTGTTGAATGGCGATACTGCGCCAGAACGCAAAGCCGAAGTGCGCCGCGTGTTGCTGGCGGTGCTGGAAACCTGCTTGCGCTTGCTGCATCCGCTGATGCCATTCCTCACCGAAGAAATCTGGCAGACGCTAGCGCCGATGATCAGTCGTAAGAGCACTGATTCGATCATGCTCGCGACTTATCCGCAACCTGATCACAGCAAGATCAGCGCGCAAGCCGAATCCGACATGCAGTGGCTGCAAGACCTGATTACGGCGGTGCGTAACATTCGCGGTGAGATGAATCTGGGTAATGCTCGCCTCCTTCCTGTGCTGATTCAAAATGTTTCTGCGACAGAACAAGAACAGCTTACGCGTATTGCGCCGTTGTTTAAGGCTTTGGCGAAGGTTGAGTCACTGGATATTCTCGCTATGGGCGATGAGCCGCCGCTGTCATCAAGCTCGATGATTGGTCAGGTGAGTCTGTTTGTGCCGATGAAGGGTTTGATTGATCCAAAGGCGGAACAAGCGCGCTTGCAGAAAGAGATGGATAAGCTACAAAAAGCCGTGGATATCCTTGCAGGTAAACTGTCCAATGAAGGTTTCGTTGCGAAAGCACCACCAGCGGTTGTGGAAGTTGAGCGGGCGAAGTTGGCAGAGCAACGTGAACAGTTGGGTCGTTTGCAAGTGCAGATGGGGCAATTGGCGACGTTGTAAAGGTTTATAGGTAGTAAGCTGACGTTAATAATCTCAGCTTACTTTCACCTATTTTTATAATACTAAAAAATTTAAAGGAATAATAAATGCTACGTAAATCTATTCAGATAATTTCTTTTATTGCTTTCTTATGCTCCATTGTATGGCTAATTTACAAGCCAGCTTTTGACTCTATATCTGCAGCAATAGTTACTCTCGCAAGCTTTCTATCATCTTTTCTTTTAGATAAGAATCCAAACAAGCCTTCTAATACACAATCTCAAAATGTTTCATCTGGTTCTACAGGAATTCAAGCAGGTGGTGACGTAAAAATTGGTGATAAAAATGCTAAATAAAGGACAAGAGCAAAAAGCTACAGATGGTAGTACTGCAGTTCAGGCTGGCAGAGACGTCATAATCAATGGATTAAGCTATTCTGAAGTTCGTGAAGTTGCTCTTGATGTTTTTAAAGCAAATTTCTATGAACTTATAGGAGTTGCTAAAGAAACTGCATCAGCAAGAGCGGAGGAGATTACTGAAAGTTTTTTATCAAAACTTCAGAAAGAGAACCCAGCAGGTTTTACAAAATCCAGCGATCCAGACTTCCAATATGCGTTATTTACTGTCCAGAAAGAATACGCTAGAAATGGTGACAAAGATCTCGGCGATCTTCTTGTTGACCTTCTAGTTGATAGAAGTAAAGAAGAACAACGTGATATTTTACAAATCGTTCTAAATGAGTCTCTGCATACAGCACCTAAGTTGACAGAAAATCAGCTCGCAGTTTTAGCTGTTATATTTTTTTTCAGATATACACAAACTTTCAATATCTATAATCATGAGACTGTTTTTGCGTATATTGACAAACATATCAAACCTTTCATATCAAAGATTGTCAAAAATTTGTCTTGCTACCAACATCTCGAATTTTCAGGCACTGCTACGATAGGAATTGGAGAAATGCAATTAGAGCAGATTCTCAAACATAGTCACCATGGATACTTCTTAAAAGGATTTGAAATAGAAGAAATTATAAAACGTGGAATTTCTATTGGCGAAGATCCTAGATTTTTTATGCCATGCTTAAATGATGCTTCTAAATTACAAGTTAGAGCAGATAATCAACATTATTTAGATAAAACCTTTGAGCAGCATAATATAGTTGCTGAAGATCGAAAAAAAATTACCGAGTTATTTAACTTTGGGTTGATGACAGATTCAGAAATCAAAGAAAAGTGTATTGAAATTAGACCATATATGGCAAATGTTTTCGAAACTTGGTCTGGATCCGCGATGAAAAACATTTCACTTACTAGTGTTGGGATAGCGATTGGTCATGCAAATATCAAACGTCTGGCTGGTGAGTTCTCTAATCTGTCTATGTGGATTAACTGATTTGCTCATATTGAAAGGCTTCAAATTCGACGAAATAAGCCAGTTCGTGTAGGCTGGGGCTAGCCCCGGCTAACTCAAAACCAACTCACCAATCACAATCCCAAAAACAATAAGTAAACGTAGAATGGACTTCAGCCCATCAAACTCCACCGTAGAATCACTCCTCCCAAATCAGCTTCGCACCTTGCTTCTGCCAACCATCCGCAAATGGCAAATAACGCGCCTCAATCACATTACGCTTAATCTTCATCGTCGGCGTTAGGAAACCGTTTTCCATCGTCCACTGATCCTTCACCACCACCGCAAATGCGAGCTTCTCATGATCCTCCAAAGTCGCATTCACCTGACTGAGCAACTGCTCAAACTCAGCCGTCAGCACATCACGACTAAGCACGCGTAGGTCGCAATAAGCCCAAGCGCATTGCGACAAACCTCAATTCAAACGCTCGCCGAACAGCCTTAAAGTTGCAATACGTTGCAAAAGGTTTATCATTAAAACCTATTAGATTGACCGAGGAAAAATCATGTCTGCAACCGCAATCAAAATAGACCAACAAATGGTCAATGCTGCGCGCATACACGGCGCAGCCCTAAACCGCAGCGCAACCAAACAAGTTGAATTCTGGGCGCGCATCGGCAAAATCGCCGAAGAAAATCCAGACCTCAATTTCAACGATATAAAAGACCTACTCATCGGACTAGAACAAGTTAAAGCTGGCATGGTCACTGACTATCAATTCGGATGATTATGATTGATGATCATTAAACAAACCCATGATTTCGCCCGCACAGCCAAGAAACTCTCAAAACAACAAAAACTAGAACTCGATGAAGCCGTCAAAGTCGTTGTTGCCAAGCCTGAAATCGGTGAAATGAAACAAGGCGACTTGGCTGGCGTACAAGTCTATAAATTCAGAATGAATAATCAGCTCGCACTACTAGCCTATCGGTTTGAATCCGAAATCGTAACGCTCTATCTACTCAAAATCGGTAGTCATGAGAACTTTTATCGAGATTTAAAAAGAGATTGACCTAAAGCATTAAAAGTCCAGTTATGCTAATTTTTTGGATAACTGTAGGCTTTTTTATTGTGGACAAATAAGCTATCTTTTAGGGAAAAATCTGCTCAACTGACAAGGACAACATTTGCATGGTCTATATTTGTAATGATTGCAGCAACCAATCCACCAAAAGATTCCCCAATGGTAAATGCCCTGCTTGCGACTCTTACAATATTAGCTCCACAGACAAACCGACCCTATCTACTGCCCCAAAAAGAAAACCAAAGAAACTCATTGAGATCGTTATCCTCATCCTACTATGGGGACTCATCTTCTATGGTGCTTGGAATAAATATTTCCATCACGACCACCCAGCAGCATCCAAGCCGAAAGCAGAATCCACCACGCAAAAAGCAGAAGACCCAACGCTCGGAATGTAACGATATGGTTTGGAATTAGACGTAGACTAGCCTACGTCTATTGAAATTCTATACCCACTCATTCTTCCCAAATTACCTTTGCACCTTGAGTCTGCCAACCCTCCGCAAACAGCAAATAACGCGCCTCAATCACATTTCGCTTAATCTTCATCGTCGGCGTCAGGAAACCATTTTCCATCGTCCACTGATCCTTCACCACCACCGCAAACGCGAGCTTCTCATGATCCTCCAAAGTTGCATTCACTTGACTGAGCAACTGCTCAAACTCAGCCGTCAGTGCATCACGACTAAGCTGACCCTGATCCAAAGCCTGACGCGTATCCAGCGACAACATCAGCAAAATAAACGGCTGTGGCAGATTCGGCCCAGTCACGCATGTCACCTCTAAACGCGGATGATTAAACTTATTCTCAATCGGCGCAGGCGCAATATATTTACCCTTACTCGTCTTAAACAACTCCTTCACACGCCCCGTAATCCGCAGCCTTCCCTGCTCATCAAACTCGCCTCGATCACCCGTCTTGAAATAACCATCAGGCGTCATCTCTGCGGCGGTTTTGTCAGGGAGTTTGTAATAGCCCAGCATCAGACTGGGGCTTTTCACTTCCAGTTCGCCATTTTCTGCAATACGACTCAACGTGCCTAGCGTCGCACTACCCACATAACCAATGCGAACTTTCCCTGGACGGCACAAATGAGAATTACCAAAATCCTCACTCATGCCATAAACCTCAAGCAGCTCTAGCCCTAATTTTCGATACCACATAATAATATCTGGCGGTAACGGCGCTGCACCCGTCAAGGCAAAACGAATCTGATCCATCCCAAGTTCGGTCAGAATCTTCTTTTTCACAATTTTGGAAATAAACGGAATCGCAAACAAAATTCGTTGTTTGGCTGGCGGAATCTTATGATTGATCGCCAGATAAAACTTCGTCCACAACCGAGGTACGGAGAAGAAAATCGTTGGGCGCGCTCGCTTCATATCCGCCTGAAAAGTCTCAAGCGTTTCAGCAAAATACACTCGAAAACCTGAATACAGTGAATTGGTTTCTACCGCTGCACGCTCCGCGACATGTGCCAGCGGCAGATACGACAACATGCGATCGTTTTCAGTCACACCCATCTCATCTTTGAGACCCTGCATTCCGCCTGTCATGGTAAGGAAACTGTGCATCACGCCTTTCGGTTGACCTGTACTACCCGAGGTATAGACAATTGTTGCCAGTGCATTGTCATCACGCTGCACTATATCCTGATCTTGCAGCGGGGCATGTTGCTTCATCAGATCCAGCCACTGCGTGACATCCTGACGCGGTGACATCGGCAAACTCACGATCTGCAAGTCTGGCGGTAGGTGGTCTTTTACATCATTCCATGTGTCTGTCGTGCCATCCATCTTTCCCAGAATCAGCAGTTTAGCTTCACTGTCTTTCAGGATATATTGCGCGGTTTCTGCATTCAGCGTTGAATACAACGGCACACTCACATGCCCCGCCAACCAAATCGCCAGATCAGCAATAATCCAATGCGCACTATTCTTCCCTAAAATGCCGATATTGCTACCCTGCGGGAAATTCAACGACCGTAAATACGTCGCGCCGCGTCGCGCCTGCTCCGCAACTTCACGCCACGTGTAATCAACGACACGACCATCGGCATAAGGCTGCGTTAAATAAACTTCGTCAGGCTTCGTTCTCTCCCAATGCAGAAGGCAATTCACTAAATTACGGAAGCTTGCAGGCGTATCGATAGTCATAACTACATCCCTGTGATACCACATGTTTAAATGGCTTTGATCGTGCTACACATTTATCCGAAGCATGATCGCCAGTCAATATCAGATATGATCAGCTCAACATCGACTTTTATGACTTATTGTTACGCGTTCAGCTTTATAATGAACTGGTTCTTTAACACGCTCAAAAAAACGATGCTTATCCCACAACAGTCTAGCGAAAACCTACATCTGCCTTTTATTTTTCCTCACGGGATTACCGTATCTGTGAAGCGTGAGGATCGACTGCACCCGAGCATTTCAGGGAATAAATTTCGCAAACTGAAATACAACCTCATTGCCGCACGCCAACAAGATTTCCATACCCTACTTACCTTTGGCGGCGCATATTCGAATCATATTGCCGCCATCGCTGCGGCAGGTTTAGAGCATGGTTTTCAAACGATTGGCATCATTCGCGGAGAGGAACTTAGAGACAAAATTCAGGACAATCCAACGCTTCAATTAGCGCAAGCACAAGGCATGCAACTTCATTTCATCAGTCGTACTGATTATCGACGTAAATCCGACATTGAATTTATTGAACAATTAAAACAGCAATTTGGCGAGTTTTATCTCATTCCAGAAGGTGGAACCAATGCGCTTGCGATACAGGGATGTGAGGAAATCCTGACAGAAGAAGATAAGCAGGCTTTTGACTATATCTGCTGTGCCGTAGGTACTGGTGGCACGATTGCAGGAATCATTAACTCAAATAGTGCTCAGCAGAAAGTCTTAGGGTTCCCCGCATTAAAAGGCGACTTTTTAGCGGATGAAATTAGGCAATGGACGACACGAACCAATTGGGATTTATGCCTCGATTATCATTTTGGTGGATATGCTAAAACGACACCTGAGTTAATCCAATTTATTCAAAATTTTCAGGAAAATACTGGCATTGAAATTGAACCGATTTATACGGGAAAAATGCTATTTGGTATTTTTGATTTGATTGAGCGCGGATATTTCCCTGCACATAGCAGAATTTTGGCGATTCATACGGGTGGGTTGCAGGGAAATAAAGGCTTTTACTACATCTAAGTTCACTGAGCCTGTCGAAGTGAATATCTCAACTATTATCTGAGATGAACCCGCACATTTCGATACTTCGACAGGCTCAATGAGCTATTCAGTGTTGAAACCAAGCCCAAGCCAAAATCGCGTATAATGCCCGTCCTTTCTCGTTTCACGCTTTGAATTTGAGTGATTTAATGAATAGCTACGATGTCATCATCATCGGTGCAGGCGCATCGGGTCTCATGTGTGCAAGCCATGCAGGACAACGCGGACGGCGCGTGCTGGTGCTAGATAGCAGTAACAAAGTCGGTAAAAAAATCCTGATGTCAGGCGGTGGTCGTTGCAATATGACCAACTTGTTTGTCGAACCTGAAAACTTTATTTCTAATAATCCGCATTTCTGTATTTCAGCATTGAACCGTTATACTCAGTGGGATTTCATCGCGATGGTGGAGAAATACAAAATCCCCTATCACGAACGTAAACATGGTCAACTGTTCTGCAACGACTCCGCAAAAGACATTCTGAACATGCTGCTCGCCGAATGCGAAAAATCAAATGTAGCCATTAAAACTCATTGCGAAGTTACGCAAATTCAGACCATTCAAGGCAGCAAAGACCATCCGACTGCACGTTTCAAACTCACTTCAAATTTAGGCACATACTTCGCTGAATCATTAGTCATTGCAACGGGTGGATTATCGATTCCAACACTCGGCTCAAGTGGCTTCGGTTACGACGTCGCCAAGCAATTTGGGCATACCGTATTACCACTGCGCGCAGGACTTGTGCCATTTACCTTTACCGATGGCTTTAAAGCCGTGACGGAGCGACTGTCAGGAATCGCAGTGGACGGCACGATGAGTAGTGACACAGCTGCATTTAGCGAAGCTATTTTGTTTACACATCGCGGGATTAGTGGTCCTGCGGCGTTGCAAGTGTCGAACTATTGGAACGTCGGCGAATCGATTAGTATGGATTTATTTCCAACCGAAGATGTCTCTGAACTTGCCAATTGGTTGAAGCAGCAAAAACAACAACATCCAAAATCACTACTGCGTACCCTGCTCTATGATCGTCTGGTCAAAAGTCTGGTACTCGAATTACAAACTTTACTTTGGGAAAACCACACAGAAACCGCGCTGGGGCAAATTCCCGATACTGTGCTTGATGACATCGCGCATCTACTAAAAAACTGGTCGCACAAACCATCTGGTACCGAAGGCTACCGCACTGCCGAAGTCACTTTAGGTGGCGTAGATACTGCTGAACTGTCCTCCAAGACTATGGAAAGCAAAAAGCAGAAAGGTTTGTATTTCATTGGTGAAGTTGTTGATGTAACAGGTCATTTGGGTGGTTTTAACTTTCAGTGGGCATGGGCTTCGGGTCATGCCGCTGCGCAATACGTCTAAAGCAATTCTAGGATTAAACTCATGCAAGGGTTAAAACGCCGCATCATTCACACGCTGTCATTTGAAGTGATTGGTGTGATCATCGCAGTCCCATTATTTACATGGGTTCTGGGAAATGAATTAGAACATATTGGAATTATGACCATCGCCATGTCAGTAATTGCGATGGTGTGGAATATGACCTTCAATAAACTATTTGAACTCTGGGAAGCCCGCCAAGACGATCATCGTCGGACTGTCATGCGACGCATCGCACACGCTTTAGGCTTTGAAGGCGGGTTATTGATTGCGACTTTGCCGTTGATTGCTTGGTGGATGCAGATGAATTTATGGTATGCCTTGCTGACTGATTTAGGCTATATGTTGTTCTTTCTGGTTTATGGTTTTGTGTTCAATTGGATTTTTGATCGTATTTTTGGACTGCCGAAGCTCAAGTAATCCAAAGCTTCCGATTACGACAAGCACTTTGACCCTTCCCACTAATGCGCGTACAATTTCAGTCTGCAATTTATAAAAAGTCTAGAAAATCATGCCTCATCGTATAGAACCCGTCACTCTCGAGGTTGAAACCCCAGTTACTTATAAATCTTGGCTGCACACGACACGCGACTATCATTTGGTGGGCGTGATTTCTTTTGCCGCACCTGAGACTCATCTGAAAGCAGAATGGGATGATCTAGAGTTTATTCGTCGTCGGACAGATGAGTTTTCTATTATCGGTTTTCCCGACTTTCTGGCAGCGATGGTTTTAGATTTGCGCGGTTTGTCTTTTCTGCTCGATGCAGATGCTCCAATCTTCCCGTGGCGGATGTTAGAAGAAGAATGTCCTATTAGAGTACTGGTCAATCGCGAGCAACAAGCCCACTATTCATCCGTGTTTGAACCCGCATGGCTTTCTTGGGATCTCGATTCCAGCCTTGCCGATATTCGTTCGATCTTAGATCGTAAAATTCAGTAGTTAAAATTAAATAAGTTTGCTGAGCCTGTCGAAGCCTTTTACCTCGACAAGCTCAAAGAACAGCACTCCACTTAATAGGTATATTTCAGCTCACCAAACAGCGTTCGCTGTGGAAATGGGTGGTATAAGAAATATTTACGGTCATTCAAATTATCTACACCTAATGCCGCGCTCCAGTGACGATCGAAGCGATACATGGCACGTGCATCCATAACAAAGAAACTTTGGAAGCCTTGATAAGTGTCAGGATTGATGTCGGTGTTATCCACGGTTGCGTATTGCTTACCGCTATAACGACCCGCCAGAGTAAAGGCCCATTGACGATTGAGCTGATAGGTTGCAACCAACGTTGCGCGCCAATCAGGCACATATGGCGTGTGCTTGCCGACAGACGTTGCACCTGCCATCGTGGGGACATAACTGCTATTTTCTAGAATTTTGGCATTCGTATAAGTGATATTACCCGCTAACGATAATCCAGAAATCAGCACATCATCATGCTGCGCAACTAGCTCAATCCCACGTTGGCGCGTCTTATCAACATTTTGCGTATAAGACACAGGAGTTGCGTAGCCAGAGATCATCGCAGTTTGCGAAATCAATGCATCTTTAACGTGCTCTTGGAAGATTGAAATACGCATATCGCTATCATCCGCTTTTCGCTCAAGCGACAGCTCATCAGACAAGACATTTTCAGGCTTTAAATATGGATTAGGCTGGGTATAAGTCGTTCCCGTTTGCACGTTCTGATATAGCTCGCCCACCGTTGGGAAGCGTAATGCTTTACCGATTGACCCTATCATTGTCCACAAATCATTGATCGACCATGCCAAAGATGCTTTCGGTGAAAATCCCGATTTATCGACATTCGGTTGGTTCACCGCGAAGCCCGTGCCATTGCTCGCCGTTGAAAAATTATAACCATCAGTAGCCTGCCACTTCTCATAGCGACCGCCAACCGTTGCTTTCAATACAGGTGTCCATTGCCAGACATCTTGCAGCCATAGCGCTTGAATCTGTGTTTGACCCAATGAATTACTATATAAACTTCCCTGACCACCTGAAATCCAGTCAGTCGTGTTATAGGTCGGACTTTCTAATCTAAACCAATCGTCATGTGCACCAAAACTCACATTATGCGCAGCCAAAACTCCTTTTGGTGAAGACCAACTTCCTTTTAAATCCAACGTTGTCCAGCCTGTACCACTGGCATCCGTGATGCGCCCTGCTCCACCCTCTTGCGCCGTAGAATATAGTCCTGTTGATACTCGTGTTTGATCTTCGAGATAGCACATATTACTCGCAACGACTGACCAGTTAAAACCATCCTGATCATGTGTCGCAATCGTCAGACTTTGCAACAAATGCTGTTGTTCCACATCATTACTAGAAAATTGCCCAGCAATACTGCTTGCACTATAACTATAGCCACCAATGTTGACATTACCACTACTTGAACCATAGTACGGCAAGCCACTTGCCGTATTTAAATAGGTCTTAGCGTGTGCAGTTGCATCATTCTGCCAAAATCCCAGCATATAGGTTGCAGTTAGAGTCGGCGTAAAGTCATACGCCATTTTCAGTTTTAAATTGTCCTGAATCGTATGAACGATATTACCCGCACCTAACACCTGAATATTTCCACCCGTGCGATTCTGATCCGCAATCGCACCCGAAATCACCGGTAAATTATTCGCTGCAACCTTCGTGGATTGAGTGATCGTGCCAAAAGTAATCGGCTGGCTTGTACTGTCCAAATGCTCAGCACTCAGCACCCAAGAAAAATCTCCTACTTTATTACCGAGAAAAAGATTAAATTGCCCAGCATTGTCACGGCTCTTTGATCCATATAAATCAAAATCCTGAGTTGCACCACGAATCGTTGCACTCGCCTCAAAGTGGTCTGGCATCTTAGTCGTGATCTCAGCCACCGCACCGTACGAGTTCCCCGCATAAGCAGCAGAATATGGTCCATACATCATATCAATACGTGCAATTTCTTCTGGCGCAACCATGAACCATTGCGGTGAACCATTGCCATTATTGTTATTAATCAATGTCGAAAGCAGCACGCCATCCGCAAAAATCAAACTACGCGCACTACCATTGACACCTGTTGTCCGTGTTGCCAAAGGCGCTTGAGTATCACCAATATAGCGCTTACGAACCAAGACATCAGGAAGATATTTCAGCGCATCTTCTGTATTCACCACATTGATGGTCTTTGCAGCTTGCTCTGCTGTAATACTCGCTGAAGATGCAGGAAATTGGCTTGCCGTATCACTTGGCTTACTTTTATTCGTCATCGGCTGCGCTTTTACCTGAATGGTTGGCAGCATTTGTGCCGTATCAGGTTGGGTTGTCTTTGTTATGTCCGATTCCACCGCATAAGCTTGCTGGCATAGCACACTCATTACAGCAAGCGCTAACATCGACTGGGGAAACGATCGGCCTAGATAAAGCGTGGTATTCATATTCATTCCAAAATTTTATTCAACATAAGTGAGTACCTTGTTTCTAAACATAAGTTTAGGAATAGGTACGAGAACTGACGAAGATCAAATACACAGCATAAATACGACTCAAAAAACCTACGCAGCACAACGAAATCAGTTACTGAACATGAGGAAATTGATACGTTAATAAGCTGTATTAGAGAATGAACTGAGGTGGCGCACGGCCTTGGGGACGAAGGGTTTTATTTTGTTTGAAGAATAAGAAACGAATTGCATCAATCTGCGCTGCGTTAACAATCACCGCAATCGATATTAAAACAAACGTAATTGTATGAACTGGCGGTAATACGGAATGTCCAAACAACAAACAGAAATTACAAAGCGCATGATGCGGATCATGTGCAGGAGCAGGATTGGTGGATTGAAGCGGCGGGGCCTGTGAATCAGCTTTATGCTCAGAGATATTCGCTACTGGCGCAGCTTGCGACATATCCGTCATCGGCATATCAGACATGTCTGCCATCAGCATCGACATGGCTTGATGAGACATGGCAGAGTGTGGTGTTACATGCGTTTGAACTTGCTGCTGAGATGACACTCTAGATGAAGTATCTTGTGAAAAAACTGAAAGTTCCTCACAGACTCCATATCCAACCCGAAGCTGCTGCGAAAGTATAGGCGTCAAAAATACCGACAGCTGCATCAGCCATGCAGCGAACGCAAGCAAAACGCCAAGCCTTAAAGGAGACTGTCTAAATCGAAGCAGCGTGGACAATGATTTACCAAGCAATCACAAAATGTAGCGCGATTTTAGTCGTTTTTCACGATTTTATCTATGTAAACGCTTTGTAAATATAAAAATAATCTTATTACGCAAAAACTAACTCAATAAAATTAAAACCTTAATAAGCTACCAATAATTTTCTACCGCGATATTCCCCACACCACGCCGATTCATGATGAGTCCACGCGCCTTTAATGCACTTCGCGTGTCATCCACCATTTGCGGATTTCCGCATAACATCACATGACTACGAGTGACATCTAATTTAATACCTGCAGATTGCTCAAGCATGCCTGATTTAATCAATACAGGTAAACGCTCATGCAAAGCAAACGATGGATCGCGCGTAACAATCGGAATAAATTGAAAAGTCGCACCACCTTCATCAGCAAACGTCGCAGCAAGCGCATTAATTTCATGAACGTATGCCAACTCTTCAATCGTCCGAACGCTATATGCTAAGACGATATGCTGGTAACTTTGCCAGACAGCAAAGTCTTGCAGAATCGATAAAAATGGCGCAAGACCAGTGCCCGTTGCCAGTAGCCATAAATCCTGCGGCACAGGTTCTTGATAGCGAGCGAGTGTCAGATAACCATAGGGAATCCGCTCAAGTAGGAGATGATCACCCACCTGTAAGTCTTTTAATCGGGAAGTAAACGCACCATCAGGCACAACGATCGAAAAGAACTCCAGTGTTTCAGCAAAAGGCGATGACACCACAGAATAAGCCCGCACAATCGGCGCCTCACCTGTAACCTCAACCCCAATTCGCGCAAATTGACCTGCTGTAAACCGAAAATGAGCCGGACGTGTCATCACAAAACTAAACAGCGAATCACTCCAACGACGCACGCTCAGCACAGTTTCTCGACTATATTTTTCATCGAGTACACTAACTGCGAGGCTCTTTGATGCGGTGCTCACAACTGCACTCCCCGT
Organism: Aquirhabdus sp.; assembly: GCA_030149815.1. Taxonomy (GTDB): domain Bacteria; phylum Pseudomonadota; class Gammaproteobacteria; order Pseudomonadales; family Moraxellaceae; genus Aquirhabdus. The sequence continues at coordinate 16,100 of JASLHI010000051.1, read as the reverse complement.
TTCATCAATCATCTTGCAACTTCCCGAACTTTAACTGTCCAACCTACTATCTCACTCAAGCAACATGTTAGCATGTAAGTCAGTTAAAATTATTTATAAAACGATTAAGGCATTCCCTATGCGTATGACTTTGCGTCAGTTAGCAGTTTTTGTTGCCATCGCCCAAGAAGGCACTGTAACACGTGCCAGCGAAGCGGTTCGTCTGACCCAGAGTGCGGCAAGTATGGCGCTATCAGACCTTGAAAGTGGGATTGAATCACCGCTTTTTGATCGTCAAGGCAAGCGTTTGCATCTCAACGATTTAGGGCGTTACTTACTACCTCAAGCTCTCGAAATCTTAGGCCGCGCAGAAGCATTTGAACAAGCTGCGCGGGGTGAGTTACAGGCCGTAGATATTCGTTTAGGTTCTACGCTCACGATCAGTGACTACATCATGCCTGATTTAATCGCTGGTTTTATTCTTCAAAAACCAGATGCCAAGCTTCATCTACAAGTCGGCAATACCCGCCAAATTATCGAAGCAGTCAGTCAATTCCAACTCGACTTAGGCTTAATCGAAGGCTCATGTAATGTGCCACATTTACAAGCTGTGCCATGGCGCACAGATGAATTAGCAGTCTGCACATCCCCTTCGCATCCGCTCGCACAGAAACAACAGCATACACCGCTCACGCTTGAGGATTTCCAAAACATAGAATGGATTGTTCGCGAAGAAGGTTCTGGCACACGCGAGGTCTTTGATAATGTAGTGCTGAATGACTTTCCCGATGCCAAATTACGCCTGACTCTCGGTCATAATGAGGCAATACTCAAAGTCGTCGCAGGCGGCATTGGTGTAGGCTGCGTCTCACGCCTTGCGGTGGAACCGATGATTGCGACAGGGCAATTAGTGATCCTCAATACGCCTTTTTGGATGCTCGTTCGCCCCTTCTTCCTGATTGTTCATCGTCAGAAATACCAAGGTCCAGGGATGAAATCATTTATGGAATACTGTCAAAATTCTGTGTGAATCTACTCGAACTTGAAACTTAGGAAAATAAAAAACCAGACACAAAGTCTGGTTTTTTTATGCTCGATCTAGCTCACTTTGCTCAATTCAAAACTTACTGAACAACGAATCTCGCCATTGCAGCTAAAGCAAGTAAAGGCGCTGGGTAAACACCCAACACAAGAACCAACAATGACGTCAACAGTACCATCACACCGCCTGCTTGCATTCCCCAATTGCCTTGTGCATCCAACCCTTTCTTTTCAGGTGGGGTCATATACAAGACAACCAAAACACGCAGGTAATAATACAAGCCGATCGCTGAACCTAGAATCACGACACCCAGCAAATACCATGCTGCACCGGTTGTCGCAGAAAGAACAACGAAGAACTTTCCAATGAAACCAGCAGTCAATGGAATACCTGCCAGAGACAACATCATCACGGTCAAAACAGCAGTCAACACAGGGCGACGCCAGAATAAACCACGATAATCTGCCAATGACTCTGCTTCATCACCATCATATGGACTAGACATCAGTGCAACTGCACCAAACGCACCAATCGTCGTGAGTACATACGCAACGATATAAATGTTAATCGTTGGCAAGCTCGACATACCTGCTGCGACTAATGCGATCAGGATATATCCCAAATGCGCAATCGATGAATAACCCAATAGACGTTTTAGATTCGATTGACGTACAGCCAGTAAGTTACCAATGATCACTGAAAGCACTGCAATAACCATCAAGATTTCGCGAACGCCGTCCATCGCCAGCGCGCCAGAGCTGAATAAGAAGCGCAAAGTTAACCCTAACACAGCAACTTTACTGACGGTTGCTAAGAATGTTGCTACAGGTGCAGGTGCACCTTGATAAACATCAGGTGTCCAACGATGGAATGGTGCCAATGACAATTTGAAAGCCAGACCCACAAGAATCAAGCCAACGCCTGTCACAGCAAGAGGTTCGTGCAACGTTGTCACAAGCACTTGACCAAGACGATGGAAATCCAACGTACCACTGAATGCGTACAGGAACGCCATACCCATCAATATAGATGCCGATGCCGTTGCTGACAGCACCATATATTTGATGCCTGACTCTAATGATTTATTACGCTCATGGGTATAGGCCAACAATCCATAAGTCGGAACAGATAACAGCTCCAACCCAATGAAAAATGATGACATATTTTGTGCAGCAACCAACAACATACCACCAGCGATTGAGATCAAAAGTAGAATATATAACTCTTCTTTATTATCACGATAATCATGAATATAAGCATGCGATAACGTACAACATGCCAAACCTGCGATCAGAATCAATGCCATATAAAATAGCGAGAACCCATCAATCATGAACAAACCCATGACCGATGAAGGCGAACCGTTGAGAAAATACCAAACAATCCAACCTAAAGCCGCGTTTAATCCCAGCACAGTCACCGTTGCACTCAAATTATGATGACGCTTCATCGAAATGAGTAGCATCACCACAACCGAGGTGAAGCTCGCAATTAATACAGGTGTCAGCGGTAGAAAACTAACCAAATTGAGTTCATTCATCATGGCTTAGTGAACTCCCGCGCCTGTTGTTAAAGTAGGAAGTGCTGGAAAAAGCGGCGTATGGTACGCATTACTAATCCATTGCATCGTTTGAACTGAAGTATCTAGAACGGTTTGTGGATAGAAGCCTAACCAAACTAACCCTGCTGCCATCGTGATCAACAACGACAATTCACGTGCATTCAAATCTGCAATTGCAAAAGTTGATTTTGCTGAAGAAGCATGTGAATCTGCATGTGCATCGTGCGCATGACCCGCCTCATGGCTGTCATCACCATGTGCATGACCAAACAAGGTCTGATGGATCAGATAAAGCGAATACAGACCTGCAAGCACTAAACTCACAGTTGCTAACACCACATACCAAGGGAATTGCGCAAATGCACCCAGCAGAATTAAGAATTCACCAATAAAGTTACCAGAACCAGGAATACCTAATAAAGCAGCGCTGAAGAACATCATAAACACGGGTAAATAACGGGCTCTGCCCCACATACCACCCATCAAACGCATATCACGTGTATGCAGGCGCTCATAAATCTGACCACACATAATAAACAGCGCAGCAGATGACAAACCATGTGCCAACATTTGCACCATAACACCTTGCATCGTCATCAAGTTACCGGCATAAAGCGCTAACAGGATGAAGCCCATGTGCGACACACTGGTATAAGCAACCAAACGTTTAATATCTGTTTGAATGAATGCAACCCATGCGCCATAAAACACACCGATTAAACCTAAGGTAATCGCAATCGGAGCAAATTCTGCTGAAGCATGTGGGAATAATGGCAATACAAAACGTAATAAACCATACGCTGCTGTTTTAATCAAAATACCAGCTAAATCAACAGAACCCGCTGTTGGTGCTTGTGCATGTGCATCAGGCAACCAACCATGTAATGGAACGATTGGTAACTTCACCGCAAATGCGATAAAGAAAGTCAGCATCACACCATATTCAAAACCAGGTGGGAACTGTGTACCCAGTAGAACCATGTAATCAAAGCTGACATGGTGTGTCTGTTGGTAACGAATCAACACCAAAGCCAGAATACCGACCAACATGATCAGACCAGATGCTTGAGTGTAAATAAAGAACTTCGTGGCAGCATAAACACGACTGCGACCATTCGATCCAGCATGTCCCCATAATGCGATCAGGAAGTAGATCGGAACCAGCATCATTTCCCAGAAGAAGAAGAACAGGAACATATCGATCGCAAGGAACACGCCGATCACACCACCCAAGCTCCACAAGAGATTTAAATGGAAGAACCCAACATGTTTCTGAATCTCACCCCATGAACAACCGACTGCGAGCACACCCAGCAATGCGGTCAACGCCACCATCATCAGTGACAAACCATCTAAAGCAAGATGAATGTTGATACCCAACTGCGGAATCCATGAAGCAAAATATTCTGCCTGCCAAACTGGTGGTGCACCAATTGCAACTGGATTGTGCGCTGACATGCTGTAGTTGCCATTCATCCAGAGTTGAATGGTCAAAAACAATGTGAATAGCATGCCAAACAATGCGATCCAGCGTGGTGCTCGAATCGAAACTTTCTCCGCAATCCAACACAGAAAACCTGCGATGAATGGAATCAATATGAGTAACGGCAAAATCAGGTTATTTTGAAATTGTAATCCCATCTTATTTCCCCATCACCTGAATTGCTAACAATGCAAAAAGCAAAATCACAGCACCAAAGGCAGTACTCGCAAGATATCCGCGCAGTTGACCTTTTTGACCTTGTGTACTCAACGCATTACCACCGCGTACAATTGCAGGCACAATACTCCAAAACTTATCAACTGGATCAGCTTTGACTAAGCGTGCAATCGCAAAGAATGGACGCGTAAAGAGACGATCAAACAATGCGTCAAATCCAAAAGCGTTATACATGTAATAACCCAATCCAGCACCAATACGTGTTTGATTGAATTTATTGACCAATGTACGTTGACCTGAGAATAAGAAGAAACCAACCAATAGCCCGCCCAATGCTGTTGCGATCGAGATGATTTCAACAAAGTGCTCATCATTCTCAAAAGCTGCTAAAGCTTTAAAGTCAGGCAATACACCCGCCAATGGTGGATGAATCAAAGCACCAACAGCCGTTGACAATACTAAAAGAATCGACAGAGGTAACCAATAAGTCACACCTTTAATTGGCTCTGAATGACCATTTTCTGGACCATGAAATACGATCAAGATCAAACGTGTGGTGTATACCGCGGTTAAGAACGCACCTAGCAAACCAGCCCAGAATACACCTTGATGTCCTGAAGCCCATGCTTGCCAGAGAATTGGATCTTTAGAATAGAAACCTACTGTGACGAATGGTAATGCAACTAAAGCACCGCCACCGACTAAGAAACAAGCATAGACAAATGGAATTTTTTTCCACAGTCCGCCCATTTTGAAAATGTTTTGTTCGTGATGACATGCCAGAATGACTGCACCTGATGATAGGAACAAGAGTGCTTTGAAGAACGCATGTGCCATAAGGTGGAAAATTGAAGCCTGCCATGCACCCACGCCCAACGCTAAAAACATGTAGCCAATCTGACCCATGGTCGAATAAGCCAATACACGTTTAATATCAGTTTGTGCCAGTGCAGAGAATCCAGAAATCAACACACCCGCAGCGCCAACTTGACCCACGAAATCAAGAATGTTTGGTGCTTCTAAAAAAATTGGATGTAAGCGCGCAATCAAATACACACCTGCAGTCACCATCGTTGCCGCATGGATCAACGCAGAAACAGGTGTTGGACCCGCCATCGCATCAGCCAACCAAGTATGTAACGGAATCTGTGCAGATTTACCCATTGCACCGCCAAGAATCAGTAGCGCAATCAGTTGAATATTGCCACTTGCAAGCAGCTCAGGTGCGCGATGCAAAATTTCTTGAATATTTAGCGTACCCAACTCTTTAAAGATCATAAACATGCCGAGTGCCAAAAACACATCGCCGACACGAGTCACGGTAAACGCTTTGATCGCAGCACGACCATTCGCTAAATCACTGTAGTAATAACCGATCAGTAAGTATGAGCAAATACCCACACCTTCCCAACCCAAATACAATAGAACAAGGTTATCTCCCAGTACGAGCAGCAACATGCTGGCAACGAACAAATTCATGTACGAAAAGAATCGTGCATAAGTCGCATCACCGCGCATGTACCATGACGCAAATAAATGAATCAGGAAACCGATGCCCGTAATGATACCTGTCATCGTAAGTGACAGACCGTCCAGATGTAATCCAAATGCAGGTGCAAAACTACCAACTTGCATCCAAGTCCACAAGACTTGCTGCACAGCAACCGCATGACCAGCAGCTGCTTGTTGTTGCAAAAACTCTTGACCCGCTAATAAAGCAACCAATGCGGATACAGCCATATTCCCGACGCCGATAATCGCTGCCATATTTTCAGACAAACGATCACGCAAAGTTGCGAGGATAAGGAAACCAAGAAATGGCAGAATAAAGGTCAAAGGTAAAAGAGAAATCATTGACTGGCTCATCCGTGCATCTCACTGGCTGCATCAATATCCAAATGTTGGAATCGACGATAAAACTGCAACAAAATCGCAAGCCCAATACTCGCCTCTGCTGCGGCTAAAGTCAGAATCAAAATAAACATAACTTGTCCATCAGGCTGAACCCAGCGTGAACCTGCAACGACAAAAGCCAGTGCAGCGGCATTCATCATGACTTCAATACTCATGAGAATGAACATCAGATTGCGACGCGCCATCACACCATAAAAACCAAGCGCAAATAGGATCGCAGCAAGGATCAAGCCATGCTGTACAGGGATAATCATTCCGATACTCCTTTTTGCGATTGCTGTTGTGCCATTTTTTCGGCTTCGTGTGCAGCTTGGCTAAGCTTAATTTTCTCAGCAGTTTCCGCAGCAAGGTTACGAATCGCGATTGGATCATTAAAGCCGTCAGTATTACGGCCCAAATGATATGCAGCGACCAAAGCTGCTAGCAGTAATAAAGATGCTAACTCGACCAGCAACAAATAAGGACCAAACAATGCAATCCCAACCACTTTAGCATCTACAGTTTGTGTACCCGCAACAGCCGCTTGTGGTGAATACTCACCACTACCGAGCAACCACACAATTGCCAAGCCCAGTAAGAAAGCTAAACCTGAAGGCCACGCCCATGTTTCTGCGCTAAACCAACGTTTTTCTTGTGCGACTGTCGCTTGTCCAAGATTAAGCATCATCACCACGAATACAAACAACACCAAAATCGCACCCGCGTAAACAATCACTTCTAGCGCAGCTGCAAAGGGTGCGCCTAAGCAGAAAAACAAACCTGCTATCGATAATAAAGAAACAATCAAACTCAGTAGTGCATGGACAGGATTAGTATTTGTCACTGTACGAATCGTCGTCACGATCGTCACTAAAGCGATCAGATAAAACGGCCAAGCATTCATTATCGTTGTCATCATGGCATTAAACCTCGTACATCGACTGGCGCAGCTTCATTTTGTGCAGCACCTTTAGGCTTATCTTTCAGTGCCATACCAGAAACACGATAGAAATTGTAATCGTGATATTTACCTGGGCCTGAAATCAGTAAATGTTCTTTTTCATACACAAGGTTTTGACGATCAAATTCAGCCATTTCAAAATCAGGCGTCAACTGAATCGCAGTCGTTGGACATGCTTCTTCGCACATGCCGCAGAAAATACAACGACTGAAGTTAATCCGGAAAAACTCTGGATACCAGCGTCCATCGTCTTTTTCCGCTTTTTGCAATGAAATACAACCCACTGGACACGCAACCGCACATAAATTACATGCGACACAGCGCTCTTCACCGTCAGGGTCACGCGTCAGGACAATCCGACCACGATAACGCGGTGGAGGATTCACTGGAACTTCGGGATACATTAATGTGTCACGCTTGCGGAATGCATGGCTAAATACCATGATCAAACTACGTAGCTGAGACCACACGCCCGAAAGAAGTTTTGCACCAGAATTAGTCATCTTATTCATTCCTGAGCAATGCGTTTAAGGATGCAGTGGGCTAGTGCATAACACGTAAGCCACTGTGCCTAAGAGATTTAATAATGTAATCGGTAAACAAACCTTCCAACCGAAGCTCATAATTTGGTCAAAACGTGGTCGTGGTAATGCGGCACGAACCAGAATAAACATCATGACAAAGAATAAAACTTTGCCGACAAACCAAAATAGCGGTGGAATAAATGGAATATTCAAATTAAATGGGGCTAACCAACCACCAAAGAACAATGCCGTAATTAATGAGGAAACCAGAATCACACCAATGTATTCACCAACGAAGAACATCCCCCACTTCATACCAGAGTATTCAGTGTGATAACCCGCACCAATGTCCTGTTCTGCTTCAGGCGCATCAAATGGACTACGGTGAGTCACTGCAACGCCCGCAATGATGAAGGTCAAAAAACCAAAGAATTGCGAGAAAACAAGCCATACATGGTTTTGCTGATATTCAACAATATCGCGCAAATTAAAACTACCAACCAATGCAACGACACCCATGAGCGATAAGCCCATGAAGACTTCATAGCTAACAGTTTGAGCAGCAGCACGAATACCACCAAGCAAGGCAAATTTATTGTTGGATGACCAGCCTGCAAACATCACCGCGTAAACGCCTAAACCAGCCATACCAAAGAAAAATAGAATTCCAATATTCAGATCAGCCACACCCAAACTTGGGCTAAATGGAACGATCAAAATCGACAGCATCAATGCGCCCATACCAATCGCAGGTGCAAGAAAGAAGGTCAATTTATCAACGAACGGTGGTGTCCAGTCTTCTTTAAAGAACATCTTCAAACCGTCGGCCAGAATCTGGAATAGACCAAAAGGACCCACACGATTCGGACCATAACGATCTTGCCAAAGCCCTAAAACACGGCGTTCAACAAAACTGAGAAAACCACCAACAATCACAACAAGCAGCAGAATCACAACCGCTTGTCCAACCGCAAAAGCAATATCCCATTGCGATTGCGTCATTGTGTTCGCAAAAATAGAAGGTAGCGTTGGATCAACTCTCATCTTAACCTCCTACTGCTGCGGTTTGAGCGGCTGGCGCAGCCTGAATCACGATCGCTTGAGATAAATCAAGCGCAACCAATTGACCCAGTGGATAACCAATCACACCAACTGGCAGATTTTCGCTAACCGTAATCGGCATATTGACTTCATCAGATCCCACTTTCAGCACAACATTTTGACCATCCTGTAGTTGCAACTGTTCTGCAGTTTCAACGCTCAAGGTCAAATACGCATCGCCTATACGCTCTTGCATGACTGGCGCACGTGCTGCGGTTTCATCTGATGCATAAAGGTTTGCAACTGGGAGTAATTGATAGCCTGTGCCTGTATCTGCATCAGGTGCTACATAGCTGCGTTTTGCAGTTTTACGCAATTGATCAAACAAACGTACGCCTGGGTCACCTGCTTTTAAGTGTCCACCGACTTCATCTTGGAATTTATTCCAAGATTGTGGCGAATTCCAACCTGGCGCCCATGCGAATGGAACCAATGAACCATTTTCTTGCGGACCCACATAACCTTCCATAGAGAAGGTAAGTGCAGAATCTTTATCTTGCGGTTGACGGACTTCATGTACATTCAATTTGGCTTGCATCGAAGTACGACCTGAATAACGACGTGGTTCACGTGCCACTTTCAGCCCATGTACGCGATAACCTGCATTCGGTGCAGCATCAACAATTGATTCCAACTGTGGAATTGAACGCGCAATCGCTTCGATCACATCATCCAACACTGTCCATTCGATCGCACGGTTGTCTAAACCGGTTTTAATCGCATGCAACCAGCGCCAGCTGTCTTTGATCATGATATTGGCATCGTAATAGGTCGCATCAAACACTTGGAAATAACGCTGTGCACGACCTTCTGCCGATACCACAGTCCCATCACCTTCAGCGAAACTTGCTGCTGGTAATACGATGTGTGCATGAGTCGCTATATCAGTTGCTTGATGATCCAACACGATGACTTGCTTTGCTTTCGCCAAAATAGCTTGTAGCTGCGCTTTAGGCAAACGACGTGTCAGATCATTTTCAGCAATGACCAATACGTCAAAATCAGCATCCACCAAATCTTCTAATGGCAACGCCCCGCCATGCTGTGCAAGGAGTGCTAAGCCCATGGAGTTCACTTCTGGAACCACGATGTTAATGCCTGCATGACCTGCTTGTTCAGCAGCTTGAGTAGCAAAGAAGTCACCCAAGTTTTGAACAATTTGCGCCGCTGCTTCTAACAAAGCAGGCTCTTGCAATGTTGTACCCGTCACAACCAAAGGTTTTTTCGCAGCTTTCAGTGAAGCCGCAATACTATGGGCAAATTCAATCGCCTCATCCGCCAAACCTGTAATCGGTTGACCTGCAATGCTTGCCGCCACTGCAAAACCTAAACGCGCAATGTCGTTTGGTGTTGCGATACAACCGCCTTCTGCCAACTCATCCAGCTTAGTTTCAGTCACAGACAAAATGTAAATCGGGCTTTGCTCACGTTGACCAATACGCGCAACTGGCTCTGCCAACCACTCTTGGGTTCTGAGTTTTGCTGCCATATCTTCGGCATGTGTTTTTGCCGCTTGACGAACTGCCAAGGCAACACGCGCCGCGGTTTGGGTAATGTCTTCACCCAAAATTAGCACCGCATCTGCATCCTCAAGTTCACGTAGATTCGGATTGTAGATACCTTCGGTTTGCAGGATTTCTGCTGCTTTCTCAAGCAGTGCTTGATCTGCGCGTGATACGCCTGATGAGAAGTTCGCGCTACCGACTAATTCACGCAGCGCAAAGTTAGTTTCAACCGATGCACGAGGTGAACCAACACCAACAACTTTCTTGCCTTTTAGGCTGGCAATCACGCTATCAAGAGCTGCATCTACAGTAAGCGCAGATTGTTTACCTGCTTCTAACTGTAAAGGCTGACGTGGACGGTCTGTGCGATTAACATAACCATAGCCAAAACGACCGCGGTCACAGAGAAAGTATTGATTGACTGAACCGTTGAAGCGGTTTTCGATACGACGAATTTCGCCATAACGCTCACCTGGTGAGGTGTTACAACCACTCGAACATTGTTGGCAAACGCTTGGCGCGTATTGCATGTCCCATTTACGGTTATAACGTGCGCTGTGAGTTTTATCAGTGAATACGCCAGTTGGGCAGACTTCAACCAAGTTCCCTGAGAATTCGCTTTCTAACACACCTTCGGTCGCACGACCGAAATACACATTTGATGCTGAACCAAATACGCCGAGGTCTTTGCCGCCTGCATAATCATTGTAATAACGCACACAACGATAGCAAGAAATACAGCGGTTCATTTCATGGGAAATGAATGGACCAAGATATTGATTTTGATGAGTTCGTTTGGTGAAGCGATAACGACGACGGTCATGACCTGTCATCACTGTCATATCTTGTAGATGGCAATGACCACCCTCTTCACACACTGGACAATCGTGCGGGTGATTGGTCATCAACCACTCAACCACGCTGGCGCGGAACGCCACCGCTTCCGCATCATCAATTGAAATATACATATTGTCGGTGTTTGGTGTCATACATGACATCACCAAACGACCACGACCTGCTGCGGCATCATCAGCATTGTTATATTGCTTCACCGCGCATTGACGACATGCACCAACTGAACCCAGTGCAGGATGCCAACAAAAATACGGAATATCTAAGCCTAAGCTTAAACACGCTTTGAGCAGATTATCCGCACCATCAACATCGTATTGCTTACCATCGACATGAATGACTGCCATCTCGATTCCTTATGCTTGAATAACTGAAATATGATTGGTCGCGCTGACTGGCGTTGCACGAACACCTGCCTCGAACTCGGCGCGGAAGAATTTAAGCGCGCTTTGTAGCGGCTCCATCGCACCAGGCGCATGCGCACAGAATGTTTTTCCTGGCCCTAAGAAACGCGTAAGTTGCAGCAAGACATCAATATCTTCTGCTTTACCTTCGCCTGCTTCTAGACCTTTAAGTAATTTAACCGCCCACGGCAAACCATCACGGCATGGTGTACACCAACCACATGATTCACGCGCGAAGAATTCTTCTAAATTGCGGACTGCGGAAACAATATTTTGTTGTTGATCGACAACCATGATCAAGCCAGTACCCATACGGCTACCTGCTTTACCAATCGTGTCAAAATCCATCGCCAAATCAAGGTGTTCAGGCATCAAAAAGTCAGTCGATGCGCCACCCGGCAACCAGCATTTCAGCTCTAAGCCGTCTTGCATACCGCCAGCGAGCGCGAGAATTTCACGACCTGTTGTACCGATTGGCAATTCCCAAAGACCAGGAAATTTAACTTTACCTGAAGCGCCGTAAATCTTGGTGCCCGCATCTCCACTACGACCATCTGACAGCCCTTTAAACCATGCAGCACCGCGCACAATAATTGGCGGCACATTACATAAGGTTTCAACATTATTGACGATGGTTGGTTTGCCCCATGCACCTGAAATTTGCGGGAATGGCGGCTTGGTACGTGGATTTGCACGACGACCTTCGAGTGAGTTAATCAGTGCAGTTTCTTCACCGCAAATATAACGGCCTGCGCCTGTATGCACATGCAATTCAAAGTTATGACCTGAACCGAGAATATTCTCGCCGAGGTAACCTTTAGCCTTCGCTTGGTCAATTGCTGCGTTCAGATTCTTAGCCGCAAGAATGTATTCACCACGCAAGAAGATATAACCAGTTTGCGCGCCAATCGCGTGTGACACGAGGATCATGCCTTCGATCAATTGATGTGGCAATTTTTCCATGAGCAGACGGTCTTTAAACGTGCCCGGCTCCATTTCATCCGCATTACAGACGAGATATTTTGGACCAACATCAGGCGCGCCTTCTTTGTTCATTGGAATCAAAGACCATTTGATCCCTGCAGGGAAACCTGCACCGCCACGACCACGCAATACTGCATCTTTCACAACGCCTTGAACATCGGCAGAAGTCATCGCGAGGGCTTTTTTCAGACCCGCATAACCTTCCAATGACTCATAGACATCAATGTCGAGCACTTCATCGTATTTACTAAGACGCCATGTCAACGGATGCGTTTCTGCAGTGCCATTGCCATGAATTGGGGTTGGTGTCGTTTTGATCACTTTAGCTGCTTCGATTTTAGCTGCTTTTGCTGCTGCCTCTTCCGCTGCTTTGGCTTCTGCTTTTGCAACCGCAACACCTGCCGCTACGCTGACAGCGCTACCGTCGAGCAAGCCGTCTTTTTGTTCATTCTTTGGATCGGTCATACATATTGCTCCAACAAACCAGCAACTTGTGCTTCTGACACTACACCGTAAGTATCTTCATCAATCATTAAAGAAGGGGCTTTATCGCAATTACCTAAACAGCAAATTGGTAATAAGGTAAAACGACCATCGGGTGTCGTTTGACCATACTGAATACCCAATTGACGTTTAAACACGTCAGCCAGTGATTCATTACCCATCAAATAACAGGCAATCGAATCACACAACAAAATCACATGGCGACCTACTTGCTGGCGATAGATGCGGTTATAAAACGTTGCAACACCTTCAACATCAGGCACAGAAATGCCAAGCACCTGTGCCACTGCATTCACCTGATCATCATTCACCCAGCCGTTGCGCTTTTGCACATGCTTGAGCGAATCCAGTGACGCTGCACGTGGATCTGGATAATGATGCATAAACTCATGAATTGAATGAATCTCTTGTTCAGTCAACACTGCTTCAACATCAACATGAATATGTGGCTGCTTATCGCTTACGATTCGCGCAGCTTGTGCTGCTTTATCTTTAAAAATCATCATTTTCAGTCAGTCCTTAGCGATCCACGTCAGCCATAACGAAGTCAATCGACGCCAAATAAGTAATCAAATCGGGCACCATACTGCCGTTAATCACCGAAGGCATTTGCTGCAAGTGCGCAAAGCTTGGCGTACGAATACGCGTGCGATAACTCATCGTGTTGCGATCGCTAGTCAGATAGTAGCTATTAATACCTTTAGTCGCTTCAACCATCATGCTGGCTTCGCCTTCAGGCATAACTGGACCCCATGACACACTCAGGAAGTGGGTAATGAGCGTTTCAATATCTTGCAACGTCTTATCTTTCGGTGGTGGAACAGCCAATGGATGATCCGCTTTATATGGACCAGACGGCATATTATCTAAGCATTGTTTGATAATACGCACAGATTGACGCATCTCTTCGATACGCACCAAGCAACGATCATACGCATCGCCGTTGTAAGCCAGCGGCACTTCAAAGTCGAAGTTTTCATAGCCACAATACGGACGTGCTTTACGCAAATCGAAATCAACACCAGTTGCACGCAGACCAGGACCAGTTACACCCCATGCCAATGCTTGACGTGCATCATACTGCGCCACACCTTTGGCACGACCCATAATCATGGAGTTCTTGATCGCCGCTTTGACATATTCATCGAGGCGTTTAGGCAACCAATCAACGAAATCACCTACCAGTTTTTCCCAGCCATTTGGCAGGTCATGCGCGACACCACCGATGCGGAACCATGCTGGATGCATACGAAAACCCGTAATCGCTTCGATGACATCATAGGCTTTTTGACGGTCAGTAAACATAAAGAAGATCGGCGTCATCCCGCCCAAATCCTGAATGTATGTACCCAAGAACAACAAGTGAGATGTAATACGGAAGAATTCGCTCATCATGATACGAATCGTATTCACGCGGTCAGGCACGGTAATGCCTGCAAGCTTCTCAACCGACATCACATACGGCAAGTTATTCATCACGCCGCCGAGATAATCGATACGGTCGGTGTAAGGAATATAGGAATGCCAAGATTGACGTTCAGCCATCTTTTCAGCACCACGATGGTGGTAACCGATTTCTGGTACGCAATCGAGAATTTCTTCACCATCCAATTGCAAGACGATACGGAATGCACCGTGCGCTGATGGATGGTTTGGCCCTAAGTTTAGGAACATGAAATCTTCGTTTTTGTTGCCGCGCTTCATGCCCCAGTCATCTGGGTTAAAGCTACCTGACTCTTCTTCTAATTTATGCTTTTCAGCATTCAAACGATACGGGTCAAATTCAGTCGCACGTGCAGAATACTCTTTACGCAGCGGATGACCTTCCCAATAGTTCGGCAACAAAATGCGGCGCAAATGCGGATGACCAGTAAAAGTCACACCAAACATATCCCAAACTTCACGCTCGTACCAATTAGCATTTGGCCAGATTTTCATCGACGTTGGGAGGTTTGCATCACCTTCTTTCAATGCCACTTTGATGCGAATATCACTATTGCGCTCAATCGACAACAGGTGATAGAACACGGTGAAATCAGATGCAGGCTGCCCTTCGCGATGGACACGTAGACGCTCATCAATGGCTGACAAGTCGTACAGCATGACATAAGGTTTAGGCAATGTCCGCAGGAACATCAACACTTCTAACAGTTGTGAGCGCTCAACCCAGATGGTTGGCATATCATCACGTGTCGCTTGGAGCAACAATGAATCACCAAACTTAGCGCGCAACTCCTCAACCACAGCAAACGCTGGACGAGGATCGATAAATGGTGCAGATTGATTCGCATTACCTTGCGTCTCAGGTGCTACCGCTTGAGCTTCAGCCATTGCTTAGACTTCCCAAATAACACAAAATTCTTAAATTCTTTGATCTCGAAACAAGTAGAAAGTCACTGGAAACTCATTAGATTCAACATTAAAACCTAATATTCAAACTCTTCTTTCAATCTTGTTTCAGGCACAAACCACACAGCAACTCGCGACGACAAGTGATTAGCTTGATTCGTCTTGAGAGCGCAAATTGGTCACGGCAATGCGTTCAGCCTGCTTACGATCGCGTTCAGGTTGCATAATCGGACGATATAAGCCTTGATCACCAACAACGCTCGACAATGGGCGACGCTCTTTGCCAATCGACTCTTGCAGCAACATCAGTGCTTGAAGGAAAGCTTCTGGACGTGGTGGGCAACCAGGAATATACACATCAACAGGAATGAATTTATCCACGCCTTGCACCACAGAATAGATATCGTACATGCCGCCAGAATTGGCGCACGCACCCATCGAAATGACCCATTTTGGCTCAAGCATTTGTTCGTACAAACGCTGCACTACAGGTGCCATTTTCACAAAACATGTTCCCGCTACCACCATCAAGTCTGCTTGACGGGGTGATGCGCGGATAACCTCAGCACCAAACCGGGCTAAGTCATGCGGCGAAGTAAATGCAGTCGCCATTTCAACATAGCAACATGACAACCCGAAGTTATACGGCCACAATGAATTCTTACGCCCCCAGTTAACTGCCAAATGCGCCATATCTTCAAGTTTGGTCATGAAAATATTTTTATCGACTTGATCTTGCAGTGGGTCGCTGACAATTTGTTTAGAGGTATCTGGATATTGC
>JASLHI010000049.1 GCA_030149815.1 Aquirhabdus sp. | reverse complement strand
TGCGTTTAAAGGTAAATGGAAGTTTGTTAAAAACGGATCTGCACGAGCCGACTAATCAGGCTAAAAGCGAATGCGTGATTCGCTCGTCCCCCGACCAGTCTGCTCTATAAGATGAATGGCCGCTTGACTTGAGAATCATGTCTTCGTCACATTGCGAGGATGGTTTATATGCATATCAAGATTAGTGGTCATCATGTGGGTGTTTCTCCAGAATTGGAATCAAGCGTTCACGAAAAATTAGCCAAAGTCGAACGTCATTTCGATCATATCAATAGCATGCAAGTGATTTTTTCTAAAGAAAATCATCATACAGATTCTAGTTATAATGGCAAAAAAGGCCTAGCAAATCATAAAGCTGAGGTTATTTTGCGCGTGCCAGGCTCAGAACTATTTGCCCAAGCAACTGCGGATACACTGAAAACCACACTGGACTTGTTGGTTGATAAGTTAGACCGCCAGATTGTGCGCCATAAAGAGCGCTTAAAGAGCCACAGCAATCAGACGCATCATCAAGAATTTGCCATTGAGTAAGTTCTCATTATTAAATCAATAAGTTTTATTGTGTTATTTTAGAAGCTCGGATTCGTCCGAGCTTTTTTATGCAAGCATGATTGATCGTCAGCAAATATCTACATGAGTGGTGCGGTGCTGAATTCTTATTGTGCTGAGGATGATATGAGAATCGTCGATATAGATTGTGGGTTAGGTTATCAGGTTCATCAAAAGACGGAATTTATTATCCAGATTCAAGCTGCGCATCATCCATGGCAACGGATTGTGACGGAGTCCTTGGATCTAATGGGTCATGCTCCTGAATTTTTTCAAGATGTGACGAGACAAAATCGTTTATTTCGCTTTAGTGCTGACGCAGGTCAAGTCGAAATTCGCTATCGTGCAACGGTTGAATTGAATATGCCTGCGCGTAATTCGCGCGCATTAGAGATGGAGGTTGCAGATCTTCCAGTGGAGGTTTTGCAGTATTTATTGCCGAGTCGTTATTGTGAGTCGGACTTGCTGAGTGCGATGGCACAGCGAACCTTTGGTCATTTGCCGCGAGGGTTTACGCGTGTTGAGGCGATTTGTAGCTGGATCAAAAATAATATCGTGTATGAGCTGGGATCTAGTCATGCATTTACAACAGCGCGTGATGTATTGGTGAATCGTGCAGGGGTATGTCGTGATTTTGCTCATTTAGGCATTGCATTTTGTCGTGCGCTGAATATTCCTGCGCGATTTGTTTTTGGTCATGCGGAATTTCCTGATCCACCGCCTGATTTTCATGCATTTTTTGAGGCGTTCTTGGATGGTCAATGGATTTTGTTTGACGCAACCAAAATGGCGCCTTTAAATAAAATTGTGCGGATTGGTACGGGAACCGATGCGAAGGATGTGGCATTTGCGACGATGTATGGTGATGTGCAAATGCGTTATCTCAAACCCTTGGTGCGTGATCATGTTGCTGGTGGAGCGGTAGATTTTAACAACATGGATGATTACTTTGGGTCGGATGTGAAGTAAGCCTCTGCTGAATTTATTCTGATCGGTCGAATTCATCGCCGAGTCCGTCATTAGATTGTCTGCGGTCGTTTGGTGCTCGTTTCTTGAGGATTGTTTTATCTTGAGGATCCACGAGTTCGGGCGAGTCTGAGAGTTCAGCACGACGTTTGATTTGACGACGATTTCTCAGATGACGTTTGACGCGAGATTGCGCCAAGGTATGCATGAGGTGAGGGATGTCTTTGAGTTCTAATCGTTTAATAAACTCATAGAGCATGCGATCCCGAGTGACGCGGATATATTTACCAAAATTGCGTGGGTCACTTCTTTCACGTTGGAAATCAAGAATGCTGAAATCGATGTAGATGAGTGCAATCAGGGGAATGATGAGTAAGGCATTACCCATCGGGACGTCAAAAAATAAAATTTCGATTAAGATGGATAACAGCATAAAGCCGATGGCATTCCACAGCGGTTTTTTATGATTGAAAGATAAAATGAGCCATACGGCTAAACCGATTTCGATGAGACCATCAATATATAGAAACCAAGACGCGTGCTGGAATGCTTCTGCTGAAGTTGGATTGTCTTGAGATAGGGTGTTGATAATGATGTTTTGAACCAGCCCTTGATACACAAAGACAAAGGCAACAACGCTGCGCGCAAGTCCGCGAATTTGATATAATAGCTCAGCAGTATTTTTCATATGAGCTCCGTGTTCATGGACTTGTTCTAAGAGCGGTTGTTATCGCTTTGCAGTTCAATATTGATAATATGCAACTTCAGGCGGTTAACGTCAATCGTAAGTGCGCACATACATGAGATTGCTATGTCGACATGAGTGACTGGACTATATCCAGTGCACACGATAACCTGCTTGGGTTAATTTATTTCTTATCTTATTTAGAGTGGCAGCATGACTCCTGACAATATGACTCCTAAAAAGTTGCATGAGCTTTTACAAGCAGCATTTCCAAAAGCAGATATTGCAACCTCTGGGCAAGCGGGTAAGTTTGAAGTGCGTCTTGTGGATGAACAGTTTGAAGGAAAGCGTCCTGTTGCACGCCAGCAAGCAGTTTATGCGCCGTTGAATAGTTACATCGCAAGCGGTGAAGTTCATGCGGTGACGATTCGTGCATTGACGCCAGAAGAGTGGCGTAAAGCAAGTTTGTTTGGATGAGGAATTTTAGATTCTTGATTCATCTCGATATAGAGATGAGTTTGGGATCGTTATTTATAGATTTTTAACAGATATTTTTATCAACTGATTTAACGATTGCACCAAAATTATGTGTTGTAGCAGCATTGGTGGGCATAAAAATCGTTATAAGTCATAGCAGGTAGTCATTTAAACAATGGATAAATTTCGGATTCAAGGCGGCGCGTGTTTAAACGGCACAGTACGAATTTCAGGTGCAAAGAATGCCGCATTGCCGCTGCTTGCTGCGACGATTTTGGCAAATACACCCATTACGCTAAATAATGTTCCTGATCTTAAAGACGTTTCAACCTTGATTAAGGTGCTGGAAAGTTTGGGTATTACGGTACAACGTAATAAAGTTGATGGTTCAGTGCATGTCGATGCAAACACATTGAATAGCCGTTTTGCACCGTACGAATTGGTCAAAACCATGCGTGCCTCGATTTTGGTTTTAGGGCCATTGCTTGCACGTTATGGCGAAGCGACCGTGTCCTTGCCTGGTGGTTGTGCGATTGGTTCACGTCCTGTTGAGCAGCATCTGAAAGCATTAGAGGCGATGGGTGCGGAGATTCGCGTCGAAAATGGTTATGTCCATGCCAAAGTCGATGGTCGTCTGAAAGGTACACGTTTGTCATTTGATATGGTGACAGTGGGTGGTACTGAAAACGTGCTGATGGCAGCGACATTAGCAGAAGGGACCACCATTTTAGATAACTGCGCACGTGAGCCTGAAGTCACTGATTTGGCGAATCTATTGGTCAAAATGGGTGCAAGAATTGAAGGCATTGATTCGGATCAGTTGACCATTCATGGCGTTGAATCGTTGACTGGTGTGGACTATAGCGTGGTTGCGGATCGCATCGAGACTGGTTCATATCTTGCGGCGGCGGCAATGACAGGTGGTTGTGTGCGTACGACGCATACTGATCCGAGCTTGCTTGAAGCGGTGCTGCGTAAGTTTGAGGAAATGGGCGCAACGATTACGTCGGGTGCGGATTGGATTGAGCTTGATATGCGCGGAAAACGCCCGAAAGCGGTGAGTTTCCGTACGCTACCACATCCTGCTTTTCCAACGGATATGCAGGCTCAGATGATGACGGTCAATACAATTGCCGAAGGCACGGGGACGATTACCGAAACGATTTTTGAAAATCGTTATATGCATGTACCAGAGTTATCGCGCATGGGTGCAAAGATTCAGGTCGATGGTCATACTGCAATTGTCACGGGCGTTGAGACGCTGCAAGCTGCACCTGTGATGGCAACGGATTTACGTGCGTCAATGTCTTTGGTTCTTGCTGCGCTAACTGCGCAAGGCGAAACGATTTTGGATCGGATTTATCATATCGATCGTGGTTATGAGCATGTTGAAGAAAAATTACGCGGCTTAGGTGCTGTGATTGAACGAGTAAAGTAAATGACTGATGCAACTGCTGAAGCCGTAATGGGCAACTTTGATCATGGCTTAACGCTAGCACTGAGTAAAGGACGGATTCTGAAAGAAACCCTGCCTTTGCTGAAGAATGCTGGCATTGAGCTGCTTGAAGATCCAGATAAAAGCCGTAAGCTGATTTTTCCAACGACTCATCCTTTGGTTAGAATCTTGATTTTGCGCGCGAGTGATGTGCCTGCCTATGTCGAAAACGGCGCTGCTGATATTGGTGTCGCGGGTAAAGATGTACTGATGGAATACGGCGCACAGAACGTCTATGAACTGATTGACCTCAAAATTGCCAATTGCCGTCTCATGACCGCAGGTCGTGTCGATGCTGATGGCAAGTGGACGAAACCTGCTGGACGTTTAAAGATCGCGACGAAATATATCAATCTGACGCGTCAGTATTACGCGAGTCGCGGTGAGCAAGTGGATGTGATTAAGCTCTACGGTTCGATGGAACTTGCGCCATTAGTTGGTCTGGGTGATCTGATTGTTGATGTAGTTGATACGGGGAATACTTTGCGTGCCAATGGTTTAGCGCCGTTCGATGAGATTGCTAAAATTTCATCGCGTTTGATTGTGAATAAGGCAAGCTACAAGCGGAAGCAAGCGGTGCTGAGTCCGATTTTGGCGGGGATTGAAGAGGCGGTTGGTTGATTTAGATGAAGTCTTCGCACTTCGACAAGCTCAGTGATCTATGTACGGTATAGCTCGTTGAGCTTGTCGAAACGTGCGGGCAATCAAAGAGTACGAACGGAATGTAACAAAAGCGATGCTGGAAATTTCTAGTGTCGCTTTTTATAGCGTCACATCCGCCAGTCCATAAAACTATTCTCATAGAATCGAACTGCGTAGATTTCTTGTTGAATACCATGGTCAGGTACGATAGACCATCGCTTTTCTTCCGTTAGATTGAAATCATTTGAAGTGATGCCTAGTTTTAACTTCTCAGCATCATATAATTTATCCTCTTCCTCATCGGTTAAATTTAATTCTTCCAATTTGTACATAAAAAATAGCATTGAGGTGACGCTAATCAACTTTGAAAAAAATATTTGGTCTAAAAACTCAACTTTACCTGTAGCCCAAGGCGTTTCATAACCGAAGGTAATGATTGTTGCTACAGGGTTATTATCAAATAACAATTTAATTGGAGTTTTCATTGCTATATCTTACTTGTCTACTAACGCCGCCTTAATCCTCTCAGCAAACCCCTGAATCTTCTGCATATCACCCATTTGCGAGCCATGCGCGCGCGTCATGAGTGTGCCGAGTGATGTAGGAAGGATATGGAAGTGTACATGTGGTACGGATTGTCCTGCTGCTGCGCCATTCAATTGCATTAGCACAAAACCATCAACGCCCATCGCAGTTTTCACGGCTTTCGACACTTTCTGAACGCTATGAATCCACGCAGCAGCGCCTGCTGGGGATAAATCAAGAATCGTTTCCGCAGGCTCTTTGGTAATGACTAAAGTATGACCATCGGCTTGCGGCATGATGTCCATAAACGCGAGCGTGTGTTCGTCTTCATAGACTTTGGTACATGGAATTTCTCCACGAAGGATTTTGGCGAAAATATTGTTGCTGTCGTATGCCATTTTAAAAGTCTTCCCAGTGCCATTATTGTCAAGAACTTCGCTTTGAAGTGTGTTGATCTTAGCAGAAAACATTGATTACGCTTAAGTGGGGTGTAATAAATCGCACGAGTATGGGCTAGTGCGATTTATTGAGTAAAACAGATAACAGGTTAATAGCTATATTTCAAACCGACTGAAGTGAGCGTCGTGCTGGAACTTCCGATATCGGCATTGATTTTCTTGTAATCAAAACTGACCAGCCCTGAGAGCTGCTCCGACATTTTGACACTGATCGCACTATGCGAACGAATGGTGTTGGATGATGAACCATAATCGAAACCAAGATCCTGCATGAATCGTGTTGTCGGTAGAAGTTGGCGTTCATAATGTGCGGCAACTGTACCAATGGCTTCAGTCTTTGCATCTTGCGGGGGCAGACGGTCGACTTCATAGCGCACCCCAGCACCGATTTCGCCAGTCAGAAATTGGATGTCATCTCGATAGAGTTCTTTGCCTAAACCTACCGTGAATGAGGTTTGGTAGTCGAACGCACTATTCAAATCTTTTTCCCATTGCAGCTTGCCGAATTCATAAAAACTGCCTTCACTGTGCGTCATTTTTGCTGAGGCAAGATATTGTTCGACGCTATCTGTGGAGTGATTGTCGTTACTACTGACCGCGGACGCTTTGAATTCTTGTCCCCATACGCCATACATGCGTTGATAGAGTAGATGTGCAGCGACACTTTGCTTCTTGTCCGAGGTGCCGTCGCCTGTGGTGGTGTTCAACAAATAGCTGAGGTCAGCATCAAGTTTGTAATCCTTATCGACCTTGATCATATCTTCTGCGTAAGATGCAGCGCTGATGCTCAAGCCCAGCAGTATTGCGGTCATTTTGGTGATCTGAAACGCCATATCAAGCTCCATGTTTTGCATTGTTATTGAGAGAACTAGCGCACAATATTTGTGTGACGCCTTTTGATCGTAGTTGCTCTAATTCCAAAAATCTATAGATATTCATGAGTTTCGACTAAATGGTCTTGATGATTGTTTAAGGGATTGAAGGCTGAGTACCCGAATATGCAAATCAACCACGTAACTCATCCCACATTCGTGCTGAAACCAGTTAAAATTGCAGTTTTCGTGATCTAAAAAGTGGATGCGGTTTATGATGCGTCGCCTGTCGAGTGCTGATGTTAATTTTAATGAGCAATTAAATGATTTGCTCGCCTTTGAAACGGTGAATGATGCTGCGTTGGTGCAGACAGTGGATCAAATCATCCACGATGTTCGCACACACGGTAATGCGCATGTCCTGAAATTAACCCAGCAGTTCGATCATCATCCCGCACAAACCTTTGCAGAGTTGGAACTGACGCAAGCGTCGCTGAAAGAGGCATTTGATGGACTGAAGCCTGAAATTAAGACAGCGCTTGAATTGGCTGCGGCGCGTATTCGTAGCTTCCACACCGCGCAGAAACAAGATGGTTGGCAATATACCGATGAGCTGGGCAATGTCCTCGGTCAAAAAGTCACGCCACTGGATCGTGTGGGCATCTATGTACCGGGTGGCAAAGCGTCTTATCCATCCTCAGTGCTGATGAATGCAATTCCAGCGCAAGTCGCTGGTGTACAAGAAATTATCATGGTTGTTCCTGCACCAAAAGGTGAATTGAATCCTTTGGTTCTTGCGGCGGCGTATTTGTCTGGTGTGCATCGCGTGTTGACGATTGGCGGTGCGCAAGCGGTTGCGGCGCTAGCTTACGGTACAGAAACCATTCCTCAAGTGGATAAAATCACTGGCCCCGGCAATCGCTTCGTAGCGGCAGCAAAACGTGCGGTGTTTGGTCAGGTTGGCATCGATATGATTGCAGGCCCTTCGGAGATTTTGGTGTATGCCGATGGCGCGAATAATCCAGATTGGCTGGCGATGGATTTGTTGTCGCAAGCCGAACATGATGAAGTGGCGCAGTCTATTTTTGTCACGACAGATGCTGTGCTGTTAGATCAAGTTGCGCAGTCAATTGAGAAGTTATTACCAACATTACCGCGTGTGGAAATTGCCCAAACTTCGGTTAAAAATCGCGGTGCGTTGATCCTCGTTAAAGATCGTGCAGAAGCTTTGAAAGTCATTAATCGTGTTGCGCCAGAGCATTTAGAGCTTTGTGTGGATGATCCTGAAGTGTTGCTGCCTGAGATTCGTCATGCAGGTGCGATTTTTATGGGTCGTCACACGCCTGAAGCGATTGGGGATTATTGTGCGGGTCCGAATCACGTGTTACCGACTTCTGGTACAGCACGTTTCTCTTCGCCGCTCGGTGTTTACGATTTCCAAAAGCGTAGCAGCATCATTCATTGCTCGCCAACAGGTAGCCAGCCTTTAGCACATGCGGCGGATGTTTTGGCTCAACAAGAAGGCTTGGATGCGCATGCGCGTTCAGCGCGTTATCGTGCTGGAGGTACAGAATGAGTACATCAAATCAACGCTTGTGGAGTCCGTTAGTTCGCGAGCTTGTGCCTTATGTGCCGGGCGAGCAGCCGAAGATCAATAACCTGATTAAGCTGAATACCAACGAAAGCCCATTTCCACCATCGCCACGTGTACGTGAGGCGATTATCAATGCACTGGGTCATGATGGTGATGCGCTACGGCTTTATCCTGATCCTGATGCGAGTGTACTCAAGCAAACCATCGCCAAATATCATGGTTTAGAAACCAACCAGGTATTTCTGGGTAATGGCTCGGATGAAGTGCTCGCGCATGTGTTTATGGCGTTCTTCAAGAAAGATAAACCTTTGTTATATCCAGATATTACTTATAGTTTTTATCCTGTCTACAGCCAGCTTTATGAGGTTGATGCAGTACAAGTACCGCTTGATGAACACTTCCAAATCAATATCAATGATTACAGTATTCCGAATGGTGGCATCATTCTGGCGAATCCGAATGCACCGACTGGCGTGTTGCTCAGTTTGGATCAGATCAAGCAGTTGCTGAACAATAATCCTGATTCTGTGGTGGTCATCGACGAAGCGTATATCGATTTCGGCGGCGAGTCGGCAGTGAGTTTGGTCAATCAGTTTGATAATTTGGTTGTATGTCAGACTGTCTCTAAATCGCGTGCTTTGGCGGGTTTACGCATTGGGATGGTGTTTGCGCAAGCGCATCTGATCGAAGCGCTGGAATGCGTGAAAAACAGCTTTAACTCGTATCCATTAGACCGTTTGGCGATTGTCGGTGGCGTGGCATCTTTTGAAGATGAGGCGTATTTCCAATCGACTTGCCAGACTTTAATTGGCTTGCGTGAAAATTTGGTTGGTGAGCTGAGTAGCTTAGGCTTTGAGATTTTGCCATCGACGGCAAATTTCATTTTTGCGCGTCATCCGCAGCATCAGGCAGTGGAACTTGCAAAAGGATTACGTGAAGACGGTATCATTGTGCGTCATTTTGCCAAGCCGAGAATCAGTGAGTTTTTGCGGATTACGATTGGAACTGCAGAGCAGAATCAGGCTTTGGTAGAGCGATTGAAGGTAATGTTGGGGTGAGATGTTGATCATGTAAGGTGCAATGTGCTTTGGCTTGTTGCGCCTTGATTCCAAATGACTGCAAGATTGAAAGTCATTGTGATGCAGAAGGTCTACGTGGGCTCTTTATTCAAAAAAACATATAAGAAAAATAGAGTTTGCAAAAGTGTTAGATACCAAATAACCAACATATTTGACGGAATAAAGTACCAAAGAATAACCCATATACAGGCTGTAAATTTATCTCTGACATTGAAAATCATCCAACCTTCAATTCCATTCAGAAACATTACAGTCAATATAAAACAAAGAATTACTAGAAAAACTACTCCGAGTTTATGTACTTTCAGGTATTTGAGTTTGCCCATTTGAGAGATGCGATCTTTCATTACGGCTTGAGTGATTTGAAGTGAAAATATTTTCTTTATATTTATTAATGTTGTTAATAAATAATAAAGATTAGTGATGAGTACTCCATAAGTTGCTATACCTATCAAATTTCTTAAAAAAGAATCAGTAAATAGTTTGCTATGACTTACCATGAATAGGTGAGTTAAAGGAATGCCTATATATTGGAGTAAATTAATAGCAGGGGTTATAAAACTATCAAGATAATCAAGAAAGTTTTGATTCAGAGCACAAAGCACATAAGTAATAATCAGAGAAATTGGAATTAAAAAAGATACTTTTAACGGTCCCGCTGCATAAGTATATTGCTTCATCAATTCTCCACCCAATTCATCCAATCCAACGTCAGTCCCGTATCCATAGACGGACGATATTCCGCACCGCAGTAGCCCTGATAATCCAGCACATCAATCAAACTAAACACATTTTTATAATCAATCTGCCCCGTACTGGGTTCATGACGATATGGGCAATCGGCAAACTGGATATGACCAATCTGCTCAATATTTTCTGTTAAACCTGAAAACAAATCTTCGCCCATCATTGCCATGTGATAGCAGTCAAATTGCATTTTCAAAGGGTGATGAATGTTTGGTGTATTGACTGCTTCGAGCATTTCTTGCATTTGCACGATGTTCTGAATCAGGAAGCGTGGCATATCGATGCCATTAATGCCTTCTAGTACGACATTTACATTTGATGCTGCCATCACGTCCATCGTAAAGCGTAGATTTGCAGCCAGCACATGCAAGCATGGCAGTAGATCAACGCCTACGGGCTGACGACCCGCCAAGACATTTACATTTGGTACATTCAGGGCTTTGGCGTATTCCACCGCATCATAAACGGCTTGGCGAAAAGTCTGCTCACGCCCAGGAACGCCTGCCAATCCATCACCACCCTGCATCAAATCACCTGCAGGGATATTAATCAAAATCAATTTGAGCTGATATTTATTGAGTTTGGCTTGGATCTGATCAATGCTGAGTTCATAAGGGAACTGAATTTCAACGGCATTAAAACCATGCTGACGCGCCAAGGCAAACCGATCAATCAGAGGAACTTCGGTAAACAGCATGGACAGATTGGCAGAAAATTGCAGCATAAGTGGCTCGATTAGCTTTTTAAGCTTGTCGAAATGAGCGGGATTTGTGTGTCGCCTCACTTCGACAGGCTCAGTGATCTTTAAGTTTAAAAGTTCTATGTTCTTTAAATTAGGATTCTATAACTTGAATAATGCTTGATAAATCATCTGTAGCAAAGCCATTTTTTGCATGTTTATTTAGTTGTTTTAATGCGCGATCAGCGACAGGCAACGTTAAACCATGCGCGGAGGCAAGGCTTATTGCATTGGTCAGGTCTTTTTCCAGAGTCTCGACTTTCCATTGCACGGGTTCAAAATTATGCGTTGCCATACGCGGCGCAAGGATTTGAAAGGGTTTTGAGTCTGCAAAGCCACCTGCGAGTGCAGGAGCGAGGAGCGTGGTATCAACGCCAGATTTTTCAGCAAGAGTAATGGCTTCAGCAATCAGAGTACTGGTTGCAGCAACGATGAGCTGATTACAGATTTTAGTTGCTTGCCCGCTACCACTTTGCCCCATATGCGTGACACGTTGTGAAAGAGGTGCAAAGAATGGTGCAAGTTGTTGAATGACTTCGGCATCGCCACCCGCAAAAATCACCAGCGAGCCCTGTTCTGCACCCATGACACCACCAGAAACAGGCGCGTCAATCCAGTGTGCACCTTTGGCTTGTGCTTGGGCAGCGAGATTTTGGGTGAGTTCAACTGAACTACTGGAAAAATCAATAATAATTTGATGAGGCTGAATGTTTTGAAAAAGCGTTTGGGCAACAGACTCAACAGCAGCATCATTGGCAAGACATAAGGCAATGATCTGAAAGGATGACATATTCTCGAGATTGGATAGCGGTTTAGCGCCTTTGGCTACCAATGGCTGAATTGCACTCGCGGTACGATTCCAGACATTGACGGTAAATCCAGCGTCCAGCAATCGCACACTCATGCGACCGCCCATTAAGCCCATGCCAAGAAAAGCGATGTTCATTGAAGTATCCAAAATCAGTTGCCTGAGCCGAAAATTTTTATGATGCCGTTGCTTTGAAGTCTTCCCTTTCAATGGGATGAGAAGCACTGCTTCGCAAGAGAAGGGGATGGTTTTTGGGAGTAATTATAAATCAAAAGCACCCCCATCCCGACCTTCCCCCTCAGGGGAAGGAGAAAATAAAGATTAGCGATATTGGCGTGGTTGATATTCCAATTCAGGTTTCTTGTCTTTACGCATGGCGATTTGACGATTCTTGCTGATGAGGAGTTTCAACTGCCAGATTTTTTCCAAACGCAGTGAGCGATGTGGTTGATGTTGCATGGCATCCAGTACACGTTTGCTCGCAAGCAACGCATCGGGAGAGCGTGTTAGCAATTCTTGAGCAAGTGTTTCTGCTGCTGCGAGTGGATCGGTCGAGACATGCGTCACTAAGTGCAGTTTTTCAGCTTCTTTGCCCGTGAGCATACGTGCAGTCATGGTGAGTTCTTTCGCGACATCTAAGGGCACGATCCCTTTCAGCGTTTGAGTCAAACCCATATCAGGCACCAGCCCCCAGCGACCTTCCATGATGGAGAGTTTGCAGGTTGGTGTCGCAATCCGAATATCCGCTGCCAATGCCAACTGCATCCCTGCGCCAAGGCAGTGTCCGTGTAATGCAGCAATGACAGGTACAGGGAGGTCTTGCCAGACGAGGAATGCTTTTTGGAACAGGCTTTGACCAGGTTTAATTAATTCCCATAAGGCAAAGATAGCTTTCTTTTTATCATTTAAGTCTGATAGGTCAATGCCTGCACTGAAAGATTCGCCCACGCCAGTCAGGATCACCACACGAATCGATTTGTCTTTACGAATCTTGTGCGCTGTTGCGACTAACTCACGCAGTAAAGCAAAACTCATGGCATTGCGTTTTTCAGGGCGATTCAATTGGACGGTCGCGATTGCGCCTTTTTTTTGTAAGAAAACGAGTGACATGCGATGCATCCTGTGTTTGACGTGTGAATCGCATGGGTTTGACATGAGGCTTTTTATATCAAAAGCGTTTTACATGAAAACCTTCGCTGCGATTTAGCGACGATAGAGTACGGAGTTGATAAATTTCGGTAGCCCAATCAGACCAATCACAAGGCAAATGACGAGGATGCTTAATGTTGGAATAACACCGATCCAATTGCCAATCAACTTGTTATAAACCGGCCATCCCAAAGGGAGTTGTTGCCAACAGGTATTGAGCAGTGTCGTGATTATCGTCGCAAATACGGAGCTATGGAAGGCTTGAGATAAAATAATCGAGCTAGAAATGCTTTCTCGGCGTCGATCGACAATGCGGCGTAAACGTTCGGCAATCGGCCAACCTAAGAGCAAGCCAATGAATACCCAAGCAATCAACGCCAATGCACTATTTTCAAAGCCGCTAAACGGTACATGACCTGTGAGGAATCGAATGAGTGGTCCGACCAACAGAAGCGCTTGAGTCAATAACATAATAAATAGACTGACTCGTCGCTGCAGTAGTGTTGCCAGCATCAATAATGATGCTGGGTAGAGCAAAACTGTAAACCAAATCAGCATAGCAGACGATGTCCTTATGAATCTTACCGTGCGAATGAGTACTAGTCGTCAGAAACGTGCGATTAGTGTGATTCCGTATCAATCTCTCCGAAAGGATAGGCTAAAACGGCGTCGATGGCATCAATCATTGCAGAAAAATTTACAATTTGTTCATCTTTTACTTGAGCTTGGGCATCATGACTGTTGAGCGGGTGTATCTTTTTGATGCTGGTTAAAGCGCGCTCGATGACCCCTGTTGTTTTGCGCAAGGTTGGAGTCCCTGTGTAACGACTACCGCCGTGTAGACGATGTGCATGCGCGAGCAGCGCTTCGAAATCGCCACTATCCCAGCAGTGGATGAGTTCAGCTCGATCAGTTGGTAAGGCTTCAATCAGCATTCTTAGCAAATCTCGGGCTAAATCCACTTTGCCTGCAGCAAGTTTTAAGCTCAACTGCCAATCAATGATCGGATGCTCATTGTGTTCTGGTAAAGTGCTTTCGAGATCGTTCAGGCCAGTTTCGGTGGTCTGTCTTTGTCCTGTCCAACGCTCCAAAATATTGACCAATTGCGCTTGTTGAATCGGCTTGCTGAAATAGTCATCCATGCCCGCGGCCAATAAGCGATCTCGTTCATCACTCAACGCGTGGGCAGTGAGTGCAATAATCGGCGTATGTTGTTGCTTCACGTTCTGCGCATTATGTTCTCCTTCGAGGACACGAATCCGCTGTGTGGCTTCAAGCCCTGACATTTTGGGCATTTGAATGTCCATAAAGACCAAATCAAACGGCGCTTCGGGTGATTCAGGATTGAGATGTGATTCGATGAGTTCAATGGCCTCTAGGCCACTCGTTGCTTTGGTGGTTTGAATCCCTAGATCGCCAAGTAATGCTTCCAGCACCATCAGGTTGGGTGCGTGATCGTCAACGGCAAGAACATGCAGGTTTTTACCCTCAAAATGCGGTGCATTTGCTTTTGGTTCCTGATTTTTCGGTTGTAATGCGTGCAAGAGCCCTTCACGGCTCACGGGTTGATAGAGTGCTCGTGCGTCATAGGTGGTGAGGACAGCAGGATCAATTGCCATTTGATAGCCATAGACAACTAATGCCCCGCTATAGCGATTTCGAATTTCTCGGAGTAGTGCAGGGGTGTCATTGACATCGACATCGACAATAATCCAGCCTTTGCCTTGTGTTTCTTCTTCAAAATCAGTCAAACGCCCAAACAAATCTGGGAGTGAGCTGGCTTGTTCGAGGAGTACATGCGTATGCGAAAGATAGGCACGTAAGACGTTAAAACTTGCACGATGTTCTAGGTATGCAAGCACACGGCGACTAGACAGCTGTGGCCAATCGACTGGATTTTCGTGAGTGACGCCAAGTAATGCCGTAAACCAGAAAGTTGCGCCTTGATCTGGATTATCCTCGCATCCAACTTCGCCACCCATGAGCTGCGTCAATTGGCGCACAATCGCGAGACCTAAACCTGTACCGCCGTATTGACGAGTGACAGACGGATCACCTTGCTGGAATGACTTAAAGAGATTCTCTCCTGAATTGCCATTAAGCCCGACACCACTATCTTGAACTGAAAAATGAATCAGATTGTGGTGGTTCGATTGATGAGGTGTTGGTGTTTCTAGTCGAACGCGGATGGTAATCTCACCTTGCTGAGTAAACTTGATCGCGTTGCTCACCAAGTTCGTTAAGATTTGGCGCAGGCGTAGCGCATCACCGTTGACCGAACGAGGGACATCGTCGTAATAGTAAACTGCAATATTCAGATTTTTATCGCTGGCAAGTGGCGAAAGCATATCGATCACATCAAAGACAGTCTCTTCAAGGTTAAACGGTGCTTTTTCTAGGACTAATTTACCTGCTTCAATCTTGGAAAAGTCCAACACGTTATTAATCAATGCGAGTAAATGTGCACTTGATTTACGAATGGTTTGTACATAAACGCGCTGTTCATCCGATAGCTCACCACGTCTCGACAATAAATTAATAAAACCATCAATACTGTTCAGCGGTGTTCGTAATTCGTGGCTAATATTGGCCAGAAAGACCGATTTTGTGGTGCTGGCTTGTAATGCCATGTCCCGTGCTTTACGAAGGGTAATGTTTTGAATTTCAATGGTATCGAGGGTCTGGCGTAGATCGTCTTCGGTTTGTTCATTATGCGCATGTAGTTCCATCACGCTGCGATGTAGGCGGCGTAAGAAGAAGCTCAAATCTTGTTGGAGTTGACGCATTTCGCCATAACTGCCGTTATCAATCGATTGGTTGAGGTTATCGATCGTTAAGCGTTGCAACAGTAAGCGTAGCTCATAAATCGGTGCGATCCAGCGCGTTGAATAAAAACTGAGGCAAAGTAGCAGCACCATGAGAGTGATCAAACCCGTGATAACGAGTATCGACCAGACGCGATAACTTGCCAACGCCATCGGCTGATTATCCATATCAATCACCAGCCAGATCGGACTATCGGTAGAGTAGCCGACAAGTAGACCGTAGCTGTTTCCGACACGGCTTTTGATGGGGCCAAAAGCCTGATGGTTAATCCCAAACTGAGGCCAAGGCGCATCAGCGTTATAACCAATACTTAAACGTGCAACGGCTCGGATATCGACAAGAGCCGCACGTTTGACGTTTTCTTCACCCAGAATATTTTGCAGAATACTGCGTGCCTTGGCATCGCCATCGGGTTGATCAAGTACACGAATGAGTAAGTTGCTGGCACGTTGATAGCGGGCGAGCACGGCCTCGGCGCGACTCCGTTGTTCCGCAATCGCAGAGCGATCAATTTCTACAATCACGATCGATGTCCCAATCACGGTCAATAGCGTAATTGGAATGAAGATGAGCATGACCAGCTGTCCGTAAGCATTTTGGAGTCTTAGACGGCTTAACCAGAGTCTTTGATCTGAGGCCATGAGGCAAATTTTCCTTCGTTGCAATGGTTACGATTTTATGGTGATTGGCGACACACTCAATGGCTGTAAATGCTTGAAAATATCCGTTGAATAAACGCATTCTAAATGGCTTAGCGAGATAAATCATCTTTTTAGATTAGGTTTGCTGACCGTGCAAGTTGATCTATTTTTCTCTACAATACATTTCTATCAACGCTCTGCTTCTATACGCTCTTTGAGTTCTTTTTGTTTGAGCTGTTTTTATTTGAGTAACTTTCATGCTGCATTCAGCAAGGCATTCTATGACGAATGATTTCGCGCCAGATCAACCGCAACTGCATACCACCATTATTGATCAAACTATTGGCAATACACCGCTTGTTCGACTGCAGCGTCTTGCTCAGCATACCCAAGCGACGGTCTTAGCAAAACTAGAAGGCAATAATCCCGCTGGTTCGGTCAAAGATCGTCCTGCGTACAATATGATTATGCAGGCGGAGCTGCGTGGCGACATTAAGGTCGGCGATACGTTAATCGAAGCGACCAGTGGCAATACGGGTATTGCACTGGCGATGGTTGCGGCAATGCGCGGCTATCGCATGATTTTGATCATGCCTGATAATTCAACTCAAGAACGTAAAGATGCCATGCTGGCTTATGGTGCAACGCTGATCGAAGTTCCTGCAGAAGGCGGTGGTATGGAAGCGGCGCGTGATTTAGCTTTGCAAATGCAAGCTGAAGGCAAGGGTCGTGTGCTTAATCAGTTCGGTAATCCAGACAATTCTGATGCGCACTATAAGACAACAGGTCCAGAGCTGTGGCGTCAGACGGAAGGGAAGATCACTCATTTTATTAGTTCAATGGGTACGACAGGCACGATCATGGGTGTGGCGCGTTATCTCAAAGAACAAAATCCAGATATTCAGATTATCGGTTTACAACCTGCGGATGGAGCACATATTGCGGGGATTCGTCGTTGGCCGAAAGAATATTTACCGACCATCTTTAAACCAGAATTAGTTGATCGGACGATGGATATTCAGCAGATTGATGCTGAAAAAACCATGCGTCAGTTGGCTCGTTCAGAAGGGATTTTTGCAGGGGTGTCTTCTGGAGGCGCAGCATGGGCAGCAATCAAAATCGCTGAAGAAAATCCACATGCGGTGATCGCGTGTATTATTTGTGATCGCGGTGATCGTTATTTGTCGACGGGTTTATATTCTGTAGTGGATTGAGGTTTCGTCGAAGGTGTGCGTGGTATAGAGGTAGTGGGTTTTTATATCTATGCCTTGAAGTTTTCCTCTGGGGGATTAGCTTGGAAAAAGCAAAGCACTGCTTTGCCCAAGCGCAAGAGATAGGGGGATTTTTGCTAATAAAGATCAAAAGCACCCCCATCCCGACCTTCCCCCTCATGGGGAAGGAGAAAAACAATCATATATTAAAGAGAATACAGCATGAATCAGCCGATTTTAGTCTTTGATATTGAAACTGTGACCGATGTCGAAGCGGGTCAGCGCATGAACGGTTTGAGTTTGCCAACTGAGGAGGCATTGCAAGCGTTGTCACATCTCAGACGTAGCGAAGCGTATGGTCGTTACGATGGCAGCACAGACTTTCCGCGTTTACCTTTTCATGAAATCGTCTGTATCTCAGGGTTGTGGATCGGTTCAGGTGAAATGAAGCTATTTTCATTTAGCCAGCAAGATTTATTGGAACGAGAGATCATTGCGCGTTTTCTGGGGGTGTTTGATAAGCATTTTCCGACTTTGGTCAGTTGGAATGGGGCTGGTTTCGATGTGCCTGTCTTGTTATATCGCGCGATGTTGCATAAGTTGTCTGCGCCGCGTTTCCTTGATCAAGGTGAACACGACAATAATCGACGCTATGATAATTACCAAAACCGTTACCATGCGCGTCATACTGACCTGATGGATGCAATGGCGCTGTTTAATAATCGCAATTTTCAGCGATTAGATGATATTGCGCAATTATTTGGTTTTCCGGGGAAGCAGGGCGTCAGTGGTGCAGATGTCAGCAGCCAAGTCCAAGCTGGACAATGGAGTGAACTGAAGGAATATTGCGAAGGCGACGTGTTGAATACATGGTTAGTGTATTTGCGCTGGCAATTACTGCGTGGTCAGTTGAGCCTAGAAGATCATGATGAGTGGGTAAGACATACGCGCGACTTCTTGGCAGTGCATCCTGTCCATCAAAACGGTTTTTTAAAAAGCTGGGTATAAAGCCCAGCGTAAGTATTAAAAAATAAGAATCAGATTTTTCGTACCTTTCTTTTATCATGTAATAAAAACTCAAACTCTAAAAAACTATTTTTATCTCAAAGTCTCATCTACTTTTGTTACGACAAAATCGACAAAAAATTGCACCAAGTGACTATTTTTGACATCTCTTGATGTGCGTTTCTGTTGTAATTGAGGCGGAGTTGGCATTCTTTCATCCGCAGGTTTATACCGTTAGTCAGCTCAAGCCCCAGTTTTTTGTCATGGAGCTGGGGTATGTCGGAAAATTTGTACAACTATAGTGTGAACTGGCTCACAAATTGCAGAATCAAGGTATGGTTTGGATAAACCGTCTCTATCAGGGTGATGGAGTGTTTTGATGAAGGAGTCTCATCATGTCAACTAAACAACCTCCGATAAGGGTGATTTGTACTTTTTGTGGTTGGAATCAGGTGATTCGTTTACGGCATACCCATGTGACCTCGCCTAAGTGTGAGCAATGCGGTTGCGATGAAATGTTGAATAAACCCGTCGGTGTCTTTGAAGAACTGGTCTCTTGGGTAAAAAGTTTGATTATGCGGTGACATGTCTGGATGGACATGATTGAAAAAATGGATGGGGGTTCAAAATGGAATTTATTGGCAATAATTTAATACTGATTTCTTTGGTTACGGTATTTATATCGGTTTGTTTCGTATAAAAAATTGATTAGATCACACTCACTACTTGCGGTCTTGTAGTGAGTGCTGATGCAATTTCGGTTCTTATGTCGTCGAGCTGTTTGGCTTTTTTTACTTTTGCCCACAGTTCCTCGGCTTCCACATAACCATGCGTCAACATACCAAGCCATTGTTTGTAACGCCCAACGAGTCCTGCATCTGTTTTGGTCGGGCTATCTAAGAAGTCGAGTTGCAATTTCAGCAATGTCGTCCAATCAATACAAGCATTACCACGGATACGATTCACTAAATCTGGTCGCGTCACTGCGCCACGTCCCAGCATGAGATCGATACAACCACTCACGTCCTGACATCGTGCGGCATCTTCCACTGTCCAAATTTCGCCATTGGCAATCAGTGGCATTGATACTGCTTCGCGTACTGCTGGGAGCTTTTCCCAGTAAGCAGGTGGTTTATAACCATCAGTTTTTGTTCGCGCGTGGATTGTAAGCCAAGCTGCGCCAGCGGATTCGATGGCGCGTGCATTATCGAGTGTTCGCGCATCATCCATATAACCGAGTCGCATCTTTGCTGAAACGGGGATGTGTTGAGGTACGGCTTTGCGTACAGCCGCCACAATTTCATGGATGACTTCAGGTTCATCAAGTAGCACCGCACCACCACGATGGCGATTGACGGTCTTCGCAGGGCAGCCAAAGTTCAGATCAATGGCAGGCGCACCGAGTTCGGCAGCGAAGGCGGCATTGTCGGCGAGTGCGCTGGGATCATTACCTAGAAACTGAATATGGACAGGCGTGCCGCTGTCTGTTTTGCAACCTTGATGGAGTTCAGGGCAATAACTGTGAATCACATGCGCAGGCAACAACTGATCTGTGACACGAATAAACTCAGACACACACCAGTCGTATGAACCAACTTCGGTGAGCAGGCGGCGCATGGGCGGGTCAGTCAGACCTTCCATTGGGGCGAGAATGAGTTTCATGACAATCTGGGATTTTGCGCGGTATTTTTCAGGTCGGTCTTTATAGCGGATTTTGGGTAAAAGGTGAACAGTTTTATGGACGGATTCACCTTGAATGAATCATTTTGTGCGTTATTGACCTTTGCGCAGTGCCTCTTCGACGAAATCCAGTCGATCTTGTCCGAAGTACATTTCATCATCGACTAACATCACAGGCAAGCCAAAAATCCCACGTTGTATCGCGGCTTCGGTATCGGCGCGTAATTTATCTTTGATTTCCTGATCTTGGGTTAAGGAAAAAATTTCTTGCGGGTCGAAACCTGCTTTGGCTAACAATTCCGCTAATACTGCTGGATCACCGAGATTCTGTTCATCGGCCCACAGCGCCTGATAAATGGTGGAGAGATAGTGGTCGAACAATTCAGGTTTACGCAGTTGTATGCCAGTTGCCGCACGCATCAGTTGCATGGTGTTAATCGGAAAAAAAGGATTTTGGCGATAAGTCACGCCGTAACGCTCACTAAATCGCGTGAGATCTTTGAACATCCACACGGCTTTCAATGGAATCATGACAGGGGATTGGTTGCCTGTGGCTTGAAAAATTCCACCGAGTAACACTGGATGATAATTCAGTTGAGCCCCAGCCGCTGCTGCGATCTTTGGTAATTGCGTCCATGCCAGATAAGAGGTTGGACTGCCAAAATCAAAATAAAAATCAATGCTCTTGCTCATGATGAGTATTCCTGATGATTGTGATTTAAAATCATATTGCTGCACACACTTCGACAAGCTCAGTTAACTATATAGCTCGTTGAGCCTGTCGAAACGCGCGGGAAAAGTAAAAAGTTTAATTTCGGGAAGCTAACATGCCTGAATTAAATTCAAAGTTTTACCACTTCTCAATCCAAGGGCGTAGGTCTAATTCATGTGTCCATGCATCTCGTTTCTGAGTATGTAAATACCAATAGTTCTCGGCGATATGGTCTGGATTTAAGATGCCATCTTGTGATTTTAAGGCGTAACGTTCTGGAAAACTGTTGCGGATGAAATCGGTATCAATCGCACCATCGACGACAACATGCGCGACATGAATGTTTCGTGGTCCGAGTTCACGTGCCATGCTTTGTGCCAATGCCCTGAGTGCTGATTTTGCGCCTGAGAATGCCGCAAAATAAGCCGAACCACGCATCGCTGCTGTTGCACCCGTATAAATAATCGTTCCGCGTTCTCGCGTCACCATGCGCTTGGCAACTTCACGACCGACTAGAAATCCAGCGAAGCAGGCCATTTCCCAGATTTTGAAATACTTCCGTGCGGATTCTTCGAGGATGCTGCATGGTACGTTTGCACCGATATTAAAGACCATGACTTCGATGGGTCCGATGTCATGTTCGATTTGTTCAATCAGTGCAATGACTTCTTCTTCTTTGCGCGCGTCGGAGGCGAAGCCATATGCTTGTCCACCCGCTGCGATAATCTCATCAACCAGCGGTTGTAACTTATCCGCACTACGCCGAGTGACGCAGGTAATGATTCCTTCTTTGGCAAAGCGTTTAGCAATCGCACCACCCGTCGAATCGCCTGCACCGATAACCAATGCAACCGGCCCTTGTTTGTATGGAGTAGTCATAAGATTCTCGTCTTTTATAAGATAACGATCGTTATAGTAACGAACGTTATGCTATGATTTAATCCATGTCAAGCGCTTTGACTGTACGCTGACGTTGAGTCGCGTAGAAGTAGGTTTCAGTTAAAAGAATCGAAAAGGCTATCGAGCTTTTAGTTCACTGAAAATGTATGAGGAAACAGGGCGATGCGATATTCAAAAGATCACAAAGCAACGACACGCAAGCATTTACTTGAAACCAGTGGGGCACTTGCCAAAGAAAAGGGCTTTGCTTCGACGGGTGTGGATGCATTTGTGGACGCAGCAGGCTTAACCAGTGGTGCGTTCTATAGTCATTTTGGATCGAAGGCTGAACTGTTTACAGAGTTGGTTGAAAAAGAGCTTGAGGCGAGTGTGAA
Organism: Aquirhabdus sp.; assembly: GCA_030149815.1. Taxonomy (GTDB): domain Bacteria; phylum Pseudomonadota; class Gammaproteobacteria; order Pseudomonadales; family Moraxellaceae; genus Aquirhabdus. The sequence goes on along the minus strand of JASLHI010000049.1, from coordinate 78,680 downwards.
GATGTTTGCTGATAATGCGCCAGAGTTACCAACGCCTGAATGGATTCATCGTCAGTTAAGCATGTATCTGAATTGGAAACATGTGCAGAATCCGCGTACAGGCTGTGCTGTGCCAGCACTTGGCGCTGAGATTGCGCGGTCAAATGATGCGACTAAAATCAAATATGAAGATGCGATCAAACAAGTACATGAGATCTGGAAAGAAAGACTCCATGATGACAAGGCAGCATGGGCTGTCGTATCGCAATTGGTGGGTTCGGTTCTGCTGGCGCGGGCGATGAAGTCTGAGGATGTGGCTAAGGAAATATTGGAGGGGAGTCGAGCGTTTTTGGAGGAGGTGTTGGGAAGAAGTTAAAAGAACCATGAGTTTCATGAGTTCTTTTCTTGTACGTGCTCAAAGATTCGTTCACAAAGAGTTTTTGCTGATTCAGTGAGTTCCCATTGTTCAGAGTCCATCAAAGACAAAATCAATCTACAAAATGCTAATTTATCTTTGATCGTTCCTGATGTTTCAGAAAATGCTCTTTTGGATTTAAGTTGACCTTTCATCCTGATTTGATCATCTAGTATTTTTCCAATACCGATGGTCTTATAGAAAGAATTTTGATTATTAAGTTGATCTAGTAGAGAAATATCAAATCCAAACTTTGTGTCTGAGTGCATTCCAGAGAATTTGGTACGAGCAGCTTTCAAAATTAAATCTGCGGGAAGTGTATTTTCGGTCTCTTTGCAATTTAGCAGGAAAAATTGATTACCTAGTTCATGAGTAAGGGTGCTAACTCGATCTCTTTTATTTTTTATGTCTCCATCGGCGATTAAGAGCATATCACTACATATGACTTTGGCATTTAATCCTCGATTATTGGCTTGCTCTTGATAATTCTCTGCAAAATTCCAATGAGCAAGATTTGAACCTTGATATTCGACAAAAGTGTAATGGTAGTTAGGCATAAATTTACGATATAGCGTGTATCGATTTTGGTCAGTGGCTTTTAATAGTTCTAGGTATTTTTGCAGATATTTTGTGAGATAAAGTCTATCCGTAATTCCCTCTACCCAAATCGTACTATTTGCTAAATATACGGAAGAAGGTCTAACTCCTAATGAGGACAGTAGTTCTCTATCTTTATCACAGCGTTTAATCTCAAAAATGAAACTATCATTTTTCTTAGTTTTATTAAATTTCTGGATAATAACTTCGTCTGATTCATCTGCCATATCAAGTAAATGATTTGAGTGTGTCGTGAAAAAATAGAAATGATCAGTCTCGTTCAAATAAAAATTCATAAGCTGACGTAGCATGCCTGGGTGCATGTGTAATTCTGGTTCTTCAATAAAGAAAGCATGAATATTATCGTTTTGGATAAAACATTCATAAGTTAATATTATTGCTTGTTGCAGACCGTCTCCCAATTGATGGATAGGATGTTGTTCATCGTCACCAATTTTTATATAGACAACATCTTCTTTATATTTAGGGATAAGAGTGATTTTTTGATTGTCAAAGAAATATTGACTCAATAATTCTTCATATTTCTTAATACGATCTCGTTCGTATGGCTCGCCGAGAAGACCTTTCATTAATTCATAGTAGAGGCATTCGCCTGTGATGACATTCTTTGCATTTATAACTGTTTTTAGATGTTGTGATGGAAAATAGTCTTTTATAGTCCGATCTATATATGGGGTAGAGTCATGTTCCTGTTTTACGGGGCGCATTCCACGAAGAATTGGAATATAAAAGGCTTTATTTATTTCACTCTTCTTATATATATCAACTTCATTAACTGTGTCATTTTTTAGTTCTGATAGCTTTTTGTTCAATCCTATCTGAATATGATGCTGTATGGATCGCAGGGCTTCTAGATTTCGAATTTCAGTTTCTATTACAGAAATAGAGAGAGTTTTCCTTTTGCTGAAGTCGTTAGGACTAATGAAAAAAGGAAACCCTGTCTGATAATATTCACCTATCACTAGGTTTGACAAGTTTAAAGGACTGTAGGGATTATTTGCTGAAGAAAGATTACTAGCTTGTGGCATAAGTGTATCGAGGAGGGGAATGTCTAATGTTTCCAAAATCTCAGAATTGGCTTTACCTTCAAATAAAGCTCGAATGAATCTACTTTTTCCTGAGTTATTTTTCCCAATAAAGAAAGTAAGCTTTTTATGTATGAAGTATTGGGCTTCACTATCTTCTCTAGGCTTGGATACGTAGTTATTTGGATTTTTAAGCCACATTCTTCTAAGCATATTTCTAAACCAGTTCTTATTAATCAATTTAGCAAGCTTAAATTAAATAAATTTTATTTCCCAAAACTTTTTCTAAAACTCCCCGGCGACTCTCCCGTCCAACGCCGAAACGCATTCTGAAACGGACTTTGTTCCGAATAACCCAGCAAATCGGCGATTTCATTTAAACTCAAATCCGTCTGACTTAAATAGTGCTTCGCTCGCTCTTCTCGGACTTGCTCAAGGAGCGTACGGTATCCATAGCCCAATTCCGCTAATCGGTTCTGTAATGTGCGCGGAGAAACATTAAAAGCAGCGGCAACCTCAGTAATGGAAACTTCATCATAAGGCAGACTTACGATCAGATATTCACGTAATTCTTGTAAGAAGTCAGGTTGATTGATGAATTGTAGTTTTTTTTCTACTTGTGCTAGGAGCAAACTATTTGTGGCTGGATCACTCAGTGTGATGGGTAAATCTAATAGGGATTGAGGTGCGACCAACTTGGTGACTGGTGCATCAAAATAAATATTTCCCCCAAAGATTCGTTGGTAGTTCTCGATATTGTCAGGTTTCGGAAAACTAAAGTAAGCGTCACAGATGATATCAGATCTTGATGTAATCTGACGCGCCATCACTGCCCAACCGACAAGGGATTGCTGCATAAATGTCTTGGTCGACGGCCCTAGCTTAGGAATCCAATGCGCTTCAATATTGTCGCCATTCATAACTAAGATGGTGTCGTGAATATCGCTGATTAGTGGCCCAAAGCGCAGCATACTCTCAATCACATCTCGTGCAGTTTTGAAACTCATGATGAGAAATCCCAACATGCCAAAATGCTTCGCCTGTAATTGCTCTGAGACTTTTAGGGGTAAATCGATGTCACCTGTATAGGTCACGGCATGTTCCAGCATCATCTGCCAGCGTGTAATAGAGATTGCTGCCCCTGACTCTTGTAATTTAGCAATGATTGCCGGTTCAAATAAATCTGATGGATCGATATCTATGCTACGCAAATAGTCCAGTAGAGAACTTGCATATAATGTACTGACAGCCCCAATCTCGAGCTGTACATCATGTTTATTTTCTTGCATATCCTTATGCGATTGATCGATCACGTGCTTGTCTTCTCTTCATTCTTTAAAACAATATGGCGCTTCATACGCTAACTTGTTATGGCGTCTACAACGACGAACTTGTTCATCCTAGCATAGGTAATGGACTTGTGGATATGTTGCGGTCTGATGACAAACACGCAAATATGATTGTATATTTTTTGATTGAACTTTTTTTGTACTTTTGCGTGATCTCTCAATAGTGATGATCAATTAATCAATACAGGTGAAAATTTAATCGGCATTCTAGCGCCATAGAGACGTTTGAGTCGTCGTTCAATAATTGCAGTGATTGCAAAGTCATTTGGACGAATAAATCGTATTAGGGACTAAAAAGGAATTACTAATGAAAGCTATTCTTGGCACATTACTATTAACTAGCAGTTTAACTATCGCAAGTACAGCAGCATTTGCAACATCCTCAACTTATCAATATTGCAGTACCTCTGGTTGCAGAGCAAGTAGCAGTGTCAATGTGACTTCGAGTTATGCTGCGACTAAATATCCGATCGTGTTGGCTCACGGCATTATGGGCTTTTCGTCCATTCTTGGCGTCGATTATTTTTATGGCATTGGATCTGATTTAACTGCAAATGGCGCAAAAGTATTTGATACACAAGTGTCTTCTCTGGATTCATCTTATGTACGTGGTGAGCAGTTACGTAGTCAAGTTCAGCAAATTCTCGCAATTACGGGTGCATCAAAAGTCAACTTGATTGGTCATAGTCAAGGTGCGCTGGATAGTCGTTACGTGGCTGGTGTGATCCCTGCCCAAATTGCATCAGTGACAGGCGTGGGCGGTGTCAATTTTGGTACACCAGTTGCTGATGCAGTGGCAAAAGCTGCTGGCATTCCTGTGATTGGTTCAACAATTGCTGCTGCAAGTTCATCATTGTTGAATGCATTCTTCTCATTTGTTGGTGTAGCGTCTGGACAGGGTTATAGCCAGAATTTCATGGCGGCAATCAATCAATTGACCACATCTACAGCCACCACATTTAATGCTCAATTTCCAGCAGGTGTACCGACTGCAAAATGTGGACAAGGTGTACAGAAGGCATCTAATGGCGTGAGTTATTTCTCTTGGGGTGGTACAGGTGTGATGACCAATCTACTTGACCCATTGGATTATGTGTTTGCGGTGTCTTCTCTGATTATTCCTGGTGCAAGTGACGGTATGGTGCCGCAATGTTCAACGCACTTAGGTACGGTAGTTCGTGATAATTACAATCAAAACCATGGTAATGAAGTGAATCAGGTGTTGGGCTTAACTTATATTTTTGCAGCAAGTCCAGTGACACAATATCGCGATCAAGCAAACCGTTTGAAAAATCTCGGTTTGTAATTGCCAGATTGAATCTAAAAAAGGATAGCTTGGCTATCCTTTTTTGTTTCGAAAAATACTTTTACTTCCCGAGATTCTTACGGAAACTGCCGGGCGATTCTCCCATCCAACGCCGAAATGCATTCTGAAAAGAGCTTTGCTCAGCATAGCCCAACAAGAAAGTAATTTCGTTTAAGCTTAAATCTGTGGTTCGCAAATAATGCTGCGCTTGTTCTAGTCGAATTTGTTCGAGTAGATTACGGTAGCCTAATCCACATTCTTCTAGCTGATATTGCAATGTTCGTACAGAAATATTTAATGCATTTGCTGCATCCGCAACGGATAGCTGATTGCTCGCCAGATTTGAGATGAGATATTGGCGTAGTCGTTGAAGAAAATTAGGTTGAGTGAGGGATTGCAACGTCTGCTCAACTTGATTCATCAAGATACTATTGGTCGCAGGATTACAGAGAGTAATGGGCAGTTCTAGGGCTGAACGATGAATGACGAGTTTGGTCGTTTGGGCGTTGAAATAAAGATTTCCGCCAAAGATGCGCTGATAAATCTCAAGCTGCGTGGGTTGTTCAAAACTAAAATGAGCATCGCAAATCAGCTCTGGCTTTGATGTGATTTGCCGTGCAATGACTGCCCAGCAAACTAGAGATTGCTGCATGAAAATAGGAATAGAAGGCCCTAGTAGCGGTAGCCAGTGTAGTTCAATAAAATCGCCATTTTCGACCAACGTGGTTGTATTCACATCATCAATGAGTTGTTCAAAGCGCAATAGTATGGCGACAACATCTTGCAAAGTCTGACTGCTCATAATCGCGAAGCCCAACATGCCGAGGTGTTTGGGTTCGAGTTGTGACGCAACTTTGAGTGGTAAATCAACATCTCCAGTTTCCGCAATCGCACGTTCAAACATCATGCGCCACAGCGTAATTGGAATGCGACTCCCTGAATCATTCAGTTCGTTAATCAAAGCGGATTCAAAGAGTTCTTCTGGATTAAGATTAATCCGTTTTAAATAATCGAGCAGTGCACGAGCATAGAACGTGCTGACCGAGCCAGTTGTTGGCGGTGCGACTGGTTTGTTTTTTCGTTCGTCCATGTACGATTGATTCCTCAGGTGATTTTCTCTCGTATTGTTATGAAAAGCATCTTTTTAATATCCGAGAAGTCCTCTGTTTTTGAAGACTAAAGCCGTACCGCAAAGTTCCAACATCAATATCTTTATACACAAACATCATCATTATGTCATTTTTCTAACCAGATACCATTGGTCGGTTATTGAGGTGCTTTGCATAATTTCGCAATAATGACGATAAATTGAACAATACGGCAATCTTGCTTACTGGCATTCTTGCGTCGCAGAACGCGTCTATCGATATACGAATCCGTACGAAAGATCTTGCAGTGAGTGCAGACTGAGATGGACGCATTAATCATACCAATGATGAATAAGGAATATTATCGATGAAATCTATTTTGCGAACAGTATTACTGACGGGTGGCTTAGCTCTAGCAGGTGCTGCATCAGCAACAACTTCAACTTTTGATCTTTGTAGTACATCTGGATGTAGTGCTGGTGGAACGAGCACAGTGACCTCAACTTATGCTCAGACTAAGTATCCATTGGTTTTTGCTAATGGTATGGCAGGGTTTTCGTCAATTGGTGGCTTTAATTATTGGTACGGTATTCCGAACGATCTTGCGAGTAACGGCGCTAGCGTTTTTGTGACTCAGGAGGCTTCATTTAACTCCTCTGAAGTACGTGGCGAGCAGCTTCGCAGTCAGGTTCAGCAGATTCTTGCAATCACTGGTGCGGGTAAGGTCAATCTGATTGGTCATAGCCATGGTAGCCAATCAGTGCGTTATGTTGCAGGGGTAATGCCGAATCAAGTCGCTTCGGTGACCGCGGTTGCAGGTCCTAATACAGGATCTCCAGTTGCAGACAAAATTTATGCTTTGTCTCAACTTCCCGTGATTGGTGGCGTACTGTCACCAGTACTTTCTGGTGCAGTGAATGCTTTCTTTACCTTAGTTGATGTTTCTTCAGGTCAATATTACTCACAGGATTCTCTGGCTGGATTGAACTCGCTGACCTCTACAGGTGCTGCTGCATTTAATTCGAAATTCCCACAAGGTATGCCGAGTTCAGCGTGTGGTCAGGGCGCGTCTGTGGTCAATGGGATTCGTTATTACTCATGGGGTGGTACGGGTATTTTGACTAATCCATTAAACCCAGCAGATCCATTACTCGCTGCAACGAGTCTACTGATTTCTGGACCTAGTGATGGTTTGGTTCCACAGTGTTCTAGCCATCTTGGCCAAGTGATTCGTGATAACTATTTCCAAAATCATTTGGATGAAGTCAATCAGGTGGCGGGTTTAGTGAGCCCATTTGAGGTTAGTCCAGTGACATTATTCCGTAATCAGGCTAATCGTCTGAAAACTGCGGGGATGTAGTTTCTCTTTTAAGTCGAAAAAAGGATAGCTTAGCTATCCTTTTTTTGATGGAGAGGATTGGAGATGGGGTGTTTTTAATTTCATTCTAAAAAACATCCTTCATCTTGATTACTTTTCTGTAATAGGGATAGATCGGTATTAATTTCTCTTTTTTACAAACACATGATCGTAATAGGCAAAATAGCCTGTTGCTTCACATTTTAACTTGCTATATTCCAACTATTGCTAAGCATAGGGAGCTCTAGTCAATGGAAGGAAAAAACAGATTGAATAATACGCAAAGTATACATTCACGAGCCGATCAATCAACTCACCACTCTACATTGTTAGAATCCATTTTTATGAAAAATATCATTGCAAAAAGTATGGTTGTTGCCATTGCCGCATCTGCCATGCTCACAGGTTGTGCTGCGGTTCAAAGAACCGGAGCGAATATGGCTTTACGTTTCGCTGAAAAAAATGTTGTCCCTGTCACTTTTGCCCAAGATGATACCAATATGATCTGTGTATCAGGGACTTCGCTATTACCAGCGATTCTGACGATGGATGCGCAAGGTGCTGATGCGACTAAGATGGAGGTGTTGCTTTATACGAGTTCTGCAAGCTGTGCAGAAGATACCGCACTTGAGCATGAGTTGGCTTATTTGCGTGCAGCCCATGATGGTCGAGTTGCTGAAGCGCAAGATCAGCGTCTTGCTCAGAAAAATTGGGCTGCTTTAGCAGCACGTCGCCAATACACCGCATATCAATTATTCCAAAAAGCTTGGGAACGTGACTACAAAATCAAATTGGGCGATCAGTGCCCAACGATGAAAACCGATCTTGAAAAAACTGTTTATCTGCTCGGGATGATTGATGGCGTCAAAGCGGTCACCAACGATATCGCGTCACAAGGCGCAGTGAACGTGCCGAAAGATATTGCCGCCGTTGTTGAGCGCGGGATGGGGTGTCTGGATAATGAGCAGTACTGGGGCGCACCAATGGCGATGCGGGCTGCAATTTGGACTTTGTTACCAGGTGCAGGCGAGGGTCATCCAGATCCATGGCAGACGATGAAAGATTCTAATCGCATAGGTGAAAGTAAAGGTGTTCGTATATCACATGCGATTTACGCGTTAGCGGCTCAAGCCACAGGTCAGGATGATAAAATTCGTGATGCGCTAAGAACTTACGGAAAATCAGTCGATTCAAATATGCCTGTTAATCCGCAATATAAACTCTTTGATGCGATGGGCGGTCACGAAGTCTGGAATATTGCCAATCGCTATTGGACCACTAAAACGGGTAAACGCGCACCTGAAGATGGTTTGACCAAGTTCTGGGATGAGGCGGATGCGAGTATCCCTAATACTGATGATTTGTTGAACTAATAGTCATTGTGGAAAATTCGCGGGTTGAGGTGCATTTCTAAACCAGCGAGTGAAAAAAAGGATAGTCAGTTTGGCTATCCTTTTTTTATTTCGGAAAATTTTTTTGATTTATGGCGGAGAATCTTCGGCTCGATAACTGGGTATTTTTCCAGCCTGCATCTTTGGTGCAATTCCTTCTTTATTTTGCTTAATTCGCAACGCACCCACTAATGACAAAATGTGGTGCACATTCAGGTTGGTTTGCGCGCGCGTCGTGGCGACATAGAGTAAGCGTAACTCTTCATCGGCAATTTGTACGTCGTTTTTATTAAGTTTATAACTGTAATCATCTTCGATGTGGACGTTATGCCATTCCAAGCCTTTGGCTTTGTGTGCGGTGGAAATTACATAATCGGCAGAGGCGATTGGCGTGATTTTCATGAGCGCTTTTTTCAGTGGTTCAGTGCCGTGATCGTCAACCAGTTTCACGAGTGATTTGATGTCATTACCATCGTGAGTCTCGCAGTATTCATGCACGTCTTGCCAACTGTTAAACCACGCTAATTCTGGCGCATCAAACACGCGTCGTCCAGCTTTGAGTGCCGCAGCACCTTCGACAAATTTCAATAAACGATCACTATCCGCTTGCAATGCGATCTTGTCGCCATTGACCAATCCAGAAAGTAACAATGACATGGCGCGCGCGTTAGTTCGACAGAGCACTGCATTTTTTACTGCCATGCGTGGAGATAAATCAATTTTTGATTGCTTGGTCGGTTCGCCTTCCAGCGGAATGGTCTCTTTCAATTCGCGTAAAAAGACATTCGCCACATCGGCAACGGCTTCACCGAAACGGAAAGAGCGAGTCAACCGTGTTGCTGTGAGCGGCAGTTGTTGCATCGCATTGACCGCGCCACGCCATGCGTAGATTTGTTGATGAGCATCGCCCACATAGATGACTTGGGCGCGTTGTTGTTTCATCAGGACGCCAAGCATCAGCGGATCAGAGTCTTGAGCCTCATCGAATAGGATGTAATCCACAGGAATAATTGGATCAGAGAGCGCCCAACATTTCAGGTAAATATCATGTCCGATTCCCGCTTGATGACGTGGATCGATTGAGTCTTGCCAGCGTTTTTCCACATGTGGAAATAGATGCATGCGCAGACTTTCTGCATCATCGGGATGGAGCCATTCAGGAAGTTCGAGATGACGTGGTGCTGGATGTTGGGCATTGGTGGCGCAAAAACGACTGACGGCATTACTCACAAAGCTCGCCTGACGACTTGGTGTCAAGGTGAAGTGCTCAAAGCGATTGCCCAGCATACGGCGAATTTTCATCGGCTCAAGTTGAAATTCTTCTGCCATGCGCGCAGGACTCATACGTGGCAGGCGCAGTTTGTCGGTGATCGCGCGATTGACATGGCGATAGGCGAGCGAGTGGAAGGTGCGGCAATCAACATTGCCATGAAAGCGATTTTTAGCTTGATCAGCGATGACTTTGTTGAAGGCGAGATATAACCCTTTTTTCTGCGGCATCGCTTCTGCGATCAGTTGCAGTGTTGTCGTTTTACCACTACCGGCATAAGCAATAATTTTAAAAGACTGGTTGCGACGAGCTTGTTCGATCGCCTGATTTTGTTCTTCGGTGATTTGATACGGTTTGGATGTCGACGGGCTGGGAATGGTCGATGGATTGATAGATTGATTCATTCTGTGACTGCGCTTTTACGGCTTTTTTCCAGCATACGTCCAAACAATAGCCCCACTTCAAACAACAACCACATTGGAATGGCAAGCATTGCCATACTCATCGCATCGGGCGGGGTAATAAACATGGAAATTGCAAAACAACCCACAATGATATATCGCCGTTTAGCGACGAGAGATTCAACAGAAACGACACCAGCCAAAATTAATAACAATGTCGCAATCGGGATTTCAAAGGTTGCGCCAAATGCCAAAAATAACTTTAAACAGAAATTTAAATACAGGTTAATGTCGGTCATTGGCACGACATTTTCGGGTGCGATGTGAATAAAGAATGTCAGGATCGCAGGCAGCGTGATGAAATAAGCAAATGCCACACCGAGATAAAATAAAATTGTACTGGCGATGAGCATAGGAATGGCAATTTTGCGTTCGTGTTTATACAGCGCAGGAGCAATAAACTGCCAGATTTGGTGCAGGATATAAGGCATTGCCAGCATGATCGAAATGTAAAACGCAAGTTTAAACGGTGCAACAAAGGTTGAGGTAATGTCAGTCGCAATCATCGTCGCGTGTGGCGGTAACTGCGCGCGTAGTGGCCCAGACAGGATTTGATATAAATCACGCGCAAAATACAGCAATGAAAAAAACAGAATGAGTACGCTGGCAAAAATCCGAATCAAATGCTTCCGTAGTTCGATCAGGTGTCCTGTGATCGACATTTCTCCGAGGTCGTGAGGAGGTTCTGATGGATTGGGTGGTGGTAAATGTTCTGTCATAGCGGTGCAGCATCAATCAGAGGATTGGTCTGATGTTGAGTTTCTGTGGATTTTTTAATTACACGTTGATTTTGAATAATAATCGATTTGGGCAAATATGGCGCAGTTGGAATCAGTGTCGTATACATTGAAGCAGGCACAAAAAAGAAATAATAGCCCTGTGTATAAGATTTGATCGGTGCTTCAATACCGTGTGACCAATCCGTATCTTGGCCCATGATTGCGGTATGTGTATCGCTGCTTTGAGCGTGTTGATCGATATGGCTTTCTATGCCTTGTTCTAAATTACTTTTTTTGGAATTCTGGTCGATGGCACGCATTTCATTGACCAGATTGCTGTTGGCTTCTCGAATTTTGGATAGCTCATCATTCATTTTTTGACGCATTTCAGCGAGATGAACTTCATTAGCAATTTCAGCTTGTACGTTTGCTAGAGTGCGGCGAATTCGACCATACCATGCACCCGCCATACGTGCTGCGTGTGGGAGCTTTTCTGGGCCGAGCACAATGAGTGCCACTGCGCCCAGTAGTAAAAGCTCACCTAGACCAAAATCTAACACGCTATGAAAGTCTCTTTAATGTGGAATGGAGTTAGAAAAGTTTGTTAAAAACTAAACTTTGTCACGGTCTTGTTCAGTGCGTTTAGCTGTGCCATCAATCGTCCGATCCGAGTCCTGACGATCAAGGCGCGCCTGTTCCTCTGGGTCTTTCATCGCCTCTTTAAAACCCTTGACTGCACCACCGAGGTCTTTCCCCATGTTTTTCAGTTTGGAGGTGCCAAACACTAAGACAACGACAATTAAAATCAGAATCAAATGTGCGGGTGATAAGCCAAACATGGGTCTACTCTCTCTATGTAAATCAGTCTAGTGATCAATCAAAAATAAGTGAGAACAAGGAATAACAATGGCGGTAATGCCGCGATCATTACTCCTCATCATGACAACTACTCTTGTGTTCGAGAGGCTTTTTCATCCAAACCTGATAAATCAAAGCGACGCGATAATTCATCGATAATGGCTTGAGGCGGGACGTTAAACTGTCCAAGCATCACAATCACATGAAACCACAGGTCGGCAGTTTCGTAAATCAGATCTTGGGTATCTGTTTCAGTGGCATCTTTTGCCGCAATGACAGTTTCAAACGCTTCTTCACCCACTTTTTCCAGAATCTTATTCAGTCCTTTGTGGTACAGACTTGCCACATAAGATGATTTTGGATCGGCATTTTTGCGCTGTTGTACGATTTGTCCAAGTTGTGCTAAAACATCCAAAGTTTCGCTCGCAGAAATGTTTTCGGCATTTTGCGTGACATGATGAATATGCGTTGTTGTACCATAAATCGCTTCAGGGTCTTTTTTGACCGCATCGACAATTTGCCAACCCTCTGGTGTGAGCACTCTATAAAAGCAAGATTCGCGCCCAGTATGGCAGGCGATACCGCCATTTTGGGTAATTTGTAGCACAATCACATCGCCATCACAGTCGAGGCGGATTTCATGGACGTCTTGGGTATGTCCTGAGCTTTCGCCTTTATGCCAAAGTGCTTGGCGTGAACGAGAAAAATAAACGCCTTGACGCCGCTCAGCCGTTAGCTGTAATGATTCTCGATTCATCCACGCGACCATGAGAATACGTCCAGTATCTCGGTCTTGAGCAATCGCTGGAATCAGGCCGTGCGCGTCAAATTTAACGTCATCTAGCCATTGGTTTTGTGCGGCAGGTTGCATGAAAAAGCTCGTTCTTTTGTGAATGGTTGGATATGACACAATAATGTTTCTATTGTAGGTGATGTTGCATGGATTGTGGGGATAGTTTGTTGTCGAATTACGTCAACAATACAGCTCCGTCGTCAGTAAAAAGTCATGCTGAGAGTTCAATATATTGATAAAAAACATGTGAATGATGAGCAAGTGTTGTTTGTTTTGTAATCGATATGGGATTGTTAGGCGGGTTGTGATAGGTTTAAGTGATTATGATAAAAAGTAAATGTCGTGTCGACTATTCGAAATAAATAGGGATTCCATCTAAGAGCATGAAGTTCAGATCGAGATAGGACGATTTTATGAAATTCTCTAATCCATTTTCAGCACTGACAGGTCCGCAGCTCCACGCATTTATCGCCTCGCTGGCAGGCTGGGCTTTGGACGCGTTCGATTTTTTTTATTTTTGTATTTGCTATTAAGTCTATTGCAGGGGATTTTCATGCCGATGTGAAGGCCGTTTCTGAAGGCATTTTTTTAACATTGGCAATGCGTCCTATTGGTGCACTTCTCTTTGGTTGGCTTGCAGAGCGCTACGGACGCCGACCGATTCTGATGATCAATGTGATTAGTTATGCGGCTTGTGAGCTTGCGTCTGCATTTGCGCCCAATTTGGGAGTGCTGTTGGCGATGCGCGCCTTATTTGGTTTGGCAATGGGTGGCGAATGGGGTGTTGGTGCGGCATTAGCGTTGGAAACCTTGCCAGCAAATAATCGTGGATTTTTCTCGGGATTATTGCAAGAAGGTTATGTGATTGGCTATCTGCTTGCGGCGTTGGTGTTTAAGTTTGCATTTGATTATGTCGGTTGGCGTGGCATGTTTGTGATCGGTGCGCTGCCTGCATTATTTGTCTTCTATATTCGTCGTACGGTGGATGAGTCTCCCGCTTGGCTTGAAGGAACTAAAGCAAAACGTGCCACGATTGGGGAAATGTGGACTGCTGTACGTGGACATTTCCCGCTGATGCTTTTTATGGTTGCCTTGATGGTCTGTTTTAACGCCTTTAGTCATGGTTCACAGGATTTATATCCAACTTTCTTACAAGTACAACACGGTTATGACACTAGTACGACTGCCAATATAGTCATCATGTTGAATTTAGGTGCGTTGTCGGGTGGTATTTTCTTTGGTGCGATTTCATCTAAGTTAGGGCGTGGACGGACGATTGCACTGGCCGCAATTCTGGCACTGCCAATGATTCCGATGTGGGCGTATTCTGTAACGCCGCTTATGTTTGCGATAGGTGTTTTCCTGATGCAATTCATGGTGCAAGGTGCGTGGGGCGTTGTTCCAGCGCATTTGAATGAATTGTCGCCACCCGCAGTTCGTGCAATTTTGCCAGGTTTTGCTTATCAACTCGGTAATCTTGCGATGTCAAAAATGGCACCTTTTCAAGCGGGTATTGCGGAGTCACATGGCAATAATTATGCGCTGGCATTGTCATGGACGATTGGCGTTGTGGCGGTTGTGCTGGCGTGTGTTGCGCTATTTGGTTATGAAGCAAAAGATGCGGATTTGACGAAGTCTGGATAGAGTTTTTCGTTTTCTATGCTTGACATATTGTTTAAGCATTTGAGCGATCAGCAAAATTTCAAAGAGCCATAACAGTTTTGGACGGGAGTTTGTCCTAGGTCAAAGGCCGCAAGGGTGACTTTCGATCCAAAGGTGCCTGTTAATGCTGTTAATAAAGGAACATCAATTTCTGAATTACTACTGAGATTTGCAATCGTGACCGATGGAAGTGATAGCCACCAGCCCGTTTGAGCAGTCGTCGTCGTGTCGAAAGTCCCTGTGCTGAGCGTTTGCCAAGTAATCGCAGTTTTTTGTAGAGATAGATAAGCATCGGAAGTTGCTGTTCCATTCGTATTGGCCAGCAATAAATTGTGTACTGAAGAAAGTGGTTCATTGACTAAACTGACATTACTGAGCGTCAGGCCTGAAATCGTCGGGAGAATGCCTCCTAGTTTCACGGTTCCTGTTGTCGCGCTGATTCCATCTAAAGTAATTGTAGATGCTCTCGATAGAGATTGAGTAGAGGTGTAGCTAGATACTGTCGCTGTGGTCGTTGCGACTCCTCCAATATTGACGTTATTCAAGACTCCGTTCACAAGATTCACGGTGAGATTTCCACTCAGGCTTTTGATCCCCGTATCATCGGTTGTTGAGGTGGTGTTGGAGTTTGTGCCGATGGAAAGTCGTCCCAGAATGCTGGCTGCACCGAGGCGAAATCCTTCGAGTTCTCGTGTAGATAGGCTATTTGGATTTTTGATCGCCAGTTCAATAAATGGATTGGTAATCTTGGCGTCAGAGCTGGCATAAGTCCCGTCGCTTCCTGCATTCACTCCTGTCAGACTCAGATTGGAGATGTCAATGTCACATCCTGCACCATTGACCCCACCGCATCCGAGTTGTAGATGCTGGATATTGGCATTGAGATCTATCGTGGCATTAAGACCCAAACGAAAAAATCCAACATTGGAGGTCGTACTTCCATCGACTGCATTGTTATTGCCGTCTTGTCCTGGAGCGACATATTCCGTATAGAGCGCCGCTTGTCCTCGAATATCAGACATATCCGATTCTGATAGTTCTTTTAAGGCGGCGTGGACTGGGCAGGAGATGCAGAGCGCCAATGTTAGAAGACTCGATTGTGTTTGTCGAAAGTTCGAGTGGTTATGTGTGCTGAACTGCATATTGTTCACCCTGCCATCCTTGCGAGTTTTGAAGGTGAATGCACTCTGAATATCGATTGTGGATTAATTATGGATCGCAGAATGCTTGCAAAGTCGCCATAGACTAGGCATGTTGTGAAGGAGTATTTAGATGAGGATGAGCTTGCGTGCGCTCTGCTTTTAATCAGATTCCAATCCGCGTGCCTATTGCGATGCGCTTGTTTATGGCGATTCTTCTCACGACGGTGACAATTACGTTGGGTGGGCTCTGGTTGCTTGATTTTGCAATGCAGGCGAGTTTTGCATCCTATGTCACGCAGAATGAAGCAAAAAAACTAGATGGTTTCGTTACGCAGTTACAACAAGAATATCAACAAGAAGGGCATTGGCCTGATTTTTCAAATCAAGACCACACGAATTGGTTAAAACACCACTACAAAGCGTTCATATTTTCAACGATGAATAGTGGAAGATATCATCACTCAGACATGATGCCGATGCCAGACATGAATTTTGTGCGGCACGATCAGCGGTCTTTTCCACCGCAGATGTCTGCACAATTCGGTGACAAACATGGTGATCATGCGCCGCCTTTTGAGGATCATCGAGGTGAGTCTCCGATGGGCAAACCTCAGTTTCCTTTTGAGCAGTCATTTTTTACACCTCCTAGATTTGAACCCGATCGTTTAGATGTGGCGAGCCGTCTTGGGCTGTTGGATATTCATGGCGTATTACTGACTGGATTGGCTGCTCCAGCGACAGCTCCAAAGCGGGAAATCCGCACGCTACAAGGAGTGGTTGGATATTTAACGTTGAAGCCAGGGATTGATCCAAAGGATGTCTTGTCGATGGATTTCTTTGCCAAGCAAAAGACGCAGCTTTTATGGATTGGCATCGGATGTGTTGTCTTGAGCGCGGTGGTTGCCAGTTTGTTAGCACGACATTTTAGACGGCCTATTTTAAGTTTGATGGAATCTGCGGAACATTTGATTCAAGGTGAATTCACGACCAAAAATAATATCGGTCGTTCCGATGAGCTTGGCGAGTTAGGCAGAAAAATGAATCAGTTGGCTGATATCTTGAGCCAACATGAATCTTCTCGGCGACAGTGGGTTGCCGATACTTCACATGAGCTGCGGACACCTGTCAGTGTACTTCGGGCTCAAATTGAAGCGATTCAAGATGGTATTCGAGACCCATCTCCCCAGCATTTGCAATTAATGCACCGGCAAGTGCTTTCATTATCTCGGTTGTTGGATGATGTCTATGATCTTGCGCGTGCAGACGTTGGGAAGCTTTCTTTGGAAAGGCGTTTATTTATGCCGTGGTTTATCGTGCAGCATGAGTGCGAAGCATTTAATGAACGGATGCAGGAACAAGGTTTGGCGCTGGAGATCATTGAACCAGAAACGTATGTTGAAGTTTATGGTGATCCTGATCGAATCCGTCAGATTGTGGTGAACTTATTGGAAAATAGTCGCCGTTATACAAATTCAGGTGGCACTGTTCGTGTTAGCTCAACGTTACAAACTTTTCAAAAAGAAACTTTTTGGATGCTCTATGTTGATGATAGTTTGCCGAGTGTATCTGATGCGGTCTTGGCTCATTTAGGTGAGCGTTTCTTTCGCGCAGACTCTTCTCGAACCCGAGAAACTGGGGGCGCGGGTCTAGGGTTGGCATTGTCGTGTCAGGTTGCAATTTCTCATGGTGGTGAACTTTTATTTGAGCACTCTTTTTTAGGAGGGTTGCGAGTGATATTACGTTTACCAGTTCAGCCGATTGATCCAGAAGTTTAAGTGTTAGAGGAATAGACGTGGCATATGTAATGGTGGTTGAGGATGAAAAAGAACTGGCGAGTCTGATTGAGGATTATTTAGTTCACGCTGGTTTTGAAGTCGGGGTGTATGGAAATGGTCAGCATGCCTTCGATGTGATTTGTCATACACCACCTGACTTGATTGTATTGGATTTGATGTTACCAGGACTTGATGGAATTACCATGTGTCATGCGATTCGGCAGTTTTCGCAAGTACCGATTATTATGGTGACCGCACGGACAGAAGAAATTGATCGACTTGTGGGACTGAAGGTTGGTGCAGATGATTATATTTGTAAACCATTTAGTCCGCGTGAGTTGGTCGCGCGAGTTCAGACCGTTCTACGCCGTAATCCACTTTTGGCAGGTTATCCTCAGAGTCAACTGCATGCTTTAGAGTCGCATGTTTTTAAAGTGAATGAATTTCGACAACAGATTATTTGCCATGATAAACCGCTCACGCTTACACCCTATGAATATAAATTATTAAAAATATTTATTAAAAATCCGGGACGCCTATATACTCGATCTCAATTGTTGGATTACATCAGTCCAAATGGCGTTGAGGTTGTAGATCGAGTCATCGATAGTCATATCAAAAATATACGTCGCAAGCTCAGTGATGCAGCACAGCGGACGGATCGTCATGATTGGATTCAATCAGTTTATGGTGTTGGTTATCGATTTGAGTGGCCAGAAACTAAATAATAAACGTTTATTCGACGTGTATCTTGCATAACCGTTTGTAATTGCCCATGATCTGATTTCGTCGATCCATCGCAGATCATGCGTGTTGTTCAACAGACGAACGGTTCTTGTCTAGAGTGTGTCGTTAAAAAGAATTGAGTCATTATTTGTTCTGTTATTTTTCTGCCGTATAGTTTAGTAGTGAAGTAAAAGATGCTGACGTGATGCCTTCTCGAAGAGTTTTAGGTACGCGAATCTTAATATTATGGTGTTATATGAATAAAGGTGCATTATTAGCGCGTCTTCCGATTGCGTTTTTAATCAAGTGGTGCGTCATTCTGGCTGCATTTGTGGCTGGATTTTTATTGGTGAAGGCGATTCTTAATCCGTTCTTTGTCTATTACCACATTCCACATGGCATCGGAATACTTGCTGTCGCGTGCTCGATTGCACTTCCATGGGCAACGTGGAAGGTTCTGACTAACCCCAATATTAAACTACCGTGGAGTTCGGTGAATACTGAACAAGAAGCGGTTACGAGTTCTTTTCTATCCAATAAGAAATACTGGATTGCGTTCGGCTTTGGCGCAGCGGCGGTTTATTTAATTGTCTATGAATCCAATCAATTTGATGAAGCAAACCAAATTGCGTATTACCGCAATGTTGCGATTACAGCGATGCAAAATGATTGTGCACAAACTTGTGCACTGTATGGTGTGACTGAAAGTAGTCTTATTGGACCACATTTAGAACGTGCGGATATGTCTGAACCACATAGTGGTAAGCGGAATTTTGTGTTTTCATGGCACTCAATGAAGCCGAAAGTCACACTGACGGAACATGTATATAACAATGACGGCGAAAAATGGTTTGACCCTGAGTTGATTGATGCCAAGTGGACTGGTGTGCAATTACCTCCACCTCCAGTGCCTACAGGTCCAACGGATGATTTAGCGCCGCATTACACAGCACTTCGTCCTGATTTCAAGAAAGTCATTCGTAGTGCGATGCCTGAAATCAAGAATGCGTATATGCGTGCAAAGCTTGCTGATCCTGATATGGATGGCGATGTCAAAGTGCATATTATGATTGATACTTATGGACAGGTAGATGCGGCAAGTATTGTAGATAGCGACTTAAATAATGCTGATTTTGAAAATAATTTAGTTTATATCATTAAGGGTCTAGACTTTAAATCAGGTCAGTATGCAACATTTGATATTGTGTATACGTTTAGTTTTGACTAGAAACTCTAAATCAATCCTTCAATAAGGAAAAGACGATGGCTATCACGAATCATCCAATCTCAAAAACTTCGGTCGTTGAGAAGCCACTACTTGTACAGGTGAGTGGTTATGCTTTACTGGTTGTAGCATTGGTTTTGCTTGGTTTTTCTGTGGTTTCTTTTATTTCTTCACAAGAGCCTACGGCAATATCGATCGTTTTATTTGTAATAAGCATGCTGATTTTTAAAGGCATGTCAGTGATTGCACCGAACGAAGCAGTGATCACGACTTTTCTTGGTACCTACATGGGTACGATGAAAAAAAGCGGCTTACGTTGGGTCAATCCGTTTTATAGCAAACAAAAAATCAGCCTACGTGCCCGTAATCTGAATGGTCAAGCCTTGAAGGTGAATGATAAAAGCGGAAATCCAATTGAAATTGCCGCGGTTGTGGTCTGGCAAGTGGATGATACGGCGCGCGCGACGTTTGATGTGGACGACTATGGGTTGTTTGTGAATATTCAATCTGAAGCCGCAGTGCGTAAGCTTGCAAGTTCTTATGCCTATGATCACGGTGAAGATGATCATGCTGATGTGACTTTGCGCGACAGTACAGGTCTGATTAATGAATATCTGGAACAAGAGTTAAATGCACGTCTTGCGCGTGCAGGCGTCATCGTCACTGAAGCAAGAATCAGTCATCTGGCATATGCGCCAGAGATCGCTCAAGCGATGTTACAACGCCAACAAGCGGCTGCCATGATTGCTGCGCGTCGTCAGATTGTCGATGGTGCAGTGGGTATGGTTGAAATGGCATTACAGCGTTTGGAAACCAAGGGTACGGTGACATTGGATGCTGATCGTCGTGCAGCATTGGTCAGTAATTTATTGATTGTACTGTGTGGTGAAAAGAGCGTGAATCCGATTGTGAATACGACAACGGTATAATGCTTTATGTTCTTTCAACTCAATAGCTCATTGAGCCTGTCGAAATGTGCGGTGAAACGTAATCGTTTCAACTCAACTCAGTGAACTTTGATTTTTAAGAGTGTTTGTGAAATGAGTTTGTTGAACCCATCAAACACCTTTCTTTCGTCGGATATACAAAACCTTTTCTACATGGGCGACGAGCTTGCCATCTTCTCCATAAATATCGACAGGATAGGTACGAAGTACAGGCTTGTTGCCTGCGGCAAGTTCTCTAATCTGTTGCACTTCTGCTTTGGATAATTCGATACGCGCTGTCACTCGACCACGACCTGGCGAGATGAAATTAATATTTGCGGCTTTATCCCAGACGACATAATCATGACCGAGTTGGTGCATCAGGAGCAGCATATAAAATGGATCAATCATCGCGTACAGACTGCCACCAAATTGAGTGCCGACAGCATTTTTATTGAGGGCATTCAACGGCATTTCGACTTGTACGATTCCCGCATCGAGATTTAATTGAGTGGTGCGAATACTCGCCCCAAAATAGGGGATATAGGAGTTCAACCAGAGCCGAGCAATGGTCGAATTACGTTTTAGTTTCTCGAACATGAAATGACTCCGATCAGGAACGTTTGCTTTAAAATGATAATAAGCAACTTTGGGACAGTGTTTTACAGGATTTTGTAGTGATCTCGATTCATGACACAATAGGTCTGAAATAGAAATGATGCATTAATAAACCATGAACAGAGCAGTCAATAATCGTGCTGAATCCGAGCAGGAGGTGGGTGCAAGTGAGGCTGCTTGTGAACTCTGTGGTCGAACGCAGTTGCCTTTGACACGTCATCATTTGATTCCGCAGTCTCGTCATAACAAAGGACGTACACAACGTTTTTTTGAAAAAGAAGAGATGTTGTTTCGCATCGCCTTGCTATGTCGACCATGTCATTCACAAGTCCATGCGGTGCTGGATAATGCGACGTTGATGCAGCAATACAATACAGTTGAGGCTTTAGCGGCGCATCCAGAAATTGCTAAGTTTGCGGCGTGGGTATCCACGAAACCTGTCGGATTAAAGGTGACAGTGCGACATAAGAAGTAAGATCTAGAACCACGCTTATAAAATAATATCCCGCTTCACTGCTGTAATGCGGTTAGAAACTCATGGGTATCAAAGCCATCCTTCATTTGGTGGACTTTATTGCCTCTGCGGATAACGAGAAAAGGTGTGCCGTTCGCGCCATAATCTTTGAATTCGTTGATGCATTGATTGCTGAGGCTCATGTTGCATTCAGTAAATGCAAAACCATACTGATTCAACCATGCTTTTGCTTCTTGGCAATATGGGCATTCTGTTGTTGTGTACATTTCGACTTCTTCTGCTTTGACTGTTGCTGCCAAGGCGTGAACTTGATCTAAGGGCATGCCAGACGATTCTGTGCTAGAAGATTCAGCTTGTGGATTCGTGAAGTGTGAGTAGCCTTTCCATATACAAAATAATAAGACTAGTCCAATGATTATATTTTTCAATTAATTATCCTTAGTTCATCAATAGGGTTTGGGTGGAGTGTTGATTGATATTTAATCATTATTATTTGTAAGTTTATTATGGTTACTGAATATCAGCGAAGCCTGTATTTACATTTGACGGATTTGTTATAACATCAAATCCTTGGTGGATTATACAGTGCTATCTCCCATTCTTCATAAGGTGGTAATACTTCGAATGATGGGTCGCAATAAGATATTAGATAGTCTGTTGCTCTTTTTTGGGCATACGTAAAGTTTAGTACATTACCTTCTTCATCAATTTCGATCACGTTTACAAATATAGCAAAGACCATTTCAATTGCACTCGGTTCAGTGCCATATAGATCTAAATACTCGATATTTTCCAACATGCTGTGAGTTCCGCTTGCCATAAAGTATGCAAACGTTCGTAGAGTCCCACTGAAACCGTTGCTCAGATTCATTTGTTTAGTTACCTATTTGAGATTTTTATGAGGCTGATAGATCGGGTGTTAGATTTATCCTATAAAGGTCAATCTTGATAAAATAGGAACGTAGTACTAACCCTGACTCGCCCCAATTTCCCTCCTGATCTGCTCCTGAATCCAGCTTCTCAGTTCTGCACGAATTGGATCAAGTGCGCGTTCGATGACTTGATCGGCTTGTTTCAGTAAGCGTTGTTCCAGCGCAACTAACGAGCTCACTGGGAGAGAGGCTTTTGTCGCGTCTGGACTTGGGTTGACATGGAGATTTGTTTTCAGAGGTACAATATGATCAGGATCTTCGATTTGATCGCTTTGCCACTCATCAAAGTCAGTCTTGGGATCTAGTAATAAGCACACATTATTTAAGTCGCGCAAAAACTGCCGTCTGATTTCCTGCGGCGCAGCAAGCCAGCGATTTGGAAAATTTGCGCCAAGTTGTAGTGACATTCGTATTTCTCTCAAGCTAGATTGAACAAACGATCAGTTATTTGATCTGATGCGTTGTCGGCGTAATGCCTTGTGTCTTATATCCCTTAAATCGTTCGCGTCCTGCGATTTTTGCGGCATCATTGGCTTCAATAATTTCGAGAACACGGTCAAACAATTTTGCATCTACAGCATTCTGACTGAGGTTCAGACAACCAACTTTTTGCCCAGATGCTTTGAGGAAAGCATCTGGAACAGATAACCCTAAGCAAATGGATGCATTTACATTATCAACGTCATGTGGAATGAAACTTGAGGCTTGAAACGTCCAGAGCAATTGATCGAAACGTTCCATACTTTCTTGCGATTCACACCAGACGAATAGCGGTAGACCTTCGCTGAGCGCACGTTGGCAAAGACGACAGGCAAACGCTTCTTGGTTCACCTTATCATCGTTGAGCAAATAAAAACTAACAGCACTGGTCACTGCGCTACTTACCTCTATGTTTTGGCCTCTATGTTTATAGACCTGCACGTACACGCAAGAACTGCATTAAGAGCGGTACAGGGCGGCCTGTAGAACCTTTATTCGCGCCAGTGGTGTTTGCTGTGCCTGCGATATCCAAGTGTGCCCAGCGGTATTGTTTGGTGTAGCGCCATAAGAAACATGCTGCGGTGGTTGCGCCTGCGAAGCGTCCACCGATATTCGCCATATCAGCAACAGGCGAGTCCAATAATTCTTGGTAGTCTTCCAGCAGAGGCAAGCGCCATGCACGATCATGCACGGCTAGACCTGCAGCGAGTAGCTCATCCGCCAGCTCATCATCAGGACTAAATAGACCAGAAACCACTTCACCGAGTGCCACGACACATGCGCCGGTTAGCGTTGCCATATCGAGGACGATTTCAGGGTTGAAGCGTTCGATGTAGGTCAGTGTGTCACACAGCACCAAACGACCTTCTGCATCGGTGTTGAGGATTTCGATGGTTTGACCGCTCATGGAGGTCACAATATCACCTGGGCGAGTTGCGCGACCTGAAGGCATGTTTTCAGCACAGGCTAATGCGCCGACGACATTGATGGGTAGTTTCGACACACAGAGTGCACGAATAGTACCAATCACTGATGCAGCGCCACTCATATCAAACTTCATGTCTTCCATGCCCGCAGCAGGCTTGATCGAAATACCGCCTGTGTCGAAAGTCACGCCTTTACCGACGAGAACAATCGGTTTGCTTTGATCTGCTTTGCCTGTGTATTCCAATGTAATTAAGCGACCTGGACGTTCTGAACCCTTGGACACGGCAAGGAATGAGTGCATGCCAAGTTCAGCCATTTGATTTTCATCAAGTACAGTGACTTTGAGCAGGTCTGGATATTCCGCAGCGAGCGCTTGCGCTTGTTCTGCGAGATACTCTGGAAAACAGACATTCGCAGGCTGATTGCCTAAATTACGTGTAAAGCTTTGACCGATATGCGTTGCATTGACTAGATTAATACGAGCTTGCAATCTATCTGCTTCAGCAGTTTGTAATGTGATTTCAGTGAGCTTGCTGGTCGATTTTTTTGTTTTGTAGAGGTCAAACTGATAGCTCTTGTTGGCTAATGCTAAGGCAAAAATATCGATGACTGCATCAGGCATGCCATCAATTGTAATCGCAACATGTGTACTACGCTCGGAGAGCGCTTTAATAATGCTTGCCGCAAGTTTCTGTGCTTGTCCTGCGGTGAGTTGCGCTAAAGTGCCTGTTCCGACGACGAGAACTTGTTCAAAACCATCCTGTTCAACTTGATAAAGCGGTAATGTCTCACCAAGTTTAGCGGTAAAACCTGCACGTGTGGCGCTGGTTTGGATTGCTGATTGTGTGCTTGGTGGCAGCGTATCTGGCAAGTTCGCTAATTCATCCGTATCTAAAAAAATAACTAATACATCATCAGGCTGGGATGCGATGGCGCGATGTTTAATTTGTAGTGACAAAGAGGCACTAGAGAGCGTTGTTGTATCAGAATGGGTCTTCGATGCCATAAGTCGTGATGTCCAATCGGTTTAACTAAAATGTCTAAAAATGTGGTGGTGCGAGAAAATAGCGGACGTCTTCATCGCAATGCATCGGTGCATTAAAGCATTGTCGCTCCTTTCTGAACAGTAGTTTGATAGTGATTTGAATGCGATATTGTTCTTTTACATGAGCAATCATCGATTTGAATTGTTGCTATGAGACAATCGCGTCATGAGTGTGACTGTCGTTATCCATGATTGATCACAATCAGGTACACTATCGTGCCTCAAGTACGAATGCGCGCTTAGGTATTTTTGGAATTGTGTGATGGGTTTATCGATAAGCGGCGTATTGGATAATATTTTGGATCAAACATCGTGATTATAAATCGCTATTTGCTACGTCAAGTCGTCGCAACAACGCTGGTTGTGACGGGTTTTTTGGCGTTTATCATGATTGGTGGGCGACTGATTAAGTATTTCGGAATTGCCGCTCAAGGCGGTCTGGATGTCAGCGCACTCTTTTTGATTGTTGCTTATCGGATGCCTGATTTTCTGACCTTAATTTTACCGTTAGGTTTTTTTACAGGATTGATGCTGGTCTTTGGTCGGTTATATGTCGATCATGAAATGGCGGTTATCAATGCCAGTGGAATTAGCCGTGACAGCTTGGGCATCATGCTGTGGCCATTTGTGCTGTTATTGATGATCTCTGAGGCAGGGTTGACGCTGTTTGCTGCGCCTTGGGGGTTTGAGCATGCAACCAAAGTCATGGCCGAGCAATCTTCTAAAAAAGGCTTTGATCTGGTCAGCCCTCGAAAGTTCATAACCTCAGGCTCTTATACGTTTTATGCTGAAGATCAGTCGCCAGACAAAACAAAACTGCTCAAAGTCTTTGTCCACCAAAATGCCACGAATGGATCTGATGTTTTGATCGTCGCACAACAAGCCATTCGACTGATCGACCCAAAGCATTTAAATACCATTGTCGAATTACACGATGGTCGTCGCTACGAGTTGAAAGCAGGGCAGTTACATTATTCAGAAGCGCAATTTGCAACGTACAGATTAAATCTAAACGATGCGCAATCGGCTGATGTGATGGCTACCCCAACAGAATCAATGCGCACGACTGATTTGATGACGCATTTGAAAGATGCAAAGTCCTTGAGTGAATTGGGTTGGCGCTGGTCTATGCCGATCATGATTTTGATTGCTGTGATTTTGGCATTGCCTTTGGCAGAAGTGAGTCCACGACAAGGTCGCTTTTTACGACTTTTTCCTGCCTTACTCTTATTTGTTGCGTTGGTGATTGGATTGCTGGCCATCAAATTACGCATCGGAAAAGGCGTGTTATCGGTCTGGGCATATCCAGCACTGATGGTTTTTTATCTGTTCTTTTCGTTGCTCTTGGCGAGGAAGCAGCGCTTAACCGCGCGTTTTGCAGGTAAACATGATCGAGATGGTGGTTCATCTGGCGGTGGGAATGTCGTCGTTGTGGGAGATGTGAAATGATTATGCGTCGTCACGTCAGTCAGGCGACCTTTGCGGCAATGCTCGGTGTGATTCTGATTTTGTTAACGGTACAAATGCTCTTTGTATTTTTGGGGCAATTGGGTGATTTAAATGAGCATTATCGAATAGGTTCCGCACTGTATTTCGTATTTTTGCAAATTCCAGAGAACTTGTACGCTATTTTACCCATCGGTGCATTGATTGGTGCTGTCGTGGGCTTAGGCTCGCTTGCGACAAATAGTGAATTGATTGTGATGCGCGCGTCTGGCGTGAGCGTCTGGCGGATTGTTGTGTGGGTTTTGCGTCCTGCTTTGATTTTTGGTTTGTTTGCATTTGCACTAAGCCAATGGCTGATTCCACCTGCAAATATTGCCTCAACTGCAGTGCGTAATGGGGTGAAACAGGATACGGCAGTACACGGCTATTGGCACAAGGAAGGGCAGGAATTTTCATTTATTTCTTATGCGAATGATAATGGTGAACTGGGGCCGACCAAAGCGTTCCAATTTGATGATCATCAAGTTATGGTCAATAGCTGGGAGAGTCCTTCAGGATTATATCAAGGTAATGCGGGTCAGAGCGCATGGATATTGCTGAGTGTGACGAATGCTCAAATTCTGCCGAGCGGGCAGAGTAAGCCTGTACATACCGTGAATCAGGTGTGGAACGTTAATCTTAAACCTAAACTACTGGCTGCCGCGACTACTGCACCAGATGAGCTCTCGCCAAGCCAATTATTCAAATATGTTCGATCTGTTTCGATTGATAATGCGGGCGTCACGGATGATTATAAGTTGGCATTTTGGCAAAAAGTGCTTGCCCCATTAGGTTTACTGTCGCTGGTGGTTTTGGCGTGTTCTTTTGTATTTGGCTCGCTGAGAAATCGTTCGATGGGCTATCGGGTGGTGATTGCGCTGATGGTTGGTTTGGGATTCCGTTATCTACAGGATTTTGTCGGCTATGTCAGTCTTGTTGCTGGCGGTGTGATCTTTTTATATGTGCTGTTGCCGATTGTCGGTGCATTTTTACTCGGTGCTTATTCCTTGCGTCGTGCGCGCTAAAAGATCAATTTAATGGCGGTGTTTAAGGGCGAGTTTAGAGCTCGCCCTTAAACAAACGCTAGTCTTTCTGTGCCATCGTGATGGTGTACGTTTTTCCTTGTTTTAGTTTGTCGCAGTTGCCGAAAACTTCTTTAAACGTTCTTTGCATGAATTCACGCAGACCATTGATGGTCACGACATAAAAGCGTCCGCCGATATTCATGGCGTTGTATGCATCCAATAAATATAAGTAATGCTGTTCTTTGCTGGCTTTTGCAGGCAAATTGGACATGACTAAATCAAAACGTCGCGCTGGATCAACATGGCGGAAGCCGTTAGATAGTTGAACTTCGGTATTTGCTAATTTATTGTCAAAACAATTTTTTTTGGCGTATTCAACAGCTACGAAGTCTTTATCAATGAGTAAGTGCTGACCTTCAGGGCATTCGCGTGCAGCAGTCATGCCGAGCACACCGTAACCACAGCCTAGGTCAATTGACGAATCCGCTTTATTAAACTCAATATGATCGAGCAGCATGAGTGAGCCGTCATCCAGTTTTTCTGGTGAAAACAATCCCCAAGTGGATGTGAATTGCATCGATTTACCCAGCACAGGCTCTTCAAATTTTAAATCTTGACGCCAGCGTGTGTGGAGGGAGTCGAGTTCTTGGCGATTCATGGTGATTTGTTCCAAAGCGAATAATCATTTGGACGCTATGATAAACGATTTTGATTATGAACTGAGGGTGTTTGTGCGGAGAGATTTGGATATACGCTTGCGTGATTCCGCCGAGGTGTTTGGGACGTTAGAATCGAGTAATTCATTCGAACATAAAAAGAAACCATATAAATCGTCCTGATTCATATGGCTCTTTTTGATACTCTGGGATGATGCTCTGCTGCGGTGCGTGAGCACTGCAATAGTATTTTTTGTAATTACGGTGGGAATCTCCCCCTTTTGGCGATCCTTACCGACATTCCTATCTTGCAAGCATATGATGTTCCGTTTACGAAACAGTGAAAAGCAGTGTAATTCGTCTTGTTTTGTAAGCGTTTGCCGACATAGTGTGGGTTAGTCGGCTATTTGGTAATCGATGACGACTGGGGAGTGATCACTAAAGCGCGTATCTCTATAAATAAGCACATTTTTTATCTGATCTTTCCAGTCAGATGATGCAATCTGATAATCGATTCTCCATCCCACATTTTTTGCCCATGCTTGCCCACGATTTGACCACCATGAGTATTCTTCCGCGTTTTTGTTTAACTCGCGGAACGTATCAATATAGCCGAGCGCAAACACGTCATCCATCCACGCGCGTTCATGCGGCAAACAGCCCGAGTTGCCAATATTGCCTTTCCAGTTTTTTAGGTCGATGTCTTTATGGGTGATATTCACATCGCTACAGAACACGATAGAGCGATTTTCATCACGCCATGCTTTAAAAATCGGCAGCATTTTTTTGATAAATTCATCTTTGCGCGCTTGAGCGAGTTCCGAGCTAGAACCTGATGGAATATATACCGAAGCCACATCAAATGTTTTACCATTCACTTCAAAGGTCGCAATGGTGCAGCGTCCTTCGCTGTCGCAGAGTTCAAAACCCAAGCCATTGGTGACTTTGCTAAAAGGAAGGCGGCTATAAATAGCAGTACCTGCATAACCTGCTTTTTCAGCAGGAAATAAATGGGTGTGCCAAAGTGCAGGTTTATGGCTCTCAAGCCATTGATGTTCTTGCAAACGGGTTTCTTGTAGGCAAATGATGTCAATGTCAGACGCATCGAGCCATTCAATGAATCCTTTACTGGCGGCGGAACGTAATCCGTTGGCATTCAGTGAAACGATGCGGATTAAACCTGTTTCCTTTGCTATCATTGCGCTATCCTCAACTGCATATAAATATGTGATGTTTCACTGTGATTATTGCATTATCAGTGCACACGCTAACCCCAAATTGGAGAATATCATGTCGTCATCTCAACCTTCGCCACAAAAATTCACTGTACATGGGCTGATTGAGTTGGCACTGCAACGCGGGGTGCTTAAATTTGGTGAGTTTACCCTAAAGTCAGGTCGAATTAGTCCTTACTTCTTTAACGCTGGTTTGCTGAATGATGGCGAGGCGCTGTCATTGCTCGCCAGCGGTTATGCACAAAAAATGATGGCAAGCGAAGATGTTGGCGTGTTGTTTGGCCCAGCGTACAAAGGTATTCCACTGGTTGCTGCGACTGCAAGCGCACTCTGGCATGAGCATGGCGTGAATGTGCCGTGGGCGTTTAATCGCAAAGAAGTCAAAGATCACGGTGAAGGTGGTTTGCTGGTTGGCGCGCCAGTGTCAGGTCAGCGTGTTTGGATTGTTGATGATGTGATCACGGCAGGCACGGCGATTCGTGAGGTCATGACTGTGCTGAAGCAGGCAGGCGCAAAGGTTGCAGGCGTATTGGTCGCGCTAGATCGTCAAGAACGTGGTCAAGGCGCGTTGTCTGCGATTCAGGAGATCGAACAGCAATATGGCATTCCTGTCCAAGCGTTGTTGACGATGACTGATTTGATGAATTACTTGAAAAAAGAAAACCGCCATGAAGACTTGGCGCGTATGCAAAATTATCGTGCCGAGTTCGGAATTGTTGACCCCGCGCATGGCGGTGATCCATTGCAACGTGGTTTATTTGATGAAGTAGCGTTTTAAGAAAAAGCAAAATCCCTCTAACCTCCCTTTTTCAAAGGGAGGGATGTTCATGTCTTGAAAAAACAATTTGTTCCTCAATAAATGATTTAAATTAATGATTAAAAAGGTTGCCACATCATGCGCGTTCTCGTTGTCATGGATCCAATTGAAAACATTAACATCAAGAAAGATACGACACTCGCGATGCTGTGGGCGGCCAAGCGTCGAGGGCATACGCTGGGTTATGTGCTGCAAAGTGATTTGTTCATTAATAATGGCAAGGCTTTTGGTTTAATCAAACCGCTCGATGTTTTTGAGAACACTAAGGATTTCTTTAAACTCGGCGAAACGGTGCGTGAATCACTGGCGGATTACGACGTGATCTTGATGCGCAAAGATCCACCGTTCGATATGAACTTTGTTTATACGACGTATATTTTGGAGCAGGCGGAGCGTGAAGGGGCGTGGGTGGTTAATCGTCCGCAGAGCTTGCGTGATTGCAATGAAAAGCTGTTTGCGACGCAATTTCCTGAGTTGATGGTGCCGACGCTGGTGACTTCGCAGCAGTCGCTGATTCGTGAATTCTTGGCGGAACATGGCGATATTATCGTCAAGCCTTTGGATGGTATGGGTGGTTCAGGGATTTTCCGTTTGCAAACTGGCGTGCCGAATGTCGGTTCAACCTTGGAAATGCTGACCAATCTCGGTCAATTGCCGATCATGGCGCAGAAGTATATTCCTGCGATTGTTGATGGCGATAAGCGCATTTTGATGATCAATGGCGAGCCTGTGCCGTATTGTTTGGCGCGGATTCCGCAGAATGGCGAGGTGCGCGGCAATCTCGCGGCTGGCGGACGTGGTGAGGCGCGACCACTGACTGAAAAGGATCGTGAGATTGCTTTGAGGGTTGGACCTGTGCTGCGTGAGAAGGGTTTGGTTTTTGTGGGTTTGGATGTGATTGGCGAGTACGTGACGGAGATCAATGTCACGAGTCCGACGTGTGTGCGTGAGATTGATACACAATTTGGAACGTCGATTGCGGATGATTTGTTTGAAGTGTTGGAAGCAGGGCGGGGTTGAGTTATCGAGAGTTTGGTGCAATGCGCTTTTGGCTTATTGCACCCTACATTTACTGGGCAGGAAATCACAATGTATTCATGTAACCCATTAAAATCACTACTCACCATACTAACTATTTGTATTGGATTAA
Organism: Aquirhabdus sp.; assembly: GCA_030149815.1. GTDB lineage: Bacteria > Pseudomonadota > Gammaproteobacteria > Pseudomonadales > Moraxellaceae > Aquirhabdus. Next base: position 47,750 of record JASLHI010000049.1, on the reverse strand, counting down.
GTGCATGTCAAACACCATTAGTTTTTACACCAATTAATGCTTCTAAGGCTGGGAGTATTGCTGAGCAAACTGTTCATCTAAAAAGAAAGACTATATTAGTTGCTTATCTAGTACTTATGGACTTCCAAGGTCATGACCGATCAAAGCCAGAAACTTGGCTAGAAGTTGATAAATTGAATGCGATAGCAGATGACATTACGGGAGGGTCATCAACACCTATCCAGTGGCATCAAGGCATTCCACTATTATTTAAGGTATATAAATTAGACAAAGATGGAGGGAAGTCTCAAATATACCAAGAGAGTGTTTATGAAGAAAAAGCTAGAGCTAGATCTGACTTAACAGTGGGTGGATTGGAAGTTGATAAAGGGGATTATGTTTTTAGTATTCAGACCCTAAATGATGACCATAGGTTGGATGGCGTTAATGCTGCACTCAGTGTTTTCACACTTGGTCAAAATTAATTTAGGGACTGCAGTAGATTAGCCTTATGTTAATCTACGAAAATGAAGATAACAAACTTTAAGTTAAGCCTAGCTAAGTAGATACCGTTATGGCTTGGTAGTGTGCAATAAGCCTTTGACTTGCGCCATTCTTAAGTTTTCTCTTTCCACCACGCGATGAAGCTACCCAACAACAATCCCAATAGCGCCCCCAAGATTAAGAAAACCATACGATTTGGAAATGTCGGTTTGTCTGAATTATCAATCGGATAAATGGGCTTTGTTGCAAGCTGATCGATTAATGTTAAGTTACCCTTCAGTTGATCTTGCTGTAATTGCAAAGTTCTTTTTGCAGACTCTTTAGCTTTGATATAACCAGACACTGAATACCCGCCGCGTGACATTTGATAGTTGAGTGCCGAAATGTCGCTGTCAACTCTAGATATGTCCTGATGGACGCTCTGCAATTCTTTAATCAGACGATTTGTGGTGGGAGTGATCATTGAAGCTTGCGTCGCTTGGAGTTCAGCAATCGCGGTTTGAATGCTTTTTAACGCATCCTGCTGACTGTAAGCAGTTACAGAGATATTGATCAATTCCGTTTTTTTAATCGGACGCGCAATCAGGGTGTCTAATAAAATATCACTTCGCTTATCTTGCCCATTATTTGTCGGTAGTTGTAAGTCGCTGAGAATTTTTTCTTTAAAACTCATCTGATTGACGTTTTCTACACTTTGTAGAGAATTTTCTATAGACGTGATATCACCATCTTCTGAGGGGAGTTTTGCAATTTGTAGCGTCGCTGAGGCTTCCCATTTTTTTGGTAAGATCAGCGTGAGTACGAATGAAGCGAATGTCGAAAATAAAACTACGCCTAAGATCAGACGCCAAGATCGCCCCATCATTTCCAAAAAATCAGAGAGTTTCAATCGATACTCATTGATGAGCTTCTTGTTTGCTTCGGATATGACCAGATTAAACATAAGTTTGGCGGCTGTATGAGATTATTAGTTTGAAAAAATGAAGATAACAAAATGTAGATTAATTAAACAGTACTGCCAGCCAGATGGACTTTAGTCCATCCACTATTCGTTCATCCCTTCGGCGCAAAAATAATAATTGATGCACCAATTAAAGTGACGATACAACCGACAATATCCCACGCGGTTGGTCGGATGCCATCTACCACCCACAACCACAAAATCGCAACACCAATATAAACCCCACCATACGCCGCATAAACCCGACCAGCAGCAGTCGGATGCAAGGTCAATAACCAGACGAATACACTTAACGCTAAAGCTGCTGGTAGGAGCAGCCACGGGCTTTTATCTTGTTTGAGCCAGAGATAAGGTAAATAGCAACCCACAATTTCCATGATGGCCGTGATAATAAAGAGGGCAATCGCTTTAATTTCAATCAAATCAATAGTCCTAAAAATGACTATCAGGCAATTTCAAAAACTCTATTTCTTCTGGTGTTGAAATACGTCCCAAAATTGCATTGCGATGTGGATAGCGACCAAAGCGGTCAATAATCGCTTTATGTTTTTTCTCAAACTCTAAGTTCAACTCCACACCTAAGTCGGTAAACAGCAATAATGCTTCCTCATGAATTAAGCGTGATTCGCTGTGCATATAAGGCAAATAAGTGAATGCCCGTTCTGCAGGTGCAAGTTTCTGGTCAAAACCACTGGTGACAAGCTCTTGAGCGAGGACGAGTGCAACGGTATCGTTGGCGAATTGACGTGCCTCATCGCGATAGAGATTTCTCGAGAATTGATCCAATACAATAATTTCAGCGAGGCGACCATGCGAACCAAAATTACGCCAATCGGCAAGCTCTCCTGCGGCAGCCTGGGTATGAAGTGTTGCAAATCGAGTGCGAATGGTTTCATCAAATGTGAGATCTTTACGGAACCATTGTTCTGGCGTTGCCTCCTCAAACCAAAATTGAAGAATGTCTTGATGGGTTATTGGTTCATGCATCGTTACGTTTTCCAATTTTGGTTGTAGTCAAACCTTAGCCTAAGAAGTCGCGTTTACCGAGCGTCACACCTTGTTGGCGTAACAAGTCGTAAGCCGTGGTGGTATGAAAATAAAAATTAGGTAAAACCCACTGATTTAAATAGTCTTGACCTGTAAAGTCCATGACGATTTCTGGGCCCATAGGGATTTTAAGCGCGCGTGTTTCCGCGCCTGTAAAGTCACTTTCGTGGATACTTTCTAAAAAAGCGATTGTTTTGGCGATGCGCGCTTGCAGTTCTGCAATCGTCGATTCGTTATCATCGAATACGGGTGCTTCGACAGCAGCTAAACGTGCTGCGCCTTTTTTTACAGTATCGCAAGCGATTTGAATTTGACGACTGAGCGGAAACATATCAGGTGCTAAACGCGCTGACAGTAATGTTGTTGGATCGATTTGTTTTTCTTCTGCATAGGCCGCGGCTTTGTCCAGTATTTTGGATTGATTCTGCAAGATGTGCTTTGAGGTCGGAATGAGTGCTGAATAGATTGAAAAAGTCATTATGATTCCCCTGAAAATTCTTTTTGAATGTTGAGATAAATATCAGTTGTGGTACTCAATTTTTTGCTCCATCTTGTGACTTACAATACGCTTTTTTTGAGTAATCTGGTAGCGGTACGGATGAAATTCTATCGTATGAAAGACGTATATCCTCTATAAATGAACGTGATAAATACATCATCGCTACTGAACTTAGAAAAAACCACAAAAAAGATCATAAACGGTAACTTTTGATCGATCAAAATTGAAGAAAATCTTCAAACTTTGCCCTACAACCGAGTATCATGGCGGATTGTTAAATGCACCATATCGGGTCGGTTTTTTCATAAGATCGGTGGCAATTTTTCAATCCTTATTTTTGTATTTCATCAAAGGCAAATTGGGTGTCTAAGAATCAAACTAAGCCACAAGGCAGTTCGCAAAAACGTGTTACCAATGTGATGGTGATGGCAGCGGGTACAGGTGGGCATATTTTTCCAGCGTTAGCCGTTGCAGAAAAATTGCGTTCGCAAGGTGTCAATGTGCATTGGCTTGCGACTTTGTCAGGGATGGAGCATCGTTTGGTTCTGTCATCGGGTATTCCTCTGTATCCGATTGATATTCAAGGTCTGCGTGGGAACGGTTTGCGTCGATTGATTGCAGCGCCTTTTAAAATTATAAAAGCGACTTTGGCGGCAATGCGGCTGATGAGGTCGCTTGATATTGATGTTGTGGTGGGTTTTGGGGGATATGTCGCAGGTCCGGGTGGTTTGGCTGCGCGACTGCTTGGGATCAAATTGGTGATCCATGAACAAAATGCGATTGCAGGCATGACCAATCGACAATTGGCGCGCATTGCCACGACAGTATTACAAGCTTTCCCAGATGCATTTCCAGCGTCGAATAAAGTTCGGACGACGGGTAACCCAGTGCGTGAAGATATTTTAAATGTGTCTGAACCTGCACTTCGTTTTGCCCATCGTAGAGGTACGTTGCAAGCTTTAGTGATCGGTGGTTCATTGGGTGCTCAAGCTTTGAATGAGCGGATTCCGAGTGCACTGGCTCAGCTTGCGTCAGTGGATCAGCCGATACATGTGCGTCATCAGTGTGGAGCAAAACAAGTTGATGAAACGTTGGCACGTTATCAGTCTTTGACTAATGCGGGCTTTCTAACATTTGAGGTCGTGCCATTTGTCGATAATATGGCTGCCGCGTATGGCGCTGCAGATTTTATCATTTGCCGAGCAGGTGCTTTAACGGTATCGGAAGTTGCTGCTGTTGGCTTGCCAGCGGTGTTTGTCCCGTTACCGCATGCAGTCGATGATCATCAAACTGCAAATGCACGTTATTTAAGTGATGTTGGCGCAGCATTGCTGTGTCCACAAGCCACACTCACCTCAGAGACACTTGCGGAACAACTCCGTCCGTTAGTGAATCGAGATGTTTTGCTGGTGATGGCAGAAAAATCGCGCTTGCAGGCTAAACCGTGTGCTACAGCGGTTGTCGTTGACGCGATCGTCGCGCCCTGATTGTGGTTTGTAATTGTTTTGCTGTCGGTGAGACAGTAATATTTTGCGTTTGGTTTGATTAAAACCTGTTAAGTTTATTAGAGTTAATCCCTAACAATATGGAGTTGGATATGCCGACATCAGCGTCTTCGCAGACCAGCACACCCGCATGTGCAAGCAATAAAACCAGTCGACTTATCGAAATTCCAGAAATGCGCCGTATTGGACGAATCCATTTTGTCGGAATCGGTGGTGCGGGTATGTGTGGTATTGCCGAAGTGCTGAAAAATCAGGGCTATGATGTTTCTGGTTCAGATTTGAAAAGTGGTGAAGTGACTCAACGCCTTGAGAATATGGGTGTGAAAGTGTTTTACGGACATGATGCAGCAAACGTTGACGGCGCCAATGTTTTGGTGGTTTCAACGGCGATTGATCGTGAAAATCCTGAGATTAAAGCCGCGATAGAAAAGCATATTCCTCTGGTGCGTCGTGCTGAAATGCTCGGTGAGCTCATGCGTTACCGTCATGGCATTGCGGTTGCAGGCACACATGGCAAAACTACGACGACCAGTTTGTTGACCATGATGCTTGCTGAAGATGGTTTAGATCCAACGTTTGTGATTGGTGGTCTGTTGAATAGCATGGGCAAAAATGCTCAGCTTGGTGCGAGTCGCTATTTGGTTGCAGAAGCCGATGAGAGCGATGCGTCATTTTTGTTTTTACAGCCGATGGCTGCGATTGTGACCAATATTGATGCTGACCACATGGAAACTTATGGTGGCAGTTTCGAGAAGTTGAAAGATACCTTTATTGAGTTTTTGCATAATTTGCCGTTCTACGGACTGGCTGTGCTGTGTGGCGATGATGCAAATATTCGTGAATTATTGCCGCGTGTAGGTCGTCCATTTTTGACTTACGGCTTCAATGAAAATAATGATATTCGCGCCGTAGATGTGGTTCAGCTCGGCATGCAGACGCGCTTTACGGTATTGCGCCGTGATCGTGAGCCTTTGACAGTGACAACCAATCAACCAGGTTTGCATAATGTGTTGAATGCATTGGCGGCAATTGGTATTGCAACGGACGAAGGCGTCAGCGATGCTGCGATTAGTCGTGCGTTATCAGGTTTTGCCGGTGTGGGTCGTCGCTTCCAAATTCAGGGTGACTTTCCTTACCAAGATGGCAGTATTTTGCTTGTTGACGATTATGGACATCATCCAAAAGAAGTTGAAGTTACTATCAAAGCTGCGCGTCAGAGTCATCCTGATCGTCGTTTGGTAATGTTGTTTCAGCCTCATCGTTATACGCGGACGCGGGATTGCTTTGAGGATTTTGTCGAAGTGTTATCGCAAGTGGATGTTTTGCTATTGATGGAAGTGTATTCGGCCGGTGAAAAGCCAATTGTGGGTGCAGATAGTCGCAGTTTGGCACGGAGTATTCGTGCGCGTGGTCGTGTCGAGCCGATTTTGGTCGATCCAGTCGATGAGCAACTTCCTCAAGTCTTGCAGAGTATGTTGCAAGCAGGGGATTTGCTGTTGACTCAAGGCGCAGGAAATGTCGGTGCTGTGTCTAACGATTTAGCGCAGAAAAGCTTGTATTTACAGGTAAAATCGTAATATCCAAGACGTCCTCCTATAAAAAGCATACATGAAAGTATATGTGTGCGGGGTTGTGCGTGATAAATTGCGCGAAGATAGCGATATTGTTGGAATGAGTGCGTTGATTGAACGCCGTGTGTAGATGGTTAAATTGGATTGTTTTTAATTGGCTTTTTTATTGGATTGCGGCAGCATGAAACAGTTTGGAAAAGTTGCGGTTTTATTTGGTGGAACATCAGGTGAGCGGGAAGTTTCGCTGAAAAGTGGTCAGGCTGTTTTGGATGCATTGCTGTCTAAGGGTGTTGAGGCCGAAGCATTTGACCCTGCAACGCGTGCCGTTGCTGAACTGTCGCAATATGATCGTGCTTTTATTGTGCTTCATGGCCGTGGTGGGGAAGATGGTCAAATCCAAGGTTTGTTGGAATGGATGAATATTCCATATACAGGCTCAGGTGTGCTCGCTTCTGCACTCGGTATGGATAAAGCCAGAACCAAACAATTGTGGAAAGGCGTAGATTTGCCAACAGCGCCTTATTGCTTACTTAATGCAAATACTGATTACTCTGCTGTGATTGCTGAACTGGGTTTGCCACTGATCATCAAACCTGTACATGAAGGTTCGAGTATTGGCATGAGTAAAGTCGAGCGTCCAGAACAACTGGAACCTGCTTACCGTGAAGCGAGCGGGCATGACGCCGTGGTGATGGCTGAAGCATGGATTACAGGACGTGAATTTACGGTGGTTATGTTGAACGGGCAAGCATTGCCTGTGATTCGTTTAGAGCCTCCAAAAGATGTTGCATTCTATGATTATCAGGCGAAATATTTGCGCAATGATACTCATTATGGTATTCCTTCAGGTTTAACTGAGGCGGAAGAAAAAGAGCTTCAGGGTCTGGCGCTTCGTGCTTTTAATGCGGTGGGTGCGACAGGCTGGGGTCGTATTGATGCTATGCAGGATATGCAAGGTCGATTCTGGCTTCTCGAAGTCAATACTGTTCCAGGCATGACTGACCACTCTCTTGTTCCGATGGCAGCAAAAGCAGTGGGATATAGTTTTGCTGATCTTTGTATAGCGATTCTAGACCAGACGTTGAACCAAGATTCTATTTCAGTGCGTGCAGGTTAAAATCGGATCAACCATGGCTCAATTATCCAGCATGATACATCGGTCGATGTCTTCCCAGTCTAATACACCACAAACGCTTGGTGGAAAGTTGTCTGGCTTAGGCAGTTGGCTGTTGTTGTTTGCGGCCTTGGTATTATGCGGGATGGGTGGATGGGGCGTGATCCATCGTTTATTGCATGCTCCTGTTGCTCAAGTGATTGTGACAGGTGATATTGATGCTGTCGAAGAAAGCTTATTGCAGCAAAAGATTCAGCCTTTGATGCATAAGAATTATTTTACTGCGGATCTGGTTTCGATTCGTGATGCGGCATTAAGTTTGTCGTGGGTTGAAAGTGTGACGGTAACTCGGCATTGGCCTGATGGGTTAATTGTCCGCGTAATTCCTCGGCAACCCATTGCACGCTGGGGTAGTGGGCGGTTGTTGAGTGGGAAAGGTGTTGTTTTTATAGAGGCCGGTCACAATGATCATTTGGATTTGCCACTTCTGCATGGGCCCATCAGTCAGTCGCTTGCGATGATGCAACAGTATCAAAAAATTAATCAATGGTTTGCTCCATTGGATATACGGTTAAAAGAGCTTTATCTTACCGATCGTATGACATGGTTTATGTCGTTTGATTCGGGAATGCGTGTGATTGTGGATCAGGAGCAAACGAACTTAAAGTTGCAACGTTTAAGCGAATTGGGTCAAGGTAATGAGCGTCTGCATCAACTGTGGCCGCGTATTGCATCGGTTGATTTACGTTATCGCAATGGGATGGCGATCCAGTGGAATGGTGCCGCTAATCCTCGTAAATCGCCAGCAGCAAGCCCTGTCGCCGTCACATCAGATACCAATCAGGCTCAGCCAAATGCTGCACCTGCCGTATCGCCATAAGGTCTTTGCATGCAGATGATGAGTTTTTATAGAGATTGTGTTTTTTAGCAATATGTTTGAATAAATGAGTTTTATGAATGGGCAGTAAAGATGAGTGAGATTGAAACGGTTCCGACGATAGTTGCGATTGATATTGGCACGCACAAAGTCGCGGTACTCATTGGTCGTGTCCATGCCGCTGATCGTATTGAGGTCATTGGTCTAGGTCATGCTGCAAATCGCGGCATGAGCAAAGGTATGATCAATAATATGGACAAAGTCGTTGCTGCGATTAAAGAAGCAGTGGCTTTAGCGGAAGATATGGCAGATTGCCGCGTGCATAGTGCATGGGTTGCAATTCCTAGTCCTGAATTGCAAAGCTTTAATGCATCAGGACGTACACCAGTTGCCAATGGTTCGATTTCGACTGCAGAAATTGTTCGTACACTGGAAATGGCAAAAAGCAGTCATTTGATGCCGACCCATTATTTGATTAATGCCGTGCCGCTTGGTGTGGCAATTGATGATCGTGATGATTGGGCGGAATATCCAATTAATATGGCGGCTACGGCAATCACAGGACATTATCATCTCATGATGCTGCCAAATAATATTATGCAGAATATTGATAAAGCACTGAAATCTTCGAATATCGGTGTGGAGCGCATGATTGTTTCTAATCTTGCGACAGCAGAGTCCACGTTGCTGCGTGATGAAAAAGAATACGGCGTTTGTTTAGTCGATATTGGTGCGGGAACAACAGCAGTTTCGGTTTATCTTGAGAATCGCTTGATCTTGAGCAGTACCTTGCAACGTGGTGGCGAAAATGTCACACGCGACATTGCTTCCGTATTACACACATCAACTGAACAAGCTGAAATGCTGAAAGTTCGCTATGGTGGTGTTAATCGTGATCTGATTCGTCCTGATCAAATGATTCAAGTGACAGGTGTGGGTAATAATCCATTGACGCTGAGTCGTATGGATTTGGCTGATATTATCATTGCACGTTACGAAGAAATTTTTGAAGAAGTCCGCCGATTATTGGCAGATAGTGGCGCAATCAATGTGCTACGTCATGGTGTTGTGCTCTCTGGTGCGTCTTGTCAGATCGAAGGTATTGTGAGTTTGGCGCGCAATGCTCTTGGTGTGCCTGTCCATTTAGGCAATCATCCAGCCAGTGTTGAGATTCGAGATGATCGCAAACCGTTACTTCATCGGACAATATTTGCCACAGCCAGTGGACTACTGCTATATAGCCAAAGCGAAAATCAACGCTGGAGTGAGGAAACTGATCGTGATGCGGGACGTGAGCAAATAGTGACACGTTTGATGGTGACGCCATGGCGACGATTAGTGGATAAGTTACGAGCCGTTTTTTAAAAGAATGGCTTAAAGAATTTGCTGGGAAAAGTGTTTTCAAGTTTGTGGGTTGAGCTTTGTAATATTGGTTTTGTATTAGAAGTTGATTTTTATTTGGTTGTTCTGGTCAGACAGTTTTAAGCATTATTGATGGCAATGATGGTTAATCTACATTGATATTTTAAAACAGAACTTAACGTATTTTCATACCACTTTGGGTAGTGACTTGCATAGAATATGCTCGCATTGATTGCGATTTAAGCAGGTTGTTACGGTATTTTTTATTTTTGGAGATGCAACACAATGTCCTACACATTGGTGCAAGATGATACCCTTGATAATAACGGCAATGCGCGCTTCACCGCGATAGGTGTGGGTGGTGGTGGTGGTAATTCCATCGAACACATGGTGCGTTCTGGCATCAAAGGCGTTTCTTTTGCATGTGCAAATACGGATCGTCAGGCGTTGGATCGCATGTCTGCTCCGAATCGTATTCAACTGGGAATGCAGACCAGCCGTGGTCTAGGTGCAGGTGCTGATCCTGATGTGGGGCGTCAAGCGGCTCAAGAAGAACATGAACTGATCCGTGAAGCATTACAAGGTTCTGACATGGTTTTTATTACCGCAGGTATGGGCGGTGGTACAGGAACTGGCGCAGCACCAGTAATTGCAGAAATTGCCAAAGAAATGGGTATTCTGACGGTTGCGGTTGTGACTACACCATTCAAATTTGAAGGTAAACGTCGTGCTGCTTCGGCTGAGCGCGGTATTGAGGACTTGACTCAATATGTGGATTCGTTGATCACGATTCCGAATGAAAAGCTGATGAGTGTTTATCGTAATCTGTCCGTGATTGATGCGTTTAAACGTGCTGACGATGTGGTGTTGAGCGCAGTCCGCGGTATTTCTGATTTAATTACACGTCCTGGTTATGTCAATATCGACTTCGCTGATATTCGTACTGCAATGGCGGCACGTGGTCATGCCATGATGGGCATTGGCGCGGGTAAAGGTGATGATCGTGCACGTATCGCAACAGAGATGGCAGTTCGTAGCCCACTCCTAGACAATGTCCTGCTAGAAGGCGCGCAAGGATTATTGGTGAATGTGACTGGCTCTAATGTTCGGATGGATGAAGTCCAAGCAGTGGGTGATATTATTGAGCAAATTGCTGATCAAGATGCCAATATTTTCCTTGGGTTGGTTGATGATCCAGAAGCAGGCGAAGAATTACGCATTACCGTGATTGCAACGGGCTTGAACTATGATGATCGCTCAATTCAGCAGCAACGCCGTCCAATCCCTACGCGTAAAGATCAAGTGGCATTGCCATTAGAAGATGCTGATGCGCCAGCGATTGATCGTCGTCATGCAGGTTTGACTGAGCCTTTACCCGTTGCTGCAGCGGCTCCAGCGCAACCTGCAGCTTCTTCGCCAATGCGCATTCAGGACTTCTTGAAGAATCAACAAAAGCGTTAAAATTTGACTCTTTAGATTTTCTTCAAAGAAAAAGCCCAATTCCAAATTGGGCTTTTATGTTTTTCTAATCCCATGAATTTATTTGCAAAAAATATATGAATAAACAAAACGCACACAATTTGGTGACTGCTGGGAATTATTGTTAGGTTGGCATGCTTTGTAATCAATGTTAGCATGCATCATTATTGTAATATTTTGAAATAAAATGTCGAAACATGTCCTCCAGCAACGTACGCTTCGCCGAACGATTCGCGCGACTGGAATTGGATTACATAGTGGTCAGAAAGTTTATCTCACGTTACATCCGCATGTTGTGAATGGCGGGATCGTTTTTCGTCGTGTCGACCTGAATCCGCCCGTCGAGATTCCAGCAAAAGCCCTGCTTGTGAATGAAACCACCATGTCTTCAAACTTGGAGCATGATGGTGCACGTATAGGCACTGTTGAACACCTCATGAGTGCGTTGGCGGGCTTGGGTATTGATAATTTAATGATTGATGTGTCCTCTGCTGAAGTTCCGATTATGGATGGCAGCTCTGGACCTTTTGTTTTTTTAATTCAAACCGCTGGAATCGTAGAACAAACTGCACCCAAACAATTCGTCAAGATCACTAAGCCTGTTGAGGTCGTTGTGGGCGATAAGCGTGCAGCATTCACGCCCTATGATGGTTTCCGAGTGTGTTTCACGATTGATTTTGATCATCCTGCTTTTAATGAAGAACATCAGTCAGCAGAGCTTAATTTCTCGACGACATCGTATGTTGAAGAGTTGAGTCATGCGCGGACTTTTGGATTCTTGCGTGATATTGAGTACATGCAGGCCAATAATCTGGCACTGGGTGGCAGCCTAGATAATGCGATCGTGGTGGATGATCACGGCATTGTCAACGAAGAAGGCTTGCGCTTTGCCGATGAGTTTGTTCGTCATAAAATGCTGGATGCAGTCGGTGATTTATATTTACTTGGCTATAGCATCATTGGGCAATTTGATGGTTATAAGTCAGGACATGCTCTCAATAATCAGTTGCTTCGTGCATTAATTGATCGTCCAGATGCTTATGAAATTGTGACATTTGATGACAGAAATTCTTGTCCGATTCAGTATATTGAAGCGGATTAGTTATTTTTATAGTGATAAAACAGACGGTTAATATTAATAACTATAAGTATGTGTAAATGTTACAACGTAACGTTTGGTACGTTCTATCGTCGCTCTCTTGCTAAACGGCGCAAGGTATCGCTAATATCCGTGTCTTGAAACGCAGAGGCTGCATCATCCAGTATTTGTCGAACCTCAGGAGTGAGTTCCGGCAATCGGCCATGACTAACTGTTTTAGGCTTAGGCTGGATTTCGATCACTATCTTCAAGCGTTGGACGGTAGCAAAATCTGGAAGCTGCTGAAGAGCCTTGATGACATGGTGTTGTAAATATCTTAATTGACTTGCCGCGGTATGATGTTCGGTTGCGATGCAAAGAACTTCTCCATCAAGTGCGGCAACTTGCCAATCTCCTTCGTGTGATAGCGTTTGGGACAAGATGGGCGAAATCAATTGGGTTAATCTCTTTAGATACTCAATATGAGTCTGAAGATTAGATAAATTGTTTTGTGAAGAGGACTTTTCGGCGACCCTTTGCTGTTTGTTTTGCTTTTTGAAGGGTTGAGCAGGGAGTTTCATGTTGACAATTTTCTCGAGAATGAAATCGTGTGTAGGTGATTCTAATCTGACTACGATAGCGAACCGTTTAATGAACGGCAAGCCATTCTCGCGAAGCTTGAAAAGATATGTGGGCATGAGGCTTGCATACACAACATGACCGATACGCAAGACTTAAACATGAGGTTGTTATGCATTTGAAGACATTGCGCATGAAGCGCTCTTTGTTTGCGTTATCTACGCTAGTGTTAAGTAGTGCTTGTTTTGTGACATCAAGTTCTGCTGCGACGACTCCGTCGAGCACCATTTCCGTATTTGGTCAGCCTGCAATGGCAGCTGATGCTTCTATTACACAGTTGTGGCAACAACAATCTGCTTTGTCATCGTCTTTAGAATCGATGGGTTTAGTTGCGCATGATGCAGATGATGAACATGATCACCATACCAATCCAAATGGCATTGGTGGTGACTATGAAGAAGAAAACGACGTTCCAACATCTAATTCTGATCGTATTTCCGATACGATTAATCAGGTGACGGAACAAATGGAACGCCGTGAATCAAATTTACAGCGTTTGAATCAATCTCTGACGAGTCGTACACAAGACAAAATTCAGATTGGTGCGGATATTCTTGCTGTTGAACCTGTTGCGAATGCGCGAGTGTCATCACCGTATGGATATCGCACTTTAGGTGGTCGTGAATTTCATCCAGGGATTGATTTAGCTGTTCCTTATGGTTCTCCGATTTATGCGACTGGCACAGGTGTTGTTGTCTATTCGGGTTGGAAAAGTGGCTACGGTAATTTCATTGAAATTGATCATGGTAATGGCTATGTGACACGTTATGGCCATTCTTCGCGTTTACTGGTTTCGGTTGGTGATCATGTGAAGAAGAACCAAGAAATCGCACTGGTAGGCTGCACAGGTCGTTGCACAGGCCCTCATGTTCATTATGAAGTGTTGTTGAATGGTCAGCGTCAGAATCCAGCAACGTATTTAGCCTTGGCACCTCGCCGCGAAGAATAATTGAGTTCATCAACGTCACGTTGATTATGGAAGAGTCATTTGAATGGTCAGATGGCTCTTTTTCTTTTTGATGCGCTGAATGATTTATAATGTTATCCATGCGGCTCATGGTGCGCAGGAATATTTTTTGAAGTGAATGGTTTATGTTCGAATTAAAGTCAGAGTCTGCACCCTTGCTCCGTGAAAAATTTTGGCAGCATTATTCCCTCGCCGAGTTAACGCCTGCTGAATGGGAGGCGTTGTGCGATGGCTGCGGATTGTGTTGCCTAGTGAAGCTCGAAGATGAGGATACGGGAGAGGTGGTCTATACCAGCGCTGCGTGTCAGCTATTGGATACTAAGACTGCGCGTTGCACGAATTATGCAGACCGCCAGAGCATTGTTCCTGATTGCTTACAACTTACGCCTGAGCGCGTGCCAGAGCTTAAATGGTTACCACCGAGTTGTGCATATAAACGGCTTGATTTGGGACAAGCATTGCCCAGCTGGCATCCGCTGATTACGGGTAATCCAAAAAGTGTGCGTCAGGCACGTAAGTCAGCCGCAGGTCGATGCATCTCGGAAACAGAGATTGATCCTGAGGATATCGAAGAATATGTGATTCGCTGGGTGCGTTGATTTTTTCAGCACAAACCTATTACGCAGCAACAGCACTAAGCTCGTCGAAGTGTGGTTTTTGTATTGCCACACATTTCGACAGGCTCAATAAGCTATATTATTGCCGAACATCATGGGTGAGTCGGCCATACTGCACACAAGCGGCTTCGTGGGCTTCATGAGGCGCCTCAAGTTGACCTGCTTTGATCCATGCTTGTAGTGTGGGGAGTTGGTGGATTCGTTCACAATAAGCCATAGATACATCGCTTAGCTTCAAACCGTAGGTTGCAATTCGCAAAACAACAGGTGCGAAAAAAGCATCGACAGCAGTAAATTCATTTCCAGCAAGGAAATTTCCACCAAACTTTTTTAAACCTTCGTTCCACAGTTCATCGATACGCGTGATGTCTTTTTGCAGATCTTCAGTCATTTGATGAAGTTCGACTTGAATACTGCAATTCATTGAACATCTTTCGCGTAATGTCCCGAATCCAGAGTGCATTTCTGCTGACGCAGAGCGTGCCCAAGCCCGTGCTTTGACACTCATTGGCCAGACTTGAGGGTAGGTTTCTGCGACGAATTCTGTAATCGCTAAGGAGTCCCAGACGGTCACGAATTCCGCAACTAAACAAGGCACTTTGCCAGAAGGTGAGAAGGTGCGAAACGCGCTCCAATTATCATCTGCGAAGTGAACAGGTTGTTCTTCAAAAGGAATATTGAGGGTTTTCATCAGTAACCAAGGACGAAGTGACCATGATGAGTAGTTTTTGTTCGCGATATAAAGCTGATACATAAAAAGAGATCCTCCACCCAGTGAAGCATAATGTTGTTTTGATATTATTTAGTTGACGTTCATTCGTCAGTTCGATGAGACAGGTTTTAAATACCAGTAGACAATAATATCTAATGGCGTCCATCGGCTGACTTTCACACCAGCTTGTTGTAGGCCATTGCCAATCCAAGTATTGCATGTCTTGAACAGACTGTACTGTCCATTGGCTTCAAAAAAAGCATCGTTCTGATCATAGTGATGGTTGGGGACATTTTGTGCTGTATTTTTGTCTATACGTGTGGATTTGATGACGTAATTGCGTAATTGTATGTATTGCGCCGTGCTAAGGCGTAAATGATAGGTTTGTGTGCGAGTGATGGCTTGAAAATCACGCTGACCTAAATATTCCACATGCATCAAACTATGATCTTGTCCTGTTAAAGCAAAAACAGCGCGTTTGAATGTTAAATCTTTCCATTCTGGTGTATTTAAGTAGAACTCTCGATCACCCCAACCGATGGCGATAAAGTCGGTACCGAGGGTCGAACTCGGAAATGCTGTGACAGGAAAGATTGTTGTCCAGTCGATTAGTGGTGTATGGGTTGGGAAGATGAAATCAGTGTGTACACCGTTTGAGCTGAGATAGGCATCAATGGTTGGTGTGGCGGTATTTATTGGAGCTGAGCTGGTTGTAGCATTTGCAGGAAAAAGCAGTGAACCGAAAGCAACTGCGAAATAGATTATTACGATAGCCAGTAACACTACAATCGGGGCAGCAGCCCATAAGAAAAACTTTTTCATTGAGGGTGCTGCCTGCCTAGCTCTTAGTCTTTAATTTTAAAGTTTTTTATTCACCACGAATGTAGCTTTGTAGCTGCTCAATCAAATTCTTCTGATCTTCAATCACGTTTTTGACCAAATCGCCGATGGAAATGAGACCGAGCAGTTGCCCATTTTCAATCACAGGAAGGTGGCGTAAGTGGTTGTCTGTCATCAGAATCATGCAATGTTCAGTAGTATCCTTCGGTGTTACCGATAGAACTGCATTGCTCATGATTTCGTGAACTTGGGTTGCATACGAAGATCGTTCCATGAGTGCAACTTTACGGGCATAGTCGCGTTCCGTCACAATCCCAACGACCTTCTCGTGATCCGTGACCACAAGCGCTCCAATTCCTTTATCAGCCATAAGTGTAATTGCTTCAAGCACGGTCGCTGATGGGGTAATGGTATAAACCGCATGGTTGGTTTTTGAATTGAGGATAAATGCGACTGTTTTCATGGTGATTTCCAAGTGTAGGGTTGATTGGAATAAAGCTGTTGGTATTTTGCACGGACAGCATGAATATGTAGGCCTGTTTGCAGATTGGCATATTCATTCTTTTTATATCATAAAATTACATAAGTGGAAGGGGTTTATTCAGTTAGTTTTTGCAATTATTTGATGTTTGATCAAGAAATGCTGACATGTAGTAATGTCAATGTTTTCAGCCAACTGAGTAGATTGATGGTTATTTCATCGATTGCTTCTTTGGTCAGTTGAGTTGCTTCTTGGAGTTGTGCGGTGAGCGTATCGAAGTACGTGTTTTCTTGACTTTGCATGGTCTCCAAAAGAAATGCCCATAACGGATGAAGTGGATGAATTTGTATCTCATCGCTGCGATTCCGATAAATGAGCAAGCAGGTTGGTGTGACCTGAATATCTGTGAGTTGTGTGGTTGTTGACCATGTCTGCACGGGATATTGATATGCCAATATCCAGCAAGTCGTTTTCAATGTGAATGAGTGGTTGGGCGGAAGTTGGTGAATATCTACGTTTGATGATTCGGATGAGTTGTCCTCAAGCCAAGTGGCTTCTGCCATATCGACGTAAAGTTCCATCCATTCATACTGCATCAGTTCACGAAGCCATGGATATTTTTGATGAAGACTATGAAGTGATTCAATTGCGTTGAATTTTTCTTGATCTATGAAGTCTTTGAAGTGCATTGAAATGTCATAGTAATACGGCGAGTCACATTGACCATATTCAAAGAAATTATGGATTAAGTCATGCCATATTTCAGGTGGCAGCAAGGCTTGTGCCACGGGGTAAGTGTGCTCAATGAAGCTCGAAATATTATTAAAAATAAGTTCTCGGTAAATCGTCATGCGCTCAGCAGAAACATGATCTGGTAATGGCGCGTGCTCAGGATGGCGAATCCAATGTGTAAAAGCGCGCTGATGCGTTTGGAAATCATTTGAATGAATCATATGAGTATTGATCATGTTATGCGCTCGCACAGCTCAATTCATGTGCACTTGGCTGTGCTAGATTTTGATGAGCAAGTTTCTGATGTGAATGTGGCGTTTGCAAAAGTCTGATCTGATCAACTTCACTTAGTAATCCATCCAATGATGGAATATTAAAATCCCGTTCCAGCAAAGTCGGGCGTATGCCGATGGTGTCATAGGTGAATTGCAGAAGTTCCCACACCGAACGAGTCACGCTATTGCCATGAGTATCAATTAATAGCGTCGCATCCTCTTGATGATGACCTGCAATATGCAGATAACGGACACGTTCAGGCGGCATCGCTTTAATCAAGGCGCGTGCGTCTGAATGATGGTTGATGCTATTCACATAGACGTTATTCACATCGAGTAGTAGATCACAGTCTGCACGTTGAATGACTTCGCAAATGAATTCGGCTTCGGACATTTCTGCGGCGGGCATGGCGTAAGTGGATACGTTCTCTAAAATAAGTCTGCGACCTAAGATTTCTTGCGCTTGAATAACACGATCTGCGACATATTTGGCGGCATCCAAAGTCATGGGAATCGGCATCAGGTCGTATAAATATGATCCGTCGTGGGTATAACTGAGATGTTCGGAATAAATAGCAATTTGATGAGTATCTAAGAATGAGCGGATTTGTTTTAGAAATTCAATGTTTAGTGGACTGACACCGCCAATCGACAATGACAGGCCATGACAGGCAAAAGGATATTTTTCAGTATATTCACGCAATACGCGCGCATGACGACCGCCCATACCCATCCAGTTTTCCGGTGCAATTTCATAGAAATCAGGTGGATTGATGATTTCACCTGCATCTAATCTTTGCTTGAGTTCAGGCATAAAGTCACGCCGTAGCCCAAGTCCTGCACCATGTAAGATCTGATTGTTTTGTTGTTGGGTCAATGCCGTCATGGTGAGCGTTCCTTGTGAAATAGCTTTGATTGTGTGACGGAGATACTTCGCGGCTGCCTATCAATGATAAACAGCCGCGATCAATAGATTATTTTTCGACGACCATACCGTCGACCATTTTTTTGCCTTTGTCAGCACCGCATTTCGCTTCGCCACATTTGCCTTCTTTCATGCCGCCCATGGCTGGTTTATGGACATAAGATTCGATGACCATACCGTGTTCCATTTTTTTGCCTTTGTCCGCGCCACATTTTGCTTCGCCGCATTTACCTTCTTTCATGCCGCCCATTGCTGCTTTATGAATACCACATTTTGCTTCTTGAGTTTTTTTGTTTGCACCGCAATTTGCATCGGCAGTTTTGGACATTGCCATTGCTGTAGGCGCTGCATTTGCTGCATCAGCGGCGTGTGCCAGACCTGTGAGTGACATTGCTAACATTGCAGCGATTGGGGTCAGAGTTTGTAGTTTGTTTGACATGGGATGTATTCCTTCAATTGTGTATTTGGGTTAATTGGCGCACGCCGTCAGTTGTGCACTCCCAAGGTAGACGCGGCTTATCAGGATTTGTTACATCGATTTCAAAAAATATTTTAAATAAATTTATTTTTCGATTATTTCGTTGATGCGTGTAATGAAATGGCAAGTCCTGTGTCTAAAGAGTACATTTTCCTTATCAGTTGAGTTGTGATCATGAAATCCATTTGCATGAAGTCTGTTGCGGCTAACCTGCATACCTTATTAGATCGTCTATCTAAAATCCTACAACCGTTTGATGGCTTGCCTTCATTAGCATTACGGTTTTATCTTGCCCCTGTGTTTTGGACAGCAGGTCTAAATAAGTTGGCTGCATTTTCTGATACGGTCGCTTGGTTTGGTGCGGATGGTTTAGGATTACCGTTTCCGACATTGATGGCCACTTTAGCAACGAGTACTGAGCTGACTGGCGCAGTCTTGCTGACATTAGGTTTGTTCACGCGGTGGATTAGTATTCCGTTGATTGTGACGATGCTGGTTGCGATTTTTGCGGTGCATTTACCGAATGGTTGGCAGGCGATTGCTGATCCAACGGCGCCTTTTGCCAATGCTCGAGTCATGGCAGCAGGCGATAAGATCCAAGCAGCACGCGAGATTCTGCAACAATATGGCAATTATGATTGGCTGACTTCAAGTGGTGGTTTTGCGATTATTAATAATGGCGTTGAGTTTGCCGTGACTTATCTGGTGATGTTGCTTGCGCTGATTAAGATGGGCGGTGGACGCTATGTGAGTGTGGATTATTGGTTGGTGCGTTGGACTAAAAGGTCATAAATAACGTTATAAAAAGGTACTCTCCTCATCCAAGTTGACCTGTGATGGTGGTTAATAATCAAGTATTAGATAATAAAAAATCCGCAATAATTCAAAAGACTATTGCGGATTATTTTTTCAATCAAGCATTTTAAGATTTAGGTAAACCATTCATCCACGCATCAATTTGCTGATTATCAGGTTCGATAAAGCGATACTGAGGCAATGTTTTATGTAGCAAATTAAATTGACGCATAAAACGTCGACAGTGACCGCAAATGGTGAGATGCAGTCGAAAACTGATGCGCTGGGATTTGGTCATATTCCCATCTAGATAGTCGCTTGAAAGATAGCCAATATCTTTGCATTTCAACATATTAACCCTCCTTAACAGTCGCCAGTAGATTCGTAATGCGCTACCATTGCATGAATGGTAATGCGCGCCCGATGCAATAGCACCCGAAGATTAGACGCAGAAACTTTCAAATTGTTACACACTTCGTCGGTTTCTAATCCCATAAAATCTGTCAATGTCATCGCCATACGCTGGCCTTGCGGAAGTTTGTTGAGATGTTTTTCTAAACATTCTTTTAAAACATGAGCTTCGAGTAGTTTGTCTGGCGAATCATCGCTCCAGCCTTGCCACGGTGTATTCCAATGACCCGATTTGTCGAAATAATTCTGTAGAGGATCTTCCGTGTCACTTAAACCTTCCAAAGAGACTTCACGCCGCGTTTGGCGAATATAAGTATACGCTTTGTTGATCGTAATTCGTACAAGCCATGTCTTCAGACTTGATCGATGTTCGAAATTAGGCAGTGCGGCAAGTGCAGCAATCCACGATTCTTGCACAACATCATCCACGGCATGGGGGCAGATTCCGCGTGCTGCTGCGATCATGGCTCCGCCATAGTCTTTCATCAGGTTGCGTAAAGCCGTGCGATCACCTGCATTGATGCGTGATGCAATTTCAATTTCTTCTTCGTACATAAGAAAATCAACTGAGAAATGAGCTGGATACGAATGAGCATTATCCATGAAATTTAACATGTATTTGAAGCGAAGCGCAGGAGATTAGCAAGTCTCTTTTATAGGTCGCTTGTTTTTTGAAAATTATCGAGCATTTATAAATTAGAAACTGGAATTAGGAAACCTGCTAAAATTAATCATCCATTTTTATCGATTTTTTACAATGTCAGATCCACGTCCAAAGATTATTCGTCGTGCTATTAGCGGTGTTTTCCTACTGAATAAGCCACAAGGTTATAGCTCCAACGGCATTTTGCAAAAAGTCCGCTGGTTATATCGTGCGCAAAAAGCAGGGCATACAGGTGCACTCGATCCTTTAGCGACGGGGTTGCTGCCAATTTGTCTGGGTGAAGCGACCAAGTTTTCTCATTATTTATTGGATTCCGATAAAACTTACCAAACAGTCGTGCAACTCGGTGCAACGACGACGACAGGAGATAAAGAAGGCGAAATCGTCCAAGAATTTGCAGTGCCTGCGCTGAATACACAATTGATTGAAAGTGCACTGGCTCAATTTCGTGGTGACATCATGCAAGTGCCACCCATGTATTCAGCACTGAAAAAAGATGGTCGTCCGTTGTATGAGTTGGCTAGACAAGGCATTGAAATCGAACGTCCTGCGCGTCCAGTGAAGATTTATGCGCTGACGTTGGATGCATTTGATGCGACGACGCTAACGCTGACTGTGAAGTGTAGTAAGGGCACATATATTCGGACATTAGCAGAAGATATTGGTGCGGCGTTAGGTTGTGGCGGTCATGTTGCGTCATTACATCGGACTCAAACTGCGTCTTTTGTGCTGGATGAGCGAAATACTATTGAATATTTAGAGTCACTGGATGAGGCTGGGCGTGATGCGTTGTTACTTCCGACTTATGCGCCTGTAGATTATTTACCTCGAATTGATTTGAGTCTGGATGAGGCTGTTTTCTTTTGTCGTGGACAGGCGATTAATGCTGGCAATACGCCACTAGGCGAAACACTAGCGTTTGAAAATGGTCGATTTTTAGGTTTGGGCGTTGTTGATAAGTTCAGAACGTTACATCCGAAACGTGTGGTGAATTAAAAAATAAAAAAGGCTTTTCAGATCAATATCACTTTGATCTGATTGAGCTAATATAGGCTGGTCATCATAAGGATAAGAATATGAAAAGGCAGTCTGTTGCGATTATTGGCGCAGGTACAGCAGGGTTAGCGACAGCGATTGTTTTAGCCAGACAAGGACATGACATCACCATTTTTGAGCAAGTCGCTAAGATGGAAAATGTCGGAGCTGGATTATTGTTACAGCCCGCAGGTATGGCAATATTTCAGCATCTTGGTGCATTAGACCATGCGTTAGACTTGGGTGCGCCGATTGATGCGCTGAAAGGTTGGACTAAAGGTTCATTATTATTGCATAGCCGTTATGCAGAAGCTTCTCCGAGTTTGTCTGGGTTAGGCATGCATCGCGCTGCCTTGTGTGATGTGCTGATGCAGCAGTTAAAATCCTATCCCGTGAATTGGCGAATGGCGACGGAAGTTACTGCCGTGGTTGATCATCATGACCATATGCAAGTTGACGTGTTATCCGAGCAGATAAAGCAATCATTAAACTATGACATGGTGTTGGTTGCCAATGGTGCACGGAGCCATTTACGACCCAAAACATGGACACGTCTAGATCAACCCTATCCTTGGGGCGCGGTTTGGGCGATTGTTCCTGAAACGACGGATTTGGATTATCGTGTTTTGCATCAGTTCTATCATGGCTCTGCGCGTATGATGGGCTTACTCCCCACAGGTTCAACCCCTCAAAATCAAGAACGCCTTACTAGTATCTTCTGGAGTCTCCCAACACATCGTATTGATCACTGGACTAAATCACCGACTGAGCAGTTTAAAAAGTGGCAAGATGAGGTACATCAGTTATGGCCTGCGGCGGGTAAATGGTTAAAAACAAGCATCCATAGTCCCTCGCAGTTTATGCCCGCGCGGTATCACGATGTAGTGATGTCTCGTTTTGGACAAAATCGTCTCGGAGTTGTAGGCGATGCGGCACATGCGATGAGTCCGCAGTTGGGACAAGGTGCAAATATGGCACTGCTTGATGCATGGGCGCTTGGGCAAGCGTTTGCATCATCAAATCACTATGCAGAAGTATGGGATAAATATCATCAAGCAAGACAGCCTTCGATTCGATTCTATCAATCGATGAGTCGGTTGCTGACACCGTTCTACCAGTCGCATTCGCGTGGTTATGGTATGTTACGTGATGTGGCATTTACTTGGATGTATTGTGTGCCGTGGCTGCGTAAACACATGGCAGCGACGATTTCAGGTATTAAAATAGGTGCGTTGCGCGAAATGAGTTTGGATCACATTCGACATAATTCTCGAATATAAGAACCATCAAACATAAAAAAATCACCGCTGTAGGTTTGACAGCGGTGAATAAACTCAAAAAAACAGTCATAAGGGTAACCACTTAGGTTACCCATACAGATGTCTAAGGCGATTAAGCTTTCTGACTTTTTGGTTTCACCAATTTACTGGTCAATACACCATTTTCACCAAACAAAGTATTTCTCCATTTGTCCAATAATGCATCTGTATCATGATGGCTTGGATGGAAGTTTGGTTTGAACCAGTCAATGTATTGCGGCATTAAAGTAGAAAATACGCCTTTGAATCCAAAAATGAAGTTGAAGCCTTTAATATTCTGGCGAACATTCAAGAGTTGACCGTCTTTCGCAAGTAAACGTGCTTGGAAAGCGAGAATAACTGCAAAGAAAACAACCGTCACTGGAATCATCGTTCCAGCACGAAGCAAATAGCCACCACCTACAGTTTCGTAGACATCAAAAGCAACATTCTTATGTTCATTTTCTTCAACAGAATGCCAAAGATAAAGATTTCGGATTTCAGGAGAAAAGAGTTCGATGACATCTTCGCGTTTAAGCAACATTTCCGTGAATACAGCAGTGTAATGCTCCAAACATGCTGTCACTGCAAGATGAAACATCGGTGGTGTTAAACGTTTGACAGTACGTAATATGACACCAATATCACGATCTAATTTGTCAACTTGGAAGCCCTGAACTGTTGCTGCATCATTGAATGCTTTGTGTGCAAGAGAGTGCAATGCTTCTTGACCAATAAAACCAGAGACGTCTGCTTTAAGTGCAGGATCGGTGACGCGGTCGCGATAATGACGCACAGACTCAACAAAGAAAAACTCACCTTCAGGAAATACAGAAGACAAGGCAGTCACAAATGTAGTGAGGAACGGATCATTCCCAACATAATAGCGCGGCACATTTTCAGCAGAAAAATTGAAGTCGATTCTGCGTGGTGGAATCTTAGCTTGTGCTTTAGCAACTGGTTTTTGTGTGACAGGTTTTGCTTGTGCTTGGTCAATATTAGTAATCGCGCTCATGGGATATTTCCTCTGGTGAACAATCGTACACCATCATTATGTGTCTAATATTTGATGTGATATAGTTCACAGTACGACATCTTTCTGTCACTTCACGCCAGTACAAAATATGCGTCCAACCACAACTTCCTCATCCGTGACCTCACAGCCGAAGATTCTTGCGATCTACATCGGCTTGCTGATCGACGTTGTCGAGCGAATGAATATCTCTGCCGAAGAGCTGTTGGAGGGAAGCGGTGTTACCTTAGAACAGGCCAATGATGTATTTTGGTATCTTGACTTTGAAGTGTTTTCACAACTTTTTGCGCGTGCAGTTCAATTGACCAACGAACCCGGCCTTGGATTTTTGCTTGGTCTACAGATGAAGGTTTCGTGTCATGGGCTAGTTGGTTTTGCCGCCATGATTGGTAAAGATGTGCGTGCAGCGTTAGAGATCGCACAGCAGTTTTCTGGCGTGCTGTCATCAGCTTTTACGATTCTGCTCGATGTGGGTGAGGATAACTGTAGCTTGTATTTTAATGAGGTCTACCCTGAGTATTCGCTGGGTTCGTCAGGTGTGATGGCACTTATGCTGGGTTTTGCGATGATGGGGGAAGCGCTTACAGGGCAACGTTTAGTGGGTGCAGCTGAGTGTTCATTTAAGCGTCCTGAGTATTATTCTCGGTTTGAAAATCTGATTCCTGGCACAGTGAGCTTTGAGCAACCACAAACGCGTTTGATTTTTCCGAGTAGTTATTTGGATTTGCCTTTAATTATGGCGGATCCAATGACGGCACGTTTGGCGCGAGAGCAGTGTAAGCGCGAGTTAAATGCTGTGATGAAAAACAGTAGCTTCAGTCGTTTGGTGGGTGAGTTGGCATACGATGAGGCGTTAGGTTTTTGTACTTTGGAGGATGTTGCTGAGAAACTGCATATGTCTCCGCGAACGTTGCAACGCCAACTCGCACAAGAAGATAAGAGCTTTAGCTCGGTTATTGATGAGTTGCGACAACACAAAGCAAGATCAATGCTTCGCAAACGAGAGATGAGTTTGGATTCGATCGCCGAGACGCTTGGTTATACCGATACCGCTAACTTTACCCGTGCGTTTAAACGCTGGACGGGGATGACGCCTAAGAAGTTTGTGGATTAGTTATTGGAATACTTGTTTATTTCTGTGTTGGTTGAGTAAGAGTAATAAAAAAATAACTTGAATCGACAGTGAATGGCATGTTAGAAAACGCGCAGATATAAAAAGTTTTGTGCTCGGTTGAGCCATAAATTTATAAAAATATGCTTCTAAATATTTTTAAATAATGCTTTTAACTATAGTTAGTAAAAATACTAATCAATTAAAACGAAATGATAAAAAAGGAAAAGCGAGTGCACCACATTATTCATTTTGTTGGATTAACTTCCCTTAAAAAAGCTCAAAAATCATTTTTCCACCTTCTATTTTTATTCATCAGCCTTATTTTTGGTCTATTTTTCACATCGTTTTCTGCAAATGCTGCCACTTGTATTCAATTTCACGGTACAGATAACTGTATTAATGCAAAACTCACAGTGACTAATGAGAGTTACGCAAATGCATGGGGAGAATTCGGTCCACCCGTTCTTTATCCAAGCGAAGCGGCTGCAATCGCAGCTTTAAATCAGGGGGCTCAAACAACTGGAACGTACGCTGGTGGTTGGTCGACCAATACACCGTTACCCGCTGCATCAACGATTGATCAGGTTCCTGTAGGTTCGATTTGGTCAGAGTTAGATGATTATGGAAATCCATCGACTCAGGAAAAGGGAATTCAAGCATTCGTCAATGGTACAAATGTTGGGCATTGGGTTATCTACAAATTGGACTACAATACCTATCCGTGTCCAATAGGTTCAACCCTGATTGGGGATGGCATGAGCGCCCAAGGTTACCCTTATCCGATGTGCCATTTCATTAAACCTGTCGCTAAACAATGCCCTTCAACGCCCTATCCCTGCTCCATCACATCAGGCAATAAATTCAAACCCCAAGAGGATTGGCGAGCTACGATTGGACCACTCTCATTTAAACGGAATTACAATAGCCTAGATTCTGCATACAATTCCATATTGGGCGTGAGTGCGAATGCTGCGCCATTTGGCACAGTATGGACACATAACTACAATTTGCAGCTCCTGTTTTTCGCGAACCAGGGTTCTACGGTTAAAAATGTTTCACTGATGAGACCGAATGGGCTGAATGTTTTTGCGTCGAATAATTATACAGATACCACCATTGCAGGCACAGGTGGTTGGTTTATCAATCGTGATGCGGGGTTGAAGTTAAATCAGCTTGCTGATGGCACATGGCAAGTCATCAATATAAAAACGAATGACATTGAAAGCTATGATGCTAATGGTCGTTTAACTAAGATTACTTATCGCAATGGGCAATTCGTCACATTAACTTATCCTACAACAGTTGTTGCGACCTCAACCACACCCGCTGTGGTTTACTACAACCCAACTCAGGTCACAGACAACTTTGGGCAAAGCCTGATTTTTACCTACAATACGACAGGTTATTTGACCTCGGTGACGTTACCGACTGGAAAATCCATTACGTACACCTACGATGTGCAGAACCGTCTCAGTACTGTTTCTCGTCCAGGCTATGGCATCAAAACCTATCTGTATAGCGAAACCAGCACCATTGCCCCATCAGGCAATCCAAATTTATTGACGGGAATTATTGATGAGAAAGGAACTCGTTTTGAGAGCTATGCTTACGACTCATCAGATCGAGGCATCTCGACCTCAATGGCAGGTGGTGTTGAAAACTACACGCTAAACTATAGTGCAAACGGCTATAACGCCGTCACTGACCCTCATGGCTTGACGAAGAATTATTATGTTATCACTGCTTCAGGGAGTCCAGTGGTGGGGACTACAGTGCTCATGCAGGGTGGTAGTGCAACCGTACAAGAGCACAACTATACCTACGATGCAGCAGGAAATATTGCGTCAGATACGCATTTTGGAGTGACGACCAACTACAGCTACGACCTCACTCGTAATCTCGAAACTAGCCGTACTGAAGCCGTAGGCACCCCACAACAGCGCACCATTACCACGCAATGGGACCCAAATCTTCCTGTACCCGTACTGATCACTGAACAAGGCAGAACCACCGCCTATACCTACGATGCCAATGGTAACGTCTTAACCAAAACCATTACCGATACCACAGCTACGCCAAATGTCAGCCGTGTTTGGACATACACCTATAACAGCGTTGGTCAAAAACTCACAGAAACCAATCCAGCAGGACAATCTACAACATACGTCTATGACAATAATGGTAGTTTGCACTCAGTCATAGATAATCTAGGTCGTACGACCACTTACAGTAATTACAATGCATTAGGGCAACCCCAACTCATCAACTTTGCCAATGGTCATCAGATTCAGTACACCTATGATGACGCTGGACGTGTAACGCAGACGAGTGAATCAGTCTCTAGTGATCCATACCAGACGATTGATGGTAATAACACCATTCAATGGCCACAATGGATCATTGACTTGATCAATGCGCTATACCAACTTTTTGGTCAGAGTTCACCGTTTGATAATAATGGCGCTACACCTGCGGTCGTGAGTCAGCCTTTAACGGCTAATACAGTACGAACCGATATTACGCTTTACACCTATGATCCGATTGGTCAATTGACCCAAGTCCAAATGCCCAGCGGCGAAACACTGACTTATAGTTACGATGATGCACATCGTTTAGTCGGCGCAACAGATAGCGTGGGTAATAGCATCACTTATACTTTGAATGGTGCGGGTGACATTACCAAAACAGTTAGCCAAGACCCAACGGGCAATATCAAAGTTCAAACCCAGCAGGTATTTGATAATCTGGGGCGCGTATCTCAAGACATTGGAAACAATAACCAATCAAGCACCTACACGTATGACAACCTCAATAATTTAACGAATACGACGGATGCATTAACAAGAAATAGCAGTAGTACCTATGATGCTCTCGATCGGAAGGTGACAGATGTTGATGCACTCAATGATACGAGTACATACAGCTATAACGCCCTCGACCAATTGCTCGCGGTAACGGATGCACGTAATAACAAGACAACATACACACCAAATGCTTTTGGTGAAAATATACAAGAGAATAGCCCAGATACAGGACTCACAACGAGATCTTATAACAATGGTCAACTGACATCCGTTGTAGATGCCAATGGCACATCGCATAGCTACACCTATGACAAATTAAGCCGGGTAACACAGCGTACCGATGGTACAGGAACAGGACAGCTTGTTACCCAGTATGGCTATGATGCAGGAACAAATGATATTGGTTATTTAACCAGCGTATCGAATGCCAATAGCACCATACACTACAGTCATGACACCCTAGGTAATGTGGTTGAAAAAGAGATTGCGCTTAAAACAAGTGCACCGCTTCGTGTTCAATACAAATACCTTGCTGGCAATAAAATCAGTGACATTATGATGCCAAGTGGACATCACATCACGTACAACTACACCGCAGGACGAGTCACAGGCATTAGCACTGATATTGGCACATTACTCTCAAATATTCTTTATAGTCCAGCAGGCGTTGCTAGTTGGAATTGGGGTGACAGTAATACCTCGACAGATACCAATACCTTTAGTTATGATCTTGATGGTCGAATGACCCATATCAGTTCTACAGGTGTGCTAGATCACACGTATACTTTCGATGCGGGTAATCGTATTCTAAACATTGCTGATACAACCGCAGGTATAGGGACACAGAGCTATACCCATGACAAATTAGATCGCTTAGTTCAGCAAGTCTTGGCAAGTCAAACTTTAGCATATGGCTATGATGCCAATAGCAACCGTACTTACAAGGTCTCATCATCAACCTCGCAATCTCAAACCGTGCCTTACTGTGCATTTGATGCCAATGCTTATGCGAACTACTATCCTGACCTCAAAAACGCCTTTGGTTACGATAGCAGCCAACTCCAAAATCATTGGCTAACCCACGGAATTTATGAAAACCGTACTCCTTGTGGTCAGAAGATGTCCACCTGTAGCTTCAACGCTCAAACCTATGTCAACCTGTGGCCTGATCTGGTTAAAGCACAAGTAAATGGTTTACAACATTACATCAATTACGGTGTTTATGAAGGGCGAGGCATCTGCCCATTGAGTGGCGTAGAGACAATCTACACGCTCCAGAGCAGCAGCAACAGAATCAACAGCATGACGGTCAATGCCGCAGGAGCAACGACTTCGCTGAGCACCATGTATCTGTCAACAGGTCAACTCGTCACCGATGGCGTAAAAAACTATGCTTATGACAGTGCAGGACGCAGCATATCGATTCGAAACGGAAGCAATCTGGTTGTCAACACCTATGATGGATTAGGTCAACGGATCAGCAAGAACGGAGGTACAAGCACCATCTACTTCATGTATGACGAGCATGGGCATCTGTTAGGAGAATACAATCCAGACGGCTCGATGATACGTGAGTATATTTGGCTAGGTGATCGCGTCGTGGGCATGTACAGCAAAGACGTTGCGAATACTTTACTGAGAGTCCATACGGATCACTTGGGCACGCCAAGAGCAGTGACGCAAGGGGATGGAACAACTCGTCAGGTATTGTGGCGGTTCGAAGGTGATGCATTTGGTGACGTATTGCCGACAAATCCGACAGCGACAGTATTTACGATGCCGCTTAGAATGGCAGGTCAGTACTTTGACGCGGAAGTAGGGATAAGTTATAACTATTTCCGAGACTATGATCCGAGCACTAGCAGGTATGTCGAGTCTGATCCTATTGGGTTAAAGGCAGGGATGAACACCTATGGCTATGTGGGTGGTAGTCCAGTGAGGGGTATTGATCCAAAAGGATTGGTTGAATGGAGTGGATCTGTTTTATCAATGTCAGCCTCTCCATTTGAAAGGTCTAGCCCCGTAGGCGTTGGCGGTGGGCGTATATTCGAAATATATACGCTATATGCAAAGTGCAAGAATGGAGATACAGCTTATGCTCGTGTCCATACAACAGGTTGGGCTGTTGGGTTTGGTTTGCCAATTGCTATGTCTGGTGGATCTGTATCTTTAGAGGATGGGCAAGATGATGCTAATCCTGATATATTAAACGGCGCATATAAAGAATTTAACTATGGATATGGCTGGGGTATTGGGTTAGGCGGTGGACTTCTTCAGCTTGGGGGAGCAAGAACGCTTAATGATGCCTTAAGTCCTAGTCTTTTTGGCGGTGTAAATATAGGCATTACAGGCGCAGCGGGAACAAGCACCGTTGTAGATAAGAAAAAATGTGGGTGCTCTTAATATGATAACTTTTATTGGAATGGCGTGTGTTTTTATATCAGTTTGGATTTACGCATTTTTAGAGCTACCAGCAGAACCCGCTCAAAAAAAGAGAATTGGATATTTAAGGAATGCTATCGCAGGCTTTGGTATAGCACTATTTTTTATAGAGCAATTCTTTATGCATTAAACCCGACCCAATAAGCCAGCGTTGCCCGAGGAGGAACGGATCAAATACAGCGCCATCAATGGATTCCTGGGGAAAAGCGCTGTAAGTGGAAGAAAATGGGTGGAAAAATTGGTAAAGGTGTCTTGGCTAGTCCACCAGCTGGTGTAGGGGATTGTTATCAATATCCAGACTTTCACGAGGATTTTTCACGATGAAACATCTTCAAAGAGGAATTATGGGGTTTGATTTGCGACTCGTAAATGCCCCTGAAATTTTAAACAACAATGATAGCCATACAATGGTGCCTACTCTTGATCCCTATACATGGAGTGTAGCTTTCCCTGAAAGTTGGGAGAGTTATCAGCCCGCGTAGTGTGCAATAAGCCAAAGCGCATTGCACCAACCTTAATTCGATTTATCTCTACCATCAAATTTACCACCAAAAAACAACCTCCTAAGCATAAAAAATCAGATGAACTGAACCCTAAAAAAAGATCACACACCATGCAGCTCTGCTGATCCTGTAATTGATCCTCCTACGCTTGCTCTTGCTGGAAGGGGACAACACCTAATAAGTTTGTTGATTAAATCGTCCACAATAAAAAAACCGCCTCCATCGCCATGATGTAGGGCGGTTTTTTAATGAGTGTTTTAAGGCTGAATTTGACGTTGTCCCGTCAGGTAAACATTAAAGTTGCGCTCTTCATAAATTGGCTTTAATGCGCTTAATGATGAAATATGTTGTTCTTTCGGAACGAGAATCATCAATTTTTCGCCTTGTTTGATACGAGTATCTAAGTTGCTATCTGTCCATAAAAGATGACTTTGTTGTGGTTCGAAGCGTAAACCATCTTTGATTTGTGCTGCGCCATTATCACCTTCTACACTTGGCCAATCCTCAACCCAATAAGCAGGTTGCTTACGATCCAGCATAAATGGAATGTCATAGTAGTAGTTGTGATAAAACACAAGTGATGTATCAGGTGTCAGATCTTTGGCAAACTCCATTTGGTCAGCACTGGTTTTGTGATCAAGCCATTTGACCAACAGCGTGACACTTGAACAAATCAGTAGACTTGAAAGCAATGTGACCTGAAAGGCGGTTAATTTTTGTCGATACAGCAACGTGCTAATCGCTGTGATGCTGACGATTAAGACCATCGCTAAAGCGAAAAGCTGAATCAGTTCATCGCCAGACAGTTGACTCGCGGTTTTTGGGATATAGGGCAAGACTAATAAACTAATTGCAATCAATCCTACAAAAACTAAACCACTCCAACTCTTTAATTGTGCACGATCAATCGTGATTTTTGATGATGATTGGTAGATGTTATGCAGTACCATCGCAATATAAATCGCGAGTGGCGGTGTGGCAGGTAGGATATAACCTGCAAGTTTTGACGGTGGCATGGAGAAGAATATCGTCACCGAGATCGCCCACCAGACTAACAATCCAAAAACACCTTTATTGAGCAGTGCTTTTGCGTTTTTCCAAGAATATTGTGTACCAACCAGAAGAAGCCACGGTAAGAAACTGATCAACAAGCAGCCAACATAAAAGAACCAAGGTTGCTTGTTGTTGAACTGCTTGCCACCAAACCGATCAAATTGCTGTTCGATAAAGAAATAATGTAAGAAATTCGGATATTTCTGCTGTGCCAAGTACAACCAAGGCGATACGATGATCAAAAACAAAACAATGCCAAGCGGGTGGAGTAACGCAGGAATCCGTCGCCAATTTCCAGAAAAAATTAACCATGGCAATAAAATCATGCCCGGAATCAGCACGCCGATTAGACCTTTCGATAATAGTGCAAGCGCCGCCGCAAGATAACCCAAGAATAGGCTCTTTTTCTCATTCTTTAAGGCATAGTCTGCAAAAGCAAATACAGTCATGGAAATCCATGCCGCAACTAATAAATCATGATTGACATACTGACTGCTGCCGTAAAATAACAGGCTGGTTGCCAACACCAAAACACTACTGCGTGCCAGAGATTGGTTAATCTTCGTTTCAGCATGACGTGATACAAACCAAAACATGCCGAGTAACATCACCATTCCTGCAAAAACAGGGACTAAGCGCATAACCCAAATATGGACACCGAGGGCTTCCATCAGCCCGCCACCGAGCCAGTGAAGTAAAGGTGGCTTATGAAAAAAAGGCACACCATTGATACGCGGTGTCAACCAGTCGCCCGATTCCACCATCCAGCGTGTAATGTCTCCATAGCGCCCTTCATCAGGTACAGCGAGTTGACGAATACTGGCGGCAATGCCAAGCCAGAGCGCAAGAATGACAAAAAACACTTTATTGGAGCGAATGGAAAACATGATTTTCTCTGTTTATTCGGTACGAGAGTTGGATGTATCAAAAGCAAACTGACGACTTAAAATAAAAGTAAAGACAGCCGTCAATATAATAATGAATGGTAAACCGAGCGCAATGGTTATGGATGTAAAATGCAGCATGAGCAGCAATAAAGATTCATTTAAGATAAATCCAAGCACTGCCACTAAAATAAACCGTGGTAAGGTTTGCTGATGAGAAACATCACCAGCATCAAAACTAAAATAACGATGTCCGAAGTAACTGACCCAAAAAGCAATCACAAACGCAATTAGATTCGCCCAAGCGGGCAACATGCTTTTGTGGGTTAAGGTAATTGCAATAGCATAATGGGTCAATGCTGCTAAGACACCAATGACGCCAAAACGCATCAATTGACCAATCGTTTGGATGAGAGATTGCGGCTTAGTCATCTCGCAATGTCGCTTGGGATGTATTGAGTGATTGTTGAGATGCCAATTCGATCATATTCATTTCATGTGGTTGCGCGGGATTTTGTTCGTCGTATTGACGTGCAATGATATATTTTGGGCGCCCTTTGGTTTCGTTGTAAATCCGAGCAATATATTCTCCGAGTACGCCGATAAATAACAGCTGTATGCCACCCAAAAGCATCATACCCGCTGCGAGAGTTGTCCAGCCAGGTACGGTTGTACCATCAATCAACGCATCACATGTAATGTAAGCCCCATATGTCAGTGCCATGAATGCGATGAATGCGCCTAAGAAAACACAGATTCGCAGTGGTAAGTCGGAGAATGCAGTCAGGCCTGTTAATGCCAATCCCGTGAGACGCTTCCAATTAAAATTAGATTCGCCTGCATGGCGCTCAGCTTCGGTAAAATGCACACCAATGCTACGAAAACCTACCCATGCATACATGCCTTTCATATAGAGAGTGCGCTCTGGCAGGTCTTGTAATGCTTTGACCACACGTTGATCCATTAAGCGAAAATCGCCTGCATCTGCGGGAATATCAATTGAGGAAGCAGCGTTCATTAACCAATAAAATTTTCGGGTCAGAAATTGTTTAACACCACTTTCGGTTTTGCGGTCACGAATGCCATAAACCATATCATAGCCACTGCGCCATAAGTCGAGCATCGTTCCAACCGCGCTAATGGGGTGCTGGAAGTCGGCATCAATCAGTAATGTGACATTACCACTGACTTGATCTAGGCCTGCGCTAATCGCAGCTTCTTTACCAAAGTTCCGCGACAGCTCAAACACTTTCAGTGGGTATTGATCCAGAAAAGGCTGTAGTGTCGCTAAAGTATTGTCTTTACTGCCATCATCGATCACGATGATTTCATAACGAACACCGAGTTCGTTCAGACTTTTGGCGAGCGCTGGAATGAAATGAGGAATATTTGCCGCTTCGTTGTATGCGGGAACAACGCAAGAAAGAAATGGATTTTCACGGGACATTTAAATCTCCTCCCGACCTTTTCGTCGTGAACTGAGTAAAAGTAATGTCATTTTTTACACAGTCTTGAATAAACTGATGAGATGCCAAATAGTTATATTCGCGGACGCGTGCAGGGGCAATCGTATCCGTAGGATCTGACTTGTCCACGGCGGGGTGGCACATAATCAGTAAGCTATGTTGAACATCTTTAGGATCAGATACGGACGATTTATTACTGTTTGCACGACTGAGCCAATGTTGAACTAAAGCTGGGTAAGGAATTAGATTTGAGAAATCATAGATTCCGCCAAAACGCGCATTTTGCTTAAAGTGTAGGTCTTCACACTCGAAACTTAATGTTCTAGCACCGAGCAAAGATAACATTTTGCTTTTTATGAAAAAGCTGGGTGTTTCTACGGTGTGGCTCAGGCTGCGAATCCAACCACTAAAGCCTTTATTGGTGAGAAAGGTGAGCAACACATCACGAATGATTGGAAATTGATGGACATGCTGGTGGCCGTCAATAAAATCAGGTGTGCGTCCCATCACATCAACAAAGCGTTGCCATTGATAAGCAAGCGTTTTTTCAATTGCGGTACGCGATAGACCTCCGAGCCATGCATTCAGCATTAACCGCCCTAAAGTCATGGTCAGCATGTCGTCAGAAAAATGATGCGTCAAATTAAAGTGCAGCCCGATTTGCGTGTAGGGGTGCGCACTTCGAATTTCACGCAATTTTAATCCATGAGCCTCCCAGAGTGGGGATTGCGTCATACAGGACGTGGCTTGCAAACGACCGTCTTCGATCAGTTGCACGATGGCCTGACTAATAGGTTTATTCAATGCGTAATCATCCGCACAAAAGAAAACTGTCGACATAAATGGTTGGGCGATATCTGATAGTGTGATTCCAAATTGGAGTCAAGGTTAACACAATATTTTTGAGAACTTTTTTGGTTTTTACGAGAAATGATAAAAATTCCAGATATTCCAAAAAAAATCTAGTCAATGAAATGGATTTTCTAGACTAGCAGGTGAGACTTAGTAGAAAGATATATGGTGATTTAACCTAGAGGCATTTGAAACTCAAAACATAGCCCGTTTTGATGTTTATGATTTTGTTTTATGTTGCGTAAAGTCACTCGGCCGTGGTAACGATGCGCAATTTCTTGAATAATGGTTAGACCCAATCCACTACCAGCTTCTACTTGACCTAAAACGCGATAAAATGGATCAAAGACTCTCGATAGTTCAGTGTCAGGTATTCCCATTCCATTATCGGTAATTTCAATACATGCAAATGTAGCAACAGTATAAATGCGAATATCGACTCGACCTCCAATCGGAGTGTAACGAATGGCATTACTGATCGCATTTCGTAATAGCATCTGGATGTCCTGCAGTGCTGCATGGACCCAAATATCCTCCTGTTGAAGAACGCCAAGATCAATATTCTTTTGTGTAGCGAGAGGGACAAAGTCTGCCAATAGTTCTTTGAGTGTGTTGAGTAGTGAGATTTGAGTTCTTTCCCCCATGCTTCCGCTTTGCTGTCTGGCTAAGTTGAGGAGCTGTTCCAATAAGCTTTGAGAGCGGATTAACCCTCCTTGCAACTGATGGACTCGTTTTGCATCTTCTGTTGATAATTGTGCGTGGTTAAGATTTTCAGCCTGTAGCGTGAGCGCGGTCAGTGGGGTTCTTAATTCGTGTGCTGCATCAGCAATAAATCGACGCTGTTGATCCATGCTCTTGAATAAACGGTTGAGTAGTTGGTTGATAGAGTAGACGAAAGGTAAAATTTCTCTTGGGATTTTGAGATTGTCGAGAGGAAGAAGTGTTCCATTACGTTGTTGATCAATATAGGCCGCGAGCTGGGTAATTGGTTTAAAGGATTGGCGGATGATCAACGTAATCATCAACATCAGAATCGGAAGCAAAATGACGAGCGGTATGAGCATACGTAAACTGGTATTTTCCGCGAGTTCATCACGAACTTCAGTACGCTGCCCAACGACAAATCGCTGCCCCGTAGAACTTTTGCTGACAAAAACTCGCCACTCTTCACCATGACTTTTAATTGTTGATAAACCATTGTTGATGGATGGTGGTGTTTGTAACCAATGTAATTCAGTCTTGTTTGGAGTGAATGAAATAGGCTGAATGACAATCTGGGCTTCTTGGAGCTCAGTCGCATGATCGGTTTGGATGAGCGCTTCTTGTTGGTCTGGGTCAGTTGGGATGTGATTAGACGATTTGATTTCTGGTCCATCTGTATAGTTTGGCACAATGTTGTAGTGATATTGGGACATCACTTGTGCAATTAATTCGAGATGATGGTCTTGTAATGCCAACGCTTCTTTTCGTGTTGAATGATAAACCCCAAGTGCGGTCAATGTTCCAATGATGATAATCAATCCAGAAAAACAAACGATGAGGTAAAAACGCAGTGACCGATATTTCTTAAAAATATCATCATTGTGAGTTTGTGCGTATTGCATTTCCTGATTAGAGCTCATCGGTTGCGTCACGTTTATTTCTCCACCACCCACCCAACACCACGAACATTGGTAATGACTTTTTGCCCAAGTTTCTTGCGCACACTGTGAATCAGAAATTCAATTGCATTACTTTCAACTTCTTCCCCCCAACCATAGATGGTGGTTTCTAGTTCACTGCGAGAGAGGATGGTGCCTTTACGAAGGAGAAGCGCATGTAGCAATGCATATTCACGTGCTGATAGGCGAACACTTTTAGATTCAGCATCATCGACGGTGCTATCGATAAATGTCGCTTCATGATTAGCGGGATTTAGCGTGACTTTACCATTGGTCAAAATAGGCTGAGCTGAGCCTTGTTTTCGTCGACTTACAGCACGAATTCGTGCTAACAATTCAGAGGTCTCAAATGGTTTTACCAAGAAGTCATCTGCGCCTAAGTCTAAGCCTTGAATACGTGATTGTAAGTCGTCGCGTGCGGTAATAATGATAATTGGCGTTTCACCACCTTCAGCACGCCAGTTTTTGATGACGGTTAAACCATCCTGATGCGGTAATCCTAGATCAAGCAATATCATTTGATATTCTTCAGTCCGTAAGGCGGTATGAGCCAGATTTCCGTCAGCAACATGGTCTACTGCATAACTGGCATCTCGCAATGTGACCGTGAGTGCATCAGCGATCATGGCGTCATCTTCGACGAGTAAAATTCTCATACAGTAATCCACGTGATTTGATCAATATTGAGCATATTCATTTGCTGTCGGAAAGGTACGTTGAATGACAACATGCAATTCTGCTTTTAATATACAGTGAATACTATTACTGAATTATTTTTGTTGATATGTTCGATATCAGCTATCGTTAAAATGGCAAAGAATTTCAATGTCTATGGTTCTCTGTGAGTAGATTATGAACGATTCGCACGGACATCATCACGCCCCAGCAACTCAGAATGAAGGACGCCTCTGGGCTGTTTTGATCTTAACCTCTCTATTCTTGGTGGCGGAAGTGTTGGGTGGCTTATGGTCGCATAGTTTGGCTCTGTTATCAGATGCTGCGCATGTTTCTACTGATGTGGCGGCTGTTGCGATTGCGATTATGGCGATACGTGTTGGACGGCGACCAGCGGACGAACAACGTACTTATGGGTATTATCGTTTTGAGATCCTTGGGGTCATTCTGAATGCCTTACTACTATTTGCAGTAGCAATTTATATTTTATATGAAGCGTATTTGCGCCTTTCAAATCCTCCTGAGTTACATTCGATCGGCATGTTGATTATTGCGTGCTTGGGTCTGGTCGTAAATTTGATTTGCATGAAAATTATTACGAGTGGGCAGCGGGATAGTTTAAATATGAAGGCAGCATACCTAGAAGTGCTTGCAGATACCGTGGGATCGGCTGGTGTGATTTTAGGTGCATGGATTATTTATTTGACGCAATGGTGGTGGATCGATTCGCTGGTTGCGATTGGTATTGGATTGTGGGTTTTGCCTCGCATATGGCAACTTTGCAAACAAAGCGTCCATATTTTATTAGAAGGCGTGCCTGCTGGTTTGAAAGTGAAAACGATTCGCGAAGCGTTGATCGCTATCGATGGCGTAGAAAGTATTCATGATTTGCATGTGTGGTCGCTGACGATGAATAAAGTTTCTTTGACTGTACATTTGGTTTGTCCAGAGCGCGCGACGCAAGAAGTTTTAGAAGATGCAATGGACGTACTGGCGCAGCAATTCTCGATTTTTCATGTAGCGATTCAGTGCGAGGAGCATCGCTGTGCGATGAGTCGTCCAGAAGTAGAGCACTATCAGGAAGCGGAGGTTTCTGCACATGACTATTCACATACAGATCGGTCTTGTACAGAATTTTCTCGCCACTCTCATCATGATTGAAAAGCTGGAAAGTCGTCAAAGAACTCTTTTAACGAGCTAGCAGTCCTTTATGCTTTAGGCTCATTAAATTTATTCGAAGGTGCTCGTTGATAGATGTTTTAAGCTCCTCTGGGTCGGTAATCGGTAAATCATCCTTTTTAAAGATAATCCGATGATTTTCAACTTCCTGATAGATGTGCTGACAAAGCGCAGTAAAGTCGTGCTGACCATCGAGCAAAGGTAGGATGCTTTGTTCAACGATATTCAGTTGAATATCGTCATGCCATGTATTGGTAATCCAATTTTGATTGAGTTGTGTTTGGCATACAGAAGAATCTTTAATGGGAAATTCTGATATTTTCGTTGCAAGCTCAACCGCTGAGTTGCGATAGCGAATTGCTCCTTTGATAATCATGCTTTCTATAAACTGGAAAACAACTGGCAAAACGTCTACTAAACTCTGCGGTTGTCCAGCTTGTTGCGATCTTTCACAGATTTCTTGTGCTAGTGTGTGGATTTGTCGTGTAGATGGGTAGTGTTCATTCAGAATTTGTGCGGTCATCACTGCAACAGGATGTGTAATGTCAATTTCTAAACCATAAATGGTTGAAAAAGATGATGATGAACTAACTCCCGCAGTTGGTGGTATTGAGGTAAATATTCCAGCAAAGTGCATTTTTTGTAATTGTGCATGCTCTAAACGATAGTTGATTTCGGTTGCACGATTTTCAGGGATGAGAATGGTTTGACGAAATGATCGACCTCTTAAAAAATCTAGATGCTGTTCTAGATTCACTTGATCTCCATTGCACTCTTGTAAAAGTGGTGTGGAAATTTCTGAAGGAAAATTGCTGAGAAACATTTCAGAAGGTTGGCTTTCGGCAAGATAATATAATCTGTTGTGTTTAGCCCTTGCGATAAAATCATTGAAATAACAGGGTGAATTGCAGAGTTCCAAAAAATCGTGCAATAAATAATAGTCTTGCGCATTTCTAAGCGTAGGTAAGAGTTCTTCAATATTCTTTTTAGTCAGGCTATCTGGCAATGATTTCTCATGCAGGAAGTCAATCATACCGCGAGCATAAGCTAGGCGTTCTTGGGGTGAGTTACGAGTTGAGCCTCGAAACATCATGGCATCGCGTATAACTTCGCGATATTTCCAGCCAGGATAAGTGTTATAGCTGATATAGGCGAGACCATTTTCTGAGAGATTTTCTCCACAAATGCGCAGCATAGCGGTTTGTACTTCAGGAGGCACCCAACTATAAACACCATGCGAAATGATATAATCAAATTCACCAAAAGACTTTTTAATATTGGTTAAATCATTGTGTTGTAGAGAGATGTTTTTTAAGCCTAGTCGTGTAATGGTTGCTTGTCCTTCAGCGATATGGGCAGAGGATATATCTACTCCAATAATCTGTGCATGTGGAAAACGTACTGCAACAGGAATGAGATTACCTCCTGATGCGCAGCCCAATTCTAATATTCGTGCATGTTCCACAGGAACAGTGGTAATGCCAAATAGCGCAGCAACAGCCCTCAAATGTTCTGGGGCTGTTTGCGGAAATGGATGGGATTGGTACGGTGTTTCATTGTAAGAATCCGATAGTCGTTCTTTTAAAGTTGCAGACATTGAGGACTCCATGATTTTCATTGTGCTGTGTTTAATGGGAGTGAATCAGATAGGATTTTGTGAGTTGCAATCATTTGTTGTGCTAAAGAGGATAAGAAATCCGATATTGGATACATGTGTTGGTATTGTAGAATTTGTTTGCCAATGAGACTGAGCCTTTGATTAAAGTTCAGAAAACTATTGGGTGTGATAAATGGTTGGTTCCATGCAGGAATATCTCGGCGCTGAAATTCAAAAGCACAACTGATCCGTGGTTGCCCTGTAGCGCGACTATTGGAGCGTGATCCCCAGTGTAATAGGGCTTGGCTCCAGATCAAGAATTCTCCTGGATTGGCGGGCAGGGCGCGAATGTCAGGGTAGTTAATCTTCCAGTCATAATCATTTGATGTGCCATAAACAGGATCTCGATCTGCTGGTAGAACATACATGCAGCCGTTGAGTGTTGTGGCTGGAGTCAGTGGAATCCATACGCTAAGGCTGCTGGGTGTGCCATCAGCAAGTAGTGACCGATAATCTTTGTCCCGATGAGGTCTCCAGCCTGCTTCTGTCTGTGCAGGATCAATATGCCAAGCCCAGAAGTCTGGCAATATCCAGTACTCTCCGCCGAGTAAACAGCTTACGGTTGATGAGAGTTGATATGCTAACTGCCATGTTTCATCGTATAGAAATGCAAAAACAGGGTGTAATCCTATCACTTTCAATTTTTGAATCAGAGCGATGAGCGGTGATAGAGCCACATGCCAAGCTCCGATCGCTCCATGAAAATAACCTTCCTGTTTGACTAATTGATTTAGATAACGACTTTGTTCTTCAGGAATGGATGGTGTGGGGACATGATGATAATCTGGTTGAGCGATATGCAGATCTGGCGCAAGAGCTTGCCAGAACTGTGGTGTGAGGAGTTGCTGAGTGTTGAGTTCTGCACCAAATTCCATTACTAGCATAGACTGAACTTTTTTCAATGAGGTTAATTTTAGAACGGAGGACGAGTCTATACACAGCCTCTCACCAACTTGAATTGAACTGTATCATTCTATGGAGTAGAACATCGTATCTATTCATTAAATATCAAACTAGCAATTCTTTAATCCTTTCGCTATAATCCGCCACCTGCTGTAGTGATGCACGGCAGATGCTTTTTTTGAGCATTCTAATTTTAATGCATCTCGGAGAAGAAACATGGCGTTAACAAACACTGATCGCGCGGAAATTATCGCAAAATTTGCACGTGCAGAAAACGATACAGGTTCACCAGAAGTTCAAGTTGCATTGTTGTCTGCAACCATCAATGACTTACAAAGTCACTTCAAAGCACACAAACATGACCATCATAGCCGTCGCGGTTTGATCCGTATGGTTAATCAACGCCGTAAATTGCTTGATTATCTCAAAGGCAAAAATTTTGATCGTTATCAAGCGCTCATCACGACATTAGGTCTACGTCGCTAAGATCGCGATTGGTCGCTAAGCGTGATAAATGTGATTGAATATTGATTGAAGAAGGGAGCAAATGCTCCCTTTTTTGCTATTTGAATGAAATGCT
The DNA here is from genome assembly GCA_030149815.1 of Aquirhabdus sp. Classification (GTDB taxonomy): domain Bacteria; phylum Pseudomonadota; class Gammaproteobacteria; order Pseudomonadales; family Moraxellaceae; genus Aquirhabdus. The sequence continues at coordinate 6,099 of JASLHI010000049.1, read as the reverse complement.
AGAAGTTGTAATAGGGTTTGAATAGTTGATTGGTTTGAACAAATGGTCACTGAATTTTGTGTCAGTGTGTTGCAAAGAACTGCGGAATAGTTGTTGAGTTCGGGTTATTAAGTGTGTTCTCATCGTTCGGCGTATTAGATGCGCATAGAATGCTCAGCTAGATTCTCTAGCTAAAAAGTTGGTGTGCGTGTGGAGAGGCTTCTAACTACGATTGTTTGTCAAAAATGTATCGTGAGATATACAAGACTGTCGTCGTTAGGGGCTTCCACATGAATATTGGTGTTAAAAAAACGAAGGTTTAAAAAGGAATAATTGTATGTCGATGTTTAATGTAGTCCGTAAAGAAGTTCAATTTGGTCGTCATCAGGTGGTGTTGGAAACAGGTCGTATTGCGCGTCAAGCTCATTCTGTATTCGTCACCATGGGTGGTGTAAGTGTGTTGGTTGCTGTTGTTGCCGCAAAAAAAGCAAAACCAGGCCAAGATTTCTTTGCACTCACTGTTAATTATCAAGAAAAACAATATGCAGCAGGTCGTATCCCAGGTGGTTATGGCAAACGTGAAGGCCGTGCAAGCGAAAACGAAACTTTGATTAGCCGTTTGATTGATCGTCCAATTCGTCCATTGTTTCCAGAAGGCTACTTCAATGAAGTACAAGTGACAGCAACCGTTGTTTCTTCTGATAAGTCAATGGAAGCTGATATTGCTGCAATGATTGGTACTAGTGCTGCGATGTCAATCGCTGGCGTACCATTCAATGGCCCAATCGGTGGTGCGCGCGTTGCATTTATTGATGGTGATTACATTTTAAATCCATCATACGAAGAGTTAAGCCGTAGTGATTTAGATTTGGTTGTTGCGGGTACTGATAAAGCAGTTCTGATGGTTGAATCAGAAGCGAAAGAATTGTCAGAAGATCAAATGCTGGGTGCGGTATTGTTTGGTCATGACGAAATGCAAGTTGTCATCGAAGCGATTAAACAATTTGCGGCTGAAGTCAACAACCCTGTCAGCACATGGACACCTGCGGTTCAAAATGATGAGCTAAAAGGTCGTTTGGCGGCACGTTTCGCAGAAGAAATTAGTGTTGCCTACACTGAAACTGAAAAAGCTCTGCGTTACGAGAAGCTTGATGCGATCAAGCAAGCTGCATTAGCTGAGTTTGTGCCAGAAGGCAGCGAAGTTGATCCAGCCGAATTGCAAAACTATTTTGAAGATCTCAAATACCGCACTGTTCGTGACAATATTTTGTCAGGCAAACCACGTATTGATGGTCGTGATACCAAGACTGTTCGCGCATTGGATATCCAAGTTGGCGTATTGCCACGTGCACATGGTTCATCATTGTTTACTCGTGGTGAAACTCAGGCGTTGGTGACTGCGACATTGGGTAATACACGTGATGCATTGATGGTTGATTCACTTGCAGGCACTAAAAACGATCCATTCATGTTGCATTACAACTTCCCTGCGTACTCAGTGGGTGAAACTGGTCGTGAATCAGGTCCAAAACGTCGTGAAATTGGTCATGGTCGTTTGGCTCGTCGTGGTGTTGCACCAGTATTGCCAGCAGCTGATCGTTTTCCATATGTGATTCGTGTGGTATCAGACATCACCGAATCTAACGGTTCATCATCAATGGCTTCTGTTTGTGGTGCGAGCTTGGCATTGATGGATGCAGGCGTTCCATTAAAAGCACCTGTTGCAGGTATTGCGATGGGTTTGGTGAAAGAAGGTGAGCGTTTCGCTGTTCTTTCTGACATTTTGGGTGATGAAGATCACTTGGGCGACATGGACTTTAAAGTGGCGGGTTCTGCAAACGGAATCACCGCACTACAAATGGACATCAAGATCGAAGGTATTACCGAAGAAATTATGGAATTGGCGCTGAATCAAGCGTATCAAGGTCGTATCCATATTTTGAATGGTATGAACCAAGTGATTGCGCGTAGCCGTACTGAAATCAATATGCATGCACCGACATTTGCTGTGATTCAAGTAAATCCAGATAAGATCCGTGACATTATTGGTAAAGGCGGCGCAACGATTCGTGCGCTGACTGAAGAGACCAAAGCGAGCATCGATATCGAAGATAATGGAACAGTTCGTGTATTCGGTGAAAGCAAAGCTGCAGCGCAAGCCGCAATTGCTAAAATTCAAGCGATTACCGCAGAAATTGAACCAGGTACAATTTACGAAGGTACAGTTGTGCGCATTGTTGAATTTGGTGCATTTGTAAACTTATTGCCTGGTACTGATGGTCTCTTGCATATTTCACAAATTTCTAATGAGCGTATTGCTAACGTTGCAGATGTTTTGCAAGAAGGCCAAAAAGTTCGTGTGATCGTGCAGGATGTTGATCAACGTGGTCGTATCAAGTTGTCTATGAAAGATCTTGCTGCGGTCTAACGCCCATCGTTTTGCATCGTCATTTGCTCATAAAGTGATAATCTTTTGAGCAAAAGTGTGAAAAAGCCCAATTCTTTGTGATTGGGCTTTTTCAATCCAAAGCACGTGATTTATTGGTGCGCCTGTCGGTGACATTTGTAATATTGATTTGTTTTCCGATAAACTTGGCTTTTAACTAGCCATACTTCGTGCTATCGTCGTAGGGTATAGGGATAGCTCTCGTAAAGGAATGAAAAGAATATGTTGAATAACACGCAAAATATGCATACCCGAGCCAGTTTGGCTGTTCGTCCTACTTCATCTTTAAAGTCTAATTTCATGAAAAATATTTTTGCAAAAAGTATGGTTGTTGCTATGGCAGCTGCTGTTACTCTGACTGGCTGTTCTCAGGTTATTAAAACAGGTGCCAACGTGGGCTTGGTCTTCGCTGAAGACCACATCGTTCCGCCGATCTTGACGCAAGATGATACCAACATGGTTTGTGTCTCTGGTACGTCATTGTTGCCAGCGATTCTGGCGACATCTGCGATGGGTGCTGATGCGACCAAAATGTCCGTACTTCTATATGTAGGTTCTGCAAGTTGCGCAGAAGATACCGCGCTTGAACATGAGTTAGGCTACATGCGCGCATCGCGTGCTGGTCGTATTGAAGAGGCTCAGGATCAGCGTATTGCTCAAAAACGTTGGGCTGCGATTGCTGCACGCCGTCAATATGCTGCATATCAAGCGTTCCAAGAAAAGTGGGAGCGTGATTACCACATTAAACTGGGCGAACAATGTCCTTCGATGAAGACGGATCTTGATAAAACAATCTATTTGTTAGGAATGATTGCAGGTTTGCAAGCTGTAACGAACGATATTGCATCTCAGGGTGCTGTCAACGTACCAAAAGATATCGCGGCAGTGACCGAGCGTGGCATGAAGTGTTTGGATAACGAACAGTTCTGGGGTGCGCCACTGGCTATCCGTGCTGCGGTTTGGGTCTTGTTACCAGGTGCTGGTGAAGGCAAACCAGATCCATGGCAAACGATGAAGGACTCAACTCGCTTGGGCGAGCGTAAAGGTGTTCGTTTGGCACATGCGATTTATGCACTTGCTGCTCAAGCAACAGGCAAAGATGATTTGATTCGTGATGCTCTCAGAACATATGGTCATTCTGTAGATCAGAATATGCCAGTGAATCCAAAATACAAGTTGTTTGATGCGATGGGTGGTCATCAAGTTTGGGGTATCGCAGATCGCTATTGGACTGATAAAACAGGTAAACGTGCTCCAGAAGATGGTTTAACGAAATTCTGGGATGAGTCCGACGTTGATACTGCGAAAGTTGATGATTTGTTGAATTAAAACGTAATCAGTCAAAGAACGTATTGATCGATTTATGTATAATCCAGTTAATTAGTGAGCAGACAAAACCGCCATTTTAGGCGGTTTTGTTCTATGTTAGAGCAGAAAAAAGGTTTCGTGATTCATTAACAACAGTGTATACAACGTTCAGAGTCTCAAGTGGAGTAGGTAATGGGGTCGTTCGGTCAAAATCAGATAAGCATCAAACATGTCGTTGTGAGAACGCATAGCCAGTATCGTGCTTTACGCATGGCTTTGACGATGTTTTTTGGTGTATTGATGGTCTTGGCGAGTGTGACCAGTCTATCCGCAAATGCTGCACGTGCACCAATAGAACGTCAATCTGCTGATCTGATTAAGCGTCGGTTGTGTGTTTGGGACATCATGGGCGAAAATGGCGAAATTTTTGCCAAGCTCAAAGACTATCAAGTCAAAGCAGCCACCATGGGCGTGGACTTTGAGTTGAAAGGCTATACCGACGAGCGCGTTGCAAGCGAGGACTTTCGCGTACGCTATTGTGATGCTGTCGTGATGACAGGATTGCGTGCTCGTCCATTTAATCCATTTACAGGTAGTATTGAGTCAATCGGTGCAATTCCTACAATCGATCATATGCGGACATTGGTTTCTGTGCTGAGTAGTCCTGCGGCGGCACATTATATGTCTACAACTTTTGATGGGCAGGGGTATGAGGTTGTTGGTGTCATGCCTTTCGGGGCAGCTTATGGTTTTGTGAATGACCGACGGATTGATAATCCAGAGGCATTACCAGGCAAGAAAATTGCAATTTTTGATTATGATAAAGCTGAAGCAAAATTAGTGCGTAATTTAGGTGCACAATCTGATCCTTCGGATCTGACGAATTTTGCGGGTAAATTTAACAATGGTAAGGTTGATATTGTTCTCGCGCCAGCAACAGCATATCGGCCATTAGAGCTTTATCGTGGTTTGGGCAAGAATGGCGGCATCGTAGATTACGTTCTTGTTCAGGTAAGTTTGCAGATTTTAATTCATTCGGATCGTTTTCCCGCTACTTTTGGGCAAACATCCCGTCAATATATCGCAGGGCAATTCGACTCCTATTATAAGACTGTGAAAGGTTATGAGTCTGAAGTTGATCCTAAATATTGGGTTCGAATTACTGAGGCGAGCCGTGCCCGCTATCAAGAAATGTCACGTCTTTCTCGAATAGATCTGGTGCGTGATGGCATTTATGATAAAAAAATGATGGCACTGTTGAAAAAAATCCGTTGCCAAAAGAATCCCGAGTTAGCTGAGTGCAGTCTGGGTGACGAGTAAGTTTTTTGATCGAATAGTGTCTCGTTTTTCTTTGCGATGGTGGGTTTATCTTGCTGTCGCATTGCTATTATTTTTTCAGTTGTTTTTTACGCATGCTTTCTATAATCGTCATGTATTCTTTACTGAACCATGGCGATGGTGGACTGCACACTGGGTGCATTTAGGCGTGTGGCACTGGGTGCTAAATGCGGTCGCGTTGTCTTTATTGCCGGAGATTTTTTTTCATACTTCTCGGCGATTCTTTCTTTTGTTGTGGTTTACCCTACCTCCTTTATTGAGCTTGCTGTTATATTTTCTCCAACCGACTCTTATTTTGTATGCGGGGTTGTCTGGTGTTTTGCATGGCATTTATTTGGCGGTCGCTCTGAATGCAATACAAAGTACTCACGCTGCAGAAAGTCGGATGGGTTATGTCGTGGCCTTGGGTGTGGGTTTAAAAATTGGTTGGGAAGCTTATAGCGGAAACAGCCAAACGGCTGAGTTAATAGGGGCGCCTGTCGTACTTCATGCGCATTTATATGGTGCAGGTTTGGGCGGGTTGGTTTGGTTAATACTACGCTTAATTCCTTTTAGCATAAGAAATATACTTAAGAAATAAAAAACTAAAATAAAATCCCGTTTATCATTGATTAATAATAAAAAAATGTTGAAACTTTTATTATAAATTTAATTTTTAATTTTTAATTAATTCAGAAAATAAATTTAAGTAAACCATTTATGATGAATAATAATTCGAATTGTGTTCATAAATAATGCACAAAGAGATATAAAAGCGCTAAATATTCAGGCATTATAGCGGATTATGGAAATAGCCTGTCTTAATGAATTACGGTCGGTAATTTGTTGAGAGTTTTAGGCTTCATATAGAGGCGTAGCGTAGATTAATTCGCAGCCTTTGTGTTGACCTTCTAAAATGTGATCATTGTGTGTGATCGGTTTTGTTTGGTTGACATACTAGGGATGCGTTTCGACGTTATTAGGTCAAAAATCAAAAAAGACAAGTAGGGTACTATGGAACATACTAATGCTGACGGGCGTATGGGCCC